>NZ_JAJPWK010000029.1:0-83999 GCF_046549115.1 Streptomyces sp. x-19 | reverse complement strand
TCACGCAACGCATCACGCAACGCATCCAGCTCGGCCCGCTCCGGGGTCGGGGCATCCACCCACGGCCACCACAGCTCCACCGCCGTGAAGCCCGCCGCCCGCGCGGCCGCAGGCCGCTCCAACAACGGAAGCTCGGTGAACAGGATCGACAGATTGACGTTGAAGCGCGTGTCCGTGAAACCCATAGGTCCCGGCGCTCCTTCCGGATAGCGGATTTCTGTTTTTGCTTTACGGGATGTTGGTGGGGCCGGGCGCGACCGTCAAGCCGCGCCCGGCACATCGTCCGGATCGGGTCCGGAAACCGACCCCTCGATCAGACCTTGAGCGGCTTGATCGCAGTGGGGGCGTGACCGGGCTCGGTCGCGACCTCTTCCCACTCGTTGACCTTGTCGATCTCCGCGGCGGCCATCGAGATGTTGGTGATCCGCTCCAGGATCGCCTCGACGACGACCGGGACGCGGTGCTCGGCGGCCAGCTTCTTGGCCTCCTCGAAGGCGGCACCCAGCTCGCTGGGGTCGGTGACCCGGATCGCCTTGCAGCCCAGGCCCTCGGCGACCTTGACGTGGTCCACGCCGTAGACGCCCAGCTCGGGCGAGTTGATGTTCTCGAACTCCAGGTTGACCTGGAAGTTGATGTCGAGGTTGCGCTGCGCCTGGCGGATCAGGCCCAGGTACGCGTTGTTCACCAGGACGTGGACGTAGGGGATCTTGTGCTGGGCGCCGACCGCCAGCTCCTCGATCATGAACTGGAAGTCGTAGTCACCGGAGAGCGCGACGACGGGGGTCTCCGGGTCGGCCTTGGCGACGCCCAGTGCGGCCGGGATGGTCCAGCCCAGCGGGCCGGCCTGGCCGCAGTTGATCCAGTGGCGCGGCTTGTAGACGTGCAGCATCTGCGCGCCGGCGATCTGGGAGAGCCCGATGGTGGTGACGTAGCGGGTCTCCGGGCCGAACGCCTTGTTCATCTCCTCGTAGACGCGCTGCGGCTTCATGGGGATGTTGTCGAAGTGCGTGCGGCGCTGGAGCTGGGCCTTGCGCTCCTGGGTGGAGGCGGCCCAGTCGCTGCGGTCGGGCAGCTTGCCGGCGGCCTTGAGCTCCTTGGCCACCTCGACGAACAGCTCCAGGGCGGCCTTGGCGTCCGAGGCGATGCCGTAGTCCGGGGCGAAGATCTTGCCGATCTGGGTCGGCTCGATGTCCACGTGGACGAACTTGCGGCCCTGGGTGTACAGGTCCAGCTTGCCGGTGTGGCGGTTGGCCCAGCGGTTGCCGATGCCGAGGACGAAGTCGGACTCCAGGAAGTTCGCGTTGCCGTAGCGGTGCGAGGTCTGCAGGCCCACCATGCCGGCGTTCAGCTCGTGGTCGTCGGGGACGATGCCCCAGCCCATCAGGGTCGGGATGACCGGGGTGCCGGTCAGCTCGGCGAACTCAAGCAGCAGGTCGGACGCGTCGGCGTTGATGATGCCGCCGCCGGCGACGATCAGCGGACGCTCGGACTCGTTGAGGAGGGTGATCGCCTTCTCGACCTGGGCGCGGGTCGCGGCCGGCTTGAAGGCGGGCAGCGGCTCGTACAGGTCCGGGTCGAAGTCGATCTCGGTGAGCTGGACGTCGATCGGCAGGTCGATCAGGACCGGGCCGGGACGACCGGAGCGCATCAGGTGGAACGCCTGCTGGAAGACGCCGGGGACCTGGGCGGCCTCCATGACCGTGGTCGCGGCCTTGGCGACCGGCTTGGCGATCGAGGCGATGTCGACGGCCTGGAAGTCCTCCTTCTGGATCACCGCGGTGGGCGCCTGGCCGGTGATGCAGAGGATCGGGATGGAGTCACCGGTGGCGGAGTAGAGGCCGGTGATCATGTCGGTGCCGGCCGGACCCGAGGTGCCGATGCAGACGCCGATGTTGCCCGGGTTCGTCCGGGTGTAGCCCTCGGCCATGTGCGAGGCGCCCTCGACGTGGCGCGCCAGCGTGTGGTCGATCCCGCCCGCGGCCTTGAGGGCCGCGTAGAAGGGGTTGATCGCCGCACCCGGCACTCCGAAGGCGTTGGTAATGCCCTCGCGCTTGAGGATCTCCACCGCCGCGCGGGCGGCTGTCATTCGAGGCATCGAGTACTCCTGCGTCGACCTGTCACGGGCTGGCCCGACCGAAGGGGTCGGACTTAATTCCGCATCATGGAATTAATGTTTTGCTTTATGGAAGGAGAACGTAGAGCGAGAGCTTCGACCCGTCAAGGGGGGTTTCCGGCACGGCCGCCCCGCCGGACGTGCGACGAGCCCGAGAAGCGCCGGTTGGCGGGCGGTGGACCGGAGTCCGGCGGGGCCGCACCCGCGGCACGGGCGGCCGTCCGACCCGGCAGATGCACGGCCCCGCCCGCCCCCGCGCGTACCGTGGGCGGGTGGACCGTGCGCGCGACCGACTACAGGCCGTCCTGGAGGCCCTGCCACGGGCGGCGATCGTGCAGGGCGGCGACGCGCACGTGGTCGCCGTCAACCGCCGATTCATCGAGATGTTCGCCCTCGACGGGGTGGACCACTCCCCCGGTGCACCGCTGGGCCCGATCGTCGACGAGGTGGCCGGCCGGTTCGCGGTGCGCCCGGACCCGACCGCCGCGCGCACCACCGCTCTGGCGGCGCGCCGAGTGCACCGCGTCGCCGAGTTCCCGCTCGCGGACGGCCGGATCATCCGGCGCGAGACGGCGCCGCTGTACGACCCGGACGGGCGGCCCAGCGGAACGCTGTGGACCGCCGAGGACGTCACCGAGACCAAGCGCCGCGAGCAGGCCCTGCACCGCGCCAACGCGGCGCTCGCCGAACTCGCCCGCCGGCGCAACGAGTTCCTCGCCTCCGCCTCGCACAACCTGCGGACCCCGCTGACCTCCGTCCTGAGCTTCTGCGACCTGCTCGCCGACCCGGCCTCCGGTCCGCTCGGGCCCGAGCAGCGGGAGTTCCTGGCCGCGATCCGGCGCAACGCCGAGCGCATGGCGTCGGTGATCACCGCGCTGCTGGAGACCGCCGTGCTGCGCGAACCGCGGCGCCGGCTGGAGTGCGCCGCGGTGGACGTCGGCCGGCTGGTCGAGCACGCCGTACTGGATCGGATGCCCACCCTGACGGCGGCCGGCGTGTTCACCGTGCTGCGCTGCGAACCGGGGCCGCCGCTGCGCGGTGACGAGCACCGGCTGGCGCAGGTGCTGGACAACCTGCTGGAGAACGCCGCGAAGTTCACGCCGTCCGGCGGCCGGGTCGGGATCGACGCCGCGCCGGACGGCGACGCCTGGCGCGTCGAGGTGACCGACAGCGGCATCGGCGTACCGGCCGAGTACCGCGAGGAGATCTTCTCCGGCTTCGTGCGGGCCCCCAACGCCGAGCACGGCGGCTTCCCCGGCACCGGCCTCGGGCTGGCCTTCAGCCGCGACATCGTGCGCCGGCACGGCGGCGACCTGACGGTCTCCGACGCGCCGGGCCGCGGGGCGGTCTTCACCGTGCGGCTGCCGACCGGGGGGCCCGGACCGGACGACGACACCGAGGAAACGGACGGGCCGTGACCCGGATCCTGGTGGTCGAGGACGACGCCGACGTGGCGATGGCGCTGCGCACCCTGCTCACCAGGGCCGGCTACGAGGTGCTGGCCGCCGCGGACGGCCGCGCGGGCCTGCGCCGCCTCTTCGCCGACGACCCCGACCTCATGGTGCTCGACGTCGGGCTGCCCGGTCTGGACGGCTGGCAGGTGCTGGAGCGCACCCGGGACCTGACCGACCTGCCGGTGCTGCTGCTCACCGCGCGCGGCGCCGAGCGCGACCGGGTGCGGGGCCTGCGGGCCGGCGCCGACGACTACCTTCCGAAGCCGTTCGGCAACGACGAGCTGCTGGCCCGGATCGAGGCCCTGCTGCGCCGCGCCGGCCCCGTGCGCTGGGCCGGCGCGGCGCACGGGGAGGCGCTGCGGCTGGTGCCCGAGCGCCGTTCGGCGGTCTGGCGCGGCGAGGAGGTCCGGCTCAGCGACATCGAGTACCGGCTGCTCCAGGTGCTGGTCCGCAACCGGGGCCGGGTGGTCACCACCGACCAGCTGCTCGACCAGGTCTGGGACGATCCGCAGGGCATCGGCCGGGACCGGGTGAAGTTCGCGGTGCTGCGGGTGCGGCGCAAGCTCCAGCAGGCCGCGGGCGGCCCGGACACCGACCCGATCGAGGCGGTGCGCGGACTGGGCTACCGCTACCGCGGCGACGGGGCCGGGCACGCCTGACCGCGCCCGGTGCCCGTACAGACCGGGACCGCCGGGACGGCCGACCGCGGTCGGCCGCGGGGTGGCGGACGTCCCGCCCGCACCGGGACCAAGGTCCCGCGCCGCGGCACGGCGAAGGTCCCCTCCTGCGGGCCGAGGCGGGAAAGCAACCCTCGGGCAACCGAACGTCAGCCGTCGCGGCAACGGACGGCGGCGACCGTGGCGGACGTCCCCGCCGCCCCGTCCCCTGGGAGTCGCCTTGTCCGCCCTGCCGCCGCGCAGTGTCGCCGTCGTCCTCGGTACCCGCCCCGAGCTGGTCAAGCTCACCGAGCTGATCCGGCTGCTGGGCCCCGCCGCCCACGTCGTGCACACCGGGCAGCACTACGACGAGGAGCTCTCCGGCCGCTTCCTGGCCGAGTTCGGGATTCCCGAGCCGACCCGTCTGACCGGCGTCGGCGGGCAGCCGCGCGCCGTGCAGATCTCGGCGGCGCTCGGCCAACTCGATGCGGTGTTCCAGGCCGGGCCGACCCGGGCCGTGGTCGTCCAGGGCGACACCAACGCCGCCTTGGCCGGCGCACTGGCCGCCAACGCCCGCGCGCTGCCGCTCGTCCACGTCGAGGCCGGGCTGCGCAGTCACGACCGGAACATGCCGGAGGAGCACAACCGGGTGCTGATCGACCGGCTCGCCGACGTGCTGTGCGCGGCGACGCCGCAGAACCGCGACAACCTCCGCGCCGAGGGCGTCCCGGCGGACCGCATCGCCGTCACGGGCAACACCGTGGTCGAGGCGGTGCACCGCCAACTCCCCTCCGAATCCGAGCGGTTGGCGCAGTTGACCCGGCGTGGACTGACCTCCGACGGCTTCGTCCTGGCCACCGTCCACCGGCCCGAGAACACCGACGACCCGGCCGCGCTGCGGGCCGTGCTCGGCGAGTTGGCCGCGCTCGCGGCCGAAACTCCGGTCGTGCTGCCGCTCCATCCGCGCACCCGGGCCCGCGCCGAGGCCGCCGGGCTGACCGATCTGCTCACCCCGCTGCGGGTCACCCGTCCGCTCGGCTACCGCGACTTCCTCGCGCTGGCCCGGCACGCGGCGCTGCTGGTCTCCGACTCCGGCGGCGTGCAGGAGGAGGTCACCGTGCTGGGCCGGCCGCTGGTCGTGGTCCGCAACTCCACCGAACGCCCGGAGGCGATGGGCGACTTCGCCACGCTGGTCGCGCCGGGACCGGCGCTCGGCCGGGCCGCACGGGAGCGTCTGGCACTGGGCGCGGCCGGCCGCGCCCGCCTCGCCGCGCGGCCCAGCCCGTTCGGCGACGGCCGCGCCTCGCACCGGATCGCCGGCCTGCTGACCGGCCTGGTGGCCGAGCGGACCGCACCGTACGCCGCGGCCGCCTGACCCGCCCGCCCCAACGCGCCCCGGAGTAACCCGTGTTCGACAGTCTCCTGCTCTTCCTCTTCCCCTTCGTGCTGCTCGCCTGCTTCCTGCTCTACTGGGCCGGCGCCCGGCACGCCTACCGTCACCGCCCCCGCACCGAGGCCGGGGATCCGACCGCGCTGGACTGGCATTTCTTCGTGCCCTGCCGCGACGAGGAGGCGGTGGTCGGCGCCACCGTCACGCAGTTGCGCGGCGACTTCCCCGCCGCCCATGTGTGGGTGATCGACGACGACAGTGACGACCGCACCGGGCACATCGTCGCCGCGCTCGCCGAGGAGGACCGCCGGATCCACCTCGTCCGCCGGGTGCGTCCCGACGCCCGCACCGGCAAGGGCGACGCCCTGAACGCGGCCTACGACCAACTCGGCGAGTTCCTGCCGGCGGACGCCGACCGCGCCGGGGTCGTGGTGTGCGTGGTCGACGCCGACGGGCGGCTGGATCCCGGGGCCCTCGCCGCGGTGTCGGGACCGGCCGGCTTCGACGATCCGGAGGTCGGCGGGGTGCAGGTGGGCGTCCGGATGCGCAACGTGGACGAGCGCCGTCCGCTGCCCGAGCGCGGCCGGGTCCCCAACGCCCTGGCCCGGCTCCTGGTCCGCGTCCAGGACATGGAGTTCGCGGTGTCGAACGCGGGGATGCAGCTGCTGCGGGTGCGCACCGGTTCGGTCGGACTGGGCGGCAACGGCCAGTTCACCCGGCTGTCCGCCCTCGACCGGATCGCCGCCGTCGAGCGCCGGCCCTGGAAGCGGGGCGCACTGCTGGAGGACTACGAACTGGGTCTGCACATGATCCTCGCGGGCTACCGGGTCACCCACGTCGCCGACACCTGGGTCTCCCAGGAGGGGCTGCCGCGCCTGCGCCGACTGCTGACCCAGCGCACCCGGTGGGCCCAGGGCAACCTCCAGTGCGTCCGCTACGCCCCGCGCATCGTCTCCTCGCGCCATTACGGCGGCCGGGGCGTACTGGAGACGCTCTACACCTTCTGCCAGCCGGTGGCCCACCTGGTGACGCTGGCGCTGACCGCGGCGCTGCTGGTGCTCGGCGGATGCGGGGCCCTGGTCCTGTGGCCGGTGGCACCGGTCCTGGCGGTGCTCGCCGTCGGCCCGTTCGTGCTGTGGGGTCCGGTGTACCGTCGCGACCACGCGCCGGAGGCGTCCCGCCTGACGGCCGTCCTGTGGGGTCTGGCACTGTGGCTGTACGCCTACCACCTGTTCGTGGTGTCGGCCCGGGGCTTCGTGCGGATGCTGCGGGGCCGCAACGGCTGGGCGAAGACCCGGCGCAACGCGGAGCCGGTGACGGACGGCCCGGTGGCACGGGAGTCGTGACCGCCCTTCAGGCACTACGTCTCACCATCCGGACGTGGAACTGATCACATAGGAGGCGGTGAATGGGCTCGGCGTGATTGGGTAGTCGGGCGCCGGCGGCGCGCACCGTGCTCGGCTGCCGCCGTCTGCCCGATCGATTTTCAGGAGTAACCCATGCCCGCCCCCCTGCCAGCCCCCGCGCCCGCCCCGGCGAGCGGTTCACCGATCTACGAGAGCCTGGTCTCGAAACACGGCGACGTGGTCGCCGAGAGCCGCCGCGTCGCGCAGGAGACCCAGCGGGAGGCCGACCGGCTGCTGCACTTCGCCCCGCGCGACGGCCGGGACTGACCCCGCGCGGGAGGGCGGCCCGGGACACGCCCCGGAACCGCCCTCCGGGCCGCACCGGAACAACACCCCGGTAGCGCGCCACCTTTGACGTTCCGGAACACCCACGGCCCGGCCTCCGCAGTGCGGCATTCCCTCATCGGTATTCCCTCGTCAGCATTCACCGATGAGCAATAGCCCATGAGCAATCGGCAATCGGCAATCGGGCGAACTAGTTGACGCCGTGATCGGCGCACGCACACCGCACGGGCACGATTCCGCATGGTTCGGGCGGCCCGCCAAAAATGCGCCGGGCCCCGCATTCCCCGTCCCTCTCCCTCTTCGCACCGCATCCAAGGCGGCGGAATCACCGGACGGATTGACGACTGGCGACCACGGCTCGGCCTTCTCCCGGGACGCCGCGGACATTCCCCGTCGAGCCTCACCCGGAAATCCAGGACCGTGGCGCCGATCCGGAATTCACCGCGCCCCGGGACGACGAAAGACCCCGCCCCTCCTTCTACGCCGAAGCGGAAGGAAGGGCGGGGTCGCGAAGGCTCTACTCCTCGTCCGGAGCCTGCTCCGAGCCGTCCGCCTTGGCTTCCTTGCCGTGGTCGCCGCCCTTGGCTTCCTTGCCGCCCTTGGCTTCCTTACCGCCCTTGTCCTCCTTACCGCCCTTGTCGTCCTTACCGCCCTTGTCCTCCTTGCCGTGCTCCGAGCCGGCGTCGAAGATCCAGGCGTTGCCGCCGTCGTCATTGTTCACGTCCTGGAAGTTCATGGTGCCGGTGTCCTGCACCCCTCCCGTGTGGTCGTCGGCGACGGCGATGCCGACGGGACCGAGGAGGGCAGCCGAACACATCAGTGCGGCAGTGAGTGCAGTGCGCATACGCATGCTGAGCTCCGAAATACGTCGGGGTCGCTAGGACGTCGAATTCATGCCACCAATCCCCGGCCATCACGCCACGAATCACCCGCTCGGCGGTTTGACTCCCTCCTCCGCCCCGGCGTTTTCCAGCGGGTTTTCGGCATCGCACCTATGATGCGCCGCGACCAGCGGCAGGAATGCGCCCCAGGAGGACCGCTGCCGTCGCTGGCGCACCTCTTCGGGCTCAATGGCGCCATGCCGCGACGGCAGCCGATACGTAAGCGGTGGAGTCCCCCGACGGCCGGCCGAGGGCACGTTGCACGCCGTCGGAGAGGTGGGCGTCCAGGCCCCGTCGGATCGGGCTCACCGCCTCCGCGTAGTCCTCCGCCGCGGCCGGCGACCAGCCCTGGCCGCCGGACTTGTCGACGAGGTCGGCGGGGACCGGCCCGGGCAGCAGGTGATGCGCGACCGGCTGCTGGACCTGCTGCTGCTCGCCACCTTGCGGACCTGGTTCGACCGGCCCGCGGCGCACGCACCGCCGTGGTACCGCGCGATGGACGTCCCGGCGGTGGGCCGCGCACTGCGCCTGCTCCACGAGGACCCGGCCCCGCCCGTGGACCGTGGCGGACCTCGCCGCCGGAACGGGCCAGCCCCGCGCCGCACTCGCGCGCCGCTTCACCGCACACGTCGGAGAACCCCCGATGACCTACCTCGCCTCCTGGCGCATCGGCCTGGCGGCCGACCTGCTGCGCGGGACCGGCGCCACGGTCGGCGCGATCGCCCGGAAGGTCGGCTACGCCAACGCCTTCGCCCTGAGCGTCGCGTTCAAACGCCTCCGCGGGACGCCCCCCACCGAACACCACACCGCGGCACCGCACCCGCGGTCGTCACGACCGGCGCGGCCCCCTGGGACGGGCTCGGCGCAGTGCAACTGTGGTGAAACGGCCGGCGAGTGGCCCACGCTCGTCGCCCCGGGTGGGTGGGGATCAGCGGGCGGAGCGCCCGTCGGCCCGGGCCGGCGCGGGCTGCCGCCCGACGCAGAACACCGCGTCGACGAGCCGCTGCTGCGCCTGCTGGAACGCGGCCGCCGTGGCGGCGAAGTCGAGTTGGGCGTCCCCCGTGGTGAGCGAGGCGGTCAGGGTCGTGCCGCCGTCGGCGGTGCCGTACATCAATGCCGCCCAGCCGAAGAAGCCGCCGTTGTGGTGGAAGACGGTGCCGCCGCCGTCCGTCTCCTGCACGAACAGCCCCAGGCCGTAGCCCAGCTTGGGATGCGGCGTGCGCATCTCCGCCAGCAGCGGGGCCGGCAGCAGCTTCCCGGCCATCAGCGCGGAGAAGAACACGTGGAGGTCCTCGGTGGTCGAGATCATGTCGCCGGCGGCGGAGATCCAGGAGACGTTGTAGCGGGTGAGGTCGACCGTCTTCCACTGGCCGGCGTCCTGGAAGGTGTAGTAGCCGTGGGCGTGCGGCGCGGGGATCTCCGGCGACGCGCCCGGCACCGAGGTGCCCGACAGTCCGAGCGGTCCGAGGATCCGCCGCTGCATCTCCTCGGCGTACGGGCGGCCGGTGACCGCCTCGACCAGCAGCTTGGCCAGCACGTAGTTGGTGTTGGAGTAGCTCCAGTCCGTCCCCGGCGCGAACCGCGCCGGCTTGGACAGCGCCAGCCGTACCAGTTCTTCCGGCGGGTAGGTGTGGAACTGGTTGGCCACGAACTCCGGCCCCTGCCAGGGGATACCCGGCGCGAACGTCCCGTCCTCGTAGTACTCGCCGGTGAAGTTGAACACCCCGCTGGTGTGCTGGAGCAGCATCCGCACCGTGATCCGCCGGTCCAGCTCGAACTGCGGCAGATGGTCGGCCGCCGGCGCGTCCAGCCCCAGCTTGCCCTCGGCCACCAGTTGCAACACCAGTGTCGCGGTGAAGGTCTTGGTGCTGCTGCCGATCCGGAACCGCCCGTCGGTCGACGGCTTGGCGCTCGCGCCGAGCCTCCGCACCCCGGCACTGCCGACCCACGCGCCCCGCTCGTCGTGCACGCGCAACTGCACCCCGGCGAAACCGGAATCGACGATCTCCTGGAGGGCCTGCTGCAACTCCGGGCGCTCCGGCCCGGCAACGGCTTTCCGGTCGGTACGGGTGAGGGACATGGCGGGTACTCCTTCTCCTCGGTCGTGCACATCGGTCGAGCGAACGGCTGGCGCAATGTGGGTCATTGGGTCGATCCGCAGGACACCGCCGCCGTACGCGACCTCGGCCTGCGCCGCTGCCTTCGCGTCACGGCCCTTCGCGGCATCCGTGGTCCGGACCTCGACGGTGGTGTCGACCCGGTCGCCGGCGATGAACTGGATCCGTCCAGCGGGGAAGTCGACGACGACGGCCACCAACACGGGGGGGGGGGGCGAACCTCCGCATCGTGCGCTCCTTCGATCCACCCGTCGTTTCCAACGACTGAAACGCTACGTTGCATTCAACATTCAAGCAACGATCCCGTTGCGCGTAAATGCCATCACCCCAGGTAGCAAACGCAAAATCATTGCAACGACCCCAAAGCTAACGCAACGATCCCACCCCGTCCGTTGCAATGAACTGAGAGTGAACGCTACGCTGACCCGGCCAGGCGCACCAGGGACCACGCACACGCACGACGTACGACGAAGGAGGCCGAGATGCCGGGCGGCAGGCTCACCCAACAGGAACGCCAACAGATCTCACTGGGGCTCGCCGACGGCCTCGCCTACGCCGAGATCGCCCGCCGTCTCGACCGCCCCACCTCGACCGTCACCCGCGAGGTGATGCGCAACGGCGGCCCCACCGCCTACCGCGCCGAACTCGCCCACCGCGCCACCGAACACCGCGCCCAACGCCGCAGGCACCCCACGCCCCACGGCCCCGACGCGCCCCCGCAGGCCCACGGGCGCGATCCCGAAGCGGTGCGCGCGTACGAGGAGACGTTCACCACTGTCCTGATCCAATCGGGCACCCCCAAGATGAGCGCCCGGGTGCTGACCTGCCTGTGCACCAGCGACACCGGCAGCCTCACCGCCGCCGAGCTCGTCCAACGCCTCCACGTCAGCCCGGCATCCGTCTCCAAGGCCATCGCGTTCCTCGAAAGCCAGGACCTGGTCCGCCGCGAGCGCGACGACCGCCGGCGCGAGCGCTACGTCGTCGACGACGACGTCTGGTACCAATCGATGATGGCCAGCGTCCGTGGCACCGCCCACCTGGCCGAAACCGCACGCCGAGGCGTCAGCGTCCTCGGCCCCGACACCCCGGCCGCCACCCGCCTGGAAAACATCGCCCGCTTCGTCGACCACGTCTCCGAAAGCATCGCCCGCGCCGCCGACGAAGCCCGCGACCTCCTCCACGCGCAACCCGAGCAGGCCCGGGACGCGTCAGCCCGGTAGGCGGGGCCGTAAGCGCACACACCACCGGCAAGCGACAGGGGCGGGGAGGCAGCACCCTGCCTCCCCGCCCCGACTCCCCCACGGGATCGTCGTACCCGGCGGGACTACCTCGCGCGGATCGCGAACGGCAGCGACCGGTAGGAGAGCGACGTGTCACCGTTGCCCACCGACAGGCCCGCCTCCACCTTGGCCACGGGAGCGGCCGGCGCGACCGCCAGCCGCAACCGGTAGACGGCGGTGGCGCCGGGGGCCAGCGGCTTCTTGGCGGTCGGGACCAGTGCGGCGCTCATGCCGGGGTCGCAGCCGCTCGGCACCAACGGCACGTGCTGCCAGCCGCGTTCGGGCACGTACTGCTGCAGCACCAGGTCCTTGGGGGCCACATAGCGGTCGCCGCCCTGGCCGTAGGCGGAAAACCCGGCGTTGAGCTCCGGATAGGCCCGCTTGGTGGTGTTCTTGACCCTGAGGTCGAACTCCTTCGCCGCCCCGCCGCGCACCAGGCCCGCACCGTCCGACCACCCCGTGACGCTGGTGGTGGGCCGGTCGACGACCGTACTGCGCGTCGGCGCGCGGTAGGTGTGGCCGTGGCCGTCGTCGACCGAAGCGGCAACGTCCAGGCGACCGGGACGGTCGATGGCCTGGACCCGGAGCGCCACGGTGGCGGGGCGGCCGGGGCTCGCCGCCGCCGAGACGGGGAAGGAGAACCTCCCCTTGTTCGGACTGTCACTGCCGGCCGATTGGACGTCCAGGTCGGCCCAGCGGTGCGTCTTCGCGTCGTACCGCTGCATCAGGAGGGAATCGGCGATGAAGCCGTGCGTGGTGACGTCCAGGTGGACGGTGCCCTTGGCGACCGGGGTGCGCAGGGTGACGTTCGAGGACGACCACAGGCCGATCGGCGCCTCCGGAGCGAGGCCGTAGGCGAGCTTCTGCGCCGCGTTTCCGGTGACGGCCGTGGCCGGGGCCGCCTCCGTCGCCGCCGCAGCGTGCGTCCGCTGCGCCGCGGGCGCCCCTGCCGCCGTGGCCGCACCGCAGTTCGGCGCCGACCGTGCCCCCGCCGTCGCCGCCACGGGCACCGCCTGCCCGGGGGCCGCCGCCCCGATCACCAGGGCCAGTCCGGCGACCACCATCGCCGCGGAGCCGACGGTCGCCTTCCGCGCGCTCATCGACTGTCGCGCCATACGTGTCATATTGCCCCCACTTCGTACGGGACACACCAGTGTGCATCTCCGTGAGTGAGGAGTCGAATCTGCCGGACGAGGTTGCGGCGAACTCCTGAAATGGCGGGTTTCGACGGGAAAGTTACGCACCCGGAGCGATGCACGTCCGTCAACGTTCAGACGGGGTGCGGCCCTTGTCGACGAAGCGACCCGGCGTCCGGACCCGGACCCAGCGACCTCACGACCCCAGCAGATCGGACAGCGCATCGTCAACACGGTGCCCGGAGAGGCGGAAAGCCCCCTCCGGGTGGGCGCCTTCACCCACCACGCCCGGCCTTGACGTGGCAGCATCCGTGGCATGCCAGACGCCAGCCCACACCGGTTCCAGGCAGGTCGGACCGGACTCATCGTCAGGATCCCGCAGGCGGAACCGGCCGTTAGCGCGTGGCGTGAACGGTTCGACCCGTCAGCCCGAGCAGGGGTTCCCGCGCACATCACCGTGGTCTTCCCGTTCCTCGACGGGAGCCGCGTGCAGGGGCGGGTCCACCGGGCCCTCGCCGAGGTGCTCGGCGGTCATCACGCCTTCGACGTGCGGTTCGCACGCTGCGGGCGATTCCCGGGAGTGCTGTACCTCGCGCCCGAGCCGGACGCGCCCTTGCGGCGCCTCACCGAGGCGGTCGCCGAACGGTGGCCCGAAGCCCCTCCCTACGGCGGTGCCTTCACCGAGGTCATACCGCACCTGACCGTCGCGGACGGCCAGGACGACACCGTCCTGACCGAGATCGAGACCGCCCTACACACCGAACTCCCCTTCACGGCCCGGGTCTCGTCGGTGGACCTGATGGTGCACGACGGCGCGAAGTGGCAGCTACAAGCGACGTTCGACCTCCCGGAGACCCCACGACCCGGTCGCGAGTGATCTTCCGTCAGACCTCCCGTGAACCGTGACGCCCCTCATCTCGCCGCACGCATGACGTGGTCGATCGCGGCGGTGACGTTCTCGGCGACATGGGTTGGGCCGGAAGGAATCCTCAACCCACGACTGTCTGTTCGACACCCAGACGCCACGAAGCCCGAGCCCGTGATTCTGAGCCGCGGTCGGTCTCGGACATCGAACTTCGCGCATGAGCCAGATCGCGCGGCATGACGACCAAAGCACCCGCGTGACATCGAATAGGGTGACGAACTGGCAACGGCGAGGGCTCCATAGCGTTCCCTCACGGACCAGAAATACGAGAACAACGGGGAATCGGGGGATCACGTCGACCACGAAAGTCGACCCATCCGTACTGAGTGCGGCCGCTGGACACGGCGAAGAGATGCAAGCCGACACCGGGGCCGCCCTGGGTAGTTTGAGCACGCACCACCAAGCCGTGCCGAGGCAGGCCGAAGGCCTCGACATGGTTGCGGAACGGCTCAAATTCATCAGTCCTGACACAACCGATTCGAGAATGCCGAGAAAGAACGTACCGGTGGTGCGGGCCTCCCAACACGAAGACGGGATCCCCGCGGGCGACATCGTCCTGGTGGGTAGCCCCGGAACGGGAGCCCAAAAAGCCTCGCAGTCTGATGTCGGAGCAGGTCACGTGTGGGTGAGTGCGACAGGCAGCGCCCCGGTGACCCACGCCCCGCCCAACTACGAACTCGTCCTCGCTGGCGCCATTGCGTACAGCATGCACCACCCGGAAAAAGCCTTCTTCCAGGCTACGAGGTGAAAATGATGCGCCGACGAACTTTTCCTCTCATAGCCATCATCGTCATCCTCGCATCGAGCAGCCTCAGCGCCTGTTCTGTATTGCGCGACGGGGAGCCCAAGGCAAATATCGGCATCCCGCAGGCCGTCAAACAGGTCGACTCGGTTCTGGACCACACCTTCAAGGCTGTACGACCCGCCGACAGGGATTGGGGCCTTCGCCGCGCAACCGGACCGCGCGTGTCCTAGTGCGCGGATGTCCAGCGGATCGGCATCCCCCGAAAGTGTCCGGGCGATGACTAGGCGCTGGATCTCGCTGGTGCCCTCGAAGAGGGTGTAAATCGCGGCTGTTACTAGCTACATCATCCGGCAGCCTGCCAATTCACCAGGCTGACCTGGGCATTCTCCCGCCACGCTGTGCGTTCAGCCAGGTTCACTGGAGCTTCGGTCGGGTCCGAAGTGCAACCGCGTCTCCCAAATTCCTCCCAGGCGGACCCCGCCTCCGCAGGCTGGCCCACGCCCCTCCCCGACGCCTTCGCCCTTCACCGTGAGCCTCGGACACCCAGCGGGATGTCATGCCCCGGATGCGGAAGGCCTCACCCCAATGAGCGACCATCTGCTTCACGCACCCCGAGAACCAGATCATCTGAGACGGTGGCCCAGATCTTTGGGGGCAAGGGCAGATGGTCGATCGCTGTCGGCGTCTGCTGTTGTCGGCGGGGCAGGAGAGACAGCCGGTGGACATCCGTCTCACTGAACAGGGTCGGCTGCAACTGGCTGCTGACATGGCTAGGACTGACGGCGTGCGAAGAGGAGCGCACCGGGAACGCTCTCGTCGAGGTCGATCAGCATTTGGGCCTCGACGGCGAACCCGGCATCGCTTAGCCAGGCCGCCACTTGGCCAGGCTGGCGACGGTGAACGTGGACGTTCATCGGGTGGCCGCCGTAGCCCCGCGTCTTCAGCCTCGACTCGTCGCCGACGTGAAAGCCGAGCAGCAGTGGTCCGCCGGGACGCAACACACGTTTGAAGTGGCCGAAGACCTTGGGCACTGCTTCGTCGGGGATGTGAATCAACGACCAAAATGCGAGCAGGCCGACGACTGAAGCATCGGCGAGGTCGAGGTCGGTCATCGAGCCCACCTCGAACCGCAGGTGGGGGTGGTCACGCCGAGCCACGTCGATCATCACGGATGAAAGGTCGATGCCGAAAGCGTCCACACCCAGCTCGTGCAAGTGAGCGGTGACGTGTCCAGGTCCGCAGCCCACGTCCGCCACCAGCCCACCACCAGTGGCGTGCACCAAGTCGGCGAACAGCGCCAGAGCCGCCCGAAGATACGGCGCCCCGGCCAGAGCCTCGCGTAGTTGGTCGGCATAGCTGACCGCGACCGTGTCGTAGGAGGTCCGGGTCTCTGCCAACCAGCGGTCCGCGTTCATGGCTCGACAGAGTAGTGCAGCGATCAGGATGACGAACCAGAGCAACTGAGATCAACGACGAATCAGACCAGGTCACTTGAGACGGAGACCAGTTCCTTCGAGACGGGACAAGTAACGCGGATGTGATGCGATCACGGACGGGCTGTCCTGTGCCACCGGATCTTGATCACGTGCCATCGCAGCTTGATCGGGCAAGAAGCCTCCGGCCGCCAGCGCAGCACTCACCGTCGCACTCCAGGCCGTCTGCCACGACCCTCTCGGTGACACGGCACCCCACGGCATCGCCGAAGAGTGGAACCGCGCCGTACACACCGACGACGCCATCGCCTCCATCCTCGTCAGCTACGCCCAGACGACCATCGTCGTTCTCGACGTCATCAACCTCAGCTCCTAGGCCCGCGGTCGGCGAAGCTCGGCGCGAGCTCATCCGCAAGCCTAAGGAGCCACCTGAAGCTGCTCACTGTGCAGCCAGGTGAAGGTGCGATCCGGCTCAAGCCGCGCATCTCCCCAATGAATCGCATGGATCCCGCTCTCCGCCGAGGCCGTGAAGAACACAGAAACGAGCCTCGTCGAAGACCCCAGCGCCTCGAAGGCCTCGTGCAACTCCTCGTACCGCGGCGTCGTGTAGTCGGCGTCGAGCGGGAAAAGGCCCTCCTGTTCCCCAGGCCCATGGCCCAGCAAGAGCCGGCGGCGCGTGGGTGACGCGTCAGATGCCAATCGGGCACGCTGTAACGGACGAGGGCGATCGGCGTATTTGAAGGGGAACAGTGCGTGATCGTTAATGACGGCGTACTCGAACCCACGTACTTCGCGAACAGCTTCGCCTAGTTCACGCGCGAGATCCGCCAGCAACTCCCGCACCGCCTCCGACAGCGTATGGCCGTAAGGACCGCGCTTCTTCAAGTCCGCGGTGGCGTGAGTCGCCTGAGCCCGCACATGAGCCATTGCCAACTGCTCCGGGATCGCCCCGACGAGCCTGCCGGCATGCCGCCCGAACCGCTCCACGGCCCAATCCGATGGCTCACGGCCATCCCCCGGCACGGACACGAAGAATCCCCCTCCCTGATCGCTTCGCTCCCGACCTGTGTGACATGGGCCAGAAGCAGCGGCAAGGAGGCGAACCGGACACCTGACTCAAAGGGCCCGTTCTGCGCCGCCGCGCAGAGGCGTACCCACGTTTGAGCCAAGGAATAAACTCCGGCGGAGTGAGCGACGACTTCCCCGACGACCTGGTGTGTAGCTGCAGCGCGACCTCCGGCAGGCCGACGCCAACCTCAAGGCGTATCTCCACGAGCGCCCCCACGCACCAAAGCCCGTCGACGGCAGGCACGACAAGCCCGGCGCAGGCTACTGGCTCGAACGCCGCCTCGAGGCGTCCCCCGGCTGGATCGACGACGAGCAGCAGACCGAGGCCCCTTCAAAGACCTGGACCTCTCCGACGTCGCCGACTACGTTCGCGGTGGCCCCAAGGCGAAAGAAGACAAGGTAAAGCAAACAATCGTATCCGCGATTATGAATCTCACCCCCCTTTGTCGGCGACACAAAGAGGATCGCGGAACTCCGGTCAGGACAGGACTCCGTTACCGGAGAGCACCTCTCGCCCGGCGACCGAATCATCGGTGCCACCATCGTCCTACGCTGGATCAAGGCCGGAAAGACGGCCATCAGAGCCGAGGAAGTGGTCAAGGCCGTAGGGAACGAGAAATCGTTCAACCGAATCGGCAACATTCGCTGGGGAGAAGGCGGCGGAGGGAAGACCGTACTCGGAGACCCCTACAAGACACCTGTAACCGACGACCTGCGCGAACTCGTCAACCCCGGAGGCGGGAAAATCAACTGCTCGCGTGCGTCCTGGGAGTCGAGAGGACCCTCGACGGTGCCCCAGCCTCCGCCCTGCCTAAGTTAAGACGAGGAAGCATCGTGGAACTCGAAAAATACTTCCCCGGCAAGAAGTTCGTCAACGGGTCGCTTTCCAATATCGTGAAGGACGTCAAAACCGGCGGTGACGGAGCGCGGGGTATCGTCTTCGGGCTTGACAAGCGCGGCGGCCACGTATTCAACGTGATCAACCGCGACGGAGACTTGGTATTTTTGGATGCGCAGAGCGGTCACGCGACACCACCGGATACACGAACTATCAACTCATGAGGACTAAATGAGCCTGAGCCGATCCGCAGCATTGAAGGCAGCGGAAGAGCTGCTCACACAAGAAACGAGCCCCTACGACCTTCCCCTCAAGCTCGATACAGAACTGGTGATGGAGAAGGACGGGATCCTCGTCGTCCCCTACAACTCCGAGCAATACCTCGAAACCCGCGACGCCCGCCACATGCTGCTCGACTGCTGGCCCATCCTGGTAGACCTCACCACTGGAGAAGCCCGTCTGGGAACAATCGACGAAAGAGCCCCCTGGGGCGAATAGCACTCCCCTGCAGGCCACTACACCACCAGACCGGCGTCTCCCCGACACCTCGCGCATGAAACCGACGCCCGCCAACACGTCGGCCGACGACTGACGGCGGCATCAAGGCCCCGTCTAACAGGCTGGGCCTTTTTCATGGTCTGGGCCAAGCGGTTACCGACTCCTTTCGGGAGCACCGCCAGACATCACCGGCAACCACGACCGCGGCGCCCGCGCTCCGTTTGGATCACCAAGCTCGGCCTTTCAGGCGATTGATGGCCTCCACGCGAGCCAGGCGGCCGACACAGGGGTACGGCGAATCAGCAAACCGCCACCCGGAGCCCCCGCGAGGAGAACGGCCATGTACGCAGCAATCCGACGCTACGAAGGGGTGACCAATCCCGCCGAAGCAGCGCGTCTCGTCAGCGAGGGGTTCGTACCGCTCATGCGCCAACTCCCCGGCTTCGTGGCCTACTACTGGATCGACGCCGGCAACGGAGTGATGACCTCGACCAGCATCTTCCAGAACCAGGCCAGCGCCGAAGAATCAGTCTCCACCGCGGCGGACTTCGTGCAGCTCAACCTCGCGTCACTGCTCCCCAACCCGCCCCAGGTCACGGCCGGCGAGGTCGTGGCGTCCGGGTGAAGAGACGACCTCCCGGGGGCTGAGAGAGACCCGCCCGCCCCCAAGGAATCACGCTGTGGTCGCCCGGCTGAGACCGCCGGTGCCTCTTCACGAAGGAACCGCGCCGGGCGCCGGCGGTAGTACAACGAGCGCGCCCACTGCTCCCGCGCATCCTCTGCGGCCGATGTCTGCCGCGACAACCACACCCCACCGGGTCAGTGGGTGACGTGATACCACAGCTTGTAGTGCGCGCCATCCCAGGTGAAGGAATGCGTCCCCTTGCCCCCTCGGATGGTCACCTCCCCCAAAACATCCCAGTCATCGAAGGCATCCACGTCGACGAGCCGCAGCTTGATCTCCTTACGGAAAAGTAGCGAGAGGCTCAGATCTTTCACGTCCCCGGTGTTCATCGACCCGATGCCCGTGCCGATTTGCCAGTCGGGATCATCAGAGTAGGCCGACTTGAACTGGATGCGAAGCTTGTCAGCCCCCATCACGGACTCGGTTTCGAAGCACTTGATCTTCGTCAGGTGCAAATCAGGCATAGCGTGCCCTTCTCGCTGATCGTGTAGCGCCGGGGCGATCCTGCAACCGCCCCGCCAAGCGCATTCCAATGACTCGAGATCACCATCCCAAGACTCCACCAGCATGTCGTTAGCGCTCAGTACACAAGTCACTTGGCTGTGCGCGCACTCCGCCGATGCGCGGCCTGGCGACCACGGGGCTCTTGAGGTGACGGTCCAACAGCAGCTGACGCGTCCAGTCACCCGAAGTGGCCGACCGGTGGGGCCTACAGGCGCGCGAAAGCCCCGCCCGAGCGGGCGGGGCTTTCTGTACATCCAGGCTCAGACGGTCACGGCTTCCTCGCGCGCGAACACCGCCGGGCACCGCCGGCAAATCCATGACCGCGACCACCTGGCCCGCGCATCCTCAGCAGCCCGCGCACGCCGCGACAACCAGAAGCCCACACCCACACCACCAGCCAGCAGCACGACCCCCGCAGCCACACCGCCCGTCACCAGCGCCACGACGCCAAGTGCGCCGGCCACCACCGGATACAGCCACTGCAGCCGGTACTCGGCTGGCTCCGCATACCGCTCCCTCAAATCCGACTCCGCCGGCAACGAAGCGACAAACTCCGGCAGATGCAGAACCCGGCTCGACTCCTTGCAGCGCGGACACCCGAGCGCCATAGACCCTCCTCAGGGCAGAAGAAAGCAGCCTGCCAGCAGCAGGCGGCGGCAGACAGGGCGCAAAGAGGTCAACGGGGCGCACACAGAGGCGAGTTCGACCGGACTCCTCGTCTCCGGCATCTTCATCTGGTCCGCCCCCTAATGTGAGGCACCTATCCGAAGAGGCCGTTCCCTGCCGTTGGCTGTCCCTGACTACCTGTCAGGTCTCGGCTTCGGAGGCGGGCGAAGGCAGTGTGGCTCGGACAGTTCGGGAGGAACTCCTTGATCCGCTGAGCGCATTCGCGTGGGCTCGTTGTACTGGTGTTGCGCTCCAGGTCGTAGTCGCCGTGGCTGTGGCTGTGGCTGTGGCTGTGGCTGTGGACCAGGTCGTACTGGTGCGCTCACCGCCGCCGACACCGGCTGCTCAACCGCGCCTACCTCCTTTGCAGCCCCAAGTGCGGACGAAGGCGGACATCCCCGCGTCGCAGTCGAGGCTCGCATGGGCCACGTACTGCAGGCCGTAGAGGGTGTCTACTCACATGTGACGCTGCCCATGGAGCTGAGGATCGCCGATCCGTTGCAGGGCCTCTGGGAGGACTCCCTCCGCCCGGTCCTGGATCATCGCGAGTACGGGCCGTTCCCGGAGTTCACGTCTCCCCGCCGCAAGCGATCTCCCAAAAATCTCCCACAAGCCGCTTGAGGCAACCGCATGTCCTGAATGGGCCCCACTCCCGGTGGAGTGGGGCCCATTCAGCTGCGACACTGATCTATGCGCGTCTTCCAGGTGCTTTGCCCTAGCGGATCGGCATCCCCGACAGTGTGCGGGCGATGACCAGGCGCTGGATTTCGCTGGTGCCCTCGAAGATGGTGTAGATCGCGGCGTCGCGGTGCATGCGCTCGACGGGGTACTCGCGGGTGAAGCCGTTGCCGCCGAGGATCTGGATCGCCTGGGCGGTGACCTTCTTGGCGGTCTCGCTGGCGAAGAGCTTCGACATCGAGCCCTCGGCGCTCTCGAACTTCTTGCCCGCGACCGCCATCCAGGAGGCGCGCCAGACCAGGAGGCGGGCGGCGTCGATCTGGGTGCGCATGTCGGCCAGTTGGAAGGCGACGCCCTGGTTGTCGATGATCGGGCGGCCGAACTGCTCGCGGGTCCTGGCGTACTCCAGGGCCTCCTCGTAGGCGGCGCGGGCGGTGCCGACGGCCATCGCGCCGACGGCCGGGCGGGACGCCTCGAAGGTGGCCATCGCGGCGTTCTTGACGCTCCCCCGGCCTCCGGCCGGGGGGACCCCCATGCCGCCCTTGGCGCGCTCGCGGGCGCGGGCCAGTCGCTCGTCGAGCTTGTCCTTGCCGCCGAGCAGGCAGTGGCCGGGGACACGGACGTCCTCCAGCACCACCTCGGCGGTGTGCGAGGCGCGGATGCCGTGCTTCTTGAACTTCTGGCCCTGGGAGAGGCCGGGGGTGTTCGGCGGGACGATGAAGGAGGCGTGGCCCTTGGAGCCGAGGTCCGGGTCGACGACCGCGACGACGACGTGGACGCCTGCGATGCCGCCGTTGGTGGCCCAGGTCTTGGTGCCGTTGAGCACCCACTCGTCCTTGGCCTGGTCGTAGACGGCGCGGGTGCGCATCGAGGCGACGTCGGAGCCGGCGTCCGGCTCCGACGAGCAGAAGGCGGCGACCTTCACGTCGTTCGCGTCGCCGTACATCTGCGGGACCCAGGTGCCGATCTGCTCCTCGGTGCCGTTGGCCAGGACGCCGACGGCGGCGAGGCCGGTGCCGACGATGGACAGGGCGATGCCGGCGTCGCCCCAGAACAGCTCCTCCATGGTCATGGGGATGCCGAGGCCGGTGGGGTCGAAGAACTGCTGGGCGTAGAAGTCGAGGGAGTACAGGCCGATCTTGGCGGCCTCCTGGATCACCGGCCAGGGGGTCTCCTCGCGCTCGTCCCACTCGGCGGCAGCGGGGCGCATGACGTCCGCGGCGAAGCCGTGGATCCAGTCACGGACTTCCTTCTGCTCGTCGTTGAGTTCCATGGTGAACTCGGCCATGTCCCCTCCAGTGGTGCGTACAGCCAGCCGTTACTTGCGGTAACCAGAGTGTGTTACTCGTGAGTAATGGATGTCAACTCCTCCCGGCCGCCGATTTGGCGGTGGAGATCTCGCGAAGTTCGGGCATCACCGAGTCCGGGTGTTACGTTGCGCGAGCGCCACGGATTCACAAGGGTGGGGAGCACGACCATGGACAGCATCGACAGCGCCGGGCGGACCGGCACGGAGCGGCCCGCCGGCACGGAACGAGCCGGCACCGACGGCGGCGACCGGCAACGCAGTGCGACCGAGCGCAGACGCCGGGAACTGTTGGAGGCCGCCGAACGGATCGTGCTGCGCGACGGCCCGGAAGCGTCGATGAACGCCATCGCCGCCGAGGCCGGCATCACCAAGCCGATCCTCTACCGGCACTTCGGCGACAAGGGCGGCCTCTACCGCGCGCTCGCCGTCCGGCACACCGACGCCCTGCTCGCCAACCTCCGGGCCGCGCTGGACGCCCGGGTCGTGCGCCGGGAGCGGGTCGAGGCCACCCTCGACGCGTATCTGGTCGCCATCGAGACCCGGCCGCAGGTCTACCGCTTCCTGATGCACCCGGCGGACGAGGACCACCCCGCGGAGTCCGGCTTCGACGTGGGCCGGCACTCCGCTCCCCTGCTGCGCCGGCTCGGCGAGGAACTGGCCGAGGTGATCGCCGAACGGCTCGACCTGGGGCCGGAGGGCGCGGAGCGGGCCCGGGTGTGGGGGCACGGCATCGTCGGCATGATGCACGCGGCCGGTGACTGGTGGCTGCGCGAACGCCCGTGCTCCCGCGAGCAGTTGGTGAGCCACCTCACCGATCTGTTGTGGGGCCAGCTGGCCACCGTCAAGGACCTGGCCGGCGGCCCCGGATTCTGATCGCGGGCGGGCCGGCGTCAGACCGGCGCCGCCGCCCGCTCCTCCGTCGCCGCGGCCCAGGGCGCCCGGGTCACCGCGCGCAGCGCCCGGCGGCGGCGCAGGCCGGTGAGCCGGTCGACGTAGAGGCCGCCCCCGAGGTGGTCGCACTCGTGCTGGAGGCAGCGGGCGAAGAAGCCGGTGCCGGTCACCGTCACCGGTGCGCCGGTCAGGTCGAACCCGGTCACGACGGCGTGGTCGTGACGCGGCGTGCCGGCCTCGATGCCGGGCAGTGACAGACAGCCCTCGGGGCCGCGGACCACCGGCCCGTCCGCCTCGACGAGGCGGGGGTTGACGACGTGCCCCAGGTGCCGGCGGTCCTCGTCGTCGGGGCAGTCGTAGACGAACACCCGGAGCGGGACGCCGACCTGGTTGGCGGCCAGCCCGACGCCGTTCGCGGCGTACATCGTCGCGTACATGTCCTCGATCAGCGCGGCCAGTTCGCCGTCGAATGCGGTGACCTCCGCACAAGGGCGGGTGAGGACGGGATCGCCGTACAGGCGCAGCGGTCGGGGGCGGCCGGAACTGCCGGGGATGGTGCGGTGGCGCATGGGCCCAGCGTACGGGCCGGGGCTCGCGGATCACGTCACGGAGGTGGCGGAGTTCGGGCCGGACGCCGGATCTCGATAGGCTGATCCCCGACCGAAGCCTCCGCCGGTCGACGACCGCGGAGGAGGTGCATTCTTCCGGCAGCCTCAGGGCGGGAGTGCGCCGGATGCAAGGAGGATCTAAGACGATGGCAGGCAACACGGAGCCGCTGTCGCCGCGGGCCAAGCTGGCTGTGACGGCCGGCAAGGCCGCGGCAGCGGTGTCGCGCGCGGCGGGCCGCGGCAGCGGATCGGTGATCGGTGGCCGGGTGGCGCTCAAGCTCGACCCCGACCTGCTGGCCGCGCTGGCCAGGCACCTGGACGTGGTACTGGTGTCCGCCACCAACGGCAAGACGACCACCACGCGACTGATCGCCGAGGCGCTGCGGGCCAGCGGCCCGGTGGTCTCCAACGCGCTGGGCGCGAACATGCCCGCGGGCATCACCTCGGCGCTGGCGGGCGGCTCGGACGCCAAGTACGGCGTCATCGAGGTGGACGAGAAGTACCTGGCCACGGTGGCCCGGGACGTCACGCCCAAGGCCATAGCGCTGCTGAACCTCTCGCGGGACCAGCTCGACCGGGCCGCCGAGACCCGGATGCTGGCCGAGCGCTGGCGCGAGGGCCTGTCCGGCTCCAAGGCGCTGATCATCGCCAACGCCGACGACCCGCTGATCGTCTGGGCGGCGTCGTCGTCCGCGAACGTGGTGTGGGTCGCCGCCGGCCAGGAGTGGAAGGACGACGCCTGGTCCTGCCCCTCGTGCGGTGGTGTGATGCAGCGCCCGGGCGACGACTGGTTCTGCGCCGAGTGCGGCTTCCGCCGTCCGACGCCGAGCTGGGCGCTCTCCGGCGACCACGTGCTCGACCCGCACGGCAGCGCCTGGCCGATCAAGCTCCAGCTGCCGGGCCGCGCCAACAAGGCGAACGCCACCACCTCCGCCGCGGTCGCGGCCGCCTTCGGGGTGCCGCCGCAGGTCGCCCTGGAGCGGATGTTCGCGGTGCAGGCCGTCGCGGGCCGCTACGACGTGGTCACCTTCGCGGAGCGCGAGCTGCGGCTGCTGCTGGCGAAGAACCCGGCCGGTTGGCTGGAGACCTTCTCGCTGATCGACGGACCGCCGACCCCGGTGATCATGTCGGTGAACGCCCGCGGCGCGGACGGCACCGACACCTCCTGGCTCTGGGACGTGGACTACACCCGGCTGGCCGGGCACCCGATCTTCGTGCTGGGCGACCGCCGGCTGGACCTGGCGGTGCGCCTGGAGGTCGCGGGGCTCGACTTCGAGGTCTGCGAGACCCTCGACGAGGCGGTGCAGATCGCACCGCCCGGTCGGATCGAGGTCATCGCCAACTACACGGCCTTCCAGGACCTGCGCCGCCGCGTGGGCAACTGAGTGCGGTCCACGGACAACAGCGACAAGGACGAGCGAGCATGAGTGACAACAGCCTGCGCGTGGTGTGGATCTATCCGGACCTCCTGAGCACCTACGGCGACCAGGGCAACGTCCTGGTGGTGGAGCGGCGGGCGCGCCAGCGCGGCCTGGACGTCCAGCGCCTGGACGTCCGCTCCGACCAGCAGATCCCCACCTCCGGGGACATCTACCTGATCGGCGGCGGCGAGGACCGCCCGCAGCGGCTGGCGGCCGAGCGGCTGATCCGCGACGGCGGCCTGGACCGCGCGGTCTCCAACGGCGCGATCGTCTTCTCGGTGTGCGCCGGCTACCAGATCCTGGGCCACGAGTTCATCAACGACCTCGGCGAGCGCCAGCAGGGCCTGGGACTGCTGGACGTGGTGAGCACCCGCGGCGAGGGCGAGCGGTGCGTCGGCGACGTGCTGGCGGACATCGACTCGCAGTTGGGGCTGCCGCCGCTGACCGGTTTCGAGAACCACCAGGGCGTCACGCACCTGGGGCAGACCGCCCGGCCGTTCGCCAAGGTCCGGTTCGGCAACGGCAACGGCGTCGGCGACGGCTACGAGGGCGCGTGGAACGACACCGTCTTCGGGACGTACATGCACGGCCCGGTGATGGCCCGCAACCCGCACATCGCGGACCTCCTCATCAAGCTCGCGCTGGACGTCAACGCGCTGCCGCCGGCCGACGACCGGTGGTACGACGCGCTGCGCGAGGAGCGGATCGCGGCGGCGACGCAGAACGTCTGACGGGTTCCGCCGCCCACGACGGCCGGATCCGGGTCATCGGCCCGGATCCGGCCGTTTTCCGTGCACCGGTGTCCGCTCTGCGGTCATCCGTGTGTCGGGGTGCCGCGCACTTGTAGGCTGAGCGGGATCCAACCGGACGACGGGGTCCGGGCGTCCGGTTGAATTGCGATGGGTTGCTACACAATGCGTATGGGTGTCCTCACGTCCGGGGGCGACTGCCCCGGCCTGAACGCCGTCATCCGGTCTGTCGTCCACCGCGCCACCGCCGACCACGGCGACGAGGTGATCGGCTTCGTGGACGGCTGGAAGGGCCTGCTGGAGTGCGATTACCGCAAGCTCGACCTGGATGCCGTCGGCGGCATCCTGGCGCGCGGCGGGACCATCCTCGGCTCGTCGCGGGTGCAGCCCGCCCATCTGCGGGACGGGGTGGAGCGGGCCCGCGGCCACGTCGCCGAGCTGGGGCTGGACGCGATCATCCCGATCGGCGGTGAGGGCACGCTGAAGGCGGCGCGGCTGCTGTCGGACGCCGGACTGCCGATCGTCGGCGTGCCGAAGACCATCGACAACGACATCGCCGTCACCGACGTGACGTTCGGCTTCGACACCGCGGTGGGAGTCGCCACCGAGGCGCTGGACCGGCTCAAGACCACCGCCGAGTCGCACCAGCGGGTGATGATCGTCGAGGTGATGGGGCGGCACACCGGCTGGATCGCGCTGCACTCGGGGATGGCCGCCGGTGCGCACGCCATCGTGGTGCCGGAGCGGCCGTTCGACATCGAGGAGCTGACCGCACGGGTCTCCGAGCGCTTCGAGGCCGGCAAGAAGTTCGCGATCGTGGTGGTCGCGGAGGGCGCCAAGCCGCGCGCGGGCACCATGGCCTTCGACATCGGCGGCACCGACGTCTACGGGCACGAGCGGTTCGCCGGGGTCGCCCGGCAGCTGTCGGTGGAGTTGGAGGCGCGACTCGGCAAGGAGGCCCGTCCGGTCATCCTCGGCCACGTCCAGCGCGGGGGTACGCCCACCGCCTACGACCGGGTGCTGGCCACCCGCTTCGGCTGGCACGCGGTGGAGGCCGCACACCGCGGGGAGTTCGGGATGATGACCGCGTTGCGCGGCACGGACATCACGCTGGTGCCGCTGGCTCAGGCCGTGGAGAGCCTGAAGACGGTGCCCGCCGAGCGCTACGACGAGGCCGAGTGCGTGCTCTGAGACCCCGGTAGCCCATGCGCGGGGTTCGGATCCGTTCGGGCGCCCCCGGCCGCTGCACCGGCCGGGGGCGCCTCTACGCTTGTCTCCGGAGCATTGGTACGAATCAGGAGCGAGCGGATGCATCACAGCGGGCACGGCATGGACGGCATGAACATGGATCTGCCGCCGTTCACGCTGGGGCGGGGCCTCGCGTTCGGCGGTGATGCGTTCTTCCTGGTCGGCTGCCTGGTGGGGTTGGGGCTGTACGGCTGGGCGGTCCTCCGGCTGCGGCGGCGCGGCGACGCGTGGCCGATGGGCCGGGTCGTCGCCTGGGTGCTGGGCGTGCTGACGGTGGCGGTGACGATGTGCACCAAGCTGAACGACTACGGCATGGCGATGTTCAGCGTCCACATGGTCCAGCACATGATCATCAGCATGCTCTCGCCGATCCTGCTGCTCCTCGGGGCGCCGGTGACGCTGGCACTGCGCGCCCTGCCGACCGCCGGGCGCGGGCGCAAGGGGCCGCGCGAGCTGCTGGTGGCGCTGCTGCACAGCCGGTACATGCGGATCATCACGCACCCCGCGTTCACCATCCCGCTGTTCATCGCGAGCCTCTACGCGCTCTACTTCACCCCGCTGTTCGACCTGTTGATGCAGTCCCGGGCCGGGCACATCGCGATGATGGTGCACTTCCTGGCGGTGGGTCTGGTCTTCTTCTGGCCGATCATGGGCGTGGACCCGGGCCCGCACCGGCCGGGATACGTGATGCGGATGCTGGAGCTGTTCGCCGGGATGCCGTTCCACGCGTTCTTCGGCATCGCCCTGATGATGGCGACCGAGCCGATGGTGAACACCTTCCTGCACCCGCCGGCCTCGCTGGGCGTCGAGGCGCTGGCCGACCAGCAGGCGGCCGGCGGGATCGCCTGGGCGTTCAGCGAGATCCCGTCGGTGGTGGTGCTGATCGCGCTGGTCTTCCAGTGGTACAAGTCCGAGGAGCGCACCTCGCAGCGCGCCGACCGGGCCGCGGACCGCAACGGCGACAAGGACCTGGCGGAGTACAACGCCTACCTGGCGTCGCTCAACGCGCGGGGGCAGTAGCGCGCGCGACGCGACGCGCCGGGGCGGAACGCCGCGGTGCGGTAGGTCATCTGGCGGCACGGGCCGCGGCCGGGGACGATGGTCTCCTGGCCGCGGCCCGCGGCGTTGGGCCCGCGGCCGCCGGGAGGAGGGTGCGGGTATGCCCGGATCTACCAGAGCGATGGCCGTCTGCACGGGGTGCGGACTCGTCGCGGCGACCGCCTACACCGTGGCGTTGGGCGGCAACGGCTGGGTGTGGTTCCTGTGGGTGGTGCTGGCGCTGCTCACGCTCGGGGTGGTGACGGCGCGGCGGGTCTGAGCCGCGCCGCGGGCGCCGACCGGTCGCGGGTCAGAAGCGGAACAGCGGGCCGGTGGCGGCGTCCATGGTGCAGGCGTTGGGGTACTCCCGGCGCCATTCGACCGGCGCGCCGCGCCAACTGCCGGAGGCGGTGACGGTCACCGGGTCGTACTCCCGGGTGCAGACGTGCGGGTCGCCGCGCAGTGCGTCCGGATCGCCGTGGACCGCGGCCAACTCGGCGCAGGCGGCGGCGCCGTGCGGATGGGTGCCGCGGGTGTCCGGGCAGCTCAGGCGCACCCCGCGGATCCAGGTGTCGCCGGCGCCGGAGACGGTCAGGAAGAGCCCGTCGGCGCCGTCCGGAGCGGCGGCGCGGGCCGAGGCCGCGCCGAGTGCGGTGCACAGCGCCACGGTCACGCCCGCCGCGACGGCGGTGCGGGGGATTCGGCGTCGGCGGCTCACGGGCATCGGGGTCTCCTGGAACGCTCGGGGCGGTGGCCCGGTGGGGCACGCGGTGGGCGGGCGGCGGCGCCCGGTGGGGACGGCGGACGGCGCCCGGCGGCCCCAGGCCACCCCGCCGGGCCGCGGCGCACAAGCGGCCACGCCGTATGGTCGCCCGGACGGGTCGGCGGATGCCCGGGCCCGGGGGACGTCGAGGCGGCGGCGCGGCGGGGTGGCCGCTCGCGGGTCGGGCCGGCAGCGAAGCAGGAGGGGCCGGTCGGGAGGAGCCAGGGGCTCCCCCGACCGGCCCCGGTGGTGGGTCAGCCGGCGGCCTTGGCCGTCTGCTTCGCCGGGACGGGCGTGGCGTGCGGGGCGCACGTGACGTCCGTCGGGTCCGTGGTGCCCTTCAGGAAGTACGCGTCGACCCGCTCGTTGATGCACGGGTTGACCAGCCCCGTGACGCCGTGCGAACCGGCGTCCCGCTCGGTGATCAGGCGGGAGCCGGCGAACCGCTTGTGCAGTTCGACGGCGCCGCCGTACGGGGTCGCCGCGTCACGGGTGCTCTGCACGATCAGGACCGGCGGCAGGCCCTTGCCGGACTTGACCTCGACGGGCGTCTGCTGCTTGACGGGCCAGGTGGCGCACGGCAGGTTCATCCAGGCGTTGGCCCAGGTCATGAAGGGGGCCTGCCGGTGCAGACGGGTGTTGTCGCGGTCCCACTTCGCCCAGTTGGTGGGCCACTTGGTGTCGGTGCACTCGATGGCGGTGTAGACCGCGTTGCCGTTCTCGGCCTGGGCGTTGCCGGCCTTGTCGTCGAGGTGCGGACCGGCGTTGTCGATCAGCGGCTTGGCGTCGCCGGCCAGGTACGCGCTCCACGCCTGGGCGACCTCGGCCCACGCGCTGTCGTAGTAGGGCGCGTTCTGGAAGAAGCCGGTGAGTTCGGCGGGGCCGACCACGCCGCCGATGGGCTGCTTCTTGGCGGTGGCCCGCAGCTTCTCCCAGGCTGCCTGGACCTTCTGCGGGGTGTTGCCGATGTGGTAGGCGGCGTCGTTCTTGGCGACCCACTTCGTCCAGTCGCCCCAACGGGTCTCGAAGGCGACGTCCTGGTCGAGGTTGGCCTGGTACCAGACCTTCTCTCGGGAGGGGTCGATGACGCTGTCGACGAGCATCCGGCGGACGTGGCCCGGGAAGAGCGTGCCGTAGACGGCGCCGAGGTAGGTGCCGTAGGAGACGCCGAGGTAGTTGAGCTTCTTCTCGCCCAGCGCGGCACGGATCACGTCGAGGTCGCGGGCCGTGTTCGCCGTGGTCATCTGCGACAGGACCGCGCGGCCGGTGCGCTCCAGGCAGCCCTGGGCGTACTGCTTCGCGTGCGCGCGCTGGGCGCGCTTGTCCGCCTCGTTGTCCGGCACCGGGTCGGCCTTGGGGGCCTTGACGAACTCCTGCGGGTCCACGCAGGAGATGGGCGCGGAGTGGCCGACGCCCCGGGGGTCGAAGCCCACGAAGTCGTACGCCTGGGCGGTCTTGGCCCACAGCGGGTTCTTGGTGGTGACGCGGGACGGGAAGCGCATGCCCGAGCCGCCGGGGCCACCGGGGTTGTAGACGAGGGCGCCCTGCCGCTGCTGCGGGCCTCCGGTGGCGACGGCGCGGTCGACCGCGATCTTGAGGGTCCGGCCGTCGGGCCGGGCGTAGTCGAGCGGGACGGTGACGTAGCCGCACTGGATCGGGGCCTTCAGGCCCCAGTCGGCGGGGCAGTCCTGCCAGGCGACGCCCGCCTTGGCGGCCCGGTCGGCGGCCAGCGCGACGCCGCGCGCCTCGGCCGTGCCACCGGGGTGCCGCTCGCCGGCGGTGGCCGGCGTGGCTATCGCGCCGGCGAGGAGCGCGCCGGTCACCAAGGTGCCGGCAGCGCCGAGCGCTACTGTTCGTTTCACGTGGTTGATCCCCCAGCATGGTGCGCCGCTTGTGGCGGCGTCGATCACGGAGCTACGGGGGGATCCTGTCGTGTACGGACCACACTTGAACAGATTTGGCCACAATTTCTTTACCAAGCCGTAGGAATTGAACGGTTGTCCGCGTGCCCCCGTGACGTGTCGGGCGCTCGCCGTCGGGGTCCTGGTGGGGGGCTCGACCGGGGCCCGTCGAACGGGGCGGCGGACCGCGGTCAACAGGGCACCGACAACGGGCCGTGGAGTGACGAGAACCAGTCAATTGCCACTGACATACCGCATATGCCGGTGCGGGCCGTAGCGGCTTCACTAACCTTCCGTGCAGGCTCTCCCACACACCGCAACGTGGGAGGGCCTCCGCGTTGTGCCCGTGTGCTGCGTCCTGCAGCGTGCCCGCCGGAGGGAGACGTCAGGTGCCCGGTATCGACCAGGTGTTGGCCCGCGCGATGGAGATACCCGGAGTGCTGGGGGCCGGACTGACCGACTGGACCAGCGGGTTGACGCTGGGCACGGCCGGCCGGGCCCCGCACGGCGACCACGACGCGACGGCCGCGGACACCGCCGAGGTGGTGCAGGCGGTGGCCCGGAACGCCACGTTCGACACCGCCGGCGGGAACGGGGAACCGTTGGAGGACCTGATCGTCACGACGGGGAGCAGCTACCACCTGATCCGCCGGGTGCCCACCGCCTTCGACAGTCAGACCTGCCTGCACCTCTGGCTGGACCGGGGGCAGGCCAACCTCGCCATCGCCCGATTACGCCTGCGCGACCTGGCCACGGAGCTGGTCGGCGACTGACGCACCGTCATGATCTCGACGCCATCCTCCCGTTCGGGCGGCACCGGCGGTGCCGGCCGGCCCGGTCCGCTCGACCGGTACGCCGCGCAGCGCGCCACCGGCGCGCTGCGCGGTCCGGACGGTTGCGTCTACCTCCACCAGGGCGCGGTCTACTGCGTCGAGTGCCCCGCGGTCGCCGACGTCGGCGACCGGCTGGCGACGGCCGGACGGCTGCCCGCGGAGCGCTGGCGGCGCGCGGTGGACGCCGCGGGAGCGAACCACAGCGGCGGCCAGTTCCTCCTCCGCCAGGGCTGGTTGACCCGCGGCGAGCTGGAGGTGTGCCAGCTCGCCGCACTGCTCGACGCGGCGTGCTTCGTCCTCCCGCCCCGGTCCGCGGCCACCTCCTTCACGCCGGGCGACGCGCACTGGCTGGGCGTGGTGCGTCCGGTCGCCGCCGCCGTCCTGCTGGCGGCGGTGGCCCGGCGCCGGGCCCAACTCGACCGGTTGGGGTCCTGGGCGGCGGTCGACGGCGCCCCGGTCGTCCCGGTCGTCCCCGATGCCCAGGACCGCCCGCCGCTCACCGGTCGACAGCGGTGGCTGCTCGCGCACGCCGACGGCGTCCGCACCCCGGGCGAACTCGCCCGCGCGCTGGGGCAGTCGACGTTCCTGACGCTGCTGGAGGTCCGGCGGCTCGCCGCGGCCGGGCGGGTGCGGCTGCCGCCGGCGGTGGGGCTGCCCCGGCGGCGCCCCGGGGCCTGCCGGTCGGAACCGCGCGGTCCGGCGGGAGCGGGGGCGAACGCCCCGGTCTGGCACCTGCCGGACCCGGGCGCGCTGGAGACCGCCGATCCGGACGTCGCCCTCCTCGTCCGCCTGCGCACCGCCCTGGAGGAGAACCTGTGAACCCCTGTGAACCCCGGCCATGAGGCCCGTGTTCGGCAAGCGTGTCAGAAGAAGGAGCATCAGGAGACCGATGACGAGCGACACCGAAGCGATCGCGGCCGGAATCCGGGAGGAACTGCGGGCCCTGCGCGCGCACGTACGGCAGTTGCACGGCGGCATGGTGGCGAGTGCGGACGGCATGGTGATCGCCCACGACCTGCCGGACATCGAACCCGACGGGCTGGCCGCGCTCACCGCCGCCGCCATCGGCGTCGCCAAACGGCTGACCGACGCCACCGGGCAGGGCGGCTTCGAGGAGACCCTGACCCGCGGCAGCCGCGGCTACGTCGCGGCGTACGCGGCCGGGAACCGCGCCGTGCTCACCGCCGTGGCGGGCCCGGACACCAACGTCGGGCGGCTCCACCTCCAGGCCCGGCGCGCCGCCGCACGCATCGCGACGCTGCTCGACGCACCGCCGGGCCACTGACCGGTCGCGCCCGCCCGGCGGCCTCCCCCGCCGGTCGGCGCCCCCGGCCCCCGGCCTCCGGCCTCCGGCCGGCAGACCGACCACCCCGCACGACGGACATCCAGCGAAACCAAGCGAACCCAAGGAAAGGCCCGACCCCTCATGACGCAGATGGAAACCGCTCTCGGCGAAGCGATGTCGACGATCGAGGGCGCGATAGGTGTCGCCCTGGTCGATTACACCAGCGGCATGGCGCTGGCCACGTTGGGCGATCCGCAGTCGTTCGACCTCAACGTCGCGGCGGCCGGCAACACCGACGTGGTGCGCGCCAAACTGCGCACGATGGAGCTGCTGGAACTCCAGGGCGCCATCGAGGACATGCTGATCACCCTGACCTCGCAGTACCACATCATCCGGCCGGTGACGGGCAAGAACGGCGGCGGTCTCTTCCTGTACCTGGTGTTGGACCGCAAGCGCGCCAATCTCGCGCTGGCGCGCCACCGCCTTGCCCGTCTGGAGGCCGAACTGGAGGTGTGAGGACTCAGCCGGCGGCGGCCTCGTCCAGCAGCCGCCGCAGCGACAGGCCGTCCGGGGCGATCGCGGTGACCAGCGCCGCGGGTCCGGCGATCGGCGCCACGACGGCCTGGCCCGCGTTCGGATCGGCGCCGGCCGCGCCGCCGAGCAGCCGGACCTCGACCGGCTTGTCGGTGAACTGCGGTCCGGCGAGCAGGAGTTGGCCGACGGCACGGTTGCCGCCGAGGACCGCGGAGGTGTCCCACCCCGGGGCGCCGGGCCCGTAGGCGGTCTCCTGGTCCAGCAGCGTGCGCCCCGCCTGACGGATCGTCAGGCGGCTGCGCAGTGCGCCGGTCCGCTCACCGGTGCGGCCCAGGACCTGCTCCTCACGGAACACCAACCGGGCGGTGGGGGCGAGGTCCACGGTGGTGGTCATCCGCAGGTCGCTGCCCTCGGCGGAGATCAGCGGCTCCGGCAGCCATTCCAGCCGGGCGCCGTCGCCGACCGTCAGGTGGACGTCGTAGGTGGCCAGGTCGCCGGTGCGGCCCGGCAGCGCGACGGTCGCCGCCGCCGCGGTGATCCGCAGCGACGTGCCGGCCTCGGCGGTGGCCTCGATGCGCAGCCGGTCGCCGCCGAGCGGGGCGCTCATGGCCCCGATCAGACAGACCCGGGTCTGGTCGGCGTGCGACTGGATGCGGCGGATCGCGAACGGGCCGCCGCCGTCCAGGACCGGCAGCCGGGTGACCCCGTGCGCGTCGGCCCGGGCGACGATGCGGGCGGTGGCCCGCAGACCGCCCGCCGGGAGGGCGGTGGCCTGCGGTGCCGCGGGGCGGGGAACGGTGCGGGTCATGCCTGGGCCGCGGTCCAGTTCGCCAGCTGCGCCCGGACCCACTCGGCGACCGGCTGCACGCCGCCCGGCTGCTTCAGGGCGGTGAAGGCGACGGGGAGTTCGCCGCGCTGGGCCTTGGCGTCGCGGGCCATGCCTTCGAGGTCGACGCCGACGTACGGGGCGAGGTCGGTCTTGTTGATGACCAGCAGGTCGGCGGTGGTGACGCCGGGGCCGCCCTTGCGGGGGATGTCGTCGCCGCCGGCCACGTCGATGACGAAGACCTGGGCGTCGACCAGGCCCTTGGAGAAGGTCGCGGTGAGGTTGTCGCCGCCGGACTCGACCAGGATGAGGTCGAGCGGGCCGACGGTCTCCTCCAGGTCCTCGACGGCTTCGAGGTTGGCGGAGATGTCGTCGCGGATGGCGGTGTGCGGGCAGGCGCCGGTCTCCACCGCGGCGATCCGCTCGGTGGGCAGCACCGCTTCCCGGCGCAGGAACTCGGCGTCCTCGCGGGTGTAGATGTCGTTGGTGACGACCGCGATGGACAGTTCGTCGCGCAGTGCGCGGCACAGGGCGGCGACGGTGGCGGTCTTGCCGGTGCCGACCGGGCCGCCGAGCCCGATCCGCAGCGCGCGGCGGGTGCCGTCGTGACGTACCGGGTCGGCGGCGCTGTAGGTGTGGCGCTCGGGGAAGCCGTCCTGGTGGTCGAGGTGCATGGTGACTCCAGTGGTTCGTGCGGCCGCGGGGTACGCGGCACGGTGGGTGGACGGAAGGTCAGGACGCGAACAGCCGGACCGGCCAGGCGGCGTGTGCTTCGGCGGTGATGTCGAGCAACGGCGCGGAGGCGGCGGGCAGCGCGCCCGGACCTTCGGTGACGGCGCGCTGCGCGGCGGCCGCACCCGCTTCCGCGACCTGTTCCAGGTCGACGGTGAGACGGGCGAGGACGGCGGTGGCGTCGAAGGGGTCCAGGCTCAACAGGCGGACCACGGCGGTGGCCGGGCCGCTGATGTTCTCGTAGGCGACCGCGTGGGCGGCGTCCAGCGGCGTCAGACCGGCCGACCGGGCGGCCAGGCCGAGGACGACGGGCTGGTGGGCGCCGCGCGGGCGGGCCGCGGCCAGTGCGTCCAGCTCGGCGCTCGGCCAGGTGGCCCGGGCGGCCCGCATCATCTGCCGGCCGAGCCGGCGGGCGACCTGGCGCAGCGCCGGGACCGGGGTGCGGGCGTCCGCGGCGTCGTCCAGCAGGAGCGGGTCCAGGCCGGCCGCGGCCGCGGCGGCGAGGCCCGCGGCGACCAGTCCGGCGGTGTGCAGCCGCCCCCGGCAGAATGCCTCCAGGGTTGCGGCGTCCTTGATGTGCCCCGCGGTGACGGCCGGTTCGGCGCCGCCCGAGTGGGCGTGCCCTCCGGCGGGGAACCGGCCGTCGGCGAGGACGAGCAGCGCAGCGCGGCTCATCGATGGTGCTCCGGATCTTTCATCGACGGTACGTCAGAAGAGGAAGTACCGCTGGGCCATGGGCAGTTCGGCGGCGGGTGCGGGTTCGACCGCCTCGCCGTCGATGGTCACCGTGAAGGTGTCGGGGTCGACGTGGACGCGCGGCAGGGCGTCGTTGTTGCGCATGTCGGCCTTCTTGACGCCGCGGGTGGAGCGGATCGGCTCGAAGGACTTGTCCAGCGGGAGGCGCTCGGAGAGGTTGTCCTCGATGGCCTGCTGGGAGACGAAGTTGAGCGAGTTGCTGCCCGGGGCCTTGCCCATGGCGCCGAACATCGGGCGCGGCAGGATCGGCTGCGGGGTGGGGATGGACGCGTTGGCGTCACCCATCTGCGCGTAGGCGATCTGACCGCCCTTGATGACCAGCTGCGGCTTGACGCCGAAGAACGCCGGGTCCCACAGGACGAGGTCGGCGAGCTTGCCGCTCTCGACCGAGCCGACGACGTGGTCGATGCCCTGGGCGAGGGCCGGGTTGATGGTGTACTTCGCCACGTAGCGCTGGGCGCGGAGGTTGTCCGCGGCACCGTCGCCGGGCAGGGCGCCGCGGCGGCGCTTCATGACGTGCGCGGTCTGCCAGGTCCGCATCACGACCTCGCCGATCCGGCCCATGGCCTGGGCGTCGGAGGACATCATCGAGATGGCGCCGAGGTCGTGCAGGATGTCCTCGGCCGCGATGGTGGAGGGCCGGATCCGGGACTCGGCGAAGGCCAGGTCCTCCGGGACCGCGGGGTTGAGGTGGTGGCAGACCATCAGCATGTCGAGGTGTTCCTCGACGGTGTTGACGGTGTGCGGCCGCGTGGGGTTGGTGGACGCGGGGAGCACGTTGGGCTCGGAGACCATCGCGATCATGTCGGGGGCGTGACCGCCACCGGCGCCCTCGACGTGGAACGCGTGGAGGGAGCGGCCGGCGATGGCGGCGATGGTGTCGCCGAGGAAGCCGGCCTCGTTCAGGGTGTCGGTGTGGATCGCGAGCTGGGCGCCGCTCTCCTCGCACACCCGCAGACAGGCGTCGAGGACGGCGGGGGTGGCGCCCCAGTCCTCGTGGATCTTGAAGCCGAGGATGCCGGCGCGCAGCTGGTCGCGCATCGACGGCAGGGACATGGTGTTGCCCTTGCCGAGGAGACCGACGTTGACCGGCAGGTTGTCCATCGCCTCGAAGAGTCGGGCGATGTGCCAGGAACCGGGGGTGATGGTGGTGGCCTTGCTGCCCTCGGCGGGACCCGTGCCACCGCCGATCATGGTGGTGATGCCCGCGGCCAGCGCCTCGTCCGCCTGCTGGGGGCAGATGAAGTGGACGTGGGTGTCGATGCCGCCGGCGGTGAGGATCTTGCCGTTGCCGGCGATGATCTCGGTCTCCGGGCCGATCACCAGGTCGGGGTGGACGCCGTCCATGGTGTCGGGGTTGCCGGCCTTGCCCAGGGCGGTGATCTTGCCGTCGCGGATGCCGACGTCGGTCTTGACGATGCCCCAGTGGTCGAGGACCACGGCACCGGTGATCACGGTGTCCGGGGCGCCCTCGGCGCGCGTGACGCGGGACTGGCCCATCGACTCGCGGATCACCTTGCCGCCGCCGAAGACCGCCTCGTCACCGGCGCGGCCGGGACCGCCGGAGCGGTCCTCGCTGATCTCGATGACCAGGTCGGTGTCGGCGAGCCGGATCCGGTCGCCGGCCGTGGGGCCGAACAGGTCGGCGTACTCCTGGCGGGTCAGTTCAGCCATCGAGGGGACCTCCGGTCTCACCGCGCAGACCCACGACGATCCGCTTGCCCCCGATGGGGACCAGCTCGACCTCGGTGGGGATGCCGGGCTCGAAGCGCACGGCGGAGCCGGCGGCGACGTTCAAGCGCTTGCCTTGCGCGGCCGCGCGGTCGAAGTCGAGGCCGGGATTGGCCTCGGCGAAGTGGTAGTGGGAGCCGACCTGGACGGGGCGGTCGGCGGAGTTGAGGACGGTCATGCGCGTGAGGGGGAGGCCTTCGTTGAGGCGCACCGGCTCGTCGGCGTAGAGGATCTGTCCCGGGATCATTGTCTGCTCTCCCGTGGTCAGTTGATGGGTTCGTGAACGGTGACGAGCTTGGTGCCGTCGGGGAAGGTCGCCTCGACCTGGACGTCGTGGATCATCTCCGGGACGCCTTCCATGACGTCGTCGCGCGCGAGCACCTTGCGCCCGGAGGACATGAGCTCGGCGACGGTACGCCCGTCCCGCGCCCCTTCAAGGATGTGCACAGTCAGCAGGGCGATGGCCTCGGGGTGGTTGAGCTTCAACCCCCGGGCCCGCCGCTTTTCGGCCACGTCTGCCGCCACATGAATCAACAACCGTTCCTGCTCATGCGGGGTCAGTTGCATACGTTCCACCTCACAGGTTTGCACCCGGGCGCATTTGCCCAGGTCACAGGCATCGACACACCTGTGTCGTTAGATGTACCACACAGTGTTTAAAGGCGAAGCAAACTGACTTCCAGTAATTGACCATCAACTTCCCCATCGCGGAAGGCTAGTTCGGCGAGATTTCGACGCCGTTACGCCCGCCGACGCATTCCGTGACCCCTGTCGCACCTGAGGCAACACGACAGAAATCACTGCGCGTTACGGGGTAGCGACCGGATTCGGGGGCATCGCCACTGGTCCGAGGCCCGAAGGTTGTACGGAATCATGGTGGCGAATTCCACACCCTCAACCCCCTTCCGGAATACGGAAAAAGGAGCGGGCGCGGGGTAATCAATCGGGATTAACTCCCCAAACCAGACGCACATTCCGATGCACGAACGCGGGTGTCCGGTATCCGCTCTTGACGAAATTCAAACGGGCTCGCAATCCTCATGCACGCGTCAAGATTTCCGCTGCGCTTCACCCCCCACAACAGCATCGGAGCCCCCAGTGACTCGTTCGTCCCGTATGCGCCGCGCCGCGCTCGCCGCCGGCGCCTGCACCGCCGTCGCCGCCCTATTGGGCACCGCCGCGGTCGCCCAGGCCACCTCCCCCACGACGCAGGCCGCACCGGACATCCCGGTCGCCGCCGTCAAGGCACACCTGGACAAGCTCCAGTCCATAGCCGACGCCAACAGCGGCAACCGCGCCCACGGCCAGGCCGGCTACCAGGCGTCGGTCGACTACATCAAGGGCACGTTGGACGCGGCGGGCTTCACCACCAGCGTCCAGGAGTTCAGCAGCGGCGGCGCGAAGGGCTACAACCTCGTCGCCGACTGGCCCGGCGGCGCCGAGGACGCAACGGTGATGGCCGGCGCCCACCTCGACTCGGTCGACGCGGGCCCCGGCATCAACGACAACGGCTCCGGCTCGGCCGGCATCCTGGAGGTCGCACTGGCGGTCTCCCGGGAACACCTCAAGCCCACCAAGCACCTGCGGTTCGCCTGGTGGGGCGACGAGGAGGACGGCATGGTCGGCTCCCGGCACTACGTCGACGCCCTCGGCGCCGACCGGTCGAAGATCTCCGCGTACCTCAACTTCGACATGATCGGGTCCCCCAACCCCGGCTACTTCGTCTACGACGACGACGCCAAGCTGGAGAAGGTCTTCAAGGACTGGTTCGCCGCGAAGAACATCGCCACCGAGCGGGAGACCGAGGGCGACGGCCGGTCCGACCACGCCTCCTTCAAGGACGCCGGCATCCCGGTCGGCGGACTCTTCTCCGGCGCCGACTACATCAAGACCGACGCCCAGGCGAAGGCGTGGGGCGGCACCGCGGGCAAGGCGTTCGACGCCTGCTACCACCGGTCCTGCGACACGTCCAAGAACATCGACGACACCGCCCTGCACAACCACACCGACGCCATCGCCAACGCCATCTGGCAGCTCAGCTCCTGACGCCGGACCCGCGCTGACGGCCGCCGCACCGCGCGGCCGTCGGCCTTCCGCGCCTCACGTCTCCCGACCCGGTCGCCGATCCCCGGCGGCCGGGTCGCGGTGTTCCGCCGCGATGCCGAAGCGCCGCTGTTCGCCCGCAGCGGACTCCGGGTGCCGCACGGACGACACCGTGCTGATCACCTCCGCCTGCTCCGCGGCCGCCTCCTGCCGCCCCAGTTCCTCAAGTCGCTCCAGGTCAGCGGCGGACACCAGCGCCACGAGGGGCTTGCCGTGCCGGGTCACGACCACCCGCTCGCCGCCGTAGACGACGCGGTTGATCAGATCCGCGAGTTCGGCCCGGGCTTGCGTCACCGGAATTTCGTAGGCCATGCTCCTAGCCTATGTAACGTCCACGTGGTTCGTCGTGGTCCGTGGCACCGGCGAATGTCCAGGTCAGAGGTGTTCGCGTGCTCCCCGTGCGCGCTCGTTTGTGAGAGATGTGTGAGACGGGGTGAGACCGCTCCACCGGTCCAGCACGGAGCCGTGGCCAGGCGGGGGCCTGCACGGCGAATCGAGCAGGAGGGCCGGGCGTTCCAGTCCTCCTCTCACACCACCGGGCGTACGGGCCTGCATCCATCGGTTCACCGAGCTGATCTCATCCGGGGCTACGGGGCACCGCCGGCCCGACCCCGGCTGGTCGTGACCGGCAAGGTCACCGGTGGGCACGACGTCAACGACGTCGTCGAGATGGACTTCGTGCGCGTCGAGCCCACCGGCTAACCCCGAGCGACCTCAGCGGTGTGCGCGGGGGTGTAGCGCTCGCCCATCACCTGGTCGCTCAGCGGGTCCAGCGCGGCCAGCGCCTCGGCGTCCAGGGTGAGCTCCAGCGCGGCCGCGTTCTGCTCCAGCCGGGCAGGGCTTCGGGTGCCCGGAATGGTCGCCACCGCCACCCCGAGCCGCTCGGCCTGGGCGTACACCCAGGCCAGCGCCACCTGGGCCGGGGTGGCACCCAGCCGGTCGGCCACCTCGCGCACGGTCCGCGCGATCTTCTCGTTGGCCTCGCCCGCCTCGCCGGCGAAGCGGGGGTTGGTGCGCCGGAAGTCCTTCTCGCCCAGCGTGGAGCGGTCCAGGGTGCCGGTCAGGAAACCCCGCCCCAACGGCGAGTACGGCACCAGCCCGACCCCCAGCTCGGCCATCACCGGGGTGACCGCCTCGACGTCGCGGGTCCACAGCGAGTACTCGCTCTGCACCGCGGTGATCGGGTGCACCGCGTGCGCCCGGCGCAGCAGCTCACCGTCGACCTCGGACAGGCCCAGATGGCGGACCTTGCCCGCCTCGACCAGCTCGGCCATCGCCCCGACGGTCTCCTCGATCTCCACGTCCTGGGGCGGGCGGTGGGCGTAGTACAGGTCGATCACCTCGACGCCCAGCCGCAGCAGCGAGGCGTCACAGGAGCGCAGCACGTAGTCCCGGGCACCCCGGATGCGGCGTGCCCGGTCGCCGGCACTGCGGTCGATGCCGAACTTGGTGGCCAGCTGCACCTGGTCCCGGCGGCCGTGGATGGCCCGGCCCACCAGCACCTCGTTGTGCCCGGTGCCGTAGGCGTCGGCGGTGTCCAGGAACGTGATGCCCAGCTCCAGAGCCCGGTCGATAGTTGCCAGCCCCCCGTCCCAGTCGGCGGCACCGTAGCTCTCGCTCATCCCCATACACCCCAGGCCCATCGCGCTGACGGTGAGACCGGGCGAGCCGAGCGTGGTTCGGGTGATCATGCGCGGATACTCCTCCTGCCCGGCGGACCGGGCGCTACCTTGAGGGCTGACGACCGCCTCGACGCTAGGACTTGGAGCGCGCTCGAAGTCAAGCCGGAGGTCCCCCCGACCTGGTCGGTTTGAGGCTGAACAACCGTCGCTCTTAGAGGTCCTAACAAAGGCGTTGGACGTGTCTGTAGGTGATCAGGCAGGTGGCGAGGCCGAGGAGGGCTTCATGGATGTCGGCGCGTCGTTCCCATCGGATGCGTAGGCGGCGGAAGCCGTGCAGCCAGGCGATGGTTCGTTCGACGACGTACCGGAAGATGCCCAGGCCGGAGCCGTGTGGTTCTCCTCGCTTGGCGATGACGGGACGGATGCCTCGCTGCCGCAGCAGGCGCCGGTACTTGTCGTGGTCGTAGCCACGGTCGGCGAACGGAGCGTCGGGGCGTCGGCGGGGCCGGCCGACAATCCCGGCGACGGCGGGGATCTTGTCGAGCAGGGGCAGAAGCTGGGTGACGTCGTTGCGGTTGCCGCCGGTCAGCGATACCGCGAGTGGGATGCCCTGGGCGTCGGTGATGACGTGGTGCTTGCTGCCAGGCCGCGCGCGGTCAACCGGGCTGGGACCGCTTTGGGGCCCTTGCGGGCCGCCCGAATGTGGGGGGAGTCGATCACCGCCCGGGACCAGTCGAGATTCTTCGCCGATCGGAGCTTCTTCAACAGCAGCACGTGCAACTGGCTCCACACCCCGGCCTCGTTCCACGCGGCCAGGCGCCGCCAGCAGGTCATGCCTGAACCGAAGCCCAACTCCTGCGGCAGATACTCCCACTGGATGCCGGTGTGCAGCACGAACAGGATCCCGCACAACGCCTGCCGGTCCGGCACCCTCGGACGTCCCTCGACCAACTTCGGCCCCGGTTTGGGCAGCAACGGTTCAATCAGGCACCACAGTTCATCCGACACGATCCACTGCCGCGACTGACGCTTCCCCACGACCAGACCAACGAGCGAACAAGCCAGCAGTCACATGATCAACCACTTCTGTTAGGACCTCTTAGAGCGAGGGTCTGACAGCGGAGGGCGCGGGGAGGGGGGAACGCACGGACAGGGAGCGCCAGTTGCCAGGCAACCCGGGGCGGTGCCGAGTCGGTGCGGTGCCAAGCCGACCGCGGCAGCGCTCGGGCGCGCGGCTCACACGCCGCCCGGCGTTCGGCCGAGGGCCTTTACGAAACGGCTTCACACCAAACACACGCATTCAATCATTTGCGCGACGCTCGTTTATTCGAGACCCTGAAAGCGGATTCCGACGAAGCATCCGGCACCCACGCGGTAAGGCTTACGCAATGCAACCGCCGAAGCGCTTTGCGCGAACGGTCGAGCGAGGCGAATGCCGTCCCGAAACGACGAGTTCGCGCCCGCGCGTGGCGCGAAGGTTACGGGTGGCGGTCGAGCGTCGAGGGACGATTTCAGGTTGCGCGCGTGCCGCGATTCCAATGAACTCCCGACGAAATCCGGACTTTTCACCTCGTCCGCACCTGAGGATGTCGCACACCTCAACGGAACGCCGTGATTTCGCCCGTGTGGACCGGGTGGACGGGACCGTTACGTGCCGGTGAATTCCGCGCCCCCTTTCGGGGTGCCGTGGGGGCCGTTGACCGAGACGGCGACGCCGGCGGGGGAATGGAAGTAAATCCGACCCGTCGGTTCAAGTGCCGGATGCAATACGGAGTTCCGGCTGCTCGCGCGAAACAGGCGCGTGGGCGGGGAAGTCGGCGAGAGAAGGGGGCCGGCACCGAACTGGAAGTCGGTGCCGCCTCAGGCCGCAGAGGGGCGTTGACGTGGGGCGGGGCTCTCGTCGACCACGCGGAAAGGCGGCCTCCCGCTCCCGGCCGCGGCACGGCGCGTCACCGTGCCGCGCGCGTCCGGGAGTTGAAGACCGCTTTCACTTCCGCCCCATGGGGAACGCGAGGAAGAGAGTTGTCGAGCGACGCAAGGCCCCGTGCCGAGTGCTTCAGCCGGTCCGTTCCGTCGCACAAGAATGCGACGAATAGTCCGATGCGGGGCCGGGTACGATTCCGGAAATCAGCCGGAGACCACTACCTCGATTACTAGCCCTTCTTGAATCCGATGGTCGTGGCGTCCTTCTTGGTGTGGATGGTGCCGTCGGTGTCCTTGTTGAACTGGCCGACCTTGGCGGCAGCCGGCGGCATGTAGCGCTCGGGAAGCTGCTTGCTCTTGGACATGACCTTCTCCTATCCATCTCGGGTGCAATCCGAAGTGGCGCCGATTCATGTAAGCGGTTTCCCGCCGGATTGTCTACCCGTGTATAGCAACTCAAGCCAATACAAGGCACTTTCTTACCTACGGTAATAGTTGCGGCGGGTCGCGGTCGACTTCGCCCAGGCGGGCGGGGGCACAACGGAACGTGCGGCCCAATAAATCTCCGTACGCAGCACGGACTTGACGTGTAGGGGGTACGCCGCCGGCGTCAGGCGGCCTGGCCCGAGGACCGTCGAGGCGAGCGCCCGTCGATCCGTTCCGTCACGCCAGTCATGGCGCGATCTGCACTGTGTGCAGTTGCGCGATCTCTATCAGTGATGGACGGTGTTGCGGCGGCCGCGGCGGCGGCGCGGAGGTCGCCCTGATACCTGGTGGTGAGGCATTGCAATCCCCCAACGACAACAACCTCGTGGTCTTTCCGGACTCCCCTGGCGGAGCCTGGGCCCACCGCCAAGTCGGGGCAGCGGCACCGCAGATGGTGTCCCATGCTTCCGGGCGGCCGTGGTTGGCCGGCTCGTGGGACCCGGCGGACTTGGTGGTGGCGGACGCGGGCCCGGTGCGCGTTGCGGCGTTCGGCACGGTCTCCCTCACGCATGAGCGCCTGTCCACGCTCGTCTCCCAAGTACGTGCTCTGCCGGACCTGGACCGGCTGGCCCGCCGGCTGCCCGGCAGCGCGCATGTGCTGGCATCGGTCGACGGCCAGGTGCGGTTCCAGGGGACCGTCACCGGTTCCCGTTGCGTGTTCACCGCCTGTCTGGACGAGGTGCCGATCGCCGGTGACCGGGCCGACGTGTTGGCCGGGATCACCGGTGCGGAGCCGGACGAGGAGCTGCTCGCGGCGAGCGTGACGTCCGGCATGTTCTTCGCGCCGCTGAGCGAGCGCAGTTGGTGGCGCGGCGTCGAGCAGGTGCCGGCGGACTCCTATCTGGTGCTGCCCGGCAACGGCGCGGCGCGCACGGTGCGTTGGTGGCAGCCGCCGGAGCCGCACCTGTCCCTGACGCAGGGGGTGGATCAGGTGCGCGAGCGGCTGCGGGAGGCGGTGGCGCTGCGGCAGCCCCGGCAGGGCCGGCTGTCGGCGGACCTGTCGGGCGGCATGGACTCCACCTCGCTGTGCTTCCTGGCCGCCGAGCACCACCCCGACCTGCTGACCTTCCGGTGGACCGGCGGCAGCGCGATCAACGACGACCCGTTCTACGCGGAGCGGGCCGCGCGCTCCCTGGTGCACGCCGAGCATCTGACCATGCCGGAGAGCAGCGCGCCGCCGGTGTTCTCCCCGCCGTACTGGGCCTCCGACACGGAGGCACCGCGGGCCACCACCCGGGGGATGAACGCCGTCCGCACCGGCGTCCGACTGTTGGTCGAACACGGTGCCACCTGCCACCTGGCCGGGCACGGCGCCGACGAGCTGTTCACCGGCAGCGCCGCCTATCTGCACACGCTGTTGCGGCGCAGCCCGGTGACCGCATGGCGTCAGCTGCGCGCCCACCGGGCGCTGTCCCGCTGGTCGTTGGGGGCCAGCCTGGCCGAGCTGCTGCGCGGGGAGGACCTCGGTGCGTGGTGGCGGCGGTGCGCCGATGAGCTCGTGCGTCCCGCGCCGGACGGTCCGGCCCCGGCCCTGGGGTGGGGGGAGCGGCTGCCGGCGACGCCTTGGGCCACCGGGGACGCGGTGCGGACCACGCAGCGGCTCTTCCACGGCGTGGCCTCGGGGATCGCAACCCTGGCACCGGACCGCGGGCAGCACGAGGCGCTCACCGCGCTGCGCAGTGCCGGGCCCGTGTTGCGGTTGCTGTGCCGCGAGTACGCGGTCGAGGGGCTGCGCCTGGAACTGCCGTACCTGGATGACCGGGTGGTGGAGGCGGTGCTGTCGATCCAGCCCCACGAGCGCTACACCCCCTGGCGGTACAAGCCGGTGTTGGCCGAGGCGATGCGGGGGCTGGTGCCCGATGTGATCCTCGACCGGTCCACCAAGGGGTACTGCGAGGAGTCCGTCGACCGTGACTTGCAGGACCACGTGCCGGACCTGTTGGAGCTGTTCGCGGACTCGCAGTTGGCGCGCCGCGGGCTGCTCGACGTGGCGAAGTTCCGGACCACCCTGCGCACGCCACCGCACAGCTCCGACGTCTGGTCCGCGCAGTTGGAAGCGACGCTGGGCGCCGAGTTGTGGTTGCGGGAGATCGCGGCCCGCTCCGGCGGCCCGTCGCCGGCGACCGCCGCCCTCGCCCGGGGCGGCGCCGCCCCGCGTCCCCGTGTGCCCGATCCCGAGGAGGCCCTGTGACCAGTCCCCCGTGCGCCCTGCCGCCCCGCGTCCAACTACCCCTACACCGACGGGTATTGCCACTTACCGCAGTGGCCCTCGCCCGGCCGCTGGCCGCGCTGCCGCCCCGGTATCTGCGCATTGTGCTCCAGGGCTTGCGCGTCGGTGCCCGTCCGAGCAGCGCCGCGCAGGCTTCCGCGGCCCGCACCGCGGTGGTAGCGGTCAGCCTGCGCTGCGCCGTCCACAACTGTCTGCAACGGTCCATCGCCTCGGCCGTGTTGTGCCGCATCAAGGGGACGTGGCCCACCTGGCAGACCGGCGTGCGCACCACGCCGTTCGCCGCCCATGCCTGGATCGAGGCCGACGGCCAGGTGATCGACGAACCGTATCCCGACGGCTACTACCGGCCGCTGCTCACCGTCGCCCCCGCAACGCCCAAGCAAGCGGCCCGCTAGGGCCACCCTCACCTCTGAAGGAACCCCGCACCATGAAGCTCAGCCTGACCGCCCACACGCTCGCCACCGACACCGACGACGGCGCGGTGCTGCTGAGCCAGCGCACCGGACACTACTGGCAGCTCAACCCGACCGGCGCCTACGCGCTCCAGCGCCTGCTCCACGGCCGCACCACCGACCAGGTGGCCGAGGAGTTCGCGGAGCGGTTCGGCATCGCCTTGAACCAGGCACGCGAGGACCTGACGGCGATGACCGACCAACTCCGGGCGTCCGGACTGGTGGAGGCGTCCTGATCCCGGTCGGACCGGAGAGGGAACGGTGCGCTCAATGCTTCGACAACTGTGGACGTTGACCCGGGGGCAGCGCCGCTCGTTGAGCGCCACCCTGCTCCTGACCCTGGTCGCGGCCGCGGTCGGCGTCGCCCAACCACTGGCCGCCAAGGGGGTGGTTGACGCCCTCACCGCGCACCGGCCGCTGTTCCTGCCGGTGGCGTCCCTGGTCCTGCTGTTGCTGTGCCAGGCACTGATCGGTGCCGGCGCCGCCTTCCTGCTGGAACGGGCCGGCGAGCGATTCGTGTTGGAAACCCGCACCAGGCTGTTCTCACACCTGTTGCGGATCCGGATGCACGCCTTCGACCGGCTGCGGGTGGGAGACCTCATGGCGCGCGCCTCCACGGACGTGGTCGTCCTGCGGGAGGCCCTGACGCACGTCGCCGTCCAACTCGCCACCAACCTCTGCATCGCGCTGGGCAGCGTCGGCGCGATGTTCGTGATCGATCCGGTACTGATGCTGCTCATCCTGAGCGTGCTGCTCGTCGGCAGCATCGTGATCAAGGTGCTGTCGACGCGGATCGGCCGGGTGTCGATGCGGCTTCAGACCGCCGTCGGGGCGATCTCGTCGGGGTTGGAACGCGCCCTGTCGGCCCTGCGCACGGTCCGCGCCAACCGCGCCGAACAACGCGAGATCGACCAGCTGACCGGGTTGGCCCAACACGCCTACGAGGAGGCGGTGCGCAGCGCCAGGCTCACCGCGACGATCGCGCCCGTGGCGCAGATGGCCATCAACGCGGCCTTCGTCCTGGTCCTGCTGGTCGGCGCGGCCCGCGTGGACGAGGGGGCGCTCTCGCTCGGCGCGTTGGTGGCAATCCTGCTGTACGCCAATCAACTCGGCGGCCCCGTAACCGAGTTGATCGAGAGCGTCGCGTCGGTGAGCAGGGCGAAGGGCGCCACCGAACGCATCGAGGAGGTCTACTCGCTCCCCACCGAAGACCGCACCGCCGCCCCGACGGACCGCGGCACGCAGCCTCGGCGCCCGTCCCGCCACTCCCCCGCGGCTCCGGCACTGGAGCTCCACGACCTGTGGTTCGGATACACCCCCGACACCCCGGTGCTCCGGGGACTGTCGCTGACCGTCCCTCCCCATGCCCTCGTCGCCCTGGTCGGCCCGTCCGGAGCCGGCAAGTCCACCAGCTTCGCGCTCGTCAACCGGTTCTACGAGCCGTGGAGCGGCGACCTCCGGATCAACGGGCGCTCGGCCGCGGAGCTCGGACTCGATGCCTGGCGCTCGCGGATCGGCTGGGTCGAGCAGGACTGCCCGATGTTGCACGGCACGTTGCGCGAGAACCTCTGCTACGCCGCCCCCGACGCCACCACCGACGACGACGCCCTGTGGCGGGTCCTCGACCTCGTCAACCTCGCCCAGAAGGTCCGCCGTCTCCCGGCCGGATTGGACACCGGCATCGGCGAGCGGGGCGCGCGCCTGTCGAGCGGCGAACGGCAGCGGCTCGCCATCGCCCGCGCGATCCTGGCCCGCCCCCGACTGCTACTGCTGGACGAGCCCACCGCCCACCTCGACCCCGCCAACGAGGCCGCGCTGACGGTCACGCTGCACAACCTCCGGCGGGAATGCGCCCTGCTCGTCATCGCGCACCGGATGACCACCATCGAGGCGGCCGACTCCGTCGTCATGCTCGACGACGGAACGGCCCGCGCCACCGGAACGTACGCCGAACTCCTGCGCACCCACGCGGGATTCCAACGTCACGTCGCCAACGTCACGCACTCATCCCCAACGCTCCGCCAGAGCCCGGTAGTTGTCACCGACCAGCCCGTCGTCTGAGCGGCGTCGCCTCACTCGATGCCCCGCAACCACTCATCGACGGTCACGACGTCCGCCCACCACGGGAACAGCTTGTCGGTGAGGACCCGACGCACCTCGGGGTCGGTGTCCAGGCAGGCATCCGTCAGCACGGTGAGGTCGAAGTCCAAGTCGGCGGCCTGGCACAGGGTGTGCAGCACCACACCGCTGGTGGCGAGGCCGGTGAGCACGCCCCCTGAGCACCAGGTCGAGATCGCTGCCCGAGAACGCGCTCGCCCGCCTCTTGGTGCTGCGCAACACCGTTAGAGCTGGGTGGCGCCGCCGGTACTGGGCTCATGCGAATCGGCGAGATCGCCGCACTCGTGGGGGTCACCCCGCGGGCCGTGCGGCACTACCACCACCTCGGGCTGCTGCCCGAGCCCGAACGGCAGAGCAACGGCTACCGCACGTACGGCATCCGGGACGCCGCGCTCCTCGCACGGATCCGCCGGCTGACGGAACTCGGGCTCGGCCTCGACGAGGTGCGGGACGTTCTCGCGGACGACGAGGGCAGCGAGCTGGTGGAGATCTTGGAGGAACTGGACCAGGACCTGGGACGGCAGGAGGCGGTCATCCGGGCGCGGCGGGCGCGGCTCGCTGTGCTGCTGGCCGAGGCGCGGGCCGGGCGGCTCGTTGCCGTGGGCCCGCTGTCACCGGAGCTCACGACACTGCTGGCGGGTCTCGGCGAGGTGCCGGACTCCCCGATGGCCGTGAAGGACCGCGAGGTCCTGGCGCTCCTGGACACCGTGGTCACCGAGACGGAGCGGGTCCGGCTGATGACGGCGCTGCAGGGGATGCAGGAGCACGCGGGCGAGGTGTACGCCCTGCTGGACAGCCTCGTCGGGGAGGAGCCGGACAACCCGCGGGTGGCCCGTGCCGCGGCCTCGCTGGCGGCCCTTCTGCCCGACGACCTGGTGGTGCATGTCTCCGACAAGCCCGCCGGCGGTCTGGCGGAGGTCATCTTCGCGGACCTGGCGGCCGCCCAATCAGCAGCAGTGCGCCGTCCGGTCGAGATCGTGAAGGAACGACAGGAAGGGCCGTCATGACGACGTCGCAGACGCGAGCGGCTCCGCCCCGGTCCGCCGTCCCCACTCGGGGACCCGAGCGCGTGCTGAGATTCGTCACGCACGAAGCGCGGATCATGGCAAGCCTGGGCCGGTGGGCCTACCGCCGTCCGCACGGAGTCGACGGGGCCGACGCGGTCTTCCCACACGCCCGTGACCAAGCCGCCATGATGTACGGCTTCACCTTCGTGTGCGTGGTCGAGACCGTCGCCCTGTCATACCTGCTCGCCGAGTGGCCCGTCGTCCACGCCGTCTTCCTGGTCGTCGACGTCTACACCGTCCTGTTCATCCTCGGTATCCACGCGGCCGCCATCACCCGGCCGCACGTCCTCGCCGACGGCGCCCTGCGCATCCGGCAGGCAGCCCACGTCGACATCCGCGTACCGCTCGACCAGATCGCCTCCATCCGGCGCGAGACACTCTTCACCCACGAGAAAAGAGACGACGAACTGAACCTGGCCATCGGCTCCCAGACGTCCATCACCCTCGAACTGACCGAACCGGTCAACGCACCCAAGTTCCTCGGTGCGCCCCGCCTCGTACGGGTGATCAGGCTGCACGCCGACGAGCCGAAGGCCCTCCACGACGCCGTCACACAGGCACGAACCGCACCTGCGCCCGTCCCGGGTACGCCCGCGCCGGCCTGACACCAAGCGGCATACGTGTGGCGGGGTGGCACGGACCTCCCCGATCACGGCCTGCCGCCGGGCCCGGACGAAGCAGCCCGGCAACATGGCCGGTGCCTGCCGCAGCCGTTCACGTTGATGTGGCTGCGGTTCAGCGCGGCCCGTCGCCGGTCGTCCACGCCGCGCCTCCAGCCAGCCCGCCAGTCCCTCGCGGACCTGGCGAAGTCCCGCCAGCCCCTGGCTTCCTGGATCGGTGGCAGTCAACCACCGCCTCCAGGGTGCAAGGCCCTGCTGCCACCGTTTCCGTCGCGGTCTCCAGACTCTGGACTTGTAAGTCCATTTTTCCTCTCTTACGTTGCCCATGTCTGGCGGGGCGCCTGTTCCGCCGTACGTATCCCGACGTGAAACAAGGAGGCGTCCTCATGCGTGCGATCTTCGTGAAGCAGTACGGCGGCCCGGAGGTTATGAGCTGGGGCGAACTCCCGGATCCCACGCCGAGGCGGGGAGAGGCGCTGGTGCGGCTCGGTGTCGCGGGTGTGAACTTCATGGATGTCGGCGCCCGGACTCGGCCCCTGCCCGGGTGGTCGGTCCCCAGCGTCTTGGGAGTGGAGGGGGTGGGCTACATCACCGCACTCGGCGAGGACGTGCAGGGACTCGCAGTCGGTGATCGGGTCGCCTGGTACTACCACCCGGGTAGCTATGCGGAACTGCTCGCCATCCCCGCCGACCGTCTGGTGAAGGTCCCAGAAGGAGTGGACGACGAGAGCGCGGCGGCGGTGATGATGCAGGGGCTGACCGCCAGCCATCTCACCACGCAGACGTATGTGGTCCAGCCGGGCGATGTGGCGGTCGTGCACGCGGCGGCGGGCGGTGTCGGCCGCTTGGTGACGCAGATGGTCAAGGCGCGCGGGGGTACGGTGATCGGCTTGGTCTCCCGGCCGGGGAAAGTTCCGGTCGCTCAGGAGGCCGGGGCCGACCACGTTCTGGTCTCCAGCGGTGACGGTTTCGAGGACCGGGTGAAGGAGCTCACCGGTGGTCAGGGCGCGCACGTCGTATATGACGGCGGCGGTCCGGCCACGTTCCGTTCCTCGCAGCTGTCCCTGCGCCGCCACGGCGTGCTCGCCTACTACGGCGTGCTGATGGGCCGTCTCTCGCTCGACCCGATGGAACTACCCAGCAGCATCCTGCTGTCCTACCCGGCCGTCGCCGATCACGTGCCCACCCACGACGCCCTCCTCGCCCGGAGCGCGGAGCTCTTCGGTCTCCTCGCGACAGGGCAGCTCGTGCCGCGTATCGGGCAGCGCTACCCCCTCAAAGACGCCGAGCAGGCGCACCGCGACATCGAATCCCGCCGAACCACCGGAAAGCTGCTGCTCCTGCCCTGACGGCACGGGCCTGCAGTCGCCGACGCCGCCGGCACTCTCTGCCCGGGCGTCTCATCCTCGTGAAAGGAATTCAGAACAATGGATCTTCAGCTCGTCGGTAAGCGGGCGCTGGTCACCGGATCGAGCAGTGGTCTCGGCGAGGCGATCGTCCGGCGCCTGGCCGCCGAAGGGGCCGCCGTCGTGGTGCACGGACGGGACCGGAGGAGGACTTCGGCGGTGGCGACGTCCATCCGCGAAGACGGCGGCATCGCCGGCATCGCCATCGGCGACCTCGCCACGGACGCCGGTGCCGGGGAGGTCCAAGCCGCCGCCGTCGGGGACGGGTCCGTCGACATCCTCGTCAACAACGTCGGCATCTACGCCCCGACGGCACAGTGGGCCGAGACCCCGCCCGACGCCTGGGCCGAGATGTACAACATCAACGTCATCTCCAGCGTGCGCATGATCCAGCACCTCGTGCCGGGTATGCGCGCACGCGGCTGGGGACGGGTGATCCAGATCAGCAGCGTCACCGGCCGGCTGCCCGCCGCGAACCAGCCCCACTACGCCGCCACCAACGCCGCCCGGAACAACCTTGCCATCTCACTCGCCCGCGAGCTGAAGCACTCCGGCGTCACTTCCAACGCCGTCGCGCCGGGAGGCATCCTCACCCCCGCCACCGTGGACTTCCTGGTCGGGGTGGGCAAGGCGCAGGGCTGGGGAGAAACCTGGGCGGAAATCGAACCGAAGGCGAGCGCGCTCGCTCCCAACGACGTCGGCCGCATCGGCAAGCCCGACGAATACGCCAACCTAGTCGCCTTCCTGGCCAGCCCGGCGGCCGACTACATCAACGGTACGACCCTGGGCATCGACGGCGGAGCCTACGAAGGGTGAGCCCGACGAGCACCCTGAGCCTGACGAACCACGCCAGCTGCACCGGATCCCACGACGAAGAGAACTTCAGCAGCGCCCGCCACCCCCAAGTTCACCGCATCGCCCGGGAGTCGGGCGTGGGCAGCGGCCCCCTTGCCGCAACTTCCCGACCCGCGAGGCCCTGATCGAGGCGGCCTACCGCAACGAGGTGGCCAAACTGTGCGACGCCGCCCCGAACTACTGGGCAGCATGCCACCGCCTCAGGCGCTGCGGGCCTGGATGGGGCGCTTCCTGGACTACTCCACCGCCAAGCTCGGCATGGCGGACGCCCTGCGCGCGATCATCACCTCCGGCGGCGACCCGTACGGCAACAGCCAGGAGCCGATACTGGAGATGATCTCCGTGCTGCGGCAGGCCGCCGTCGAATCCGGCGCCATCCGGCCGGACGTCAACTCGCCGGACGTGCTGGAGGTGGGCGCGACTGTCGTGGGTGAACAGAGCGCCGGGTCTGACCTGGACTGTTCTGCAGGACCCAGCCGGCAACGAGTTCTGCGTCAGGTCGTCGACGCTCGCAGCGCCGATCGCGGCCAGGCGATCACAACTAAGATGGACCACCAAGTCCATTCTGAGGAGACAGGTCATGCCCGGGCAGCTGACGGCGAAGGGGAAGGCAACGCGGAACCGGATCATCCGGGGGGCTGCGACGGTGCTGCGGCGGAAAGGCGTCGCTTCATCGACGCTGGACGACATCATGGCGCAGACCAGAACCAGCAAGAGCCAGCTGTTCCATTACTTCCCGGCCGGCAAGGACGAACTGCTTCTCGCGGTGGCCCAGTTCGAGGCGGATCAAGTCCTGGAAGACCAGCAGCCCCATCTGGGACGTCTCGACTCATGGGAGGCGTGGGACCGGTGGCGGGACTCGGTGATCAAGCGCTATGAGACGCAGGGGGACGAGTGCCCGCTCGGGGCGCTGTTCCTTCAGGTCGGGCGTTCGACTCCCGGGGCACGGGCGATCGTGATCGAACTTTTTCGCAGTTGGCAGGAGAGCCTGGCGGCGGGCATCCGGGCGCTGCAGACAGCGGGCAAGCTTTCCGGCGCCCTCGATGCCGACGCGAGGGCTGCTGCACTGCTCGCCGCGATACAAGGAGGCGTGTCGATCCTGCTGTCCACTGGTCGATCCACGCATTTGCGTGCCGCCCTCGACCAGGGAATCGCGGACCTGCGCCGCGCAGGCTGCATCGGGGGGTGACTCGGGGCCGCCGGTCGTGCGGGCAGTTCGAGGGAGCACAGGCGTTACGTGGGTCGGGCTGTTCCCGCCGTGCTCCACCTGCGCCTCCGCGGCAGGAGATCGGCGGGGGCGACGCCGACTGCCCGAGGCCTGGCTCCAATGCCTGGACCGGGGTGACGGCGGCCGGGCGAAGCGCGGGCAACGCGACCGGTGCCAGCACAGCGACCGAGACGCCCTCGGAGCGCGCAGCCGCGGCTTCGGCGCGGGCTGCGACGACCGCCTGCCAGGCGCGGACCTGTTCCCACTCCCGCTCGGTGGCCGCCCGCCGCTCCGCCTCCGGCCCGGACAGCGCTGCGACCGCCCCTGCTCCCGCGGTCTGACAGTAGGCATGTGACTTGACCGAGAGCCACAGAACCGGCCCCGTGCAGGTCAGCGTCGAGAGGCGCGCCACGCAACGACTTCGTGTCGGCAGGAAGCCGTCACCAGCTCCCTCGAAGCCCGTTCGCTGGGTCAGAGGCGGGTCCCGAGGATGCTCCAATTGACCGGGATGCCACGGTCCGTGAAGAGGCCGCTCAGGGGCACCATGAGGTGGGGCTGAACAGGAGTGTCGTCCTGTGGCTCTGCCACAGCCTGTGCCGACATGGGGCCGAGAAGCAGCATCGCAAGAGCGACACCGGCGAGCGTTCGATACGTGTTCGTCACGGTCTGCCAACGAGTCGAAGCCAGCGACGTCACCACACAGCGCCCGCCCTGTGGACCGTTCGGGTTCTGGGCTGGACGTTCCAGTTCTTGACCCAGGCACGGATGTCGGCTTCGAGTGTCTGGACGTTCTTGTGGGCGCCGCGGCGGTTCTTCTCGTCGGCCAGGAAGCCGAACCACCGCTCGACTTGGTTGATCCACGAGGAACCGGTCGGGGTGAAGTGCATGCGGAACCATGGGTGCTTGGACAGCCACGTCCTGATCGAGGGAGTCTTATGGGTGCCGTAGTTATCGCAGATCAAGTGGATCTGCAGATGCGCGGGCACCTCCTTGTCGATCTTGATCAGGAACTTCTTGAACTCCGCCGCCCGGTGCCGGCGGTGCAGGGAGCTGATGACCTCGCCGGTGGCGACGTCGAACGCGGCGAACAGCGTGGTCAGGCCGTTGCGGACGTAGCCATGGGTGCGCCGCTCGGCATGCCGGGCATCATCGGCAATACGGGCTGGGACCGGTCCAGGGCCTGGATCTGGGACTTCTCGTCCACCGAGAGGACCACCGCACCCTCGGGCGGGTTGAAGTACAGACCGACCACGTCATAGACCTTCTCCACGAACAGCGGGTCCATGGACAGCTTGAAGGTATTCGTCAGGTGCGGCTTGAGCTGGAACTTTCGCCAGATCCTGCCGACGGTGGACTTCGACAGGCCGCTGTGATCCGCCATCGACTTCCGCGACCAGTGGGTGGCGTTCTTCGGGATCTCCTCCAACGTGGCGACCACGACTGCCTCCACCTGATCGACCCCAATGGTCGGTGGCCGGCCCGGCCGGGGCTCGTCGGTCAGACCGTCCAGTCGCTCAGCTAGAAACCGTAGCCGCCACTTGCGGACGGTATCGGCAGCCACCCGCAACTCACGGGCAACCGCGACGATCGGCGGCACCTCCGGGCCCGCACACGCCAGCACGATCCGCGCCCGCAGGGCCAGTGTCTGAGCCGACGTCGCGCGACGCGACCACCGTTCCGACACCGCCCGCTCATCAGCAGACAGCAACAGCGGTTCCAACTTCGGCCCCCGACGCGGAACCGGCACACCAGCAGCAGAAGTCACACAACAACTAACGAGCAACTACCGGCGCAGGACATCAGGACCTGCGCGCCGAGGGCTTCAGCACGGCTGCCTGAGCGGAACAAGGGGGCTCCGGCCTCATGGCTGCGCTTACCTCGGCAAGGTGAGGATTTCAGCTCCGTCGTCGGTGATGGCGATCGTGTGTTCACTGTGTGCTGTCCGGCAGCCTGTCGCGCTTCGGAGTGTCCACCCGTCGGCATCGGTGACGAGTTCAGCGGTGTCCGCCATGACCCACGGCTCCAGCGCCAGCAGCAGCCCAGGGCGCAGCTTGTATCCACGGCCAGGCCGTCCGGTGTTCGAAACGTGTGGGTCCTGGTGCATCGTTGATCCGATGCCGTGGCCTCCGAACTCGGTGTTGATCGGGTACCCCGCCTCGCTGAGGACCGTGCCGATGGCGTGGGAGATGTCGCCGATGCGAGCCCCGGGCCCGGCGGCGGCGATCCCTGCGGCCAGCGCGCGCTCGGTTGTACTGATCATCGCGGCGCTCTCCGAGGGCTTTGCGTCGCCCACGATGAAGCTGATGGCAGCGTCTGCAGCGACTCCGCCTTTGGAGACGGCGAGGTCGAGTGTCAGCAGATCGCCGTCGGCAAGCGTGTAGTCGTATGGCCGTCCGTGGAGCACGGCGTCGTTGACGGCCGTGCAGATGTAGTGGCCGAACGGGCCGCGCCCGAAGGACGGTTCGTAGTCGACGTAGCAGGACTGCGCTCCCGCCTTGACGATCATGGTCTCGGCCCACCGGTTGATGTCCAGAAGGTTCGTGCCGATCGTGCTACGGCTCTTCAGCGTCTGCAGGATGTCAGCGACCAGGGCGCCTGTGTCTTTTGCTCGGGCCAACAGGGTGGGGTTCAGGATCTCGATCATGTGGCGCCCTTCTCACGCAGCCAATAACTATACCGGCCAAACTATACCGGTATTAGAATCGGAGCCATGGTCAGATTGCCGCTCACTCCCGCAGAGATCGAACGCGGACAACGCCTCGGCGCCCTCCTGCGTCGGGCCAGAGCAGGACGCTCGATGCTCGAAGTCGCGCTCGCCGCATGCGTCTCACCGGAGACCCTCCGGAAGATCGAGTCGGGCCGCGTGGCCACCCCCGCCTTCCCGACCATCGCGGCGATCGCCGATGTCCTCGACCTCTCCCTCGATGCGGTGTGGGCCGAGATCAGCCAGCCCGAACGCGACGTTGGACCAACCGCCTCTATTCCCAACACACTTGAGCGGTTGGCCTCGTAAGAGGGCCTCGAAACCGAGCGTGGAGCTGGGGGTCCGTACGGGCGTGCTGTTCAGGTGATTACGGCCACGCGGGGGTGGAGACTGGGCAGGCCGAGATCTGCGGGGCGTGGCGCGAGGACCACACCATCGGCCCGATCCACGAGGCCGAGGCCCTGCACCGGGCCTGGCACCTGCGTGAGCCGTTGCGGGTCGTCTGCACCCCTGGCAACCACGAGCTGACCTACCCCATTGAGAGGTTCCAAGCATTGCTCCGGCTTCTCGGCTGGTTGGCCACCCCGCTACGGCATCGGCCGCGTCGCGGACCGAAGTAGCCAGCTCGGCCACGTCGCGATAGTTGCCCGCCTTCACCACGTCCTCTCATGCGCCCGCGGGGGGAGAGGCCAGCGGATGCGATGCTCCACCAGATGTCGAGGCAGGTGAATGGGTCGCGGAGGCGGACCTCATCCGGGTGGACGTCGGCGACCTGGCCCCGCGGATCCGCTGCGCCGGCGGCGCAGCGGACGGGTCCCGCGGCTGCGCAAGGTTAGCTGCGGACGACGCGTAGGTGTCCGCTGCTGCGTCCTCGTGCGGTTTCGGTTTGAGGGGCAAGGCGGTAGAGCGGGCCTGCCCTCATTTGCTGCCATCCTCGCCTGTCACCACACGGTGCCCTGCAGAGCGCGGCGGTCGCCGGAGAGGGCGTAGCGGCGGGCTGCGAGACCGTGTTCGACGGGTTCGCCGATGGCGTCGCAGAGTGGGGCAGGGGTCTGGGCGGCGGTGGTGTCTGAGAGGTAGGCCGGGGCAAGTTCGAGCATGAGCTCCCCGATCGCGTAGTTGGTGGCGACGAGCTTGTCGACCACGGTGCGCAGCCCGGCGAGCGCATGGTCCGCCGGTGGGTCGAGGGGCGGCGGGGCGGGGCGGCACGGATGTCGACGCCCTGGCCGCGCTCGCCCATGCCCCCATCGTCGCGCGCGGCGGCGGGCCGGTCCGGGGGCTGCTGGTGTCAGGCGCGGCGGGCACACCACGGGGGGCAGTACGTGCGCGGTGGGCCGGTCGAGGGGGCACCGGCTGGGTGCACACCGGGTAGTAGCCGGCGCCGGTCACCGGCCGCAGATGTTCAAGGAGCAGTCGGACCTGTTGCCGGTCGTGCTCGGTGACCGGTTCGCGGTCCGGCCGTCTGCCGGACCCCGCCGGACCCGCCGCCGGACCTCAGCCGGCCCGGGCCGGCTCGATCACCACGATGGGGATCGCCCGGTCCGTTTGCGCCTGGTACTCGTCGTAGGCGGGCCACTCGCCGACCATCACCGGCCAGTACGCACGCTGTTCCTCGGCGGTCGCGGTGCGCGCCGTGCCCTGCATGACCTTGGGTCCGACCTGGATGCGGACCTCGGGGTGGGCGGTCAGGTTCCGGTACCACAGCGGGTGCTCGGGTGCACCGCCCTTCGAGGCGACCAGCAGGTAGCGGCCGTCAGCCTCGCCGTAGATGAGCGGGGTCCGTACGGGGTTGCCGGAGACCCGGCCCACGGTGGTGAGCAGGAGGGTCCGAGTGCCCCGCCACTCGTGCCCCTCGGCACCATCCGATTCGACGTACTGGCGAAGGTGGTCGAGCTGCCAGCTGCCCGGCTTGGGGTCGGCGGGGTGGTCCCAGTCGATGTCGCTCGTCATGCCGTTCTCCCTGCATTCGATTGCACGGTCAACAATCTCGACAACGAGCCTCACCGCCCCCGGGCACGGCGGACATTCCACCCCGCCTCGTACGGCCCCTACCCGGCGCTTCCAGGCAGGGTGAAGCCGTTGAACAGGTCGTCCAGCAAGTCGCCGGCGGGCGCGTACTCGCGCAGGATCTCGGCGACGCGGGTGCGGTGCCGACGGGGACGGTGGACTTGACCGCGACGACTGCCGGGGTCGTCAGGCCGAGGCCAGTCCGCGGACAGCGCGGTGCCGGCGCGCGAACGCGGTGCGCTCCTTCCGGCGGGCGCTGCGGCAGGCGGGGCAGGTGAGCGTGTCGCCGAGCCGCGGGTCCTTGGCCTCCCGCGGGTTCCGGGCGAGGCCGGGGGTGAGCTGCCAGCCGTCGGCGGCCAGGCGCTCGCGCAGCGGCTCGGGCAGGATCATCAACTCGGCGAGCACGGGGCGACCATCGTCGTCGGGGTCGGTGACCGCGGCGGTGCACTGGTTGCACTGCGGGATGTAGACGGTCCGGTAGGAAAGCACCGTCCCGATGATGACGTGAGGGTAGATCCGGTCGAAGACACGGGGCGGTTCTCGGTGCGAAGCGGCCCTGCCGGCGGAGGAGACGAAGGTGGAGCTGTTACGGGTGTGCGTGACGGACGTCAGGCTGGACGCAGGGCGCGCAGGGCGTCCCGGAGTCGGCGGCCGTCGTCGGTGTCCGGATCTTGACGCGCTCAGCGTTCATGGACGCGAGCTTCGCGAGGGGCTTCGCCGGCTCATGGTCACGGACGTGTGCGACGTGCAGACGGTACAGCGCCTTGTAGAGCACCTGGGAAAGCCCCCCCCCGTCGAGCCGGACGACGAAGGGCGTCAGCGCCGTCAGCAGTTCCGCGACCGGGTCCGTCGCGCGGTCAGTGCTCGCTTGTGCCGCGCGGTTAGCGACGCGGCGCCGGTAGGCCCGCTGACGGCACGCCACGTCGCAGTACGCAATCCGCACGCCCGGCCATCACGGCCCGCCCGCAACTACTGCACGGCCCGCCCGACCCCCGCCCACCGTTACGCCTCCGCGTGAGGGACGTCCGACACGCCCGCGAACACGTCCCCCTCAGCAACTTCTCCGCCCGACGCACCACCACCAGCCCACAGGCCAGGCACGCTTCAGGAGCAAGGACCGCACCTCTCCTCGGCCGGCCAAGTCCGTCCACCAGGCCGGTGAGCTCACCACACCGGGCGGAACGGGACGGACTGATCGCCGTAGACGTGGTCGATGTAGGCGCGCAGGTCCTGGTCGAGCGCGGCGAGGCGGTCGGGGCCGATGACCTCGGCGAATCGTTGTTCCACCTCCGCCCACAGCTGGTCGGCGAGGCGCACATACGCGTGGCCCCGCTCGGTGAGGGTGAGCGACTGGGCCCGCTTGTCGACGGCGTGGGGTCGGCGTTGCACGTAGCCCCAGTCCTGGAGCTCTGCGACGGCCTTGGAGGCGGCCTGCTTGGTGATGCCCAGATGGGCGGCGAGGTCCACGGTGGTGGCGCCCGGGTGGCCGGCGAGATAGCGGAAGGTGTAGCCGTGCGCGGGACGTAGTGGTTCGCGTCCGAGTTCGGCCAGGCGGCTGTGGAAGTGGTCGGTCATGGCCCTGTGGGCGATGGCCAGCAGGAGCGGCACCTGCCCCGGGCGGCGATCGGTGAGATCGGGGTTGTTCGGCACGGCGTCTCCTTAATTGGTCAACCGGATTGACTTTATCTCCGTGTGCCACATATCGTGAAGTAGTCAAGAAGGTTGACTATATCTCCTGGAGGAACGCCATGCCTCTGTCCACCCTCGCCGGTGCGCCGGTCTTCGACCGCGACGGCTTCACCTTCCGTCCGCTGGCCGTGCCCTCCAGGGGCAGCACCGAACTGGCCATCTGGTCACTGGAGTTGGCGCCGGGCGCACAGAGCGAGCCGCACCAGATGGACCGCGAAGAGGTCTTCGTCGTCCTGGACGGGGAGGTGTCGGCCAGTCTCGCGGGCGAGGAGGTGCTAGCCGGGCCGGGAGACGCCATCATCGTCCCCGCCCATGCCACCCTGCGACTGCGCAACGCCTCCGCACAGGCCCCGGCGACGGTCACGGCGGTGACCTCGGCCGGCATGAAGGCGACCGTCGGCGGCGCCACCTTCCCACCGCCCTGGGCACAGTAACCCGACCCTCCACGGTGGGCGCGCCACCGTAAATCCTCCGGCAGAAAGGTCCGCTCATGGATGACGTCACCGAGGTGTCACAGCTGATCCTGCACGAGCGCCGAAGCCGCGATCGGGGCTGGTGGCCGGAGATGCGAGAGTGCCTGGCAGCCGACGCGGCCGTCCGCCTCAGCTGGTTCCGCGGCAGTGGCGCCGACTTCGTGACCGCGTCGCAGGAGATGGCCGTCCGCGGCGACAGCGCGACCCACACCCTCGGCCCGCCCGTCGTGGACGTCCTCGGCGCGAGGGCCCTGGTGGAGGTGGCCGCCGCCATCCACATGCGCAGCGAGCTCAACGACACGCAGGTGGACCTCACCTCACACACACGGCTTCTGTACCGCGCCGAGCGACGAACGGGCCGCTGGGTGATCGTCTCCCTCGACCCCGTCTACGAGCGGGACAACCTGCTTCCCAGCCTGCCGGGAACACACCTGGAGATCGCCCCGGACGCCCTGGCCCGGGCGCGACCCTCCTACCGGATGCTCACCCACCTGCTCAACGCCAGGGGCTACCCCATCGCAGACGACCTCTACGGCGACGATCGCCCCACACCGGTCCAGCGGCTCTACAGGTCCCTCTCCGACTGGCTCGACCCCAGGGGCTGAGCCGCCGGCCACCTACCGGCCACCGGGGAAGCGAGAGCGCCCGGAGCGCCAACCTGCTTGCACCGGGCGCTACTTCAGCTGGCCACTCCTCGTGTGGCCGCTGGTATGCCTGGCCGCGTGGCGGCCGCGGCCCGACGGCCGACGCCCTGGTCCCCTACGCCCGGGGCGCCCGCTGCGCGGCAAGGACGCCCCCGATTGGCGAGTGACCATCGCCGTTCACCCTCCGGGTGGGCTCAGCCGTCTTGCAGCAGGACCTGCAGCGGTCGGGCAGTTGCCTGCGCTGCGGGGCGTGTGACGTGCAGAGCTGTGTGGAAGTGGCCGTCGGTCTCCTTCCCTTGAGGGTTGTCGCCGGCCGCGGACACCGCGGTGACGGCGTACTGCTGTTCGTCGTCGTCGGTGAAGCGCCTCTGCGGGTAGGTGCGGGAGGTGTCCTTCTCGGTGGTCATGCCCAGCCGGGCCAGGCCGTCGGCGATGTTCTGGTAGGAGCCGGTGCGCAGCACGAAGGCGGCCACCCACGGTTGCTCCCGCCTGTCCCCCAGCAGCGGCCGGAAGGTCCGGGCGGACAGGAAGCTCGCCCCGCCGGTCACGGTGATCAGACGGGTCCCGCGGGTGGCCCGGTACAGAGCCGCACTGGGCGCGGCGGTTTCCAGGTTCTCGGTGAACCCCTCGTCGAGGAGACCGGCCGCACGGCCGTAGGCGATGGCCGGTGCGGCGATGTCGAGGCCGATGACGGGTACGGCATCTGGACGGCGGCGCGCCGCGTAGTACGCGCGGTCCCATTCGATCAGTTCTGCGGTCGTCAGGCGAGCCGCCTGCGGTGAGGTGTAGCGGTCCTGTAACTCCTGGAGCGTCACATGGTGATTGAGCAGTGCGGCGTTGATGCCGTACGAGCAGCAGATGTCCAGGACCGTTGCCGGTGGCCCGCCGTCCGGGACGTCCGCCGGGTACCCGGGGGCCTGAGGGAAGCCGGCGAGGGGCAGGAGCCTACGGAAGACGCGCTGGGCGTGATGCGGTGTCTGATACCCCAATGGCCCCAACGCGCCGAAGTACGGCCTCGGGTCCGGCTGGCTGTAGATGTCGTCGAAGCGGGTCATCTGCGCGGGCGTGCCCGGTGCGTGCTGGTTCCGAGCGGCGGTCATCAAGGGCCTCCCTGTTCGGATGAGGCAGGCATAGCGCATCGCGCCGTCGGCGGGGAAGACCGCCCGGTGCCGTCCGTACGGCCTTCGGCCACGAGGGGACCGCCCGAACGTGCCGTCGTTGATCCGCAGGGCGAGGCGGTCGCGGTGCAGGACACGTCGATCACGTCGAGGACGGGCTGAGCCCTTGGCACAAACGGCCTAGGAAGCGGGGGGCAGGATCTTGCGGTCGATCAGGTCCTGCAGCCAGTGGCGGAAGCTGTCCTCGGTATCCATGACCTCAGTGAAGCCGGCCTGTCGCAGTTTGACGGTGCTCACGAACGCCCGCGGACCGGCCTCGGCCCCGTAGGCGAAGGCGAAGTCCGCGTGCTGGTGCGCCTTGCCGATCACCTGGTCCAGACTCAACGGCTGCAATCCGTGCTTGGCCACGATCCGGTCCCACACCGCGGCCTTCTCCGGCAGGTAGGAGCTCAACGGGGCGGGCCGGTCCGGGCCGACTTCCACGCCGAGCGTTTCGGCGAGCGCGGGCCACAGGTTGCGCCATTCGAACACGTCGCCGTTGGTGATGTTGAAGGTCTCGTTGGCCGCCTGCGGGGCGGTGGTCGCCCAGGCGAGGGCGTCGGCGAGCAGGCGGACGTCAACTGCCTCCCACACGAACGACGGTCCGCCGGGGAAGGCGAACGGCAGCCCTTCCTCCCTGGCGATGGCCGCGTACGCGCCGATCGCCGGGATGATGTTGAGCTCGACACCGACGTTCGGGCCGACGGTCACCTGGGGGCGCCAGATGGTGTAGGCGAAGCCGTGACGGTCGGCTGCGGCCCGTAGGTAATCCTCCTGGAGGAACATGTAGTTCTCGTGGTCGTCGCGGGGGTCGCGCTCGCGGGCCGGAATCGGGATCGGGTGCAGGTGCACCCCGTACGCCTTGGTGCCCTGCAGGATGCTCACATGCCGGAGCGAGCCGGCTGCGGCGAGCGGCTCCACCGTGTTGCGCAGCATCGTCTCGTTGGTCTCCATCTGGTCACGGTCGTGCCACCCGGCGACCAGGTCCGGCTTCTCGTACACCGCGGCATAGACCACGTGCGTCACCCCCGAAAGGGCCCCGAGGGCCTCCCGGCTGGCAGCCTCGTTGCGTAGGTCCACCACCATGTGCTGGAAGGGGCGGTCGCTGCGGACCTCGGGCTTGCGGCGGGAGACGGCGACCACGTCCCATCCGGCGCCGAGGAACTTCTCCAGCGCGGCGGTACCTACCAGGCCACTGGCTCCCGCGATGACGACCTTGTTCGTCATGAACGGTCCTTTCCCCCGGTCGCGCCGGAGAGCGTCTGTCCGCGACGGGCGGCGGGGCGAGCCACCCGGGAAGATGGTTGACGTGTCACCAACCGTTCTACACCGTGATGGTTGACGCGTCAACCAGACTGGTAAGATGGACATTGTGACCGAGACCCGATGGCTGGATGACGACGAGCACCGCGCCTGGTGCGGCCTGATCGCCATGCACACACAACTGATGGCCCGGCTCAACCGGCAGCTCCAGGACGACTCGGGCCTGTCCCTGACCGACTTCGACGTGCTCTCCCAGCTGACCGACCACCACGAGGGCAAGGCCCGCAACTTCGAACTCGCCGACTCCCTGCAGTGGGAGAAGAGCCGCCTGTCGCACCACCTCGGCCGCATGCAGCGCCGCGGCCTGATATCCCGAGAGGACTGCCCCGACGACGGTCGCGGCGCGCTGGTCGTCCTCACCGCCGAAGGCCGACGCGCCATCGAAGAGGCCGCGCCGGGCCATGTCACCGCGGTCCGCCGCTGGATGTTCGACCACCTCGGCCCCGACCAGGTCACAGCCCTGCGCGAAGTCACCGAGACCGTCCTCGCCCAACTCGCCCCTCAGCCCCCCTCCCCGACCGCCTGACAGCTCACCAGGCGCGCCGGCGGCCGCGCCCTCCCGCCGACGCCCCGGCCGTTGCGGCTCGGCAGGGACTGCACGCTGCGTAGGAAGCGGCCACACTGAGGTGGCTGCGGTGTTCGCTTTGGCGTTGCCCAGTCGAAGGAGGCCGGTGAGGGCATCGCCGGTGTCGTCGAGGAAGCAGCGCATCGAGCGGTCGCCGAAGCAGCGGTCCTCGCGGCTGCACTGGCTGGGAACCGGGCCAGTGCAAGCGTCTCGCCCAGCAGCGTGGGCGGCGAGGTGGAGAAGCTGTTGTTCCTGCGCGGCCTGGACGCACACCCACAACTCGTCCGCGCTGTCCGCCGGCCGCCGCCGCCAGCCCACCCAGATCGGCCGCCGCCTTACCCCGCAGGCCCTGAAGCGCCGGGAGACCAAGGTGCGCGCCTGTCCGGCAGGCGCGCACCCTTCGCAAAGGATCCTCGTGCCCGGCCTCCTTCCGGCCGCGGCAAAGGTAGGTATCACCAGGGCAGCGGGCCGACTTCGTTGAAGAATCCGCCGCTGGGGCCGTCCGGCGGCAGTGTTGCCAGGTCGACCACCACCCGGGCACCTTCCGCCGCGGTACGGGGGCCGGTATGGCCGTTGAGATCGGTGGCGATGAAGCCGGGGGTCGCGGCGTTGACCTTCATGTGCCGCCAGTCGGGGCTGCGGGCGAAGGCCAACGCGTACTGCACAGTGATCATGTTGACGGCGGTTTTGGACGACGCGTACGCGAGGATGTAGTCGGTGGCCAGTGGTGAACCGGGCTCGCTGATCAGGCTCAACGACGACGTCGTGGACGTGACGTTGACGATGCGGGGCGCCGTCGCCTCGCGCAGCAGCGGCAGCAGTGCACCGGTGACGGACGCCAGCCCGAACACGTTGGTCTCGTACACCCGGCGAAGGGTGTCGGCGTCCGGAGCCCAGGGATCCCAAGGGAGCATGATGCCTGCGTTGTTGACCAGTACGTCCAGCCGCCCGGCACGCTGCCGGATGTGCTCGGCCAGGGCGGACATCTGCGCGGGGCGGGTGACGTCCAGGACCACTGGGTGAACGTCCAGGCCCTCGTCCCGTAGCAGCCCGGCGGCCTGCTCGCCGCGCTCGGCGTCACGTGAAGCCAGCAGTACGGTCACGCCGAGCATGGCCAGGGCCCGGCACGTCTCCAGGCCGAGGCCCTTGTTGCCCCCGGTGACCAGGGCGGTCCGGCCGAGCAGGGGGCGCCCGCCGGACATCGTGGCACGGTCCTTCACGAGTCAGCTCACCCGTACCTTGCATGTGCCCAGCCCGCGCAGGGTGTTGTTGAGTTTGAGTTCGGATGCGAGCAGTTCGAAGCGGCTGACGCGAGGCAGCAGGGCCTCCAGTAGGGCGCGCATCTCGATCCGGGCCAGGTTCATGCCGATGCAGGCGTGTTCCCCGCGCCCGAAGGCCAGGTGGTCGGACGGCTTGCGGCGGACGTCGAACCGGTCGGGGTCCGGGTATCGGCGCTCGTCGCGGTTGGCCGCTCCGTACAGCAGCATGACGCGGGAGCCGGCGGGCAGCGTGCAACCCCCGGTGTCGTAGTCCTCGGTGAGGTAACGGGTGAAACGCTGCACCGGGGACTCCAGGCGCAGGACTTCGTTGATGGCGTGCGGGACCAGTGCGGGGTCCGCGCGCAGGACGTCCCACTGCTCCGGGTTCCGGGCGAAGAGGTGGATGGCACTCGACGTCGCGTGGATCGTCGTGTCGAGGCTGGGCGCGATGTAGTCGATCATCATGAACGGACACTTCTCCACGGGGAGGTCGCCCTGCGCGGCCGCCGCATACAAGTGGGCGGCCCAGCCGTCCGGTTTGATGGTGCCGGGCTTCACCTCGTGCAGGGCGAAGGCGACCATCTCGTCGAGTTTGGGGAAGGCATCCGTGGTCCGCCGGTTCATCGGCCCCTGGGCGTCGAACGTGGCGGCCCCCCATTCCAGCATGCGGGCGCGGCCGGCGTCGTCGAGGCCGACGAGCTCGGAGACGACGGTGAGCGGAAGGTGCTCCGCGAGCTCCGTCACCGCGTCGAACGTGCCCTGTTCCACGAGGTGTTCGACGAGCTGCTCCGCCTCGTCCTCGATCCGGGGGACCAGCTCGCGCAGTTTCTCCGGGCGCAGGGGTCGGCCCAGCACCTGTCGCATTGGGGTGTGTTCGGGTGGGTCACTGCACAGCGTGACTCCCTGGAGCGCGGAGTTGATCCGGTCGTTCATCATCACGCCCCGGGCGGAGGAGAAGACCTGCCAGTTGCCGGATGCCTCGCGCACCTGGCGGTACCGGGCGAAGGCGTATACGCCGTACGCCGTGAGCTCGACCACCGGGCCGAGATCCCTCAGCTCCTGGTAGAGAGGGTAGGGGTCGCTCAGGTTCGCGTCCGTGAACAGGTCGGCGTCGCTCACGGGAATGACTGTCACGTGCTCTCCCGGCTTTCTCAGTTCCTTGGGGGATGTCCGTTGCTCGGTACGGTCCCTGGTCTCAGCGGGCCCGGACCCGCATGCGGGTGGCCGGGGCCATGAGCAGGGTGCCGATGAGGGGACGGGCCGTCATCGGACCTGTGTGCTCCAGGCGCCATCGGCCGAGGATCGCGGCGACGGTGATGGCCGCTTCGGTGAGCCCGAAGGTGTCGCCGATGCATTTGCGGCGCCCGAGGCCGAAGCCGAAGAACCCCTGCCGCTGGGCCGGCGTGACCCGCTCGGCGCTCCACCGTTCGGGGACGAACGCTTCGGGGTCGGGGAACGGGTCCGGGTCTCGGTGGAGCGTGTAGGGGCTGTAGAAGATGTCGGCGCCTGCGGGGATGCGGCCCTCGTGCCAGTGGACCTCGGCCGTGGTCGATCTGCTGACGATCCAGCCGGGCGGGTACAGGCGCAGCGTTTCGATAAGGGCCTGCTGGGTGTAGGGCAGGTCGGCGGGGTCGGGCGGACGGGTGCCGGGGGTCGCGGTGATCTCGGCGAGGAGTTTCTCGTGGACGGGCGGGTGCCGGTCGAGCAGGCGCAGGAGCCAGACAAGGGTGGTGGCGGTGGTTTCGACGCCGCCCATGAGGATGGTGACGACCTGGTCGTAGATCGCCTGCCGGGGATCGGGTTCCTGTTCGCAGGCGGCGATCACCATGGAGAGCAGGTCGTCGTGGTCGGTCGTTGTCGCGCGGTAGTGGGAGACGACCTGGTCGATCAGGTGCCGGGTGCGCTGCATCTGGTCGTCGAAGCGGCGGTTGACGGGCAGTGGGATGTAGGGGAAGAGGCGGCCGGGGACGACCATGCGCCAGTACAGGCCACGCAGGACGGCGGGGAGGGCGCGGGCGATCTGGGCGGCGGCGGGCCGGGCGTGCTCGGCCGAGATGAGGGTGCGGGAGGTGACGTCAGCGGTGATCCGGTGCATCTGTTCGTTGAGGCTGATGACCTGTCCGGGCTGCCAGGAGCCGATGACCTCGGCCACGGCGTGCCGCATGATCCCCGTGTAGCGGGCCAGTTGGTCGGGGTGGAAGGCGGGCTGCATCAGGGGGCGTTGACGGGTGTGGTCGGCGGCCGGGCAGGTGGCCAGACCGTTGCCGAGGAAGAGGCGGGACTTCTCGATGAGCGGTCCGCCCTTGTCGAAGAGCTTCTGGTCGGCGAGGTGGAGTCGGCGTACCAGGTCGGGGCTGTTGACCACGTAGGCCGGGCGGCTGCCGAGGCGGATGCGGACCACGGGCCCGTGGTCGCGCAGCCGTTGGAAGAAGGCCAGCGGATCGGGGGCGAGCCGGGGGATGTGCCCCAACAGGGGCCATGCCCCGGGGGCTGCGGGAGGCAGGGAGGCGAGCGGGTTCATGGGGTCCTCGGGGTGGAGGGCAGCCTGTGCCACGCGGCGGATCACGGTGCGGGAGTCGAACGGGTCCGGGTGTGCGGCGTGATCGTCAGGTGCTGGGGCCGGACCGTGGTGCTGGCGACGGGCCTCACGGGGCGGTTCCGGTGGGGACGCAGCTCCCACCGGGCGGCGATCTCGGCGACGGTGAGCGTCATCGCCGTCCAGGAGAAGTGCTCGCCGAGGCACTGGCGACTGCCGAGGCCGAAGGGGAGGTAGGACGCCCGTGGCACGGTCGGGGCATCGGGGAGCCAGCGGTCGGGGTCGAAGCGCTGGGGGTTCGGGAAGACGGCCGGGTCGTGGTGGACGAGGTACTGGCTGTAGGCGACGTTGGCCCGGGCGGGGATGAGGTATCCGCCGAGGTCGACCGGTGTGGTGGTCCACCGGGTGAAGAGGTAGCCGGGTCCGTGGTGGCGCATGGTCTCGGTCAGGACGCAGCGGATGCGGGTCAGTGACGCCAGGTCGGCCGGTTCCGGCGGGCGGGCGCCGCACACCGTGTCCACCTCGCGCTGTACTTGCCGTTGGAGGGCCGCATCACGGCTGATCTCGTGCAGGGCCCAGGCCAGTGCGGTGCCGGGGGCTTCTCCGGTCGTGCCGAGCATGGTGACGGCCTCGTCCGCGATCTGTCGGTCGGTCATGCCCGCGCCGGTGTCGGGGTCCCGTGCCGCCAGCATGGCCTGGAAGACTCCGCCCGCCGCCTCGGGGTTCCGCCGTCCTTCGAGGATGAGGGAGTCGATGATCTGCCGCAGCCGGGCCAGGGCCCGGTCGAATTCGCGGTTCGCGGTGACCATGACCGCGTTCGTCCAGGACGGCGCGATCGTCTTGCGCATCACCCCTTTCATCAAGGTGCGCAGCAGCCGGTAGAACTCCTCTTCCCTCGGCGCGGGCAGGGTGGGGCCGAACAGGGTGGCCAGGAAGGCCGACACCATGATCCGGTCCATCTCGGCGGCGGCCTCGAAGGGGACGCCGTCCCGCCAGTGGGTGAGGCGTTCCCGTACGGCCGCCGACAGCGCGTAGGTGCGGGCCGCGATGTACGAGCGGTTGAACAGCGGCTGGAGAATGCGCCGTTGGCGGCGGTGCTGCTCACCGTTGATGGTGCCGACACCGTTGCCGAAGATGAGCGCGAGGTTCTCCCCCATGCGGCCTCCGGTCTCGAAGTACCGGGATTCGGAGGTGAGAACGCGGCGGGTCAGCTCGGGGTCGGTGACCACGTACACGGGCAGCGTCCCGATGTCGACTCGGACGACGCCTCCGTGCGCGCGGAGGGAATCCAGGAACGTGAGGGTGTGGCGCCACAGGTGATAGGCGTGCCCCACGGCGGGCCACTTCCCCGGCGCCACGGCGACGGGCCGGGGCGCGCCCTTCGCCTCGTCGGGGGCGCTCTTCGTGCGCGTCATCGTGCTGCCTCCCGGTCATCGAATGCGCCTGGGTTCGCGTACGGCTCATCGGGGCGGTCCGCGCTCGTGTATCGGCCTGACCGCTCGGCCCAGTCGTAGTCGCCCCGCATGACCGCCCGCAGCGCGTCCGCGAAACGGAACACGGCTGCGCGCTGCGCCTCGGTGAGGCGGAAGCTGTCGCACAGGCTGGGCAGTCGGCTTTCGAGTACGAGGAACCGCTCCGTGCGGGAACGGATCATCCGGCGCATCTCCTCCACGCCCTCGGCACGGGTACGGTGTTCCCGCCGTTCCAGAATGAGCAGCAGATTGTGTATTTCTCCGCGGGCTTCTTCCTTCTCCGCGGAACAGAGGTCGTTGTGGATGGTGTCCACCTCTGCCGCGATCGCCCGCATCTCCGCGGCCCATGGGGCGGCGTGGATACGCCAGGGCACCTCGAAATGGCCGATCCGTTCGGCGAGGTCCACCGTCGGATGGACGCCGATGGTCTCCCGACGCAGCCGCAGATGTTCCTCCACGGTGGGCATGCGACCGCGGTGCCGGTGTGCCGCCTCGGTGACATACCCCTGGAGGTAGGCGCACCAGTGCTCGGCCGCGCGGCGGCGCCACGCGGCGGACATCCCCTCACGGCTGCGCTGCCACAGGTCGGCGAACGCCCGCACGACGGGCGCCGCGGAAGGCCCCGCCGGGCGCCGCAGCGCCTCCATGGTGCTGCTCACAAGGGCCCGCGCCCTGGCGGGGTCCTCACCATCGGGGCCGTCGAAAAGGTCGTCGAAGACGAAGAACCAGCTCATCAGGTCCACGCCGAGGTCGAGGTCCGCTCCGGTGGCGTCGGGGTAGAAGCGCGCCGCCAACTCCGCGTACCGCGCGCTCTCGTGTCTTCGCACGGCCTCCTCGTCGTTCAGCAGGCCGTGAGAGCGCGGCCAGGCGAGATGCCGTTCCCTCGCCCGGTCGACATCAGGGCTGATCCGGCACGGGAACGGGATATGAAGCTCGATTCCTCTGGGCACGGCTCCCTCGCTGATGGTCGGGACGATGGCCCGGCACGGCGCTCGCCGAACACGGCGTACGGACGGGTGGGGGCGCTGGTTGGCACGGCGTTCGGCGAGGCCCGTACCTGCCCCGGCGGCAAGGCCCTGAGCCCCGGGATCACTGTCACACTACGAAGCGAACTGCCATGAGTCCAACGACAGTTGGACATACGCTCCATGCGAGAACGTCATGCGGCGGCACGGACAGGGTGGAGACCCGCACGGGCCTGGTGGCCGACGGCCCTGCATCACGGATCCGGGACGGTGTCGGTTTCGAGAGCCGCGGCCCTCAACGCGGCCGCGAGCCGGACGACCGGTTTGGCCGGCGGCCCAGGGAGCCGGGCCAGGAGCAGGCGCCGCGTTTCCTGCGGGCCGCCGCGCACCGGCAGGATCCGCACGTCGGGCGGCGCAGCAGGGGCCAGTGCGCAGGGTACGGTCGTCAGTCCGCAGCCGGCGGCGACGAGATGCAGCTTCGCCAGCCAGTCCCGGGCGGTGTGCGCGATCTCGGGCCGCTCGTCCAGGCCCGGCCACACCCCCAGCTGAACCCGGCTCGAGGCGGACATCCGCCAATGCGAACAACTGCTCTCGTGCCGTGCCGGGGAAGTCGATCCCCGCCGTGGAGCGCACCCTGCTGTGAACGCCGTCGGCTCCGACCACGTAGCGGGCGTACACGGCACGCACCGATCCGTCGGGCGCGGCGACGGCGGCGGTGACGCCGGGAAAGTCGGGACTGAAGGTGATGAGCTTGTGGCGGCGGTGGACCATGCTGCCCAGCTCGGTCAGGCGGCGATTGAGATGTTCCTCAGTCGTCTGCTGGGAGACCAGCAGCATCATCGGGAACGGGGAGTCCAGGTTGTCGTAGGACGCGCGGAGCAGAGGGCGCGGGCCGTCGTGCACGCTGAAGTGGCGGCCTCGAACTCCTGCGGCGACCAGACGATCGGCAACGCCAACGCGGTCGAGGTACTCCAGAGCGCGGGGCTGAACGAAGGCGGCCTTGGCGCCGGGCTGGACCGCATCGGTACGTTCGATGAGTACGTGGTCCACGCCGAGCTGGGTAAGGCTGGCGGCGAGTGTGACCCCGGCGGGCCCGGCACCAACGATCAGGGCATCGGTCCGCGCGGCCGGTGCGGCCGTGGGAGAAGAGGCCATGACGTTCGGCGTCCTTCGTTGATCTGGCATTTCGCCGAGCCACTCGGCAGGCGCCCGGTCCCCTCCGTGACAGTCTTGGGTGAGACACCCCGGGCTGATCGCTCACCCTGGCCGGGCACAACAGGAGAACCACCCGCATGGCCAGCAGCGACGTAGCCCGCCGTGCACCCAGCCCATGTCTCCATCGCCGCCCGAGACCTGAGAACCCTCGATGAAATCGACCCGGCGAACACCACGCTCAGCTACAAGTCTCTCCGTTCGCCCCTCGTCAACGGCTCGCCCAAGGATCAGCAGCGAACTTCATCAAGGCTGCTTAGGACCTGTCCGGCGGATCTCACTGGCTCGCAACAGGGGTAGCACGATGTCGTCGAGGATCTCCTCGACGACATCGTCGGCGGGGGCGACCCCCTGCACCAGGAACTCCTCGCGCAGCAGGTCCACCGGGAGCGAGAACACCCTGGGTGTGAGTCGGTCGCCGTCGATGTCACCGCGGTCGGCAGCCCGCCGCATCATGGCGGTCACGCCGCGCACCGGCTCCTCCTGGGTGAGTTGAGAACGGAACCGCTGCCGGAGCTCGGGGTCGCGAAGCATGTCGACCAGGAAGCCGTGGACGGCGCCGCCGGGTAGATCGTCGAAGCGGTGGGCGAGCCGGCGCAGGTAGGTGAGGAGGTCGGTCCGCAGATTGCCGGTGTCGGGCAGTTCCTCCTCGGCCGGACGGTTCCGGCGCAGGGCGGCGACGACGAGCTCGGCCCGGTTGGACCACCGGCGGTAGAGCACGGGCTTGCTGGTCTGCGCCCTGGCCGCGACGCCGTCCATGGTGAGCCCGGCGTAGCCGTGTTCGGCCAACTCCGTCCATACCGCTTCGAAGATCGCCCGCTCAAGTTCGCCGCCTCGTCGGCGTGTGGTCCTGCCGGTCATCCCAGCTCCTGTAGATACGTTGCGTTTCTTATTGGGTCAGCCTACCGTGGACTCAAGAAACGCATCGTGTCTTAAATGGAGTAGGGAAGATCATGAGCAACAGCCAGTCGACTGACGTCCTGATTGTCGGCGCCGGGCCGGTGGGTCTCGCGCTCGCCCTCGGTCTGGCCCGCGACGGCGTCAACTGCCGGATCATCGAACGCGATCCGGACTTCCGCGACCGGGGCGTCCGCGGCAAGGGGGTCACCCCCCGGACCATGGAGGTCTTCGACGACCTCGGCGTGGTCGACGAGATCTACGCCCGCGCCGATGTGAACCTCAAGATGCGCACCTACGAGGGAAGCCGGCTGGTCAGCGAGACCGACCCGGCCCCGGCCAACCTTCCCACCCCCGACCGTCCCCACCTCGGCGTGATCATGCTCGCGCAGCACCACACCGAGGCCGTGCTGCGCAAGCGCCTGGCCGACTACGGCGTCACGGTGGAACTCGGCACCTCGCTCACGCACTACACGCAAACGGACGACGAGGTCATCGCCACCGTCCAGCAGACCAGCCGGACCGAGCAGTTCAGCGCCCGCTATCTGGTCGGCTGCGACGGCGGGCGCAGCACCGTTCGCAAGGTGACTGGTATCCCGTTCCTCGGCGAGACCTGGGACGAGGAACGCTTCCTGATGGGTTCGGTGCGCATCGACGGCCTGGACCCGCGCTGCATGCACGTGTGGAACGACCCGGACCTCGGCGCGGGTGCTCTGGTGCTGGTCCCGATGACCTGCGACGGCACCTGGGCCTTCCACGCGTCCGTCGCCCCCGATGAGAACGGCGAACTCCCCACGCCCTCACTGGCGAACTTCCGGCGGCTGTTCGCCGAACGAGCCGCCCTGCCCGGAGTCGCCCTCCACGACTTGGTCTGGTCGACCATCTGGCGGCCGACCGTGCGCATGGTCGAGAGGTACCGCACCGGCCGGGTCTTCCTGGCCGGTGACGCCGCGCACTGCCACTCCGCGGCAGGCGGCCAGGGCATGAACACCGGCATCCAGGACGCGCACAACCTGAGCTGGAAGCTCGCCGCCGCCCTGCGCGGAGCCCCCGACTCCCTGCTCGACAGCTACCAGGCCGAACGGCTCCCGGTCGGCACCGCGCTGCTCGCCGCCACCTCCGCGCAGCACCGGGCGCTGTTCGACTCCCAGGGGGCCGAGGTCTTGGCCAAGCAGTTCAACGACGCCACCGGTACCGCCTCCGGTGCCGACCTCACCGGCCTGTCCATCCATTACCAAGGCAGCCTACTCAGTCACGACCTCGACCATGCCACCGGCATCCGCGCCGGCGACCGCGCCCCCGACGCGCCTTGCCGCACCGCGGACGGCGCGGACATCCGGCTGTTCGATCTGTTCCGCGGACCGCATTTCACCCTGTTGGCCTTCGGCAAGCCGCTGGCCGCGCATCTCCCCGGCACCCCGGGCGTACGGACGGTCACCGTCGACGATACGGCGGGGGCGGAAGTCCTGGACACCTACGGCCACGCCCGCCGCGCCTATGGTGTCACCGGCGAGGCGACGGTCCTGGTCCGTCCGGACGGCTACGTCGCCCTCACCGCGGGACCGGTCGGACCGCAGCCGGTCGCGTCCTACCTCGACGAGCTCGCCCCTGCCGAGCCGACTGCCCACTGACGTCGCCGCCCCTGATAATCGTCCCCGAACAGCCTGCGACGCCTTGATCCGCCGGACAGAACCTACTGGCCAAAGACCCGCCCCCGACCTGCCCCGAAGCCAACCCCCGAAGCCGCCGACCGATGGACCTGGCTCATCCTGGCCGCATACACCCAACTACGTCTGGCCCGGCCGCTGGCGGCCGACCTGCGGCGGCCGTGGGAGAAACCGAATCCGTCCGACCGTCTCCCCCCCGCCCGAGTCCGCCGCGACTTCAGGCACCTCCGCCCGAAGCCCCTCTACCCAGCCGAAGCACCGAAACCCTCCCGCCGCGGCCCAGGCAGACCTCCCGGCCGCAAGAACACCCACCCCACACCCCGCCACGACGCCCGCACAGTCCGCAAAACAGACACAACGAAACGACGAACCGCTCGGGCTTGCCGTCGGACCAGACATGCCGCCCAGCCACAGACGTGGCCGGCTCCTTGCTGCCGGTTGGCAAGGCAACGCGAGAACTCGCCGGCCGCGGCTGCCGGGTGATGATGTGCGCCCGCGACCGTGACGAGCTGAGCTGGGCCGAGCGGCGCCTGGGCACCGACGGTGCTGAGGTGGCCTCCGTCGCCTGTGACCTCACCACGCCTGACGCACCGGCGCAGATCATGGCCGCGGTCCACGAGCGCTTCAGCCCCCTCGAACTGCTCGTCAACAATGCAGGGATCATCCAGGTCGGGCCCTTCGACGCGCTGCGCGAGGAGGACTTCCGCCGAGCCATGGAGACCATGTTGTTCGCACCGCTGAGGCTGACCACCGCCGCGCTGCCCGACCTGCGGCAGGCCGAGAGCGGCAACAACTGGGCGAAGAGCCCTGCGCCCTTCGACGACCGACCCACGTGGGACAACTGGAACAAGAAGAAGAAGTGACCCACCGCCCGGGGCGCGCCGGCACGAGGGCGCTCCGCGGCGCCGCACAGGCCCACCTCGCTGGAAGGCATCTCGATGGGAGCCCGCACGATCCGCCGCACGAGCGTCACCCTGCCCGCGCTGGACGAACCCGGCCTATACCTGTCCAACGTGAACTCGCTTGAGGGCGGTCGGGGCCGGGTCTCGGACTTCCAGTACAGCAACGCGGACCTGCGCGCCCTGGACCTGGCCGACGTGCACCTGCTCGACGGACGCATCGCGGGGCTCCGGGCAGAGCGCACCCGACTGGAAAAGGTCCGCGTCGACTCGGTGGAGTTCACCGCCTGCGACCTGCCTTCTCTGCACTGGTCGGACAGTAAGGTCACCCGCGCCGCCTTCCGGGACTGCAAGCTGATGGGCGCCGTACTGGAAAGGGTCACCCTCGACGACGTCGTCTTCGAGAACTGCAAGCTCGACTACAGCACTCTCACCCAAGTACGGACCGCCGGAGCCGTCATCTTCTCCAGCTGCTCCTTGCGCGAGACCGTGTTCGAGGCAGTCAATCTGACCAAGGCGGCCTTCGACGACTGCGATCTGCGGCTCGCCGAGTTCAACGGCGGCCAGTGCCGCGGGCTGGACCTGCGCCGCAACGACCTCTCCCAGCTCCGCGGCCTCGCCTCGCTCAAGCACGTGATCATCGACCGGGCACAGACCCTCCAGCTCGCGGAGGCGCTCGCCACGGAGCTGAACGTCGCCTACGGCGAGGACCTCGACACGCAGTAGTGCCTCCCCCGTCCTCGGACGGGGGAGCCGTGGGACCACGCCTTCTGCTCATCGCTTCGGAGCGCTACGAGCAGGAAAGTGGACGTGCACCCCGTCTTGTGTCGGCAACGCCCACCGGCCTGACGCATCCCGCTCCCCTACGGGTGGGGCGTCTGACGGCTCCACGGCGTCTGCCCACCGGTCCTCGGGCCAGCCCACCTCGGCGTCGCGCTGTCGTTGAACGGTGGCGGCGAAAGCGGCGAGTTGATCGACCAGCCGCAGCATCACTGCACCCCTGGTGAGATCCTCGGCCGTCGTCTCTTGCTCGGGCCCGGCTGCGTCTCCTACCTGTCGGATGGCGCGCAGCAACTCCAGGGTGGGGGTGGCCTCCGCCGGTAGTTGCCCAGGGACTTCGATCACCGAACGCCATCTGGCACTGGAGGTGTTGGTGACAGGAGGAAGCGGAGGGAGGGACTGCGCCGTGGCGTCAGCACCTGTGTCTCGGCCTGTCGAGCCCTGGACGGTGAGGGCTCACCTTCTATGTTGTGGCTGGGCCAGTCCGGCCGGGTCGATGTCGAAGGGGAACGGCTTCTCGATGCGGGTCACGGTGCCCGGCAGAGCCGTCGCCGTTTCGACGTACCGGCCGGCGTCCAGCTCGCAGGTGATCAGGCGCGGGGCCGGGTCGAACTCCAGGCGCCAGTAGTGCGGGACCGCGGCCTCCGCGTACAGCAGCGGCTTGAGCTTGCGGTCCATGGTCTTGTTGCCGGGCGAGACGAGCTCGACAACCAGTTGCACCGCCTCGGCGTCGAGGCTGACGCCGTCCTCGGCGGTCGCGCCCGCGTCGGCGACGACGATGTCCGGCACGACCAGCCCGGACGGCAGGATCACGTTGATGGCTTCGAGCACCTCGACCGGGGCACCGGCCGCCTGGGCGGCCGCGTCCAGGGCGACGTGGAGCCGGAAGCTTGCGCGCTGATGGCGCAGGCCGGGGCGGGGGACATCACGAGCGACTCCCCCAGCAGCTCGTAGCGGATGCTCCGGTCTTCGGGCAGGGCCAGGACGTCCCCGACGCTCCAGGGCCCGTGGTGCGTAAAGCTGGCAACGCTCATCCCGTCACCTCCATCACGTACTCACAGTCTGGCCTACTCCGACAGCCAGTGTCTGCCTCCTGCCCACCTCCGGCATTGCCGTGCCGCCACGGGCCCGGCCCTCGGTGAGCGAGCTCTCGGCCCACCGAGATGCACTCCCGAGATCGGCCAGGAAAGAGCCGAACACCTTGAGGAGCCTGGCCACCATGAGCGGCTCCATCCCGTCAAACACGCCCTCGACCGCCACCGCCTGGACCTCTTCCTCGATCACCGGCACTTCAGCCGGCAGGTCGTCAAGAGGCATCACCGGGTCAAGTCGAAGCGGCCATCACACGCATCCCCACCCGCTACGAGAAGACCGCAACCATCCACCCGGCCGAACTTCACATCGCAGGCATTTCCCCCTGATCCGCCCGGCGATCCAAACGAAGGTTCGTAGAGAAATTTGCGAGATGTCCGCCCTCAGCGAACAGCTAAAACAGCCTCTGGCCTGGGACTTGCAACTGACCACTAGAATCCGTTCCCATTCTAACGGGATGTACGTCCTGTACATTTTTTACAGAGGAAGGGGACAGTCATGCTGCCGACGACGGCGCGCCACGTCCTGCCGGAATTCACCGAGCGCACCAGCTACGGGACACGGACGTCGGACCCGTACTCCAAGCTGCTCAGCGAGCGGATCGTCTTCCTGGGGACACCGATCGACGACGCCTGCGCCAACGACGTGATGGCCCAGCTCGTCCACCTCGAACACGCCGCACCGGAGCGGGACATCTCGCTCTACATCAACTCGCCCGGCGGCTCGTTCACCGCGATGTGCGCGATCTACGACACGATGCGCTACGTCTCGTGCGACGTGGAGACGGTCTGCCTGGGACAGGCGGTCTCGGGGGCCGCGGTCCTCCTGGCCGCCGGCACGCCCGGCAAGCGACTGGCCCTCCCGCACGCCCGGATGATGATCCATCAGCCGTCGTTGGGCGAGTCGGTCCAGGGCCAGGCCGACGACCTGCGGATCCGGGCCGAGGAGTTGCTGCGCACCCGCGACAGGCTGACCGAGATGCTGGCCGAACACACCGGCCGGAGCCGCGAACGGATCGCCGCGGACATCGAACGGGACACCTTCTTCGACGCACCCGCCGCCCAGGAGTACGGCCTGATCGACGCCCTCACCCGCGGGCGCAAGCGCGCGCCCCTGCTTCCCGTCGGGCGGTGACACGCGGTGCTGCCGCCGGAACTGCCGCCGCTGCCCGCACTGACCCGGGCCGAGGGCGCACTGATCGACAGCTTCTTGGAGATCCTCGACCTGCTGGGGCGCATCAACCCGGCCCGCGGCGGCACGACGTACGGCGGACTGCGCGCGGCCCAGGCGCTGGTCGGCAAGTCCGTCGAGCTGCGGGACGCGCTGACGCTGATGCACGACCGCGGGGAGAGCGAACTGCACACCGCGACCCTGGGCCGGGCGCTGCGGGTCCTGGACGGGGAGCGCCGGGCGCGGCGGGTGACGGTGCCGCCGCAGGACGCCGTCTGACCCGGACCCCGACCGGCGCGCGGGAGCCGGACGGGCCCCGGCGCGGGGTGCGTCGCGGCGGCGGACGCCGGGCGCGAGGGGGACACGTACGGCTCCGAAGTGCGCATACGGCGTAGCGCGTGCGGCTGCGGTAAGGGGGCGAGGAATTGCGCGGGTCGGCGAAATTTCCCGCCCCCCTTGGGTTTCGGCGCTGGTCCCGGCCCCGGCCTCACGGTCGAAACTGGCGCATATGACGCAGAACCACTCATTAGGGTTAAGCGTGACCAATGTCACACACTGCAATTTCAGCTCGGAAATCGGGTGGGCGGTGCGTGACGATCCCTTTCGACGACAAGCCCCCGCCACAGCGACGGGGCGGTCCGGACGACCCGTTGTTCCGCCGTCATCCGGATCACCGGCTGACGAAGGGTTGCGCATGACCATGCGCGAGCAGCTGCCGCACCTCCTGGTGCGCGCCGGCACCGTCTCCGCCCTCACCCTGGCCACCCTGGGCGGCCCCGCGGCGGCCCCGGGGGCCGCCGCGGAGGCCCAATTGGCGGCCGTCTCCGCCAAGGCCCTGCGGATCGCCGCCTCCAAGCAGGGCGCACCGTACAAGTGGGGCGCCCAGGGGCCCGACAGCTTCGACTGCTCGGGGCTGACGCTCTACTCGTACCGGCGCGCCGGGCGGGCCCTGCCCCGCACCGCGGCGCAGCAGTACCGCCACACCGAGCACGTCTCGCGCTCCTCACGGCGGGGCGGTGACCTGGTCTTCTTCCATTCCGGAAAAGGGGTCTACCACGTCGGCATCTACGCCGGCGACGACCGGATCTGGCATGCGCCGAAGGCCGGCACGGTGGTGCGGCTGGAGCGGATCTGGAGCCGCACCGTCTGGTACGGGCGGGTGCGCTGACCCGCGGCGGCGATCAGGCGCCGTCGGTCCGGCCGGGCTCCGACACGGGCCACGGCACCGTCACCCAGACCGTCTTGCCGCCGGCCGCGACCGGCTCGACCCAGAGTCGGCCGCCGCGTTCGGCCGCCAGCGAGCGGATGATGACCAGGCCCCGGCCGTTGTCCTGCTGCACCGCGGCGGGCAGTCGACGCGGCGGACGGGAGAGGCCGTCGGTCACGCCCAGGCACAGGTGTTCCTCGCGCTCCAGGCGGAGCTCGACGGTGAAGGCCGGGGACCTGCCGCGGGTGTGCTGGACGGCGTTGGTGGCGAGTTCGGAGACGATCAGCAGCAGATCGTCGGTGGCGGCCGATCCGGGCGGCAGGCCCCATCGGGCGAGGACCTGTCGGACGTGTCCGCGGGCGGCGGCGACCGAGTCGGGGAGGCTCGGCAGGGTGCGGGTGGACTCCTGGTGGTCTGCCATGACGACGCCGTCCCTTTCCCACCGAGGCGCCGCTGCGGTCCGCTGGTCGGCCGGGATGCCGGCCGGGGTGCCGACGGCGTCGGATGTGTACTGTGCGCCAGACTGCCACCCATGCTGCCGGTGTGGCGGGTGATCGCCCAACATATACGGAGTTCTGTCGCGAATCCCTCCCCCGACGCGGTGAACTGTGCTGCGGCAGACGGCGTTTGGGGTGTATGGGGCGTGCGGTGCGGCGACACGGCCCGAAGGGCGCGGCGCCGCCGGTGTCGGGTGACGGCTTCAGGCCACCGGTGCGGTCGCCACGACGATGCCCGCCGCCGTGGCGATCTGGGCGTCCGTCAGGTCCGCCCGCGCGGTGAGCCGCAGCCGGGAGATCCCGTCGGGCACCGACGGCGGGCGGAAGCAGCCGACCGCCAGCCCCGCCGCCCGGCAGTCCGCGGCCCAGCGGACCGCCGCCTCCGGGGAGGGCGCGCGCACCGCGATCACCGCGGCGTCCGGACGAACCGCGCTCAGGCCCGCGGCGGTGAGCCGGGCGTGCAGTTCCCGCGCCACCTGCCGGACCCGGGCGGGCCGGTGCGGTTCGCGCCGCAGCAGCCGCAGGGCGGCGAGCGCGGCACCGGTCGACGCCGGTGCCAGCCCGGTGTCGAAGATGAACGAGCGGGCGGTGTTGACCAGGTGTTCGATGACCCGGGCCGGGCCGAGGACCGCGCCGCCCTGCGCGCCGAGGGACTTGGAGAGGGTCACGGTCGCCACCACGTCGGCGTCCCCGGACAGCCCGGCCGCCCACAGCGCGCCCCGGCCCCCGTCGCCCAACACGCCGAGCCCGTGCGCGTCGTCGACCAGCAGCGCGGCGTCCCGGGTCCGGCAGGCTTCGGCGAGTGCGGGCAGCGGCGCGGCGTCACCGTCGACCGAGAAGACCGCGTCGGTGAGCACCAGCGCCCGGCCGTGGTGCCCGGCCAGCGCGGTGCGCACGGCCGCCGGATCGGCGTGCGGGACGACCGCGGTGCGGGCCCGGGAGAGCCGGCAGCCGTCGATGAGGGAGGCGTGGTTGCCGGCGTCGGAGACCACCAGGGTGCCGGGGGCGGTGAGGGCGGTGACCGCGGCGAGGTTGGCGGTGTAGCCGGAGGACAGCACCAGGGCCGCCTCGAATCCGCAGAACTCGGCGAGTTCGTACTCCAGTTGGGCGTGGAGTTCGGTGCTGCCGGTCACCAGCCGGGAGCCGGTCGCGCCGGCGCCCCACCCTTCGGCCGCCTCGGCCGCGGCGCGCGTCACCTCGGGGTGCCGGGCCAGTCCGAGGTAGTCGTTGCCGGCCAGGTCGAGCACCGGCGAGTCGGCGGGCCGGGGCCGCAGGGTGCGGACCAGGCCGGCGCGGTGGCGTGCGGCGCGGGCGTCGTCGATCCAGTCGAACGCCGCGCCGGAGGCCGGCCGGGGGGCCGCGGCGGACGGCAGCGGTGGGGCGGGGTCCTGCAGCATCGGCGTCCTTCGTCGGTGGGTGGCGGGAGCGGGCTCGGCAACGCGCCGGGCACCCGCTCCCGGCAACGGGCCGGTAGCGCCTCGATTGTGGGCTGTCGATAGACGTTAGCGGTCGTTCCGCAGCCAGACGGTGTGGTGATGCACACACCCCGATCACCGGGCATTGTGGGAATCCTCCTTGGCCGGGGGCCGGGACGTACGCCAGGATCATCGCCATGGACCTGCTGAACACACTGGTGGACAAGGGACTGCGGCGCGAGGTGCCGACCCGTGACGAGGCGCTCGCCGTACTGGCGACGACCGACGACGAACTGCTCGACGTGGTGGCCGCGGCGGGGAAGGTCCGCCGCACGTGGTTCGGGCGGCGGGTCAAGCTCAACTACCTCGTCAACCTCAAGTCGGGCCTGTGCCCGGAGGACTGCTCGTACTGCTCCCAACGGCTGGGCTCGAAGGCGGAGATCCTCAAGTACACCTGGCTCAAGCCCGACGACGCCTCGAAGGCCGCCGCGGCCGGGGTGGCCGGCGGCGCCAAGCGGGTCTGCCTGGTCGCCAGTGGCCGGGGGCCCACCGACAAGGACGTGGACCGGGTCTCGGAGACCATCGCCACCATCAAGGAGCAGAACGAGGGCGTCGAGGTCTGCGCCTGCCTGGGCCTGTTGAACGACGGCCAGGCGGAGCGGCTGCGCGCGGCGGGCGCCGACGCGTACAACCACAACCTCAACACCTCGGAAGCCACCTACGGCGACATCTGCACCACGCACGACTTCTCCGACCGGGTGGAGACCGTCCAGCAGGCCCAGGCGGCGGGGATGTCCGCCTGCTCCGGACTGATCGCCGGCATGGGCGAGAGCGACGCCGACCTGGTCGACGTGGTGTTCGCACTGCGCGAGTTGGACCCGGACTCGGTGCCGGTGAACTTCCTGATCCCGTTCGAGGGCACCCCGCTGGCCAAGGAGTGGAACCTCACCCCGCAGCGCTGCCTGCGGATCCTGGCGATGGTCCGCTTCGTCTGCCCGGACGTGGAGGTCCGGCTGGCCGGCGGCCGGGAGGTGCACCTGCGCAGCCTCCAGCCGCTCGCCCTGCACCTGGTCAACTCCATCTTCCTGGGCGACTACCTGACCAGCGAGGGCCAGGCCGGCAAGGACGACCTGGCGATGATCGCGGACGCCGGGTTCGAGGTGGAGGGCGCCGACACCACCACGCTGCCGGCGCACCGCAGGCCGACGGAGGACGGCGCGGACGCCGTGGACGCGGAGCCCCAGGCCACCCCGGAGGCCGCCGTCCCCGCCCCCGCCGAGGAGGCCCGTCGCGATCTGGTCGCGGTGCGCCGCCGCGGCGCCGGCACCGACCTGCCGCCCAATGCCTGAGCCGCTCACCCCCGACGCGCTGCTGGCACTGGACCGGCAGCACGTCTGGCACCCGTACGGGCCGATGCCCGGCCGGAGCGAGCCGCTGCTGGTCGAGTCGGCCAGCGGCGTGCGGCTGCGGCTGGGCCGGCCGGCCGAGGGCCACTCCGAGCTGGTGGACGGGATGTCGTCCTGGTGGTCGGCGGTGCACGGCTACAACCACCCGGTGCTCAACGACGCGGCCCGCGGCCAGTTGGGGCGGATGAGCCACGTGATGTTCGGCGGGCTCACCCACGAGCCCGCGGTGCGGCTGGCCAAGCGGCTGGTGGACATCACGCCCGATCCGCTCCAGCACGTCTTCCTCGCCGACTCCGGTTCGGTGTCGGTCGAGGTGGCGGTCAAGATGTGCCTGCAGTACTGGCGTTCGCGCGGCGAACCGGGCAAGCAGCGGCTGCTGACCTGGCGCGGCGGCTACCACGGCGACACCTGGCAGCCGATGTCGGTGTGCGACCCGGACGGCGGGATGCACCACCTGTGGCAGGGCGTACTGCCCCAACAGGTCTTCGCCGAGGCGCCGCCGGCCGGTTTCGACGCCCCGCCGGACGCCGGGTACGCGGCGCACCTGCGGGAGCTGATCGGCCGGCACGCCGACGAGTTGGCGGCGGTGGTCGTGGAGCCGGTGGTGCAGGGCGCGGGCGGGATGTCCTTCCACTCCCCCGCCTACCTGCGGGTGCTGCGGGAAGCCTGTGACGCCCACGGCGTGCTGCTGGTCTTCGACGAGATCGCCACCGGATTCGGCCGTACGGGCCGCCTGTTCGCGGCCGAGCACGCCGGCGTCACACCGGACGTGATGTGCGTGGGCAAGGCCCTGACCGGCGGATACCTCACCCTCGCGGCGACGCTGTGCACCGCGGAGGTGGCCGAGGGGATCTCCCGCGGCGAACTTCCGGTGCTGGCGCACGGCCCCACGTTCATGGGCAATCCGCTGGCCGCCGCGGTCGCCGAGGCGTCGATCGAACTGCTGCTGTCCCAGGACTGGGCGCAGGAGGTCACCCGGATCGAGACCGGGCTCCGGGCCGGGTTGGCGCCCGCCGCGGAGCTGCCCGGGGTGCGCGACGTGCGCGTCCTGGGCGCCATCGGCGTGGTCCAGCTGGACCACGAGGTGGACATGGCCGCCGCGACCCGGGCCGCCGTCCGGGAGGGCGTCTGGCTGCGCCCGTTCCGGGACCTGATCTACACCATGCCGCCGTACATCACCGGCGACGAGGACGTGGCGCGGATCTGCGCCGCGGTGCGCGCGGCCGCCCGCGAGGGCTGACCCCCGGGCGGTGGGGTGGGGTGGGGTGGGGGCGGATCGCCGGTCCGCCCCCCCCCCCCCGGCGGGCCCCCCCCCCCCCCCCCCCCCCCCCCCCCCGGGGGGGGGGGCCCCCCCCCGGGGGGGCCGGGCGCGCGCCGACCCGGAGGGCCAGGCCCTGGACGGGGATGCCGCGCCACGCGGTTCCGGGGGTGAGGTACTCGCCCTTCATGACCAGGGAGAGTGCGTCGAGCCAGACGCCTTCGCCGACGACG
>NZ_JAJPWK010000028.1:0-98326 GCF_046549115.1 Streptomyces sp. x-19 | reverse complement strand
GACCCACGGCCCAAGAAGGATCACGCGGAGCCAGTGGGGAAATCCCGTGTCCGCGGGGAGTTCTCATGTCCGCCAGTGCGTGGGTCATCAAGTCCGCCACCGGGGCAGTCGCCCTGACCGTTGACACAGCTGGACGCCGACGGCTCAGTCATCTCCTGGGCTTCCTACGGCCCTGACCTGGCCGAAGCCATCCGTGGGTTGTGAGCTGTCAGGCAGCGAGCTCGATCATTTTCACAACACGTCCCCGAGCTGGATCCGAATCCGGTGAGAACGTTTGAACCACGGATGCCTGTCACGCTGTAGTGAACATCGACAACAACCGACAGGACGCCGCCGGGACGGCCGTTCTCTGACAAGCCATCGGTTGGAGGCACAGGTGACCGAGAACGCGGTGGGTGCGGCGCGTGGCCGGGACGAGGACGGCCCGGAACACGACGCGCTGTCGTCTTTGGGGCCGGAGTCCACTCAACTCCAGGCGTTGCACGCCCTGTTGACCGAACGGAGCGTCACCGGCGCTGCCGCGCGGCTCGGGCGCAGTCAGCCGACGCTGTCGAGTGCGTTGGCGCGGTTGCGACGCCACTTCGGGGACGAGTTGCTCACCCGCAGAGGCAACCACTACCGGCTGACCCGCTTCGCCGAACAGCTGCGCCCGCTGACCGGCACCGCGGTGGCTGCCGTCGACCGGGTGTTCGCCGCGCAGGCGGAGTTCACCCCGGCGACCAGCCACCGCACGTTCAGTGTGGTCTCCTCCGACCATGGTGTCGGCACGGTCGGCGCCCGGCTGGTGGCCCGGGTGGCGGCCGAGGCGCCGCAGGCGTGTGTGCGGTTCGTGCCGGTCACGGCGCGGGCGCTCGGCGACGACGAGGAGTACCTGCGCACGGTGGACGGTGTGTTCATGCCGCACGGCTATCTGAACCTGCCGCGCTCGATCGATCTGCACACCGATCGGTGGGTGTGCGTGGCCGCCGCGGAGAACACGGCGGTGGGCGACCGGCTCACCATGGACGATCTGCGCACGCTGCCGTGGGTCGCGACGTTCGCGGACCGGCTGGGGCGGGCCGCGGCGTGGCGGCAGATGGAACTGCTCGGGGTCATACCACGGGTGATCGCGGTGGCGGAGTCGTTCCTGGTGGTGCCGGAGCTCGTCCGGGCGTCCGGTGCCGTGGCACTGCTACAGGAGAAGGTTGCGGCGCTGGTCGCCGCGGGGCCTGAGTTCCGGGTGCTCGACTGCCCCTTCGACGCGGTCCCGCTGATCGAGGCGTTCTGGTGGCATCCGGTGCACGACGACGACCCCGGCCACAGCTGGCTGCGTCACTGCCTGCACGACATCGCGGGGGCCTGACGCGCAGCACATCGACGTCGTCTATACCGGGTATGGCAAAGATTGGCTTCCTTTTGGACGTTGGCGGCAGCAGGCTGAAGTTGCCGCCGAACGTTACGGAGGAAACCGATGCAGGCCACTGTCGATGTCCACGCGCATCTGTGGGCAGCCGCGGTCGAGGCTCTCGTCGCGGGCCGGCCGGGGCACGCCGAGCACGTGGAGCTGGCGGACCGGCGTCTCGGCGCCGCATCCGTCGCGGTGGGCGCGGTGCGACTGCGCGACCAGTTGGCGCTCCTGGTCGACGTCGAGTCTCGGCTCGGCGCGATGGACGCCATGGGGGTCGGCGCCCAGGTCGTCTCGGTCACACCGACCCAGTTCCACCACTGGATCCCCGACCCCGCACTCGCCGCCGAGGTCGCCCGGGCGACCAACGAGGCCGTGGCCGGACACTGCGCGCTCCGCCCGGACCGGCTCACCGGCCTCGGCGTCGTGCCACAGCAGTTCGCGGAGCTTGCCCCAGCGGCGCTGGAGGACGCGGTGCTCCGGCAGGGCTTGCGCGGTGTCGCGTTGTCCTCGCACGCGCCGGGCCCGGCTGGCCGCGCACCGCTGGAGCTGTCCGACCGCCGCTACGACGAGTTGTGGCAGCGTGCCGTCGAGCTGGAAGCGGTGGTCTTCCTGCACCCCTGGGGGTGCACGCTCGACGCTCGGCTGGCTCGCTGGTACCTGGCCAACAGCGTCGGCCAGCCGGTCGAGCACGCGGTCGCGCTCTCCCACATCATCGTGGGCGGCGTACTCGACCGGTTCCCCGGGCTCCGGATACTCGCCGCCCACGGCGGTGGCTACCTGCCAGGCATGCTGGGCAGGGCCGACCATGCCTGGGCCAACCGCCCGGAAGCCCGCACCACCGAGTGCCGGCCCAGCAGCTACGTGCCGCGACTGTTCTTCGACTCTCTGGTCTACGAGCCGCAGGCATTGGTGAGGCTGATCGAGGCGGCAGGCCCGGATCACGTACTGCTCGGCTCCGACCACCCCTTCGACATGGGCGTCCCCGATCCGGTCGCGCGGCTGCACGCCGCGGGGCTCGACAGCGCCACCATCTCGGCCGTCGCCAGCGAGAACGCCGTACGACTCCATCTGGCGCCCACCCCGGCGCGACCCACGCTGGTCGACCGCTGACCGGCCCGACACCACCATCCGTTTCATTCGCCGAGGAAGAACCATGAACGCATCCACGGATTGCGAGACCCTGCGATACCACTGGTCCTCCCACGACCAGGCCGACCGCTTCACCGTCGAAAACCCCGCCACCGGAACGCCCATCGCCACCGTTCAGGGCGCAGGGGAGAAGGAGGTGGACGCGGCGGTGCACGCCGCATACGCAGGCCACCTCGCATGGAAGGCACGACCCCCGCACGAGCGCGCGAAGTACCTGCACGCCATCGCCGCCGCCGTAAGGGAGAACGCCGACGAGATCGCCCGACTGGAGACGAGCGACAACGGCAAGCCGTTCACCCAGGCACGCCGGTTCGACCTCGAGGCCACGATCGCGATCTTCGAACTCTTCGCGGGGCTGACCGCGGCACTGCCTGGCGCGGTACACGACAGCGGAGCGCTCCTCGACGTCACGACGCTGGAGCCCTACGGGGTCGTCGGGGCGATCGTGCCGTTCAACTGGCCGCCCCTGCACACGGCGGGCAAGCTCGCCCCGGCGCTCGCGGTCGGGAACGCGGTCGTGCTCAAGCCGCCGGAGCAGGCGCCGCTGTCGGTGCTGAAGGTGGTCGAGATCGCGCGATCGGTCCTCCCCGACGACGTCGTGCACGCCATCCCGGGCGGCGGCCCGGTGGGCGCGGCACTCGTCGCCCATCCGCTGGTCAAGAAGATCTCCTTCACCGGCGCTCCGGCCACCGGTACCACCGTGTTGCGGACGGCCGCCGACAACCTCACCCCCGCCCTGCTCGAACTGGGGGGAAAGAACCCGCTGATCGTCTTCGACGACGCCGACCTCGACTCGACGATCCCCTGGATCGTCGAAGGCGGCTGGTTCAACCAGGGTGAGGCGTGCACCGCGGCATCCCGGGTACTGGTCCAGTCGAGCGTCTACGAGCAGGTGGCCCGACGCGTCGGGGTTGCGGTCCGGCGACTGAACGTCGGTGACGGCGCGGACCCGGGTACGCACGTCGGCCCGCTGGTCACCCGGCAGCAGCAACGGCGCGTGCTCGACTACCTCGACGTCGGCGTGGCCGAAGGTGCCACGATCGCCGCGCAGGCACCCCTCCCGGACGACCCCCGGCTGGCGGACGGCCACTACGTGCGCCCGACGCTCTTCACCGGCGTGCGCCCGGACATGCGGATCGCGAAGGAGGAGATCTTCGGCCCGGTGGTCGCCCTGATCCCGTTCGACGACGAGGCCGAGGCGGTCCGGATCGCCAACGACACCCAGTTCGGCCTCGTTGCGGGCGTGTTCACCACCGACGCCGAGCGTTCGATGCGGGTCAGCCGAGCCATCGAGTGCGGCATGGTCTTCGTCAACCACTACAACCGCGCCTTCGTCGGCGCTCCCTTCGGCGGCATCGGCGCCAGCGGCTTCGGCCGTGAGCACGCCCGCGAGACGCTGCACGAATTCGGCTACAGCAAGACCCTGCGCATCCCGACGGGCGCCGCCCCGATCCCCCGCTGGGCACCGGCACTGGAAGTCAGCGACATCGAAGAAGAAGCGAGCGGAAAGTGAGAGGCACCATGACCTCGGTCGACGGCTGGGTCGATGTGCACGGCCACTTCACACCACCCATCACCGAGCGGGAGCGGATCGCGCGGTGGGAAGCCATGCGCGAGCAGCGCTTCATGGCTCCGCAACCGCACTACTGGAGCCCCGAGTCCACGCTGGACTACCTGGACCACACGGGCATCGCGATGCAGATGCTCAGCAACATCCCCGCACAGCACACGGAGTTGCGGAGCTCCAACGACTACGGGGCGAAGGTCGTCGCCGAACACCCGAGCAGGTTCGGACTGCTCGCCGCCGTACCCACCGACGACCCTGAGGTGGCCCTCGCCGAGATCGAGCGAGCTGACACGGAGCTGCACGCCGACGGGTACGCCGTAAGCACCGCCTACAACGGCGTATACCTCGCAGACGAGCGCCTGGAGCCGGTGTGGGCCGAACTCGACCGCCGACGAGCGGTCGTCTTTGCTCACCCGAACGCCTACCTGCCCCCGGTGCTGGGACACCCCGTCCCGTTGATCGAGGTGGCCTTCGAGACCGCGCGTTGCGTGGTCGGGATGCTGTACGCGGGTGTCTTTCGACGATACCCGCACTTGACGCTGATCCTCGCCCACGCGGGCGGCGCGCTGCCCGCACTGTCCGGGAGGCTGCAACTGCTCGGCACCGAAGCCTGGGTGCCCAACCCGCAGCGGATCACCCGCGACGAGATCCGGCAGCACCTGGGCCGGCTCTATCTCGACACCGCGGCCTCCGGCATGGACGCCAGCCTCGCCCCGGCGCTCACCATGGTCCCGCGCGACCACCTCGTGTACGGCGCCGACTGTGGGGTGCCCTGCAGTACGGATGCCACGATGGCTGCCAACATCGAGGCGTTGCGGCACTCGGGGGCACTGGTCGGCGACGAGGCCGACCGGGTCGGGCGCCGGGCCCTGGAGCTCTTTCCGGCGGCGGCAGGGCGTCGCGGCTAGCTGGGTTGCGCGGCTCACCACCCGATCGGCCATCCGCACACCGAGACGTCAGCCGCCCGCGCGAGCCTGCCAAACGCGGCTGATCGCAGCCCCCAATTTCGCCCACGTGCACCAGAATTGACGTACTTGCCGTGATGCGGTCAGCTCCACCGGGAGCTGATCGGCGGGCCGTTGGACGGGCAGCTCGTCGATGTCACCGCCTCGACACCGGCGCAGGTGGTGGAGAGCGCGTACCTCGTCTGTGAGTCCGGTGCGGGCGGTCGAGCTTCTTGGGGCCTGTCTCCGCGGTCCAGGACGGGAACTTGACAACACCTTGCGGGTGGTTACGATCAAACTCGAATTCGAATCCATGTCGAGTTTGTGTTTCGCTGCCGGAGATCCCGTCCGGCTTCCCCGCAAGTCCAGAATGTGAGCACTCAATGTTCCGCAACGCGCTTGAGCCGTGGCACCTGGTGGTCCTGGTCGTGGTCAGCATCCTCGTATTCGGCTCCAAGAAACTTCCGGACATGGCGCGCTCGCTCGGTAGGTCGGCGCGGATCCTCAAGAGCGAGGTCGAAGCGATGAAGGGAGACGGGGAACGGTCCGTCACGATCGACCGGACGTCTGAGGAGAAGTCCCCGTCCTGACCGGCCGCCGGGACCCCGCCGCGACGTCTCAGCCGCTGCTGAGAGCGGATACGAGGCTCGCCACCGTCACGGTGTTGAAGACGAACGCGATGACCGCGTTGGCCGACACGGTTCGCCGCATCTCCCGCGAGGTGACGTTCACGTCGGTCGTGCCGAATGTCGTCATGACGGACAGGGCGAAGTAGACGTAGTCGGCCCAGGCCACCGACGTCGTGCCGGGAAACTCCAGCCCCTGTTCGTCCTCGACGAGATTGTCGGCCTGGAAGGCGACGGCGAACGCCACCACCACGCAGATCCAGGCGATGACGACGAGCGAGAGCGCCACCAGTGCGCGAGGCACGACGGAAAGAACGCTCCCGATGTATCCGGGGAGCCACACCATTGCCACCAGCAACGCGGCCGCGGCGATGAAGATCGACGCCCCAGGCCCCGGCGCGGTGCCGAGCAGCCATCGCTGGGTGATCGTGCCCCGCGTCTCACGCCGGGCCCAGGAGCGAATCCGAGCCGGAGAGGCGTTCGAGAAGGCGATCAAAGTGACGCACAGATAGGGGCACAGGTAGGCGAACAGCACGACCACGCCACAGTCTGACGGCGAAAGCCTCAGCACCGCACCGCTGAGGGTGAGAAGCAGCAGGACCACCGCCGCGCAGGCCGCGGTGAGACCGCTGAACGCCGACCGACGGCGTTCGGAGAGCCAGTGATTCACGAAGAAGTCCTCCGCGTATGACCATCGGAATGCTGGACGCTGATGACATCCGGTGCCGCGGGTCATGCCTATCCCAACTGCTTCGCTATTGGGGCCGGCCACGCCGGAGCCGGAGCTTCGGCACGAAGGGCGGATGAGGCCCGGCGGGATGCGGCTGTCGCTGTCGCTGTCGCTGTCGCCGTCGCCGTCGGTGCCGGTGCTGGTGCTGGTCTCCGTCAGGGGATTGTCGTCAGACCGGGCAAGAAGGTGATCAGTAGCGGCACAAAGGGGATCAGGGCGGCGACGGCAGCGATGAGCCCTCGTCGGGGACGTGCGAGTCTGCGCGGGGGTTGCAGGAGGCGGTTCACGCGTTCGTCGAGGAGGCGGTGGCCGTTGCCGGACAAGACGCCCCGGTGTTGGTTGAGTTCGACGAGGGCGAGGGCGGTGGTGAGGCGCCCGCAGCGGCGGGAGGCCGTGTCGTCGGCGGCGAGTTCGACCAGGCGGTGGGTCTGATCGCAGAAGCGGGTGAACAGAGCGACGCGAGGGAAGCCGGTGGCGAGGGCGGTGGACAGGTGGAGTAGCCAGTCGTGGTGGGCGCGTGCGTGGCCGCCTTCGTGGGCGAGGACGGCGTTGAGTTGGTGGTCGGTGAGCCGGCGCAGCGCTCCGGTGGTGACGACGAGTCGGGCGGGGCGGCCGGGCAGCCACCAGGCGCGGGGGTACGCGTCTTCCAGCACCAGCATCGGGCCACGCGCCGAGGGGAGTCCGATGGGCAGCTCGGGGGCGCGTTCGCGCAGCAGTGCGTGGGCCGCTCCCCGCCGTCGCCGGGCCCCGGTGAGTTCGCGGGCCAGTACGGCGGCTGTCCATGCCGCGCCCGCGGCGAGCACGACGGTGAGAGCGGTGGTCCAGGCAGGTGCGGTGGATGCCGCCGAGAGGCCGTGGGCGGCGGCGACGGCGGGGGGCGCGGGGGCGAAGACGTGGTCACGGACGGTGCGGACGACGGCGGCCGCGCCGAGAGCGAGTGCGCTCAGACAGCAGAGCAGGGCGGTGGAGACCAGGCACTGCCATGCCCACAGGGCCGTCACGGGTTCCCGTTCGGGCCAGGCTGCCCGGGTGAGCGCGCGGGGCGCGGGTACGGCGGCGGTCAGGGCGACGGCGCTGAGCAGGACCAGGCAGACGGTCATGCCGGGGATCCGGTTGCCGGTCGGACGGATGCGTGGGCGGTCATGTTGGCTGCTTCCTGGTCCTGCACGTGACGAGCGTCCTTTGTCTTGCCTACCGGAGTTGTGGTGTCAGCGGCCTCGGGCGATGGCGCCGGCACACCGTGTTCGGGGCGGGAGGGGAATCGGGCATCGGCCCGCAGCCGGGCAGGCCACCCGCCAGGCTGTGCTCCGGGCCATCATGTGGACGAGGGCGGTGGGGCCGTCCGGTCCCGATCGGCTCCGGACGGCGGGAGCCCGTTCAGGAGGTGGTCGCAGCGATCCAGTCGTCGTAGAACTGCGGCATGTTCGAGGCCCGCTGGGTGAAGTGCGGGGAGCGCTTCTCGCGGAATGCCGACACGCCCTCGGCGCCGTCGCCGATGCTGGAGTAGAACATGGCCAGGGATTCCACCCGGTGCGCCGCCTCAGGATGTTGCAGGGACGCATTGCGGTGCAACATCTGACGGGTCAGCGCGGTCGCCACGCGCGACCGGCCCGCGGTCCATCGGTCCGCCAACGCACGGGCTTGTTCGATCAGGTTCTCAAGTGGGTGGACCGCGTCAACGAGGCCGGCCGCCGCGGCGGCTTCGGCGTCGAGGATGTCGGCGGAGTACATCAGGTCCAAGGCCTTGGCCATGCCGACCAGGCGGGGAAGGAACCAGGTCGATACGGCTTCGGGCGTGATGCCCAGGCGGCCGAAGACCAAGCCGTACCCAGCCGTTGGCGACATGAGTCGTGCGTCCATCGCCAGCGTCATGGTCGCCCCGATCCCGATCGCGGGGCCGTTGATCGCGGCGATCACCGGCTTGCGGCAGGCATGGATCGCCAGGGTGACCCTGCCTCCTGTGTCCCGCACCCGGCGAATGTCGGGACTGTCGAGATCGCCCATGTCGGCGAGGGTGGGGGTGCGCGACTCGTCGAGCCCGAACGCGTTGCCGTCGGTGCCGAGATCCATTCCGGCGCAGAAGGCCCTTCCCGCGCCGGTGACGATGACGGCCCGCACGTCGTCGTTGTCGTTCACCTCGGTGAATGTGCGCTCAAGTTCCTCGGCCATCGTCGGCGTGAAGGCGTTGAGGTGGCCGGGCCGATCGAGGGTGACGGTGCGGATTCCGTCGTCGAGTCGGTGGTGGAGGGTGGTCCACGTCATGGGTACGGGCTCCTGGTTTCCGTCGTCGGCGGCAGCCGGATTCACCTGGGAAGTACGGCGAGTCGGCCGATGATCTCTTCAGCGTCGGCCACGATTCCGGTGACGATCTCGTCGCATGTGGCGACGGACTCGACGAGCCCCTGCGATTGACCGGCCCACCACAGACCGTCGTCCAGGTGTCCTTGCTCCAGCACGCGGGTCCGGCCCCGGACACCCGAGGCCAGATCGGCGACGTCGTCGAAGCTCGCTCCGGGGCGCCGTGACCGGGCGACGATCTCCTCGGATATCGCATTGCGTGCGACCCGCGCGGTGTTGTCGAACTCGCGGAAGACCAGTTGGGTGGCCCGTTCGTCATTGGCGACGATCTGGTCCTTGACGTTGCGGTGCACCGGCGCTTCCGCGCTGGCGACGAACCGGGTGCCCATGTTGATGGCGCACGCCCCGAGCGCGAGGGCGGCGGCCAGCCCGCTGCCGGTCGCGAAGCCTCCGCTGGCGATGACCGGGACGTCCAGCTGCCGTGCGGCGGCGGGAATGAGCACCAGGCCGGGGACGTCCTCGTTGCCCGGATGTCCGGCGCATTCGAAGCCGTCGACACTGACCGCGTCGACGCCGAGACACTGCGCTTTGACGGCGTGCCGAACGGCCACCGCCTTGTGGATCACCTTGACCCCCGCGGCCTTGAAGGCGGCCACGTGCTCTGCCGGGTTGCTGCCGGCCGTTTCGACCACCTGGATGCCGCTGTCGATGATGGCCGACCGGTATTCCGCATAGGGCACCGGGTTGAGGGTGGGCAGGATGGTCAGGTTGACGCCGAACGGCCGATCCGTCATCTCCCGGCATCGTGCGATCTCCCGCGCCAGCGCCTCCGGCGAGGGCTGAGTGAGGGCCGTGAGGAACCCGAGCGCGCCGGCCTCGGCCACCGCGGAGATGAGTTCCGCGGTGCCCACGCCGGTCAGGCCGCCGCAGACGATGGGGTGGTCCACTCCGAACAGGTCGGTGAAGCGAGTCGAGATCACGGGTCAGCCCCTTCCCCTGTGGGTGCGGACCGCCTGAGCCGTCCGCACTGCAAGGCCGTTGGGGCTCATGCCCTTGAAGGGACCGACGGGAGCCCCGCAGGCTGTCGGCGTGGGAAAACCGCCCCGGCAGGGGCGAGTGTTGACCATGGCCCTCTCCGTTCCGTTGTCGTCGCCGTACATGTGCGCGGCGGTATCCGTGTCGCTGTCGGCTCGGGGGACCGAGAGCGCATAAGTCGAAATCGAATCGACTTCGAGTTTAAGGGGCGCCGGTGCGACGCTGTCAAGATCCGCCGTTCCTGCGTCGTTCTGCTGCATCTCCGGCGCCGAGACGGCGACGCCACCCGCGTCGACGGCCTCGCCGTGTGCGCTGACGCTCATCGCTGTCTCTCGCTTTCCCGTCTCCACAAGTTCCGTTGCCCGTCTCCGACCGGGACGCCCGATTCCCGGCGGTCGTCCCGGCCTGGGCGTCACCGCACTCGGCCCCTTGCGTCAGCCGCTGTGACCCGTTTTCGAGCCGAGGCGATCCGACAGCCGGTCGACCGCCCAAATGGCACGCAGCGTCGGAGCGTTGAAGACGGGCGAGGGGACAAACCGCGACCGCTCCTGCCAGATGGCTCCGAGGTCGTCGTGGAGCGCACCGCCGGCGAGCCGGTCGGCGAGCATCGTGCCGACGTACGGCGCCTGGGCGAGGCCGTGGCCGTTGCAGGCCATGGCGTAGAAGACGTTCTTCGCGGCCTGTCCGGCGACCGGCAGCCACGACGACGTCAGCGCGACCCACCCACCCCACGCCCGTTGCAGCTTGACGTCGCGAAGGGACGGGAAGCGGTCGTGGAAGCCGCGGGCGAGGTCCGCCACGACCGCGGGGTCCGGCTCACGAGTGCCCGCCGCTCCTCGCGTCGCTTGCAGCCGGCGAACACCGAACACGATCGTGCCGCGCGCGGTGGGACGGAAGCTCTGCATGAGGTTGTGCTGGGTGGCGATGCCGGACCGGCTCGTCCAGCCGGTCGCCTCCAGACGGCCGGGCTTGATCGGTTCGGTCTCGACCATGCTGACCCAGAGGGGGGTGGCCAGCCGCTTCGGGGTGATCGCAAGTTCGCGGGAGTAGGCATTGGTGGCGAGGAGGACCCGGTCGGCGCGGATGCGCCCGCCCGGCACCGTGACGACGACTCCCGTGCCATGGGGCTCAACGGCTCGCACGGCGGTTTGCTCGAACACCCTCGCCTGCGACCCGAGGAGCGCCTCGCGGAGACCGAGCGCGAACTTCCCGGGGTTCAACAGGCCCCCGGCGCGCTCCAGGACGCCACCGGGGAACGCTTCCGGCAGTCCGAGGTCATGCCTGTCTCCGAACTCGGCGTCCGCCCCTGCCTTCTGGAGAATCCGGGCGTTCCGCCTCGCCTTGCGCAGCTGTCCCGTGGAAACGGCGGCCCCGATGTTGCCCGTCGGCTCGTATTCGCAGTCGGTGTCGAGCCGCCCGATCAACTCCTCGGCGAAGTGGACGGCTCCTTCGGTGAGGCGGAGGAGGTTGCGAAAGCGGCGCGGGTACAACGTGCTCAGGACCGAGGGGTCACCCGCTGGTGCCCCCGTCAACTGTCCGGCGTTGCGCGAGGCCGCCCCGCTGCCGCAGAACCCGGTTTCGAGGAGCACGACATCGGCACCCCGCTCGGCCAGCCGCAGCGCCGCTGCCATGCCGGCGTACCCACCGCCGACGACGGCGACATCGCACGTGAGCTCGCCCCGTAGCGCCGGCATGACGTCGGTGGGCGGATCGATCCAGCCGCTGGAAGCCGAGTAGGTGATTCCCTCGTTGGTCATCTCAGACCTCCTCGACTGCGTCGGCGCCGCCGATGACCTTGGTCTGGGCGGAGAAGCCGAGCGTGCCCAGGCCCGCAGCCTCGGCCAACGCCAGGTTCTCGGTGGCCGCCGCGAGGACGCGGGCTCGCTGTCCGGCTCCTCGCATGACGGTCAGGCCGGCGCTGGCCCCTGCGGCGTAGGTGTCGAAAAGCGTGGCACCGCGCCGGTCGGCGGCGGGGCCGAGTGCCGAGTGCGTAGCTTCGTAGGTCGACACACAGTCGACGACCAGTGGCGACGACCGCACGGCTTCACCGACGTCGCGCACCGGCGTGATGCCCTCGCCGGCGAGGGCATCCGCCCGCTCGGGAGTGCTGTTCCAGACCGCCACCGAGTACCCGCTCCTCGCGAACGCCCGCGCCAGAGCGGCACCCGTCAATCCACAGCCGATGATTGCGGCGTCGCGAGTCTGCGAACCATCGTTTGATTCCGTCACGTCAAGCACCACTGTCCGTCTCGGATCCTGAAGATCCTGGTTTCGAAGTCGGACCGCGATCGCAACGGAGCGCCTTGCGGCACTCGTTGACGCCATCGGCTTGCTCTTGGGGAACCTGCCGACAAGGGCGAGGGCAGCGTGCGATCACAGCAGAGAGATCGGTCTGAGCCTGGTCCCCGACGTCATTGCCGCATCACCGGTTGACCATGACTCGCTCCGGCCCGTGCGCGTGGCGTGCACACGCGGGGAGTCCGCGTCGCGGTAAGGCTCAGCACAGGCAGGCAGAACCAGATCTCGAATCGAATTCGACTTTATGGGGGGTGGTGGGGTGGTGTCAATCCAACCGATCGGCCGCAATCGCTCGCCGCGCGGAGCTCTTCCACCTTCGCTCCCGCAGCAGAACGGAGAGGGTCATGCCCCACGGCGTTGCGGGTGCAGTGCGGGGATCGTCGGAGGCATACGTCGGTGGGACTTCGGTGATCATGCCCGCGCTCGATCTGCCGGAGCTGACAAGGGCGTTGGCGGCAGAGCGGATCTCGTTCATGGTGACCGTGCCCGCCGTGTACTCCCTGCTCTCGCGGCACCCGGATTTCGCCGACGCCCGACGTGTCCGGGGTGCGCACGGTCGCGTACGGCGGTGCGTCAACGTGACCACCGGGTACTGGCGCAGACCGGCGGCCACCGCGGAGCCGATCGTGGACGGTGGGGGAACCTCCGCCAGTGAGGCCGTAGCCGGTGGGCGTTCCCCCGGTAAGGGGGAAGGTGGCCGCCGGGGGAGGGGGATGGCTGTGCACCGGTGACATCGTCCGGGTCGACGCAGCGGGCCGTGTCCGTATCGTCGACCGGATCAAGGACATCATCAATCGCGGTGGGGAGAACGTGTCGAGCGCAGAGGCCGAGGCGGTGCTGCTGTCAGCTCCAGGGGCGGCCGACGCCGTGGCCCTCGCCGTGCCCGACGGCGTGATGGGGGAGAAGGTTGGAGCCGTCCTCTTCGGGGACCGGGGCCGGATCGACGTCGCCGCCGCTCACGCATCGCCCGAGGCGTAGGTTTCGAGATAGGCGCTGACGAAGCGTCGCATTTCGGCGATCGTCGTGTCGTCACCGGCCGGCGAACGCCGGAACGCGATGTCGAAGAGCCGGTTGCCCGCCTCGAAGGTGAGCTGCAGGACGAGCCGAGGAGTGTCGGCGGGCACGAGCTCCCGCTCGATGAGAAGGCGCCAGATCCGCTCGGCCTGCGCCTCGTCGAATGCGCGGACCAGCTCGCCGACTGTCGACCTGTTCCCCGAGAACCACAGCTCGGTACAGCTGGGATGCCGTCGGAAGTAGTCGAGCAAGGGGTCGATGACGGCGTCGGCGGCGTCCCGCAGCGTCTGCGGTGGGGATCTGTCCAGCGCGGCGCTGATGAGTGCGTCGAGCTCGCGCGCATGGCGCTGCAGGAGCTCGGCCTCGACCTGATGTCGGTCGGAGAAGTAGTGGTAGACGGAGGCGATCGGGATGCCCGCCCGCTCGCCGATCGCCTTGAGCGTGGCGGCCTCGTAGCCCTTCTCGCCGAGCAGCCCTTCGGCGGCGTCGAGGATGGCCTGTCTCCGCTCCACCCCGCGGCGCTGTACCGCCGGGCGAGCCGATGCCTGGGTTGTCGGATTTTTCTCGAACACGATTCGGGATCGTATCAGCGATGTGGCCCGAACTTCCTTGTCGTACGGCTTGACAGTCCCCTGGCGCGCCATAAACTCGAACTCGATTCGAGATCGAATCTCGCGTCTTGGTCGAACCGATCGCAACGCGATTGCGCTGCGTACATCCGGCGAGGACAACAGAACGGAGCGGGCTATGCCCAACAGTGCTTGTGATGTCGTGGTGATCGGCGCGGGCTTCGCCGGTGTCACCGCCGCGCGGGACCTCACCCTGGAGGGCCACTCGGTGATCCTCCTCGAAGGGCGCGACAGGGTCGGGGGAAGGACCTTCACCAGCGAAGTGTTCGGTCGCCAGATGGAGTTCGGCGGCACGTACGTGCACTGGACCCAGCCGAACGTGTGGCGCGAACTCCAGCGTCACCACATCCCGCTGTCGCTGCCGCTCGGCATCGAGAGGGTGTACTGGTTGGCCGACGGCATGGTGCACTCCGGCAGCCAGATTGAGTACGACAGCGCCGTCAGCCCCCTCGTGGCCCGGTTCTTCGCCGACGCGCGGACTCGGTTCCCGTTGCCGGTCGACCTTTCCGCCGTCGACAACACCGCGATCGAGAAGGAGACCTTGGGAGGACGGCTCGACTCGCTGAATCTGTCGGCCTACGACAGGGACCTCCTCGACGGGGCGCTGTCCACGCTGGTCCACTCCTACAGCGAGCAGGGCGTCGCACAGATGCTTCTCTGGGCGGCCACGGCCTTCGGGGACTGGGGCGCGTTCCTGGAAACCGCCGGCTTCTGGCCGATCAAGGGCGGAACCAAGAGGCTCATCGACGCCATCCTCGGTGAATCGAAGGCCGATCTCCGCCTGTCCACGCCCGTCAGCGCGATCGAGGACGACGGATCCAGTGTCGTCGTGACCACCCGCAGCGGTGAGCGGATCCGGGCACGCTCGGCCGTCGTCGCACTGCCGCTCAACACGCTGGGCGACGTCGCCATTACCCCTGACGTCGCCCAGCCGGTGCGCACCATGATCGATCACAAGCACCCGATGAAGACCGCCAAGATCTGGGCGCGGGTCAGGGGAGAGATCGAGCCCTTCTGCGCCTTTGCCCCGGTCGGCAAAAACCCCGTCAACACCGCCAGGGTCGAGCACCGGCACGAGGACGACACGCTCGTCGTGTGCTTCGCCTCCGACGCCTCGGCCATCGACGCCGAGGACCGCGAGGGCGTGCAGGCTGCACTGCGGACCTTCGTCCCCGACATCGACGTACTCGAGACGGCCGGCCACGACTGGGTCGGCGACGACTTCTCCCAAGGAACGTGGGCCCATCACCGGCCAGGCAACCTGACCCAGGCCGCTCCGCAGATGCGAGAGCCTCACGGGCGAATCCACTTCGCCGGTGGCGACATCGCGCCGCTGGGTGTCGGAGGGATCGAGGGTGCCATGGAATCCGGCGCCGGTGCCGCCCGGAACATCGCTGCGGCGCTGGCTGACGGACGCCACTGACCCACCCAGCCCCGTCGAGGAGAACCCATGGCCAACAGATTCGCGGGACAGACCGCGATCGTCACCGGTGCCAGTCGCGGGACCGGGGAGGGTCACCAGGGCATGGAGGACCGGTCAGACGCCGGTCACCGACGGCGGGGCGGTTCGCCGACGGCCCCGACGAGGTGCACAAGAACGCGCTCGCGCGCGCCGAGCTCGGCCGAAGCTCCCCCGGCACCGACTGAGTGGCGGCAGCCACCGCCTCGCAGCCCCTCACCACCGCGGAAAGGAGATGCCTGTGACGATCACGAGCATCAGCCAGACACGGCCCGTGGATGTCGATGTGTTGATCATCGGCGCCGGAATCTCGGGCATCGGCGCGGCCAGCCACCTCAAAGCCCGCCGCCCGGCCACATCGTTCGCGGTCCTGGAGGCGCGCGACGCGATCGGCGGCACGTGGAGCCTGTTCCGGTACCCCGGCATCCGGTCGGACTCGGACATGCCCACCTTCGGTTTCGGATTCAAGCCGTGGACACACCGCAAGTCGATCGCCGACGGGCACCTCATCGTTGACTATCTGCGGGAAACCGTCAGCGAGCACGGACTGACCGGGCACATCCGCCTCGGCCACCGGGTGCTCGGCGCGGAGTTCTCCTCGTCCACGGGACGGTGGATCGTCACCGCCCAGCAGGCCGGCAGCCGGAAGAAGACGAGATTCACGGCACGATTCCTGTTCCTCGGAACCGGCTACTACGACTACGAGGCGGGTTTCACGCCCGAGTTCACCGGTGTCGAGGACTTCGAAGGCCGAGTGGTCCACCCGCAGCACTGGCCTCAGGATCTGGACTACACGGGCAAACGCGCCGTCGTGATCGGCAGCGGCGCCACGGCCATCACGCTGATCCCGTCGATGGCCGGCACGGCAGGTCACGTGACGATGCTGCAACGCTCGCCGAGCTATGTGCTCTCGGCGCCGGCCGAAGACGCGATCACCAACGCGCTGAACCGGGTGCTCGGCCACAAGCGCGCTCACCGGATCGTCCGGCGCAAGAACATCATGGTCACCCGCGGGATCTACACGGCATGCCGGCGCGCTCCGAAACTGATGCGCAGGCTGCTGATCGCCAACGTGCGCCGGCAACTGCCCCGGCACTTCGACGTCGACACCCACTTCACCCCGCGCTACGACCCGTGGGACCAGCGGCTCTGCGTGGTGCCCGACGGCGATCTGTTCAAGGCGATCTCGACCGGACGGGCCTCGGTGGTCACCGACCGGATCGAACGGTTCACCAAGGCGGGCATCCTGCTGGAGTCGGGGCAGGAGCTGTCCGCCGACATCATCGTGACCGCGACCGGGCTCACCATGTCACCCTTCGGAAAGATCCAGCTCAGCGTCGACGGCCAAAAGGTGAATCCGCCGGACACGACGGCCTACAAGGCGATGATGCTCAGCGGTGTGCCCAACTTCGCGTTCGCCCTGGGGTATACGAACCTCTCCTGGACGCTGAAGGTGGATCTGGTCTGCGAGCACTTCTGCCGGCTGCTCGACCACATGGACTCCCACGGCTACGGCACCGTCGAGCCGGTTCTGAACGATCTGGGCATGGAGCGGGCACCGTTCATGGAGCTGAGCGCCGGCTATGTCCACCGGGGGATCGCGAAGTTCCCGCGAGCGGGGGCCAACGGCCCCTGGACGGTCGAGATGGCCTACGAAAAGGACGTCGAGCGGCTTCGTGAGGGACCGGTTGAGGACAGCGCACTGAAGTTCACCGCCGTCGAGCCGGCTCCGCCGGCGCCCCGGTCCGGAGGAGCGCAATGAAGACGGACCTCACCTTCACCAGCCGCGGCAGCAACTGCGCCGCCTGGCATGTCCCGGCCACGACCGACGCACTGGCCGGTGCGGCCGGCCGACCGTGCGTGGTCATGGCGCACGGCTTCGGCGGCACTCGCGACAGCGGCCTGCTGAACTACGCCGGGCCCTTTGCGGACGCCGGCATCGACGCGTTCGTCTTCGACTACCGCGGCTTCGGCGACTCCGAGGGCACACCCCGCCAGGATGTCTCGGTCAGGCGTCAGCGGCAGGACTATCACGCGGCCGTCGCGGCCGCCCGGCGCCTACCCGGCGTCGATCCGGACCGGATCGTGTTGTGGGGCGCGTCGTACTCCGGCGGTCATGCCCTCGTGGTCGCGGCCCAGGACGGCCGTGTCACGGCGGTCGTCTCGCTGACGCCCGTGACGGACGGCCTCGCCTCACTGGCGCAGGTCGTGCGCTATGCGGGAGTCGGCCGGCTGTGCCGCCTGGCCGGGCACGGGCTGCGTGACGCTGCGCGCGCCCTCACCGCGCGAACGCCGCACCACGTGCCGGTCGTCGGGGAGCCCGGATCGCTGGCGATGATGAGCGTCCCCGGCGCTCTGGAGATCTGCGCGTCGTTCGCCGGCCCGACGTTCCGCAACGAGGTGTGTGCTCGCGCGGCGTTGAAGGTCGGGCCGAACCGCCCGACCGCCTTCGTCCGACGGCTGGCGTGCCCGGTCCTTGTGCAGGTCGGCACGCACGACCGCATCGCGCCGCCCGACGCGGCGCGGCGGACCGCCCGCAAGGCCGGTCAAGGGGCGCAGTTGCGCGAGTACCCCGTCGACCATCTGGACGTGTACGCCGGGCCGGGGCAGCAGCGAGTGCTGGCCGACCAACTCGCATTCCTCGCGCACACCCTGGATCCGGCTCGGATGCCCCGGCATCGGGGACGTCACCGGGCTCCCCGGGCGTAGGACCCGTCCGATCCTGAGCTCTCCACTCTTCTCTCGCCACAACGTCGTTCGTCACCACGCATTCTTCGTTCACAGGGACGGGATGAGCATGTACGACTACGTCATCGTCGGCGCCGGATCCGCGGGCTGTGTCCTCGCGGCGCGACTGTCGGAGAACCCCGAGGTCCGGGTGGCCCTGGTCGAGGCCGGGGGCCCCGACACGGCTCAGGAGATCCACATCCCGGCCGCCTTCCCCCAGCTGTTCAAGTCCGGCCTCGACTGGGACCTGGACACCGACCCGGAGCCGGGCCTCGGCGGACGGCGGGCCTACCTGCCCCGGGGCAAGGTGGTCGGCGGCTCCAGCTCGATGAACGCGATGATCTACATCCGGGGCAGCCGCGCCGACTACGACGGCTGGGCCGCGGCAGGGGCCACGGGCTGGTCGTACGCCGAGGTGCTGCCGTACTTCAAGCGCGCCGAGGACAACGAGCGCGGCGAGGACAACTTCCACGGTGTGGGCGGGCCGCTGACGGTAAGCGAGGGAAGGTCTGGGCATCCGCTCTCCTCGCTCTTCGTGCAGGCCGCCCAGCAGGCCGGATACAAGACGAACGACGACTTCAACGGCGAGGACCAGTTCGGCGTCGGGCGCTACCATCTGACGCAGCGGGGCGGCCAGCGCTGCAGCGCGGCCGTCGCCTACCTGCACCCCGCCCGCGACCGTCCGAACCTCACCGTGCTGTGCTCGGTTCTTGCCCGCCGAGTGGTGATCGAGAACGGCCGGGCAACGGGCGTGGAGGTGGACCGCGGCGGTGCCGTCGAAGTGATCCGCGCCGAGCGAGAGGTGATCCTGTCGGCCGGTGCGTACGAATCCCCGAAGCTGCTGATGCTGTCCGGGATCGGCCCCGCCGCCGACCTGACTGCCTTCGGCATCGACGTCGTGCGGGACCTTCCGGTCGGCCAGGGCCTGCAGGACCACTACATGGCGATGCTGAACTTCCGCACCGACGCCGAGTCGCTGATCAGCGCGGCCACCGCGGAGAACACCGCGCTGCTGCAGAGCGAGGGGCGCGGCCCGCTGACGTCCAACATCGGCGAAGCCGGCGGATTCTTCCGGAGCCGTCCCGAACTGGACGCCCCCGACGTGCAGTTCCACGCCGCGCCCGTGCTCTTCCACCAGGAGGGGCTCGGCGCGGCCACCGAGCACGGCTTCTCCTTCGGCCCGCTCGTGCTCGCCCCGACGAGCCGCGGCGCGGTGACCCTGCGCTCCCCGCTCCCGCACGCCGCGCCCCGGATCGTGCACAACTACCTGGTGACGCCGGAGGACCAGGAGTGCATCGTCGCCGGGGTCCGGATCGCTCTGGACATAGCCGCGCAGCAGGCGGTGACCGACGTCGCCACGGGACCGTTCGAAGTGCCGGCCCCCGATTCCTCCGACGCCGACATCCTCGACTGGGCACGGAGAATCGGCCAGACGCTGTACCACCCGACGTCGACCTGCGCCATCGGCTCGGTCATCGACCCCGAACTGCGCGTGTACGACGTGGCGGACCTGCGGGTCGTCGACGCCTCCGTCTTCCCGACGGTGCCGCGCGGCAACACCAACGCGCCCACGATCATGGCCGCGGAGAAGGCGGCCGACCTCATCAAGGGAGTCGGGTGATGGCGACGTCGCAGCCGTCCACCGAGCAGGTGAGGGAACTCGGCCGGGCCGTTGACGACTTCGTCCGTGGCGAGACCGCCTGGGCCGGCTGCGACCGGGCGAAGCGGCGTGAGCTACTGCACCAGATCCACGCGGCCACCACCCAGCACGCGGCGGCATGGGTACATGCGGCCGTCGCGCACAAGAAGCTGCCGAAGGACAGCCCGCCGGTCGGCGAGGAATGGATCACCGGCCCGTACCCGGTGCAGACCTCCCTGGGCGCGCTCGCCGCAAGCGTCGAGGCCCTGGAGGAGAGCCGCAGTCCCGTCGACGGTTTCTCCTTCGGCCGGGCGCCGGGCGGGCGGGTCTCGGTCCGAGTCCTGCCGCACAGCATCTGGGACCAGCTGCTCCTGAACGGTTTCAGCGCCGAGTTGCGGATGCCACCGGGCGTCACGAAGGAGACGGTGCGGAGCCGCGCGGGCCTCGCGCTGCTCCGCCCGGCCGAGACCAAGGGCGTCGGCGTCGTGCTCGGCGCGGGGAACATCACCTCGACCCCGATCCTCGACGTCGTGTACGAGCTGCACGCGACCAACCGGGTGGTGGCCTACGACTGCGTGGCGAGCCTGGCCGTCGTCATCAGCTCCGCCTGGGCACAGAAGGACCGCCTCCCGGCCCATCTGCGCGCCGCCCTGTCCGACCCCGGCCCTGCGCTGGACGGCGCATACTTCGCCCCGGTCCTCGCCGTCCTCGAACTGCCCGGCTCGCCACATCAGTTCCTCGACGACGCGGTGCGCACGGCGAACGAGACGTTCACCGGCACACCGGGCGCGAACCTGATCGCGCATCCGCGCACCGTCGCCCCACTCGGCCCGGCACCCGACGACGCGATCGCCGCACTCCGCTACGGGACCGTGGCGTTGAACGCATGGCCCGGCGTTGGTTATCTGACCGCGACGGCCACCTGGGGCGCCTACCCGGGCCATACTCTCGACGACGTGCAGAGCGGCATCGGCGTCGGGCACAACGCGCTCCTCCTGGACGGGCCGGAACGCACGGTCGTGCGGGGGCCGTTCCGCCCCGCGTCCCGGGCGATCCTGCACGGCGAGCCGGTCATGCCTCCCAGGCCGCCATGGTTCGTCACCAACCGCACCGCGGACACCACGGGCCGGCTCCTCGCCGACTTCGCCGCGGCGCCCCGCCGGTCCGCCCTGCCGAGGGTCTTCGCCTCCGCACTACGTGGCTGACCGCACCCCTCCGGGGGTCCTCGGACCCTCCCCTGGGCCCCCTGCCGTTCACACAACTCCCGCTACAAGAAAGGACTACGGATGGACAAGTCAGTGCGGGAAGCGTTCCGGAACGACGGCGCCACCCTGATCAAGGGCTGTCTCGACGAAGCGCAGCTGGACAAGTGTCGCGAGGCGTTCGACTGGGCCGTGGCCAACCCGTCGCCACACGCGGCTCAGCTCTTCGACGGGACCGAGCAGCAGTCGCTCGTCGACAACGCCAACCCGCTCGCCAAGGACCGGCTGGACGATCTGGTGTCTTCGCTGCCCTTCGGCCGGCTGTTCGCCGAGCTGTGGGGCTCGAAGCACGTCTGGTACTTCGCCGAGGAAGTGTTTCTCAAGGCCGGAGGGAAGGGCGCCCGCAGCGCCTGGCACCAGGACACCGCCTACCTGCCGTGGGCCGGCCAGCACTGGGGAAACGCGTGGATCACGTTCCAGCCGCTCACCAAGCAGTACTCGCTGGAGGTCGTCCGCGGCTCCCATCAGGGTGCCCAGTACGACGGCACCACCTTCGCGAACCCCGACGACCCGACCGAGCCCCTCTTCGGTGACGGTTCCCTGCCCCGCCTGCCGGACGTAGAAGTCGAGCGCGCGCTCGACCCCGATGCCCACGACGTGGCCTCGTGGGCGACCGAGCCCGGCGATGTTGTCGTGATCCACCCCCGCTCGCTGCACAGTGGCCCCGCCGTCGACGCCGGCTGCCCGGACCGTCACACGCTGGTCCTCCGCTTCTTCGGCGACGACGCGGTGTTCCGTTCCCTGCCGGACGTCGAGGGGCACCCCTTCGCCCGCAACGGCGTCCTCTTCGTCGAGGAGATGGCGAAGCTGAACCCGGGCGACCCGTTCCGCTCGCCCCTCTTCCGCAAGCTCGTCTGAAAAGGACCCCGTCATGAGTACCCACGACACGAAGCGTCAACTGATCAACCCGCCCCCCACGCAGGCGATCTACGACACGCTGCACTTCTCGCAGGCGACACGTGTCGGCGACACGGTCTGGGTGTCGGGACAGGTCGGGATCGACACCGCCACCCTGACGCCCGCCGACGGAGTGGAGGCCCAGACCCGGCTCGCGTTCGAAGGCGTGAAGTCCGCCCTCCGGGGCGCGGGAGCAAGCCTGGCCGACATCGTCGACCTGTCGACCTTCCACACCGACCTCCGCGGGGACATGGAGGTGTTCAGCCAGGTGAAAGACGAATATCTCCCCAAGCTGTATCCGTCGTGGACCGCGGTCGGTGTGAGCCAGCTGGCGCTCCCCGAGTTGGTGGTGGAGATACAGGCTGTCGCCGTGGTCGGCAGCGGCGACGACTGACGGCGATGGTTTCCTGACCGTTGCGTGGCGGGGAGCTCCCGGCCGGCCGACCGCCTGGCCGGCCGGGAGCCTTCCGCTGCCGTGCGCCAAGTACGGCACTCATTCCATGGAATGAGCGGGGGCATGCGCAGCGGGTACCAAGTGATCACACCCGCCGTACGGGAGCCGGCTCCGTACTCGCCGAGCCCCGGGCCCGGCCCGGGCGCCACCACGCCGGCGCCCGAGGGCGTTCTACCAGGGTGAAACCGATCGGCCGCGGCAGCGGCGGTGTCTACGGGCATCGGGGCGGTTGGTTTCACGTCAGTCTTCTGAGGCCGCGGATATCGGGTGGATCTCTCGGGGAGGGTGCCGGGGCCCGAGGGCCGCCGGGGTCCTCGCGAGGAGGAAGTCCGATCCGTGACAGTTGAACGTCCGGCGAGCAGCCGCCTGAAGACCTACCGCGACCGCACGTATCTGCACACCACTCTCGTTCGGCATCAGGGCGTCACCATTGCCCTGGGGATGGATGATTCCCGCCGTATCCGCTACAGCGTGCTCGATCTCGACACCGCGCCGCCTGCTGCTCTGGCCGCGCCGCAGGGCGAGGATGGCCTTGGGGCCCGTGCCGAGCTGGATGTGTACCACTGGTCCGAGGACCCCGGGGAGCTGCTCTTCCCGCGGGAGTTAGCGCGCGCCGGTTACGCCGCTGTGGGCTCGGTGGCGCTGCCCCGGGTGCGCCAGGGCGGCCGCGCCGAGCCGGGGCCGGGCGAGGTGCTGCGGGACGAGGATGTCGACGGGTTCCTCTCCAGCACCGCCCGGCTGAGCGCCGCTGAACCTTTTCACGCGGTCTCCGACGGCAGGCACGTCTTCGTCTTCCGTCAGGCGGTCGGTGCCGGCCACGCGGACGCCCTGTTCCGCCTGACCGACGGCGGCGCCACGGGCGTACGCGACCACGCGGACCGCTTGGTGGATGCCGCGGGGCAGCCGAGGGCGATCGCTCTGGACGCCCTGTTGTGCGACCGGTTCGTGCTCGCCGACGGTGTGCTCAAGCCGGCCCTGGAGGTCCGTTACCGGCGCAGCCGTCACCGGGACCGGCCCGAATCGGTCAAGGACAGCCTGGGCACCACCGACATGGACGGGAACCCGTTCTACGAGCCGACCCTGGTGTTGGGTTTCGCGGGCCGGATCGAGGGGGGCCGGTTCACCGCGCTGCTGTTGCCCACGACTGCGGCCGGTATCAGCCGATGGCAGTTCTTCGTGCACAACGCCACGGCCGAGCGGATCGAGGCGGTCAATGTCGAGCAGGGCGAAGACGGCCTGTTCAACACCCAGGGCACCCGCTTCTACACCAGCCCCGACCCCGCCTACCGTGACGCGGTGCTCGAACGCACCCCCGGGACATGCCCGTTCACCAAGAAGCCGCTGGTCCCGGTGGAGCCGGACACCCGCTTCGCCGAATCGGCACTCACCCTCTCCCAGGGCGCGTACGCCGACGTCGCCACCGGCGCGGAGGTACTGAAACTGGGCGCCGGCCCGTACACGCTTGAGGCGTGGCTGAAGCCCGCCGAGCAGGCCGGGACAGTCCTGTCCACGGGCGGCGGCGAGGGTGAGAACGCCGTTGGGGTGCGGCTCTCGCTCGACGAGAACGGCGCCCTGGTCCTGGCCCACGGCCCGGATGCCTCGGTTACTTCCTCGGATGTCACCGTGCCTGTCGGCACCTACAGTCATGTCGCTGTCGTGTACGACGGCGAGAAGGCCGCCTTCCTCGTGAACCGGGCGCCCGCGGGCGGCGGGGAACTGGCCGCCGTGCCCGGCGCCGGGCCCCGCCTGCTGCTGGGCGCGGCCATCAGCGCGGACGGAGCCGCCGAGGGCTTCTTGACCGGTGAGCTGGACGAGGTCCGGATCTGGGACCGGGCGCGGCGCGCCGAGCGCATCGTCGAGACCTCGGACCAGCGGCTGGTCGGCGACGAGCCGGGCCTGGCGGCGTACTACCGCTTCGACGAGGGCACCGGCACCACCGCCTACGACCAGGGCCCGCACGTCCTGCACGCCACCTTGCACGGCACCGCCGCCTGGACGGCCTCCCAGGCCCCCCTCGCCGACCACCCGGGCATCCGCCGTGACGCCTTCCGCACTCCTGGCCGCACGGTATCCGGCGGTCTGTCGGCGGCCCTCCATCACCAGCAGGAGGACGGTGCCGCAGGCCACAGCGGCGAGCCGCGCCCGCTCAAGCGGCAGGCCCGGGTCCTGCTGACTTGGACCGCGAGCGCGGGCGAGGACGCAGACGGTGCAGGCTCCGGTGGTGACCTGGTCGGCCGCGTCGCCGCGCTCGACCTTGCTGTTGCCCGCGACGGGCGCCTGGCCCAGCTGCCGGATGTGGTCGACCTGCCCGTGGTCGGGGCGAGGGCGCAGGAAGTCGACCCGGCCAGGCAGATTCAACTCACTGCGGAGATCAAGCAGCTGGACACGGAGATCCCGCGAGGCAAGAGCGAACTAGCCCTTGCCAAGAAGAATTTGGACCAGAACGGTAAGGCTATTCAGTCCACCGGAAGCTCGGCAGGCTACATTCTCGGTGCTGTTAGGGGTGCGGACCGTTGGGTATGGAATAGGGCCGATCCTGACGTACCGTCTGGTGAATATTTCGTCTTCGTCGACAGCGCGGACTTCTACCGGTACGGCACGCCGCCGCCGCATCTCGCGACCGGCGGTGATCAGGGCGACCAGTTGGTGCTTCTCACCGGTGCGCCGGACCCAACGGACCCGGCGCACCGGTGGATTCTGGTGCCCGATGGGGAGGGGAGTGCGCGCCTGCGTAACGTCAAGTCGGGCCTGCTCCTCGTACAGAGCGGCCAGGACATCGTCGTTGCCCAGGGTACGTCCGATAACACACCGGTCACCATGTGGAAAACTGGTGGGCTCCGTGCGGGCGGATCGAAAATCCGTTTGACCGGCGGAAAGTTGGTACCCACGACGTCCAAAGCCACGAGTGACAAGCGTCGCGCCTTGCCTGAACTCGTGCCCGCCGCGCCGTCGACCGACGAGGGCTGCGAGCAAATGAAGAAGGTCACTGAGGCGTTCCAGCTGTACGAGCTGCTCACCACCGCCAGCAAGACGCCGAATTTCCTACAGACCCTCACCCAGCAGCTGACTGATCTGTGCAATGAGCGTGAGGCCAAGCAGGAGGAACTGGGCCGTGTCACCGGTGGTACCAAGGGCTGCAGTGACAAGGCGCTGCCCATGGTGTATCTCGGTACGGACCGTCTGGGGCTGGGCTGGTCCGGCGCCCTGCTGGACTTCGCCCATGTCAAGGGTGCCCCGTTCATCAACAGCAGTGGCACCGGGCAGCTCGGTCTGTATTTCCGCGATGCGGAGGACCGGTTCACCGGCCTGTTCTACGACACCGCGGTGGGTCGTTCCGGCAAGCGCCTGGCCGCGACAGAGGACACGGTCGTCCATCTCACCGCCCGGGATGCGGGTTTGGATCTCGTGGACGTCGAGGTGAAGGTCACCGCGGATACGGCCGGGCCGTTCGACGGTCGCTGCACGCTCACCCTGGCCACCACGGCGGGCGAGACGGAGACCTGGCGGCTGCTGCCGCGGCGTGCCGACGCGTTCGCCGACGCGCTCAACGGGCTGCGCACCGCCCCGGCCCCGGTCGGCACCGTGGCCCCGGACGCTGCGGCCGAGGACGGCTCGCTCACGCTGGCTCCGCCCGGCGCCCGCCGTGCGCTGGCGGCAGGGGATCTGCTCGATGTCGGCGGCACGGTGTACGCGCTGTCCGAGGCCGTCGAGAAGGGGGCCACCGGGCTGCAGTTGGTGAATCCGGCGGGCGAGGGCTCCACGGCCGAGGCGCTTGCGTGTTTGGAGGGTGCGGTCGTGCGCCGGGTGGCCTACGACCCGTCGCTGGTCACCCACAGTCGCCCCGGCTCTACCGCAGCCTACGGTTCCCGTCTGGTGACTGCGGCACTGATCGGCGTCACCGGGTCGGTCACTGACGGCACCGCGGCCGATGAGGGGGAGGCGCGCCCGCCGCGCTGGTGGGGTGATCTGCCCGGCCGGGCCCTGTCGTTCGGCAAGGACACCCAGCCGCCCTCGCTGGCCGCCAAGCTGCTGCCCGCCGCCCGGCACAGCGACGATCTCACCCTGGAGGCATGGGTGCGGCCAGAGCCCGGCGGGGCCACGGCGCGGATCGTGCACGCTTCTTGTGATGCGGACTCGCAGTACACCCTCGCCCTGGGCGAGCCGACCGAGAGCGGCGGGCGCCTGCTGGTCGCGGGTGTCGGGGAGCGGTTCGCCGCGAGCCAGGACGCCGTCGCCGACGACCGCTGGACGCATGTGGCCGCCGCCTTCGAGCAGTCCTGGGCGCTGCGCTTCGCCGGTGCCGGCTATGCCGAGGTCGCGCACGCCGACGACCTCAACATCGCCCGCGATATGACCCTGGAGGTCTTCTTCCAGGCCGATGCGCTGGGCTCGGTGCAGGGCCTGGTGGGCAAGGGCCGCACCGGTGATGACCAGGGCAAGCGCGTCCCTTACCAGCTCGCGGTGGACAAGGACGGGCGCCTGCGGTTCACCTACGACAACGGCGATGCCGGCGAGAAGCAGGTGCACTCCACCGACAAGGTCACCGCCGGGGAATTCCACCGCGTCGCCGTGGTGCGCAAGCTGGGTGACTCCCGCGAGGAGCAGTACGCCGACAAGGACATCACGGTCGGCGGCACGACGAGCCCGATCAAGGTTATTTCGTCCATCGTGGTACGCCGGTGGTCCGAGTTCACCTTCTACATCGACGGGAAGGCGGCCGGGCAGGCCATCGTCGAGGGGGCGCCCGAGCTGGGGCACCCGGGCCCGCTGGAGATCGGCCGCGTGCGGCGCGGTGCCCTCACGGAGCCTTTCAGCGGCGTGATCAGTGAGGTGCGGATCTGGAACACCGCGCGCCAGGCCGACGACATCGGTGACAACCTGGCCATCACCGGCCCGGGCACGGGCACCCGTCCGCAGGGACTGGTCGCCCACTGGCGGTTCGAGGAGAACGAGGGGAACACCACCCGCGAGGAGTCCGGCAGCCACCCGGCCCGCCTGCACGGCGTCACCTGGGTCAAGAACCCCGACCCGCACGGCAGCACCTTCCGCCTCTACCTGGACGGGCTGCCCACCCTGGCCACCGCGCTGGCCGCCGCCGACGCGCCCGCCCAGGGTGCCTACGGCAGCACGCAGTTCACCCTGGGCGCACGCACCGACAAGGAGGGCACCGCCGAGCCGTATCTCGGCGTCCTGGAAGAGGTGCGGGTGTGGCGCACGGCCCGCACCGAGGAGCAGATCCTCGACAACCTCTTCGGCCGCCTGACCGGTGACACCGCGGAGCTGGTGGCCTACTACCCCTTTGACGACGCCTCGACCGAGCCCGAGGCGACCAGGCTGGCCGACCACGGGCCCCGCGGCCTGCGCCTGGCGCTGCCCTCGCAGGCTGACGCGCGGCCGCAGCCGGTGGCATCCACCGCCCCGATCTCCTCCGACATCCCCGAGGTCCGCCCGGTGTTCGCCACCGGCCAGCCCCGCTATGTGCAGCAGGTCTCGACCACCCCGGCGGTCGGGGAGTACGCGGACCTGCAGCGGCTGCCCGACGGCTCCACACGCGGCGTCCTCAAGCGCGTCCACGCCTACGTCCAAGACGGCTCCTGGCAGCTGGTCACCGGCTTCAAGCTGGGCAACCTGGCATCCGAGTGGGTCGGGCAGGTGCAGTTCGACCCGCAGCTCATCGGCTACGTCGAGGGCGCCCCGCCGGTGCCCTCGGAGAACCTGGTCGCCACCCGCCGCCCCAGCTCGCTCAGTTACCTCAACACCACCTCGGTGGAGTTCCAGCAGGCCGACCAGGTCATCCAGTCCCTGTCCTCCAGCACCGAGCGCAGCGTGGACAGCGCGCTGAGCATCCAGGCGTACAACGAGTACGACACCGACACCCTGCTGATCGCCGCCCCCCTGGGCTTCGGCTTCGCCAAACCGGCCGTCGAGGGCGGTATCGAGCTGCGCGGGAGCACGAGCCTGGAATGGTCCAACGGCTGGGGCGACCAGACCGAGGTCACCGAAGGCACCGACACCACCCGCTCCACCCTCGTCGGCCTCAGCGGCGGCTGGGAGTCACCCGACAAGCAGGTGGACGCCGCCGGCGGGCGCCGCTTCCTGCCCTCCAACACCGGCTACGCACTCGTCCAGTCCGAGACCGCCGACGTCTACGCGCTGCGCCTGGCCCACACCGGCGCCGTCGTCGCCTACCGGATGCTGCCCAACCCCGACATCCCCCGCGACTGGAACCTGATCCCCTTCCCCATCAACCCCCGCTACACCAAGCAGGGCACCCTCGACGGCACGATCGGCTTCACCAAGACTGGCAAGCTCCTCGACGAGAGCTATCCGAACGCCTCCGACGGCGGCGAGTACAGCTACTTCAAACCGCGCGAGGCATACGCCCTCAAGCGCCGCATCACCGAGGACCAGCAACGCCGCCAGGCGTACTACGAGGGCATCTCCACCGACACCCACGCCGCCGACCCGACCTCCGAGCGGGCCCGCGCACTGCTCAGCAGCTTCATGGGCCCGGTGCCGGGCCCCGGTGACAAGCCCGGCGGGCGCAAGGAGCCCGAGGCGTTCGCCCGCCGCGACATCGTCAACACCTACGCCTGGTCCGCCGACGGCGGCTTCTTCGCGGAAACCACCCAGAGCACGGACGTCGTCACCGAGACCACCACCGGCTCCTACCGCTTCAACGGCATGGCCTCCGCCGGCCTGACCACCGGATTCACCGTCTTCGGCATCGGCATCGGCCTCCAACTGGACGCCTCCCTCGGCGGAAGCATCACCCGCACCCGGGCCCGCGGCAAGGAAGCCACCCGCTCCTTCAACCTCAACGTCCATGTCGACACCCCCGGCGACATGCAGAAATACAACAACGACTCCGAGCCGGAATACAACAAGGACGGCTCGGCGAAAGAGGTCGACGGCCGGGTCGACGCCTACCGGTTCATGACCTTCTACCTCGACTCCGACAAAGCCAACTTCGAGGACTTCTACGGCAAGGTCGTCGACCAGCAGTGGCTGAGCGGCCCGGACGCCAACGCCACCGCGCTGCGCCAGGCCCGACAAAGCGAGCAGACCCCGCCGTGCTGGCGCGTCCTGCACCGCGTCACCTTCGTCAGCCGCAAGCTGCCCAAGACGCTCCCCGACGACGCACCCCAGCTCGCCCTGGAGAAGGACATGCGCTCGGTCGACCTCTCCAGCAACTACGAACTGGTACGCCGCCTGGAACCGTACGTCGACCCCGCCGCCCAGGACCTCGGCGAGCTGTCCCGGCAGGTACGCGACGCACTCGACCTCCACCTGCCCGAACTGACCCCCCACACCGAACAGATCACCCAATTCATGGCCGACTACTACGGCATCGCCTGACCCCACACCGGATCGGTGCTGCCGTGGGGGCGGGCCCCCCCCCCCCCCCCCCCCCCCCCCCCCCCCCCCCCCCCCCCCCCCGCCCCGCCCCCCCCGCCGCCCCCCCCCCCCCCCCCCACGGCAGCACCGCCTCCCACACCCCGTCCAGGCAATACCCGTGACAGTCCCCACCGAGAGAGGATTCACCCGTCGCAGACCACCGCTCCGCACTCCAGGAGCCGGGGACGCGCAGCCGCGGGGCCCTCGCCCTCGCCGACCTCACCGGTGGCGGCCAGAACGGCGACGCCGGAGCCAGGGGCCACGGCAGGGACGGCAGCCGCGTCCGGCACCGCTCCCGTCCCGCTGCGGCCGGGGCGCCGTAGGCGAAGCCGACGGGCTCGCCGACCTGACGATCGGCGGGCCCACAACGCGGCTTCGTCCCCGAGTTCAAGGGGACGGCGCGACCGGGGACCGCAAGCCGAGCCACTGCTCGGCGTCCCAGGCTTGGAACCGCTCTACCTCGGTGAACCCCAGCTTTGCCGCGAGGCGCATCGAGCCGACGTTGGCGGTCTGGGTGGTGAGCACCACCGGCTCGCCAGGAAGGACGGCGTCGAACCAATCGAGTGCCGCCGCGCACGCCTCGGCGGCATACCCGACCCGAGCCGCCCATGCTCCTGCATCGCGGAAGGCAACCAGCACGCCACAAGGACAGGCTGCCACCGACTGGGAGCAGGCCGCCGACATCGCCGTCGCCATCCTGCGCACCGAAGCCGGCCGCAACCCCCACGACAAGGACCTGCACGATCTCATCGGCGAACTGTCCACTCGTAGCGACGACTTCCGTACCCGTTGGGGAGCCCACAATGTCCGCCACCACGGTACCGGCACCAAACGCTTCCATCACCGCGCCGTAGGCGACCGCACCCTCGCCTACGAGGGCCTGGAAATGGCCGCCGAACCCGGCCTCACCCTCACCAGTTACACCGCCGAACCCGCCTCACTCTCCGAAGAGGGACTGCGCCTGCTTCCTACCTGGGCCGCCACGCAGGACGTCGGAGCTCCCGCGGCGCGGGCCGCCGACTGACCGGCCCCGGACGAGCTGCATTCCGCTGGCGGGTCTCGGCGAACAACGTTATGGCTCAGGTCTGCTGTGGACGGCGCCATGCGTGCGTCCCAGGAGACGATGACGAGACACCCGTGTTCCTGCCCCGCGCGGCAGGTCCGCGCAGAACTGCCCGCCTTCAAGGGGGAGTCACCCGCGATGCTGGAGACGCACCGCCAGCGCCGGGCACTGGTTGACGGCGCGGCGGGCGCTGTGCTCCTGCCAGGGGGCGACGGGGAGGGTGGCGGACGTGGGATAGCCGTGCGGGCCGAGGCGAATGAGGTCGGGGGCCAGCACGGCGCACAGGCCGTGGCCGGTGCAGCGGGACCAGTCCACCTCCAGCCGGGCGCCCTTCGCACGGGGGAGGGGCAGCACTCCGCGTACGGGGCGGCCGCAGCCGGGACCGGACAAGTGGGCGTCGACGTCCTCGGAGAAGACGTCCAGCGCGGAGAGCAGGAAGCGGGCCGTGCCGTCCGGGTGCGAGCAGGCGCCACCGGCCTGGGCCACGCCGAGCGCGCCCCGGGCGTCCTCCAGTACCGCGGGCCCGGCAGCGCCGGTGGCCAGCATGGCCAGGGCCTCGGCGGCTTCGGGCAGGCCGCGTTTGCACGGTCCGCACTGACCGGTGGACTCGGTCGCCAGCCAGGCCGCGACCTGGGCCGTCTCGCCGACCGGGCAGGTGTCGTCGGGGAGCGCGACGACCGCGCCCGCGCCGAGGGTCCCACCGAGGGCCACGAGCCCGGCGCGGGAGAGCGGTGCGTCGACGGCGTCCCACGGCCGCAGCCAGGCACCGTGATAGCCGCCCACCAGCACGCCGGCGCCCGGCTGGAGCCCACAGGCGTCCAGTACCGGGCCCAGCCGGGTCCCGGTCGGTACTTCGACCACCAGCGCATCCGCGCCTGGCCGGTTGACGGTGAGCAGGATCGTGCCGGGTTCGGCGGCGGTGCCGACCGAGGCGTAGGCGTCGGGGCCGAGTCGGGCCGCCAGGGCGAGCTGGGCCCAGGTCTCGGCGTTGGAGAGCAGCGTCGGACGGCGACGGACCCCGCCGGCTGCGCCTTTGGCCGCGCGGGCCTTCAGCGGCGCCGGTGCCACCGGCAGACCGTTGATGCCGCGGATCAGGGCCCCGGATTCGCCGGCGACGAAGCGTTCGGGCAGGCATACGGTCCGGGCCGGGCAGGGAAGTTCGCGCTCGGCGAGGGCAGCCGGCACCGAGATCTCTCCGGGGCTGTCCGCGCCGACGCCGACCACGATCTCCTCGGCGCCGAACGCGTCCGCCGCCAGGCAAGCGCCGTCCAGGACCAGGTGCGGCACGCGGGCCAACAGCATCTTGTCCTTGGCGCTGGCCGGTTCGCCCTCCGCGCCGTTCACCACGATGACCGGCGCCGTACCGGTGCGGTCGGCGGTGGCGAGCGTGGCCCGGGCCTTGCGCGCGAACGGGAAGCCGGCGCCGCCGCGGCCGGACAGGGCAAGGGCTTCGGCCAACGCGAGCAGTTCGTCCCGATCCGACGGTGGGAGGGGCGGGTGAGTGCGGGTGTGGGCGGCGAGGTCCAGGCGCTGGCGGTGGTCCAGGCCGGCGGTCAGCCGGGCGGTCCCCAGCCAGCGAACCTCGGGCAGTTCGAGCGGGACGTTCTTCATTCGCCGCTCCCGGGCCGGGCCAGGCGGAGCGGCCGGGGCCCTGGTCTCATGGCGTGTTTGGGTTGCCGCGGCGCGCCGGCGCCCGGCTCGGGCTGCCGGGCCGGCGTCGTCGGTCCGGCGGACCTGGCGATCCGGTGGGCGCCGGTGGTGGGCCGAGCGGAGTGCGCTGACAGGGCAGCCAAGGCATCCGGGCGGACGGCAGCAGGCCGATATGCCTTGGCGCTGCGCCGGCTCCGGGGCCGGTGGCGGCCCAGGTGAGAAAGGCTGCGGACCAGCAGGGCGAGCGCCACCAGCGCCGCGCACAGGCCGTAGCCCCAGAAGACCCACGCGTGTGCCTTGCGTCCCGCCGCCAGTCCGTGCGCCAGGGAGACCGGCCAGCAGACGTACGCCATCGAGTGCAGCACCCGCCACAACCAGGGGCGGCGGCCGGCGAACCGGCCGCGGAGCACGCCGGTGGCCGTGATCAGGACGAGCAGGTCGGCGGCGATCGTACCCAGGCTCACCGTGAGGGCGGTACCGCCGGCAAAGGGGACCACCGCGGTCTGTGGAGCGGCGTGCTCTTCGACGACCTTGACCGCGATGTGGGTGGCCAGGAATCCGAGCGCCGCGACGGCGCTCGCCCGGTGCACGGACTGCACGGCCACCCGCAGTCTGGGAGTCAGCACCAGTCGGTCGGTGGCGGCGAGCCCGCAGACCACCACGGCGGTCAGCGAGAGCAGGGTGAAGACGCCGGCGAAGTGGTCCAGGAAGGCCATCACCCGACCGAGCGGTGCGACCGGTGCCGCGCCGGATCCAGGCCGGGCGAGCAGGGTGAAGCTAGACATAGGACACCTTCTTCGTGCGCTCGGGTCGCGCAGCCGGGCGTGGCCGAACCGGATCGGGATTCTGTATGCCCACGTCGGGGAGGGCACCGCTGGGGGAGTGGTACCGGCGGCACTGCACGGCAGGGCACATCGTTAGCTCGAACCCGGCTCAGCGCCAACCACTACTGGTACGGCCCACGACCGTAGTGATCCCCGGCAACGACGCCGCTTCCTCGGACGCACGGCAACTGTGGACTACGCCCGTGCTTAGTAGATGTCGACCGCGCCGTGACCAAGCTCACCCGTGCAGCCATGGGCAGGGCCAAGATCCTTGGCCGAGCGATCACCCGCCCGGCTTCCTCATGACCAAGCAGTTCGACGCCAACTCCATCGACCTCGCCGAACTCCACGGCCACCGCGTCATCGTCTGCCCCGAGCTCAAAGCCGGCGACCGCCTCGACGAATCCGGCCGTCAAACCCCACACCGTGGGCGACATGTCGAAGCCCGCCGCATGCGACAGGACTCCTCCTCCTTCGTCCCCACTCACAAGCTCTTCCTCCTGGGCAACCGCCGCCCCGAAGCCGGCACCGGCGGCTTCGCCTTCTGGCGCCGCATCCGCCTGGTCGCTTCGGCCGCGTCTCCAGCCGCCGCCCCCCTACCACCGTGACGGCCGCCTCGTCGGCTACGCCACCCTCGGCACCACTGCCAAAGCCTCCCGCGCCTCCGGCGCCTTCCTGCGCCGCGCCTTCTGGCCCGCCCCCCACGACCGCGACCAACAACCCGACGGCCTCTACGCCGGTGGAACCGCCGTGCCGACCGGATCCTCGCTGCAGGCCACGACCGACTCCACACGGCCACCGGCGGACTCGCAGCTGCTGCCGATGAGACGGCCTGGCCACCAGCCGGCTGCCGCCGACCAACGCCGCGCCCTGGTCGACCCCCAGGCTCAGGGCCCGGGCGAGGCCCGGGGGCGGCGTTGGCCGGCGGCGCCTGGACCCCGCACGTGGTCCTGGCCGCCGACCCCGACGACGCCACCGCTACGGTCTGCCAGTACCCCGGCGTCGTCCTGCGGGAGGCCGCGGAGTGGGTCGGTTTCTGTGGCGAACTCCCAGAAGGTCAGGGAGGTCCCGCGGGCCTCGACCGGTTCGCGGGGCATGAAGGGGGCTGGAGCCGACGACAGGGGCGCCGATGCCGGCGAGCCAGCCCGCGACGGCCAGTTCCCGCCGTTGCTTCTCCACGAGTTGGGCGGGGGCCCACAGAGAGGACGGGGACACGGACGACGACGGGATCCGGCGCGAGGTGCACCAGGACGCTGAAAGCGTCGTGGAGGACGCAGGGCCGCGCCGCGCGCAGGCCGAGCGAGCAGCCCACTTGGACGGCCGACTCCCCGTGCAGGCTGTCGTGTTCCCGGGGCGACCCGCGCCGAATGGCGTCAGGTGCCTGCGGACCGGACCCGTTGGTTCTCGGAGAAGGGTGGTGCGCATGTGCTGCCGCAGGTTGGTGCCGCTGCCCAGGCCGGCCCTGGCGGCGATGTCGTCAACAGGCAGTTCGGTCGACTCCAGGAGGTGGCGTACGTGTGCCAAGCGGGCCGCGGCGAGCCATTCGGCCGGGGAGAGCCCGGTCTCCTGCCGAAAGCGCCTGGTGAAGGTCCGTACGCTCATGTGGCAGTGGGCCGCGAGGTCCTTGAGGGACAGTCGCCGGGCCAGGTGTTCCGCCATCAGCGTCCGCGCCCCGGCCGTCGAGGTGCCCGCGTCCTCCCGCACCGGGTGCTCGATGTACTGTGCCTGCCCTCCGTCCCTCATGGGTGCGACGACGTTGTACCGCGCCACCCGGTTCGCCACGGAACTGCCGTGGTCCTCCCGGACCAGGTGCAGGCACAGGTCGATGGCGGCCGCGACTACGCCGCACGCCTGTCCGCCGCCGGCGTCACCACCGAACTCGTCCAAGTCCCCGGCGCCGTCCACGGCTTCGACATCCTCTTCCCCCAGGCCCGCATCAGCGAACACCACCTCACCGACCAGATACGCACCCTGCGCGAGGCCCTTCACCCCTGAACGGGCGTCCCTGCTGGCCTTCGGCCGAGAGGCGTACAAGCAGCGCAACACCGTCGAGCGGTGCATCAACCGCTTGACAGGTGGTGCGGCATCGCCACCCGCTACGGGAAGACCTCGCCCCTCTCCCCGGGCGGACTCCACGTCGCGGGCGTCTTCCTCCGGTCCGCACGCCGATCCAAACGAAACCGCCCAGGTCCTGCCTGCCGGCGGCGGAAGGATCGCCGGCGCCGGGGATGGGGGAGTGGCGGTCCGGGTGGTCGTGGCCTCATCTAGCAGGTGGCGAGAAGGTCGGAGAGGATTCCTGCTGGGTCGTGGAGCGAGCGGGCGCCGTCAGTCACGACGTGGTGTGTTCCAGGGGCGACGGGATCTGTCGTGGCCCAAGGTCGGAGGGCCGACGCCTACCTCAACTCCCAGGCCAGAGGCTGTGGAGTAGCGTCGCTCTATGATTGCTCCCCACGACTGAGCGCGGATCAGTTCGCCCAGCCCGAGATCCTTGGCCCAGACAGTGTCGTGGAGATATCGGGGCTCGTCCGTGGTGAGCAGGACGACGTCGATGTCGGAGTCGGGCCGCGGAGCATTGCGCGCGCATGATCCGACCAGCAACAGACCGACGATGTCTTCGCGTCCCCTCGCCCACCGGGTGAGGCGAGCGACGACCTCGTCGATTTCGGCGGTCCGCTCCGGCGACAGCGCGGCACGAGAGCGCGCCGCCTGATCATCACGAACCACTGTCACCCCTTGCCGTGGTTGGCGCCTGACTTACCACCAGGCTACGGCGCTTCAGGACCTTGGGGGCGTGAACTCAGCTCTGGGGAACTCGGTCGCGTGGCTGACCCGCGCCCGCCGTCGGCTATCGGGCCAGTCCGCGGCACAGGGCGACGTTGTCTGGGGGTACCCGGCCCTCTGCTGCCCGGCCCCGCCGTCGTGAACACTGGCTTCGGGGCACTTGCGCGGCTAACCCCTGGTTGTGGGGCTGGTGGCACGGTCGTTACCGGCACGACGGCCGTGGGTTCAGCGTGACTGAGGGACTTTCACCGGGAACCCACGGCGTCTTCGGCAGGCGGGCTTGAAAGTCCGGTGGGTTCGTCGCCGCTGAATGCGCGACATCCCGTGAGTTCCCCTGAGCCCTGCTTGACCGTTGTCCCCGTGGCCAGCGTGTTCGGCCGCCTTGGGGTGTTCTTCGATCCGGTGACGGAGCTTCAGGATTCTCGAAGAGTTCTCACTTCGTCCGATCGATCTGCGATCGGGATGAAGGCGAGACGTCAGCCGCAACCGGAGACTGTGATGTTGCTGCGGCAGCCTCGTTGAGTACCGTGGTGGTTGCTTGAACCGATATGCATATCGAGAGGTCGACGCCATGCCCGCCGCCAGGTTCTTCTTCGACGCGGGATCGGGCGCAGTCCTGTGGGCGGCCCCGGAGGACCGGGAGGTGTGGGGGTATCCGGTTGATCTGGACCGACTACCGATCAGTCACGACCTCCGCGACGGCCTGAGCAGGCTGGTAGCTCGCTACGATACGTCGTTGAACTGGGATTACCCCCCGGACCCGGGACCGTGGCGTGAAGCGGAGTGCCACAACTTCAACGAGGCGGTACGCCAAGCGCTCGGTCGCCTGCGCACCGAACTCGGCCCGGCATGGCAGATTCACGACGAGTTCTACGCACTCCACGAAGACCCGGACCTCGACCGCTACCTGGCCGACCCAGCCGGATTTGTTCGCACCTAACCTCGCCGGACGCACTCATCACGACTGCGTCGCCGGCGGCGTACGCCAACGACTGGACTCCGCTCGTCGCCGACTTCAGCCCGCTCGGTGTCTACTTGGTGCTGGCCGCCGAGACCGGCCCAGCGAGTTGACCACGAACCCACGGGTTCATCCCGCAGAATCAGGTCAATCCGCCCCGGGTTCATGCCGAAGAACCTTCAGTTTCCGCGAACTCGCGGGCTTCTCGGCCCTGTACTCGTATAGCTACCGCGAACGGACATGTAGCGCTGGGTGAGGCTCGGGGCTGAATCCGGCGCGAGGCCAGTGGTACAGCGGTTGGCGGCAGCAGTGGTCTCGCTTCGCCGTCAGCTCTCCTCCAGAGGCCGCTGGCGTCGAACAACGAGTAGCGGCCACGGCGCACGGTGATATTGGCGGGATTGAGGTCGACCACATCCGCTTGGGGGTATGGGGCGCACGGTGCCGTCCTTCGGCGGATGCGGCATCGCCAAGACCTCGGTCTGGCGGCCGGCCCGGTAGGACGGCTTTGGCACGGTCCACAACCGTTGTGGGCGGGGCGTGGGCAAATCTTCTTACGTCGTGAGGTCAGCAGCTTCCGGGCTCGACCGGCTGAACGGCGGCGCCGGGGATGCCAGGCGGAGCAGGGCGTTCGAGGTCGCGTCGTCCGCCGGGTTGAAGGCCCAGATCCTGTGACCGTCGCTTCCCGGCAGTTCCAGGACGTGCTGGTCGAGTACGAGCGATCCGACCCTTGGGTGTTGGAACAGTTTGTGGTCGATCGCCTTCTCGTAGAGGTGGTGCTCGGCCCAGGCGGTTGTGAAGACATCACTGTGTGCGGCCAGTTCCTTCAACAGCTGTGTCAGGCGGGCCGACCCCGCTTCGGAGCCGGCCTGTGCGCGTAGGGTCGCCACCATGCAGCGGGCGAGTTCGGGCCACTCAGTGAAGAATGCCTGTGCTCCGGGGGCGAGGAACACCAGGCGGGCATAGTTGTCCCTGGGCTCCATCCCTTCGTGGAGAAAATCGCCGAGTGCGTTGCTGCCCACGATGTCGAGCCATCGGTTTACCAGCAGGGCGGGCACCGTCATGGAACCGAGCAGCTGGTCCACGGCCTTCAGCCGATCCCCGTCCATACGGGGCGTCTCCCCGCCCACAGCAGTTCCTGTAGCGGTGAGTTCCCGCAGGTAACGCGCCGCGACGGTGTCCAGCAGCAGTGCCTGACACAGGCCCTCCACCACCGCGCGGGACGGTCGGCGTTCCCTCCCCTGCTCAAGGCGCACGTAGTAGTCGGTGCTGATCCCGGCCAGGAGCGCCACTTCGTCTCGCCGCAGTCCCGGCACCTGGCGCTGTGCCCCCACGGCCAGCCGGTGTTGTTCAGGCCGCGCTGCATTCCGTCTGGCACGAAGGAAGGCCGCCAGTGGCCCGCCTCCGCTGTGCCCTCTTGAAGCCTCCATACCGCCAGGATAGGGACGCGAGTGTTCACTGTGGTGGGAGACGGTCGCGAGCTGCGCCGCCACGGCCGCGCGGTTCCGGCTGTGCCGCGCAGGTCGAGATCAACATGCGACGCAGGGCATCGACGCCGCCTAAAGCTGCGGGCAGGGGCACGCTCGCTGAGCAAGTCGTCGAGCCGGCTGCGCGGCCCTGGTGACCGCACAGCCCTCGCCTGGACGAGAGGTGTGCCGGCTCTCAGAGCGAAGAGGCCCGGCCGGTGCCAGCCGGCGCGGCTGAGGTTCCGGGGTGCGGGGTGGGTGCGCCACTCATACCCGTCCGGTTTGCCGGGGGGCTAGCGTTTCGAATGCCTGCCGAAAGGTCCGGATCCCAGCCGCGCGACGGCCCTGCTTCCTTGGCCCACCCCGGGAAGGAGCCATGGCGCCGTGTGAGCACGGCTGGCTTCCCAGGCATCAGTACAGACCGCCAGGAAGAGAGATACATCGATGTTCGTCATCACCGGCGCCAGTGGCCGCACCGGGCGGGCCGCCGCAGTGCACTTGCTCTCGGCCGGACACCGCGTCCGAGCCGTCGGTCGGTCGGCCTCCCGGCTCACCGATCTCGCCGCGCGGGGCGCCGAGGTGTGGGAGGCCGACCCGAGCGACTCGGCCGCGCTGACGGATGCCTTCCGTGGCGCGGACGGCATCTACGCGGTGATCCAGCCCAACTACATCCCCGATCACCCCGACTTCGGTGCCTTCCAGGACCAGGTGGCGGCCTCCCTGACCAGGGCAGTCACCGAGTCCGGTGTGACCCGCGTCGTCGGACTCAGCAGCTGGGGAGCCCGGCATCCCCAAGGTACCGGCCCGGTCATGGGGCTCCACCGCTTCGAGCAGCGCCTCTCGGCCGCCCCGGGAGTCGACACGCTGTGGCTGCGGGCCGGCTACTTCATGGAGAACCTGCTGGACCACGTCGGCACTGCCAGGTCCCACCACCGCATCAGCGCCCCCTTCGAGCCCGATCTCCCTCTCCCCTTTGTCGCCACTCCCGATGTCGGGGCCCAGGCCGGGGAACAACTCGCCACCGGGGCCTGGCACGGTACGGAGGTGCTGGAGCTCCAAGGGGAACGCGACGTGAGCATGCGGGAAGCCGTGGGCGTGATCGCGAAAGCTGTGGGTGCAGATGACGTCACCTACACACAGACCAGCCTCGCCGACTTCCACTCGAAACTCCGCAGCGAAGGCGTGTCCCTCAACGTCGCGGACATGATGGCCGAGGTCGGCGAAGCCGTTAACTCCCGGCACATGCGGACGGAGCAGCCGCGTACCGCTCGCACCTCCACTCCCACCTCCATCGAACAGTTCATCGAGGAAGAATTCGCCCCCCGCTACCGCGCAGCCCGACCGGATTGAAAACCCTGGGGGCCCACCGCGGCGGGGAGGGTGAGCGTCACGGGGCCTCCCAGGTCTCCCTCCAGCCGTTCCACAAGCTTCGGTTCGACGGACGTGCGCAACCGTCACTCCTGCGCTTCGAGCGCTGCTCACCGCGGGCGCGTACGGGCGCCTGCGCCAGGGCCGGGGGGCTGCTGGCCCGCACGCGAGGTCGAGGTGGACGGGCCGGTAGGGGCGGCCGCGCTGTAGGTTCTCGGCCTGCTGCTCGTCAGCTTGTCCGTTGCCGCCCGGCGTCGGTCGTCGCCGTGCTGTTCGTCGGCTTAGCGATTGTTGCTCGGTGTCCTTGTTCCGCTCCGGCCGGCTCGCCGGGCAGTGGCGCGGATGCGGCTCGTGCTTCGGGCGGGGGTGTCGGAACTTCTGGTGCTGGGGTCGTGGGGTTGGTCCGTCTTGTCCCCCGAGATGCGGCCGGGCCCACGCCGTCACACTGCGGGCCCGGCCCCTGTTCATCGTCGTGTTGGCGTTGCTTCCCGGTGGGTTGGTACTGCGCAGTGCAACCCGATGTCGTGCTCCAGGGATGTGGGGGCGTGGCCGTCGTGGAGGAGCGTTGTGACCGCCGGGGCCGGAGTACCTGCTGGGCTGCACGGCAGCGAACAGGCTTCGGGCTGACGGTCCCGTCGCGGGCGGCAGCTCGGCACCTGTCCGGTCGCTGGTGTCGGCGAGGGCCGTGGGGTCGGCACTGCGACGACGGGCCGTCGCTGAACAGGGCGCCGACGGCCCGGCCGCCGGCGCCGGTGCTGACTCGCCGGGCCGGCCCAGGACCGGCCGACGTGTCGGTCGCCGGGAAGTGGTCCCGACTGCCGGCTGGCGGTTGGCCTCTGTGGACCGTTCGGCCTCCGACGCCGCCCCGTTCCCTGCCGTCGTCCCCAGTCCCACGGCCCTGGGCGCTCGTCGTGCCGCCGCTGCGACACGGCTCTCTCGCCCCTCCTGTGGTTCTCGGTCGCCTGGTCGCGTTTCGAGGCCGGTCCGCTGTCCGACCGTTCGATGTGGACTACCGGTAGTTCGTTAAATCCGGCGGTAGAGGTCATTGCCGTGTCCTGTGGTGACCGCGTCGATCAGGGCCTGGAGCTCGGATGGTGGGTCTGTGTCCGTCCAGGCTCGCCACCATCGGGTGAGGGTGATGGCGGGGGTGAGCCAGGAACGGATGGCGCGTAATGCCCTGGGCCAGCATGGCTGTTGGGGCTGGTGGGGTTCGGCTGAGCCCCCTCTCTGGCCCTTCGTCGGGGCAGGGGTCCGGCGCGGTGGCCTCCAGGGGCCCGGGTGGGGCGAAACACTGGTCCCAGCAGAAGGAGAAGGCGCAGTTGACCAGGGTCTGGTGACGGCGGATGGCGCGGTCGGAGCGGACTTGGAAGTCGGCCCAGCCGAGTTCGTCCTTGATCTGCTTGTAGCTCTGCTCGATCCACGGCCGCAGGCCGTAGAGGCGGACGATCTCGGCGAGGTCGGCCGGCGAGTGTGGGCTGGTGGAGGCGTGGGGTGCGTCGGGGTGGGACAGGTTGGTGGCCAGGTACCAAGTGGCCTTCTCAGGCAACGTAGCCGGGTCGGTGGTGGCCACGACCAGCCGGCAGGGCGAGTCAGGTCCGTAGCCGCTCAGGCGGGTGTCAGCGGCCCACCAGGTCTCGGTGTGCCCGTCACAGAAGTGACGCTCCACGGGCGTCCAGTCGCTGGGACGCCTGGCATCCTTCCAGACCAGGGCGTGAGCTGCTTCGATGGGTGTGTGTGGTTGGTCGGCCGGAGCCCAGGTGCCGCGGTGTGTGTGAAGTAGGCGCGGGCCTGGTTGTACTGGCGTGCGTCGAAGTGGATCCAGCCGGTGAGCCGGGCGAGTTCGGCCGCGACCCCGTACAAGTCGTTCTTGAGGGTCCTGGACTTGCTCTCGCCCAAGAGTCCTACGACGTAGCGGAGTTGTCCGACCACCGCTGGTCGCAGCGTTTCGCCGCCGTGCTGGTCGTCGCGCCGCCAGTAGTCCTGGATTGATGCCCGTAGCGCCTTCAGGGTGGACGGGCTCGGATCGGGTGTCGAAGTCAGGGCAAGGATGCTGTCAACGTCGGCCCCGGGAAGGTCCACGGGCTTCGGCTGCTCCGGCAGCAGCGACGGAGATTCGGCTGCCGGCTCCCGCTCGGTCACGGTGAGGGCCAGAGGGGTTTCCTATGTCCGGCGGGCCAGCCCCAGCATGTGGCCAGGGATGCGCAGGCCGTCCGCGATGCGTTCGACCACGTCCATGTGCTGCAAGCGGCGTTCCCCGGCGATCACTTCGCCGACGCGGCTCGGGGTGAGATCACAGAGGCGGGCGATCATCGACGGGTAGAGGCCGGCCTGCTTCTTCACCAGCCGGAACACGCTGCTGAAGTCCCGGACCCGGCAGGCGTCGATCATCTCGGGTCGGTGAGCAGCCTGGCGGGAAGTTCGCGTGGCTGGGCTGACTTCGGCATGCGGCTGGCTCCCGCCGTTGAAGCTACGCGATGTCGCTCATCATCTACGGCGGGTGATGTTACCCAAGTTGGGTAATCAGCTGGGCCCTTGGCGGCGGTGCCCGCGTCGCGATGCTGCTGTGCATCGGTTCCGGGCGGCTGCGACGTCTCCCGGCCTCAACAGCCCCTTGACCGGGAGGGCCAAGATGACAAGGACCAGCACCAGAACCCCGGCCGTCCTCTACGTCTGCGTAACCCGTAGCGGTCAGCCCCGTGGCTTAGCTGAGCAGCGGGCCGTGGAGGAAGGCCACAGCTTCGCCGAGAAGCACGGCTTGCAGATCAAGGCGGAGATCTCCGACCCGTACGGGGAGCCGAACCCCTGCCTGCGCTCGGGGTGGCGGCTGGTGAGGGAGATGGCGGAGCGCGGTGAGGTCGACGTCGTCCTGACGCGCTGGCCGACCGCGCTGTCGTCAGAGTCGGAGCTGCGGTACCCGGAGCTGGATCACCTGGGACGCCACGGTGCGCAGCTGTTCTTCACCTGGGCGCCGTTGAGCGCGATGGCTGGCAGCGGAGCGGCGCGGTGAGCGGCCGGCATGCGAAGGAGAAGCCGTCCCGTCCTGGGCTCGCCGTGGCTTTGTTGGGGCCCTGGGCCTGACGCCACCCGCCCTCCTGATCGGCGGGGCAGCGTGGGTTGACAGTGCTCCGGCGCCGGTCTCCCGGGCCGATGTCGGCTTCCACACGGCGTCGGCCGTGCAGGAGGGCTCCGCGGTCGTCCGTTCGGTATCCGGGTGGGCCCATGAGTAGGCGCCCGAAGCGCGGCGTGCCGTCCGAGCTTCTGCCCCTCGGGGACGGGCCCACGGACGCTGACGAAGAGGCGGTGAGGAGGTTGGTGGCTCGCTCGGCGCAGGGCCGTGACGACTGCCGGACCCTTCTCGACGTTCTGGGGCTGTTGCGGTCGGCGCCGGTGGACCGGGGGCTGCTTGAGCGCGAGCCCTCCGTACGAGATCGGATCGAGGGGCATCGGGCCTCTGATGTTGAGGAGTTCAAGAGTGCCTGAGTGCGCGGCCCGGAAGCCGTCGGTGGTGCCCTACGTCCTGTCCTGGTCGGACGAACGCGTGGTTCCTGAGAGGGCGTTGACCATCAAGTGGGACGCGGCCGGCCCGAAGCTTGGCTACAAGGACGAACGCCCGTCAGACCGTGTGGGGCGCGACCAGGTGCTCTGGGCGCGGATGACGAACCAGCCCGGCGCGGGACGGCCCGCCTACGACTCCATGCATCCGGGGCGCCAGTGCTACGCGATGCGGTGGATGAAGTGTCAGGTCTGCGGCGAACCGGCTTCCCGGGACAAGGATGGTTGGCTGTTCCTGGATTGGCGCAAGGAGCACGATCCGCCGACCTGGCCTGAGGGCTCCGTGCCGGCCATGCCGCCGCTGTGCGACGTGCACGCCCGAACGTCGATGGCCGAATGCCCGCACCTGAGGAGTACGGAGTTCCTGGTCCTTCGGGTCCGCGCGCCTCGCATCTGGGGCTATTCCGGGGCGCCTTACAGGCTGACTTCCGTCGGCTGGTCGGTGGGCGAGCATGACGCTCTTTGCCCCGCCGGCGATCCAAGCCTGAGTGCGGTGCTCGGATCACGGCTTTACCGCGAACTGTGCAATGTCACGGTTGTCGGGAGGGTGTGCGCCACCTGACCACACGGCCGGATTGCCGGCCTTGGACGAGAAATGAGACAGGACCGCCCTGAGCCTGGCAGCACGGGGGCAGTCCGGACCGGCGGGCGCCCGAGGGACCATCCCTCGGTGAAGGCCCTGAGTTGTCTCCACTGCCGTTCTTCTTCCGCGTTGCGGTTGCGGAGTACGGCCTCGTCGAGGTACGGGTGACGGCGGCGAGGACCAGGCGCTGGAGCTCGACCGGGGCGAGCGCCTCGTCCTCCCACTGCACTGGCTGGCCAGGGTCGAGCCCGTACCGGTGGGCAAACCCTGCCCAACACGCGTCGCCTGCCTTGCCCACGGCCGCGGGCAGCTTGTACTCGCGCAACTGGTCGTGAGTGCGCAGGACGCGCTCCACGCGCCTCCAGCAGGTGGTGCGCACAACCCAGTCCCGTTCAACGTCGGCGCCCGAGGCGTCGAAGCCGCCGACGTTTCTCCGGGGCGCCGCGAGTGTGCGGAAGAAGTCTTCGCAGCTCAGAAGAGCCGGGACGGCCACAGCGCGTGCAACACGTGTGGTGCACAGAGCCCCGCGCAAGGTTCACTCGTCGGGAAGCCGTCCGGGGGCAGTGTCGGACGGCCCGTTGCGTGTTGATGAAGCGATGCGTTCGAGACGTCCGCGATGAACACGTGTGTGTACGAAGCCCTGGAGGTGCCGTATGCCTCAGTAGGCTGGTGCGTCGAGGAAAGGAGCGCTGCGCATGAGCTTTCGCTTGAAGGCGATCAGCCGCGAGGACCATCTGGCCTTCGTCCGGGCCCGGCCCTCGGTGAGTCACATGCAGGTGCCCTCGTGGGGTGATGCGAAGCCGGACTGGCGAGCGGAGAGCCTGGGCTGGTTCGACGAGAGCGACCGCCTCGTCGGAGTGGGGCTGGTGCTGATGCGGCCGTTGCCGAAGCTGAAGCACCTCGCTTATCTGCCGGAGGGGCCGATCATCGACTGGGGCGCGCCGGGTCTGGAGCGGTGGCTTGAGCCGATGCTCGCGTACTTGAAGGGGTGGGGTGCGTTCTCGGTGAAGATGGGGCCGCCCGTGGTGGCCCGACGTTGGAGTGCCGAGGCCGTCAAGGCCGCCATCGCCGATCCGCAGGCCCGCCGGCTGCGCGACGTGGAGGCCACCGTGCACGAGCCGCTGGCCTTCGACCTCGTCGACCGGCTGCGTCGGCTGGGCTGGCAGCAGACAGAGCCCGGCGGCGAGGACGGCTTCGCTGCCGGCCAGCCGCGCTACGTCTTCCAAGTACCCTTCGCAGGGCGATCGTTGGAGGAGATCCAGCGGGGCCTCAATCAGCAGTGGCGGCGCAACGTCAAGAAGGCGGAGAAGGCTGGCGTCAAGGTCGTCCAGGGCGGCTACGAGGACCTGCGCGTTTTCTACGACCTCTACGTGGAGACCGCCGAGCGGGACCGCTTCATGCCGCGCCCGCTGCCCTATTTCCAGCGCATGTGGACCGCGCTGAGGGCCGAGGACCCGGACCGCATGCGCCTTTACCTCGCCCATCACGAGGGCGAGGTGCTCGCGGCGGCCACGATGCTGACCGTCGGGGCGCACGTTTGGTACTCCTACGGTGCCTCCACCAGTCGCAAGCGGGAGGCCCAGCCGAACAACGCGATCCAGTGGCGGATGATGTCCGACGCCCACGCGCTCGGTGCAGGCGTCTACGACTTCCGCGGCATCACCGACACCCTGGAAGAGAGCAACCACCTGCTGGGGCTCCTGCGGTTCAAGGTCGGCACCGGCGGCGAGGCCGTTGAATACCTCGGCGAGTGGGACTTCCCGCTCAACAAGGTGCTGCACAAGGCCCTCGACCTCTACATGTCCCGGCGCTGACACTGCGGCCGCGTCGCTCGACAGGTCAGGGCGCCGGCTCGGGCTCTCGCGGATCGCGCGCCGTTCTGCTTCTTCGTGTGCGAGGGCCCGCTGGTGGACCTCGGGATCGCGGTGGTCCTCGGTGGCCTCGCGCACGACCACGGCCAGGATATCGGGCGGCAGGGCCTCGGCCTGGGTGGTGCCGGCGCCGGAGAACGAGCGCCGGTCGGTCGCCTGTGGTGGAGCGGTCGGCAGGTGGCGCGCGTTCCACGGAACGTACCGCGCGTTCATGTGAAGGACGTTGGCACCAACCCGGAGGTGATCGTCACGGTGATGCGCCGCGCCGTCGAGCTGATGGCACAGTTCCCCGCCGCGAACATCATCATCGGCGAGGGGCGGGAGGTCACCCAGTCGGTCTCTCGGCTTTTCTTGGGGCAGTTCAGATCCGTTTCATGACACGTCGTTCGCGCGATCGGGCCCTGCGGGTTCGCGGTGCGCCTGGAATCCAGGGGCGTTTTGCGAGGTGACCAGTGCGCCGAGGATTAGGGAGGCGTCGCGCCGACGGGAGGCGATGAGGACTGTGCGGTCACGGTCCTGGCATTCGATAACGGCACCATCGATTCCGAAGGTGGATTGCCAGGAAGCGGTCTCGTCGGGCCCGAACGATCGGACACACCGTACGGTCAGCGTCTCGGGAAACGTCCTGCGGGCAAAGCGCCCATCGGGGTCCGGTGTGGCTGCGGGGCGCCCGTCTCCCACCACCAGGTGGTCGAAGCCGGACACGCTGTAGGGCACGTCTCCGTGGACGGTCGCGCGTACGCACTGCTTTTGGTCGGGCGGTACTGGGACGATGTCACTGGTGTCCGCGGCACGGCGCATACGACATGCCGTCCACCATGTGAACAGGGCGGACAGGATCGCGGTAGGCAGAGCGCCGACCGCCACTGTCGTGAACGCGTCCCGGACATCGTTCACGAGGAAGCTCACGGTGAAGCCGAGACAGCCGAGGATGAGAACCGTGACGAGGCCGCTGCTGAGCTGCCAAGAAGCGGTTGGTGTGGCGGAGGCGGAGCGGTAGCGATGCAACCAACTGATCGACAGCATGCAAAGCCCGATGGACAATGCCAGGAAGCCGAAGGCCGCCGGAAGCCGCCCGTCGTCGGCCGGTGACCTCCAGGCGTCCTGGGCGGCGGATCCGAACTTCACCGTGCGGACCTCACCATGCCAGTAGGTCAGGGTCACCTCGTCACCCGCGTGTACAGCGCCGAACACAGATGACAGCCCGTCCATGCGCACACGCCGCACGGTGTCCGAACCGCGTTCGGTGAGTAGGAGCCAGTGACGGACGTTCTTGCCGCTGGGCTCGTCCTCCGTTCCCTTGACGATTGCTGGCACCGTCGTCGTGCACGAGTCGGACCATACGCCGGTCGGGCAGGCAGACGCTGCGGCGAACGCACGATTGCTCGCCTCCGCGCTTGGCACAGTAGCGAACAGCCCTACCGAGGCCAGCACAAGCAGCAAACCGAAGCCGACGAACAGCCTCAACTTCCGTGGGCGGGGCGTTCTCGCAATGCCGTCTTTCATCCCGCTATCCCCTCTTGCAGCGCCCGGCCACTGCCGATTGTCATCCTGCACATTCTCCCCGGAACCTTGCACCCTGATGTCCCGGGGTGCCCCGTACCAGCGCATACGCCCCATTGAGAACGTCTCGCTGCCGCACAACACACCGACGAAATCGTCCTCGCGCACGATGTTGTGCTCCTCGGGGGCGATTCGCTTTCCGGCCGTAGGGTGCGCCGTGAGGTAGACGTTCAGAGAGAGGAATGACCGTGGGAGACGTGCAGTTGGCGTGGCAGCGATTGGTGAACGAATGCACCGGCGACTGTGTCGTCGGTCCTCGCTCCCGCTGCGCCGGTAGCGATCACCGCGGCTGAGGAGCGCATGGGCGTCGGATGGCCGTCGCCGGCCTCGCGGCCGGCGACGCCGATCTGAATCACCCACCGTGATTTGAACCTTCGCCGCGCCGTTCGAGATCCACTTCCGAGACCCGCCCTTAAGGACGGGGGCCTGCCAGGGCCCCGTCTCACACCCGTGAAGGAGCTGGGCTGATGGCCAAGAAGGTCGAGCAGGAGGCGCAGGTCGAAGCGGTTGTGGCGGGGGTGGCGTGCCGTCGTCCGGGCACGGAGTCTCCGTGTGCGGATGGTCAGCATGTTCAGCGGCGCGGGGGCCGGGTGTGCGCCGCGGTGGTCGACGGGGCCGGCCATCACGCCGCGGTCGTCGCCTGCGCTGCCATCGCGCCGGCGGTGATCACGCACACCGCATGGTCATGGGCGGCCTGGCCGGGTTGACCACGGCCGGGCAGATGGCGCACGCCTACGATGTCCCGCCGCACGCCAGCGCCGTCTACGCCTGCATGGAGCCGGGCTGGCCGACCAGCGTGCACTGGATCGGGGACTTCCCTGATGGTTGAGCGAGTTCAAGCGTCAGGGGAGGCGTTGGTTGAACGAGTGGCATGTGGTGTGTGTGCCGGATCCGGAACGCTGGGGGACGCTGCCGCCTGAGGAGGTTCTGGGGGTACCGGACCTGCCGGCGGCGGTCTCCCGGATCGGCCTGCGGCCCGGGGATCCGGTGTTCGTGGCGCCGGACGGCTGGGTCGACCGGGATCTGCGAACACGCTCGTTACGATCGGGTTATGACTGTGGGAAGAGAGCCGATCAGCCGCCGGGAGCGTCCGGCGAAGCCAGCCCTGTCCCGGCGCTGGATTGTGGACACCGCCGTGCGGATCATGCGGGCGGAGGGGCTGGGGAAGGTCACGATGCGTCGCCTGGCGAAGGAGCTGGATACCGGCCCGGCGTCGCTGTACGTCTACGTCGCCAGCACCGCCGAGCTGCACGCAGCGGTGCTGGATTCCCTGCTCGGCGAGGTCGACTTGACCGGGTGGGACGGCGGTGAGGACTGGCGCGAGCAGCTCCGTGCTGTCGTGACGTCGTACACCCAGGTGCTGTTCGAGCATCCGCAGCTCGCGCGGGCCGCGCTCGTCGCCCGCCCGAGCGGCGAGAACTACCTGCGTCTGGTGGAGCGCCTCCTCGACCTCCTTGCGCAGAGCGGGGCCGGCCATGAGCAGGTCGCCTGGGGGGTGGACAAACTCCTCCAGGACGCGACAGCCACCGCTGCCGAGCACGCGACGCGTGAGCACGACCCCGCCTCCGAGGACGACTGGAACGCCACCGTGCGTGCACTGCATGCCGTGGACGCCACCACGTACCCGGCGATCACCGCGCACATGCCCGCCCTGATCGGCGGCTCGGTGCCGGACAGGATCCGCTGGAGCTTCGACGTCCTCGTCAACGGCATCACCCGCACACCCGTCCCGGGCGCAGCGGACTGATCCTGGGGCGGGATGCCCGCCCCGGCGGCGGACGCAGCCCGGGAGTACGGAGGGTTCTCCGCGCCGCCTGCCGCTCCTCGCGACGAACTTGTTCGCAACGAACGTGTTCGGTACGGTGAGGGGCGAGTGGCCGAGGCAACCTCTTGCCGCCCGCTGCGCACGCCGCCCCTGCGAGGAGCCTTGCGGCGTCGGCGGCGATGACTCGGCGCACCGAGGCGTTTCCCCTACTGCTTTCGGAGGCCCCATGAGCACCAGTCATTTCCCGATAGCGATCATCGGCGCAGGGTTGGGCGGCCTGACCGCCGCCCGTGTCCTGCACGTCAACGGCATCGAGTCGGCGATCTTCGAACTGGAGGCGTCCGCGGCGGCCCGCACCCAGGGCGGGATGCTCGACATCCACGAGAACAACGGGCAGAAGGCCCTGCACGCCGCCGGCCTCCACGACGACTTCCTCAAGATCGTCCACGAGGGCGGTCAGGCCATGCGCCTGCTCGGCCCCGACGGCACGGTGCACGTGGCCGAGGAGGACGACGGCACCGGCGGCCGGCCGGAGGTGGACCGCGGCGACCTGCGGGACCTGCTGCTGGGCTCCCTGCCCGACGGCACGATCCACTGGGGCCGCAAGGTCACCGGTGCCCGGGCGCTGGGCGAGGGGCGCCACGAGGTGACGTTCGCCGACGGCTCGGCCATCACCACCGATCTCCTGATCGGCGCGGACGGCGCCTGGTCGCGGATCAGGCCGCTGGTCTCGAGCGCCTCGCCCGCCTACACCGGTATCTCCTTCGTCGAGACCGACCTCTTCGACGCCGACACCCGCCACCCGCGCAGCGCCGCGGTCATCGGCGGCGGGTTCTTCATCGCCCTGGGGCACGAGCGCGGTGTCCTCGCGCACCGGGAGAGCGACGGCAGTCTCCACGTCTATACCGCGCTCAAGGTCGACGAGGGCTGGCTGGACACGGTCGACTTCACCGATCAAGCCGCTGCCAAGGCCGCGGTCCTCGCCCGCTTTGAGGGCTGGGACGAGGGCCTGCGCGGCCTGGTCGCCGACGCGGACACGATCACCCCGCGCCGTATCCACGCCCTGCCCGTCGGCCACCGCTGGGACCGTGTCCCGGGCGTGACGCTGCTCGGTGACGCCGCCCACATGATGTCCCCCTTCGCCGGTGAGGGCGCCAACCTCGCCATGCTCGACGGCGCCGAACTCGCCCTGGCCCTCGCCGCCCACCCCGGCGACATCGAAGCCGCCCTGGCCGCGTACGAGGAGGCCCTCTTCCCGTGCAGCGAGGCGGCCGCCGCCGAGTCCGCCGCCAACCTGGACACGATGTTCGGCGAGCGCGGCCTGGAGCAGACGGTCGAACTCTTCACCTCTGGCCCGGCAGCCCGGTGAGGCCCGCGCTCACGGACGCCGCGCCCTCAGCCACCGAGCCCCCCGCATCCAGGAGGAGGAACTCATGACCGCATCCCCGCAGCGCACCATTCCGGTACGGCCCGGCCTCGACCTCGACGTGCGCGAGGCCGGCACCCGAGGCGGCCAGGTCCTCGTCCTGCACGGCGGCCCCGGCCCCTCCAGCATCTCGCCCCTGATCGGCCACCTCGCACCGGATCACAGGGTGGTCGCGCCCACTCATCCGGGCTGGGAGGGCACCGTACGGCCCGACGACCTGGACTCCGTACCCGCGCTCGCCGCTGCCTACCTGGACCTGCTCGGCCACCTCGGGCTGAACGACGTGACGGTGATCGGCGCGTCCTTCGGTGGCTGGGTGGCCACCCAGACCGTCCTAGACGATCGCGAGGGTCGGATTTCCCGGCTTGTCCTCATGGACGCCATCGGCCCCGTCATACCCGGCCAGCAGGTCACCGTGCCCGCCGGGCCACCGGCTCCGGCGGCCGCAGGATCGGCGCCGCAGGGCGGACCGTTCGCGCAGTCGATGGCTGCCATGCGCGCCTATGCGGGGCCGGGCATGGGAGACGCCGGCATGCTGCCCCGCCTTTCCACTGTCACCTGCCCGGTGCTGGTGATCTGGGGCGCCGACGACGCAGTCGTCACCCCGGACTTCGGCCGCGCCTACGCCGCGGCGTTCCCTCACGCGCGGTTCGAACTCATCCCCGGTGCAGGACACCTGCCCATCCGCGAGAAGCCCGAGACCGTCTTCCCCCATCTCGACTCCTTCCTCACCCCCCGCCCCTCGGCCACCGGCCACTGAACCGCTGCCCTCTGACTCCCCGTCCGCGGGCCGACACCGGCGTTGTCCTCGACACGCGGGTCATCACGCGCTGTCGCCGAACGACCCGCCCCCGGGGCGGGCAGCCAACTGCTCAGCTGCACGAGGGCATTGTGCACAGAGGAGCAGATCAATCGCGTCCGGTGACGCGAGAGGACCAGCGCCGGTGCCGGTCATGCGGTGTGCCGGGGCCCCGCGGCGCGGTGCCATCGGTTGGCGATCCGCCATCTTGATCAAACTCAGGACCGACCACGGTTGCACCCCACCTCTGGCTGTCATTCCCACGCGGGAGTCTGGGGCTTCAGCAATCGAACATAACGACTTGCCAGGGAAGGGGACTGCCGCGCCTACTGCTGGAAGGGGGGCGCGCTCACCCAGTGGACCACCGACCAGACGAGGGGCCAGTGGCTGCGGTGGAACGGTGGCAAGACCGTCGAGCTCGTGCCCGCCGCGGTTGCGGAGCCCCAGGACAATTGGGCACGCCTGGGGCTGGCACAGGCCGGCGCGGCCACGTGCCGCCAGGTGAAGATCCCCGAGGAGATCCGCTTGGTGCTACTCGTCTCGGATGGGGTCTCGGATCAGGTGGACCAGGAGACGGCGGAGGAACTGTGCCGCGCGCACCACGACGATCCGCAAGCGCTGACGGACGCACTGGTTGCCGCTGCCGCTGCCGCTGCCGACGACGACGCGGACGGTTACCGCGACGACGCAACCGTCCTCGCGCTCCTACGCTGCACCAGCTGACGCTCCAACACCGTGTTCATGGCGGCCTCGGCCCCTGACGGGTGACCAACCCAGCCGGCCGCCGAGCGGTACCGCGCCGCGTTCTTCCCGGGCACGACGAGTGCGGTGGGACGCGGTTCCGCTGCGCTCCCTCCGATGGGCCATGAGGAGGACACTCAGTAGTACGGGGTCCATGCCGGTTGCATGCCTCAGCGCTGCGCGGTGGCGTGCGGGTGTGGTGGCGGCTCACTGGCCGGAGACGTCGAGTTCGCGGAGCAGGTGGTAGTCCGCAGAGGTGCCCGGTCGACCGAGTCTGAAGAGCGGAGTTGAGCAGCCGCGCAGTCCGCTGCGCCTGTTGCTGGATCGGGAGTTGTCCGCCGGCCCTTACGCGGTCCGTGCTCCGGTTCCATCGGCGTCGAGCAGCAGCGCCCCCTCGGCGCACATCCACAACAGCGGGATCGTCTCGCGGCTGGCGGCCGTCCGCTTGGCCACCGGCTTCGCCGTCGTTGCGCTGTCCCGTCGGTCCGCGCGGCCGCGTCTCCTGCCCGCCTGCCGCGTCCTGTCGCGGCTCGCTCGCCCGCCAGTCGCGGCCGGCGCGCGGCCCGGGCTGTCGCCAGCCTGCCGTCGCACCGTAGCCCGGGCGCTGCGGTGGGCGAGCCTCGCTGTTTCGGTGCTGCGGCTGGCCCGCCGGCCTCTTGGTCGCACCCACCACTGTTGGAGGCGTACGTGAGCACCACAGACGTGAACACCTCGCCCGACATCGCGGCTCCCACCGCAGCGGAGGCCTTCGCCTTCGCTGACCTGGAGATCGGCGCGACTGCCGTCGAGCAGTGGCCGCACGCTGACCCCGACGTCGGCCCAGCAGGCGTACGTGCAGCGCACGGACGCGCTGATCGAACGGGAAGCGGCCCAACTGCGGTTCCTGGCAGAGGCCAGCCGCCCCGCGTCTGCCCGGAGGCCGGCGTGCGACGAGGCGTGCTGTTCACCGACGCCGTCACCGGCCCGTGCCCAGCTCCTGCTGGAACAGCCGCACAACAGCACCGATCTGCTCACCGGGACCGTTCAGCCGGACCGTGCTCACTCTGGCCGCGTCCCGCGCGGACCCGGAGACCGGCCGTGCTGTTCGTTCGTGGCTCGTGTTGCCGCAGCGGGCTAAGGGGTGTCTTCATATGCCACGCCCACGTCAGGAGCGATGCGGGGATGATCCCTCCAGCAGTGACATCTGTGCAGGTCAGCGGCGGGTGCGACCTTAAAGTGGGTGGCACTTGCCCAGCGCATTAGTCATCCGTTAGTGGAACGTCACCTTGGTCTTCGAAGCTGACTGCCGTCCGGGAACGAGACGGAATCCCGGAGCGTGGATCCACACGCCGTTGAGCGTGCACGCAATGCACCTGCACAAGAGGAGAGAAGATATATGCGCAAGTTCCAGCGCACCGCAGTCGTCGCCGCCGGCCTCCTGGCCCTCTCCGGCATCTTCGCCGGAGCCGCGCAGGCTGCCGATCTCCAGACCATGGAAACGCAGGGCGACTACCAGACGGACTGCCACACTGACCAGACCCAGCAGGAACTGGACAGGGCGGTGGGGCACCACGTCACCATCGACCACTGCGAGGCTGACGGCCCCGGCGGCATGGTCATCTACTACTCCTGAGCCCGGGAGGCCGGTGACGTCGAGCGTCCTTTGCTGACGCCGCCGCCCTATCCGGCTTCCTCTTCTCGGTGCGCTCGGCGAAGAGCTGGACCGTGGAGACGAACTGCGAACGGCGGCCCCTACGCCCGGGGCGGAGGAGCCGCCTTCGTGCTGCGAGGAAGCTTCCCCGTTCGTTGACGTCCCACCCCGCCGCGTGGAACTGCTCCTGTCTGGCGACCGCCAGAAACACCGGATTCGCCGTGGTACATCCCGAAGTCAGCTCTTCGCCGTATCCCCCGGCAGCGCGAACAGGTCGGTAAGTCAGCGTTCTCGGACCAGCGGTGGCTTCTCCTCACTGGCCGACAGCCCTGACGACACGTCCTAGCTAGGCGGTGCCGCCTCGCCGCTCGGCCGCCGGCCGCCCCGCCGCCGGCTGCCCCGCCGTCCACCCGTCCGGCTGGCCGGTGTCGCCCGTCCGCCGCCCGTCCGCCGTCCGGCGGTAGTTGGGCCGCCGCTGCCTGGCCGCTGGCCGACATCGCTGTCCGTCCGCCCGCCCGTCCGTCTGCTCCGCCTGGCCGTCGTCCGGCCGCCCGGCGCCCGGATTCGGCGAGCGGCCGCCGGCGGCCCGCGCCGTCGTTACGCTGTCCCGCCGTTCCACGGTCGCGTCGCCTGCCCGGCCCCGCCGCCTCCCGCTTCCCGGCGCCCGCCCGGCCGCCCGGCCGCCCAACTACCGTCGCCTGGCCTCCCCGCCGTTCGTCGCTCGGCCGCCGCCGTCCGGTCGGCCTGGGGCGGGCGGGCGGCCGTCGGCGGTGTCCGCTGTCGTGGGCCGGCTGCTCGCGCCCAGCTCCGCCCGCCGGTGCGGGCCGCTTTCTCGCGGCGGGCGTCGGTCCGCGCGGCCGAGCTCGCCCCGGCGGCCCGGCCGCCTGCCGTCGTTTCGCTGCTGTGGTGTCGTGGCTTGCCTGCGGCGCCGGACATGACGTATCAGGCCCGCGCCTTCGCTGGGATCCGAGCGCCATGCACATCGTTCGCCGCGGCGAGCCGCCTCGCCATCTCTGACCGGGCCGCCCGTGCCCGCCGCGCCTCGCGCTCGACGAGCTGGCCGGCGACGTTCGAGTCAGCGACCCCCGCAGCGGGAGCTGCTCGGCGAGGCGCCCGGCAGGCCGGGCGCTGGCAGGGCCTGAGGAATCCGCCGCGGGTCGGAGCGCCTCGTGCTCGTCGAGCCGGTGACGGTCTATCTCCGGCCCTCCCGTCGCCGGTCGAGAGAGCCGATGGTGAGCGCTACGCCCACCAAGCTGACAAGCCCGCCGGCGGCGGTGAAGACCTGGCTGCCAACCTGCCAGATCAAAGCCGTCCGAGGGTGGGCCAGGGCCAGCGCCGCGCAGACGATGGCGACCAACGCGAGCAGCAAGCAGACCACTGCCACGCGACGCAGTCGGGAACGCGGCGGGGCCTCCGTCACGGCGTTCGCGGGGGTGGTCGTCGGCGGCGCGGTGGCAGCGAAGACGTTGTGGTCACCGCCGTAGGCGGGGCCATGGTTGGTGAAAAAGTTGACAGTGGTGGGACAGCAGGAGACTCCCGCCACGTGCGGCGGGCCACCTGCGGGCGCCTGGAGGGCCTCCAGGGGATGCGGCGCGGCGGTCGTGAGCGGGCGGGGACGGCGAGGGATACGGCGGCGTACCAGGGGCCGACACGTGAGGCAGGGCCGGGTGGACAGGCGCCTGACGGGTCATCGGGGTGGTCCTCTCTCTGCTCTCTTCGTTGACTGTGTCGAGCCCGGGCGGGCGCGGCGGGGCCACCGTCGCCGTGATCCTCCGGCAAATCCACTCTTCGCGAATGTCGCGCAACTCCTACTTCCCTCAAGGGAGCTGACGGGATTCGCGAGAAGCGGACACAGGCGCCATGAGGTGCTCGCGGTCGGTGACGAAAGCACCATGCGGGAGCGGTGGGTTAGCCGCGCAAGGAGCTCAGGCGGCGCTGATCCCAGCGTCACCATTGGTCCGTGGCATTCGATAGCTGACGGCAGGACTTCGCCGCACCTCATCCAAGCGACCACCCAAGACGTGTAGCACCCCTCACGACCCACCAAAGTCATATGTGGTGCATCACGGTGATTCCGTGGTGGGCCATGTGTGATCGCCACCGCCCCGAGGTGTCGGGGTGTCAGCCGGCCCGCACCACGGCCGGGCCGCGGTCCTGCGGCGGGAGAGTTGCTCGTCGAGCCGGCCGGGCGCCGGCGCGCTGATCGCGCCGGCGTCCTGGTGGATCTCGCGGCTGGCGTCCGGCGGGCGCTGGCCGCCGGCTTGTCGGTGGTGCTGCGGGGAGCCCAGCCCGGGCGCCGGGCCGGCAGCGCTCTGCTGACCAGCGGGGTGGCAGAGCAGCCACGCGACGACGAACAGGTGGGGCTGGCGGCGAAGAGCACGGCGGGCGAACGGCAATGGTGGTGGGCACGGGAGCGGAGCCGCGAGGCGGCGCTGGCGCAGCAGCCAGATCGGCAGGCGGCGCCGATGGTGGCCCGGCCGGCTGCTCTGGCTGCGGCCGGCCGGGCTTTGGAGGCGAAGCCGCACTACTGCGGCTTCCGGGTGGGTAGCGTCGTTCAGCCGTAGATCGATCACAGGGGAGGAACCGGTCCTGAAGTGGAGCCCGACGGGGTGGGGAGCGAAGATCGTGGAAGGGGAGCGGGAGTATTCGCTGCCGGTGGAGAAGTGGGGGCCGAAGGACGAAGCGATGGTCGCGATGCGGGGCAACCCCCGGCTGGTCCCCGTCACGAAGGTGCCGGGGTTCAAGGAACTGGTGCCGTACCACCGGGTGTCTCGGTCCTGCCGGCCGCTCCCGGATGGACGGTGCAGGCCGACCAGTTCGGGCCCTTCGCGCCGTACACCGCGCCCATCACCGCCTGGGTGATGGACGGGGAGGGCATCTTCTGGGCCGTCATCGGCGTCAGCGAGCCCGAGGACGGGGGCCCGCATCGGCCCTCACCGGACGGCGAGTACACGGTCCGTCCGCACCTGAGCAGCGGCAACAAGATCATCGGGCCGGACGCCGCAGCCACCGGCGGTGCCGCAGGAGCGGGGGAGTGGGTCGGGTGGTTGAGGCCGAGTCCCGCTGTTCCGCCGGCCGCCCGGCGGCCGTCCGTCTGCGGAGGGCGTCCGGCTGGTCGCCCTGGTGTTTGCCGCCTGCCCGCCGGAGCGGGCCGCCGGTCTTCAGCAGCGGGCGGGACGGAAGAAGCTGCCACTGCGGCCGTCGCACTGCTGGACGGATCGCTACCGACCAGCACGCACTGGCGACCGCCGGAAGCCGACAACGGCGTCGCCCTGCCCACCGAGCTGGGGCGATGGACAGGCTGCCGCACCCTGTACGACCTGGACCCAACGAGCTACGCCCGCCCAGTCCGGGCAGGAGATGCCGCCTCTACTGCTCCGGCGGCATCTCCTGAGCACGCTCCCCGAGATGGATGACGGATCCGGCCAGCCGATCCGCATGCTGAGTGTGGGTGGACAGCGAGATTCCCCCGTTGGCGGACAGCGGAAGACGTGGTGGCCATGACTGCTCTGCGTGACCGACCTGGCTGCTTGTCCCCTCAGCAGAGGACAAACGGCCAGGCGTCGAAGGTGACGGTCGGCGCCCCGGTCAGGGGCCGGTGTCGCCCGGGTGGGAGCAGAGTCCGCCTCGGTAAGTGCTGTCGTACCAGGCGCCGGTGGCGTCGAGGTCCAGGTTGGTGCGCCCAGGTCCCACGCAGCGGTGGTAGTCGGACCGGGGAAACCGCTTGACCTGGATCCACACATCGGTGTTGGTGGCGCAGTGCTCGTAGTAGGCCCGCTCCCCGTTCCTGCTCTCGTTCCAGCCGCAACCCAAGATGTAGGTCCTCTTGCTGGCCTCGGGAAGCGTCTGGACGACCGGGGCTACCGCGGTTCTCGTGCTGGCCGAGGCCGGCGTCGATGCCAGACCGCCGATGGCCAGCGCCGCTGTGATGGCAGTTGCTGCGCAGTGTCTTGCCCGCAGGAAAGTCATACCGCTATCACTATTGGACACCGTTTGTCCCGGAAAGCGTTGGAGAGCTAAACCCCTCGAACGAAGGATTTCCCTTCGCGGACCGGCACTTCGAAGCCGGTTCGTCGTCAACGACACTCGTGATCTCGGAACCGGTGATCAGCGGCGGCCGAGGGCCGCCCGCCAGGTGAGTGCCTGGGGATTGCGCCGACACGGGTGCGGACGAACCGACACCGATAGCTCCGCTCGATCTCCGGATGCAGAGGTCCCAGGGGCATGTCCCATGGGAGCCGCCCGGGAGCTGCTCGAAGACACCGCGGTTCTGGCGCGGTTGGCGCGCCGGCGGTGCGTTTCTGACCGTCCGTTCGGCGGCCGTTGGGCAGCCGTTGCCGACCGGCCTGGGGCCGGCGGTCCCGGCGCTGTCCGCCGTCCGCCTGCCCGCCGCCGCCCGGCCGTTCCTCCGCCGGCGCCGTCCGCCGGCGGCCGTTCGTCCTCGAGGGCCGGCTGCTCGCAGCGGGCGGTGGCCCGCGCCCAGCTCCGCCCGGCGGCGGACGCCGCCCGGCGCGGTGCCCGTCCGCCCGCCGGCCGGCCAGGGGCGCTGTGGCCTGTCCGGCGGCCGCGGGTTGGGCGGTTCGCGGGGAACCCGCCGGTGCTTCGCCGCGCGGCGGCGGGCGCGCGCCGCCCTCCCTGCAGTGCGCCCGGCTGACGGTAGTTGGGTAGTTGCTGCCTGATCGGCTTGGGCCCGGCGAGCGGCCGTCGGCGGCCCGCGCCGTCCGTCCGCCGCGGCCCGCCCGTTCCGCCCGCGGCCCGGCCGCCGCCGTCCGCCTGCCCGCCGCCCGGCCGTCCGCCGCCCGGCCGTCCGCCGTCCGTCGCCCGGCTGGCCGCCGTCGTCCGCCCGGCGCCCGGTGCCCGCCCGGCCGTCCGCCGGGTGGCCGTGCTGGTGGCCCGTCCGGTGTCTGGTGGGTTGTTGGGTGCTGCTCGGGTGTCGCTCGGAGGCGCTGCGGTTCTGGCGTGGTTGCGTGCCGGGGGCGCGCTCCTGGCCGAGGTTCTGCACGTGGAGCTGTCACGCCGGCCGGAGTTCGCTGTCCTGCACGTCGCGCACAGCCAGGCGGCACTCGCCTGCCTGGCCGGCCCACGTATGCGACGGCTATCCGCCCGTTCTGCTTTCGTCAGTCCTCACGTACCGCAGCTTTGACACGGTCGCCGTTGTTCACCGAGTCCTCGCGGTCGGGGAGGGCGACCGGCAGCCCTGCCGCTTCCCATGCCTCAAGGCCGCCCGTCACGCTATGGACGGAGGACCGGCCCACGCGGATCGCCTGCGCGCCGCCCTGCATGCTGCGCTTGCCCGTGCGGCATACGAAGGCCAGTGGACCGTCAGGCAAATCCGACAGCGAGGCCGGCAATGTGCTGAGCGCGGCGTGGACGGCGCCCGCCGGGTGACCCGCTGCCCATTCATCGTCTTCGCGGACATCGACCAGTGTGAGCTCCCCGTCCACGACGCGGCGACGCGCCTCGACCGGAGACAGGCCAGCCGGAGTGTGAGCGTCGCCGGAGCCCGGGCTCTGCGCGGGCAGGACCGTCCGGATCGCCTCGTAGTTCGAGGCATGGGCGACGGCTATCTGCTGCCCCATCATCGGGCAGACGTTCATCGCCTCTTCCCAGTGAGCAGTCGACTCCCATTCCGCCACGTTGACGAGGGGGAATTTGCTCCCCGGAACGATCGTGCGGAACATGTACGTCCGAATAAAACCGGGTTGAGCTGCCATCACGCCCGCAGCCTCCTGCCAGGCGTCGAGATACGAGCTTTCCTTCCCCTCGTCGATCTCGATCGGAATGATCACAACATGGCGATTTTCCATCTGCAGTCTCCTCTGTCCTGTAAGGCAGTTATGACTTCTGACGTGCCGTTCGAGCCGGAGAGGTTCCCGGCGAAATAAGGGAACACGGCCGAGTCCGAGAGGTACCGGCTCTGGCTTGTGAGCCAGCACCTTCTGGATGCAGCCTGCACGCACATGTCTATGAGCGGCAACTGGTGTTGCTGAGATGGCAAGTTGGTCGGTGCGGTCCGATACGCCGTCGGCGGATCGGATTCACGGTGGGGGCCTTCGACAGGAGGAACGTGGAGCGGGTACGGGACGGGCTCACCGACCCCAAGGTGCTGCGACGGGCCGCGACCTCCGCCCACCCGTTGCTCCGGCGCACCGCCGCCCAGAGCCCCCACCTGCCGCCCGACCTCGTGCTCCTGCTCGCGCGCACCGAGGACCCCCTGGTGGAGGACCTCTTGAGTGTGCACCACCCGACACCCCGGAGGAGGTCCTGATGCATGTGTACGCGCGGCTCGGTGGGACGTTCTCCGCCTGGATGGCTGAGACGCACCCCCGCTTCCCCCGCGAGGGCCTCGCCGCGCGCTACGCGAACCACCCGGACGGGAACTACCGTCGGCTGGCCGTCCGGGACCCGGCCGCCACGCCCGCCTTGATCGAACGGCTCAGCCATGACCCCGTGGTCTGGACGCGCCAGGCGGCGGCCAACGACCCACGCCTGCCGCTCCACCGGCTCTGCGAGGCACTTCATACCCCTGAACTGGCCTCCAGCGCGGGTGCAAACCCGGCGCTCCCCGAGGACGAGATGGCCGCCGTTTTGAACAGGGCCGGCGTTCCACCTGACCGCCGAGCCCCCCGTCCCGTCCCGAGCCCATCAACGTGATGCAGCACCACGTCGATTCCTGCGATTTCCACCCCGAACGAGAGGCGTACCCCCATGACCGACCATCTGTCTGCCGTCTTCGCGATGCTAGGGCCTGGAGGGCGACGCTTCGCCGACTCCGAGAGCTGGGCTCACCTCGAAGCGGAACTCGACACAGAACTCCCAAGCGAATACAAGGAGTTCCTCGACGAGTACGCGCCGATCACGGTCAACAGCCACCTTTACTTCACCCACCCGGCAACCACGCCATGGAACCTCTTGGAAGACATCCGGCAGACCGAGCAAGCTTTCCGAGATACCGACTGGGACGGTCTTCCACCCCCGGACATTGGCGCTGACGGATTCCTGATCCCCGCACTGCCCGGACGACCGCCCAGTTCCCTGGCGCGGCCCTGACCGCGGCATGTGACCACGATCGAGGCAGTCGGAGACTTCCAATAGCCGACTCCACCATCAGCGGTCTTCCAGGAAGTGCAATCGAGGTGAGCGTGCGGGTCGGCGGCGCCCGCCCCACCACCGCCGGCGCTGCTGCGCCAACTCCTGGTCGCCGCCCGCGGTGGTCAGGATGCCCCCCCAGTACGGGCCGCCGTCGGCTGCCCGGCATGGGTAGCTGGTGCGCGATCGCAGCCCGCTCCGGCACCGGCGTCAACGCCAGCAGCGCCCGTAGCAAGCGCGATGCGCGCTCTGCGGACCTGTAGAGCGGGCAGTTGACCGAGACCCACCCCAGCGCCGTCGATATCGATGTCGTCGAGGTCCAGGCCCTCAACTGACCGCCGCTGGGGCATGCCCACCTGCCACCGCGAGACATGCCCAGCTTTGACGGGGGCTTGCCCGGCCCGAGTAAGGGCTTGCCCAGCTCCCACCGGCAGGCTTGCCAAAGGCCCGGCCGGCGAGGGCGACAGCCGGCGCGAGGACGTCGGGCCCGCGCTGTTCTGGTGGCTCGGCGCCGGTTCGGGAGTCAGCCATGGGCCGGCCGGCGCCGGTGGGGCCACCTTTCGGTGAACGCTCTGAGCTGTCGCCGTTGTTGTTCTTCTTCCGCGATGCGGTCGCGGAGTACGGCGTGGTCGAGGTAGGGGGTGACGGCGGCGAGGACCTGGCGCTGGAGCTCGGCCGGGTCGAGTGCCTCGACCTCCCACTGCACCGGCTGGCCAGGGCCGAGTCCGTACCGGCTGACGAACCTTGGCCATCGCGGGTATTGGTCGCCTCGGTCTGCGCGAAGACGGAGCAAGCACACCATCCCGGAGCCGAGGGGCCATCGGGCGAACACTTGTGGTCACCTGTGCTTAGCGAGGAGTGGTATCGCCCGGTGGCTCTGCTCCCAGGAGGGCGAGCAGCCCGGGGAATCTCTTCTCGATGTCCGCGCGTCGTAGACGGATGCCCTTGCGGTTGCCGTAGTCGATCTCGTTGATGAGACCTGCCTCGCGCAGGACGCGGAAGTGGCGGGTCTGGGTCTGCTTCGAGATCGGAAGATCGAAAGAGTTGCAGCCCCGCTCGTTGTCGCTGCGGTCGGCGGCCAACTGCGTCAACACCGAACGACGATGCTTGTCGGCGAGGGCGCGAAACACCGCACCCAGATCGAGCGCATCGGCCTCCGGGCCGACCAGGTTCTTCCCGGTCACGCGGCACCCCCTTCAAGTACGCCTTGAATCGTACCTGAAGGATGTGCTCCACTGAGGTACGCAATTTTGCGTACCTTGGTTCGATGGCGCTGCCCCGTGCCGCCGCGCCCTGAGGCCCTGCCCCGGCACTCGCCGGGGACCTGGTCATCGACACTCCGAGAGGTCATTGTCATGAAGAAGCCCGAGGTGCTGATAGTCGGTGCCGGAATCGCAGGGCCCGCACTCGCGTACTGGCTCTCCCGGAATGGCTACCGCCCGACGGTCATCGAACATGCCCGGCAGCTGCGCTCCGGTGGTAGCGCGATCGTCGTGAAGGGACCCGCGATCCCGGTCGCCGACCGCATGGGCATCCTCCCGCAGCTTCGCGGGCTCGCCACCCGCAATCGGTCACTGACCCTGCTCGACCCCGGCGGCAGGCGAATCCTGCAACTCCCGCTCACCTCGGACGAGGCGCCGACGGTCGAGGTGACCCGAGCCGACCTGTCCGAGGTGCTCCACCGGTCGGCGCAGACCGAGGCCGAGTTCTTGTTCGACGACACGGTCACCGCTCTCGACCAGGACGGAGGTGGGGTCGACGTCACCTTCCGGCGGTCCGCACCACGGCGCTTCGACTTGGTAGTCGGCGCCGACGGGATGCACTCCACCGTACGGCGCCTGGTATTCGGACCCGAGCGGCAGTTCGCGAGCGACCTGGGCCTGTACGGCGCGACCGTGCCGCTGCAACCCGACGCCGTCGAGGACCCGAGCGAGATGACGATGCTGACTGTGCCGAACCGGATGCTGGTCGTCCACCCCTCGCGGACCACTCCGCTCGCGATCTTCACCTTCCGGGCCGCACAGCCGGCGCCCCATGACCGCAAGAACATCGCCCTTCACAAGCAGACCGTGGCCGACGCCTACGCCGACGTGCGGTGGCGGGCACCGGAACTCGTGGCGGCGTTCCTCGACCACCCGGCTCCGTTCTTCGACCCCCTGACCACCATCCGGGTGCCCTCGTGGTCCCGCGGACGGGTCGTACTGCTCGGGGACGCGGCAGCGGCGACAGCCCTGCTGGGTGACGGGTCCAGCATGGCGATGGCGGGCGCGTACGCCCTCGCAGAAGAGCTCGCCGCCCATCCCGGTGATCACGCCCGCGCCTTCGCCGCCTACGAGTCGCGGCTCCGCCGTGAGGTAAGTCCGCGGCAGCGACGCGTCGGTCTGCTCTCCAGGCTCATGGTGCCCCGCACCCGGCCGGGCCTCGCGGTGCGCAACGCGGTGGGCCGCGCGGTCGGTCGCACGAACCGGATCGCCCCTCGCGAAGCCGTGAACCGGTAGACCGAGTCCGCACCGACCGGTCACCGGTCGGTGCGCAGCTCCGCGGTAGCTCTCAGCCGGGTCGGCGCCGCCATGTCCGACGAGCCCGGCTCGGCGTGGTAAGTCATCGCCGAGCGGCAGGTCGGCTGCTGTCGGCCTCACCCACCCTTCCCGGCGCTCGGCACGACAAGGGGGCTGCCGGTGACTGTGTTATCGCGGGGCGAACACGGCCTGCCGGGCGGACCATGCCAGGGCGCTCTGGGTTCGGTGGGATAGACCGAGTCGGTTCCAGTGGAAGATGACGTGGAGGGCGAGGACGTGGCGGAGGCCGCGTTCGAGTCGTCCGGCATGGGCTGCGGCGCCGAGTGCTGCGCCTGTGTCGTGGAAGGCCGCTACCCAGGTGGTGACTGACGGCCGCTGTCCCGCCGTCCGTCGCCGGGCCGTCCGTTGCCTGCCTCGCCGTCGACCGGCTGGCCGGCCGCCGCCCGTTCGTCCGCCGTCGTCCGCCCGCCGTCCGTCGTCGTCCGCCCGCCGTCCGTCGTCGTCCGCCCGCCGTCCGTCGTCGTCCGCCCGCCGTCCGTCGTCCGCCCGTTCCGGACGCTGCTGCCGTACGCTCCGCCGCCTCGCCGCTCGGCTGCGGCCGCCATCCACCTAACCGCCTTGCCGTCCGTCCGGCTGGTGGTGGCTGGGTAGCCGCTGCCCACTGGCCTGGGTCCGGCGGTCCCGGCGTCCGCTCGGCGCCCGTCCGCCCCGCCGCCTGCCCGCCCCGCCGTTTGCTGCTTGACCGCCGCCGTGCGTCCGGCTGCCGTCTGCCTGCCCTCCGCCGTCTGTTCCTCCGCCTCGCTGCCCGCCGTCCGTCGCCTGGCCGCCCGTTCCGGACGCCGCCGTCGGACGCTCCCCCCGTCCGCCCGTTCCGTCCGCCGCCGTCGCCCGGCTGCTCCGCGCCCACCTCGCCGCCCGGCGGCCGAACCCGGCTTCCTCAAGGTGCTGTCCGAGGACGACCGGAAGTTCCTCATCCTCACCGACCACGAGGTCACCGCGTGAGAGGAAATCGCAGCTCAGTGAGCACGAAGCCGCCCTGTGGCGGGGGCTGTTCCGGAGGAGGTATGGACAACCTTGGGACGCGAGTTCGGGAGAAAAGTCAACTTTGATTAGTTGCTCCGCGGGGGCCTAGATTCGCAAGCTGGCCCACCCCCACAGGAGGAACCATGGCGCGTCCTGATCGTCCGATAGCCCTCGTCACCGACGGCAGCCGCGGCATCGGCGCCGCCACCTCGCTGCGGCTCGCTTCCGCAGGGTTCCGCGTGGCGGTGAACTACTTCTCGAACCGCTCCGCGGCCGACGAGGTCGTCGCGAGGATCGAGGCGGACGGCGGCAGCGCCTTCGCCCTCCGGGGAGACGTGCGCGATGAACAACAGGCCGCCCGGATGATCGAGCAGGCGGCAGTCGACGGTCGCCTCGATGTCCTGGTGTGCAACGCGGCCGCGGCCGCCTTCACGCCCACACCGGTGAGCGCGTTGTCCTGGTCCGACTTCCGTACGAAGGTGACAGACGAACTGGCCGGCGCCTACATCCTGGCACAGCGCGCGCTGGCCCTGATGGAGAAGCAGGGGCAGGGAAACATCGTCTTTGTCTCCAGCACGGCGGCCGACGGGCCGCCCTCCCACGGGATGACCGCCCACGGAACTGCCAAGGCCGCCCTGAACACCTTCGCCCGGTTCCTGGCGTGCGAGGCCGGCCCCCTGGGTGTCCGTGTCAACGTGGTCGCCCCGGGCTTCGTACGCACCGAGGCCAGCGCCCACATGCCGCAGGCTGTCCAGCAGCAGCTGGCGGACCGGGCGCCGCTCGGGCGCGTCGCGGAGGCGGATGACGTCGCGAGGGCCATCACGATGCTGGTGGGCGACGACGCCCGGTTCGTGACCGGGGCGGTGGTGCCGATCGACGGCGGGACGAGCGTGTCCCGCATGTAGACCGTGCTCCGGGTGCCCGCGGCGGTGGCTCTCCCGTGGAGTCCTGGAGCACCTTCACGCCCGCACTCCCCGCCCGATACCGTCTGGAGCGGCGGTTTCGGGCGCGAGCCGAACGGGAGCTGAGTCAAGGGGAGTTCAGGTCACTGAGGCGTTGGTCGGCCGTATGGCTGTTCGCTGGGTGCGTCGCGGTTCCGCTCGCCGGGGGTCGTCTTGTGGTTGTGTTGCCGGGTGGTGCTGGCCACCGGCCCCGACGGCGCTGCCCCGGCCCGCCGCCGGCCGTCCCGGGCTCGTCGCCCGGTCCCGGCCGCCGGCTGCCCGGCCGCCCGGCGTCCGACCGCCCGGGTCGTCTGCCGTGCTGGTGGCCTGTCCGGTGTCTGCCGCCGTGCTCGAAGTCACTGTGGTCCTGGCGTGCGGGTGCCCGGGCGGTTGGCCACTCTGGCCCGTTCGGCCGTTCGGCCGTTCGGCCGCCCGGCGGCTGAACGGCGGCCCGCCCGTGGCCGCTCTGCCGCTCCCGGTGGCTTCGCCGGCCGCCCGGCCGCTCCGGCCGCTGTGCTGTGCCGGGCTGCCCGCCCCGGCGGCGGCGCTGCTTCGAATCTCCCGCCGGGCAACGAAGTACGCCCGGCGATCTACGGGTTGTTCTGGTTTTCCAGAACAACCCGGTTCACCTGGTGCTACCGGCGGCCCGCTCTCGCGACCGGTGCCGAGTCCCGAGGCAGACCGTCGGTTGTTCTGCTGCTCCAGAACAACCCGGTTTAGCTAGTGCTACCGGCCCGATCTCGGATAGGGACGAAGAAGGCGCCGCACCCGGAGGTGCAGCGCCTTGGCGGGTGGCTTCGCGGGAGCCGCTCGCGGGCCGGTCCCCCTGCCGCTCTGGCCGCGGTGGCTGCGGTTCGCCGCCCGGTGTCGGTCCGTCGTGGTCCGCTGTCCGTCCGGACCTCAAACCGCTCCAGGGTGTCGGCGAGCGGGCGAGGGCCTCGCTGCGCGCCCGACGACGCTGAGGACCTTCCCCAGCGCCTCCCCGTCCTCCCACGGTTCCTGGGCGTCGGGATGATCAGCCGACCAGCCGGCGGTCCTGTCCCGTAACACGGGCTTCGGCCAGGGGCCGGTCCAGGATGCTGTGGGTGCCGATCCGGTGCCATGTGATGTGCCGGGCGCCGCAGATCCGTTCGCGGCCGTAGGACCACGTCGCGCGCCCGTCCGGCACCCAGGTGAGTTCGTAGAGGCCGGGGGTGCAGCGGACGCGTTTGACGCGCAGGCCGGGCCGGAAGATTCCGGTGCGCAGGTCGGGGACGAAGGCTTCCTGTACGACGCTGGCGCTGGGCGGGGGTGAGGTGCTGGAGGTCGGTGGTGAAGCGGGGGAGTGTCTCGTATGTGGGCACGGTGTCCTCCGGGCAGCACGGCGAAGCCCCCGGCGGGTGCCGGGGGCTGATGGGCGGTCGTCCTTTGGCGGTGCTTGTCGACTGGTGCGTGTTCCGTGGTGCTCGGTGGTGTCGGTCGGTGGTTCTCGGGGCTGCCGGAGAGCGATGACACTGGCTGGCCGGGCAGATCCGCTGTCCGCCGTCCGTCCGGCTGGTGGTAGTTGGGTAGCCGCTGCCGGGCGGCGAGGCGGGCGGGCGTCCGTCGGCGGTGTGCGCTGTCGCGGTCCGCTTGGTCGCGGCGGGCGGTGGTTCGCGCCCACGCCTGCCGGCCGGCCGCCCGCCCGCCCGCCGAACGGCGGCCCGTCCGTGGCCGCCCTGCAGCGCCCGGTGGCCCCGCCGTCCGTCCGCTGTCCGTTCCTCCGCCTCGTCCTCGCCTCGCCCGTCCGGACGGCCGCCGTCGTCCGGACGCCTCGCTGCCCGCCGCCCGGCCGCCCGTTCCGGACGCCGTCCGCCCGCTCCGTCCGGCGCTCGGCCGCCGAGGCCCGCCTCGCCGCCCGCTCCGCCCGCTGCCCGTGCGCTCGGCCGGCGGTAGTGCGGAAGCGCTGGCGCTGGGTGGGGGTGAGGTGGTGGAGGTCGGTGGTGAAGCGGGGCAGGGCCTCGTACGTCGGCACGACGGTGTCCTCAAGGAAGCACAAAGCCCCCGGCGGAGGCCGAGGGCGGTGGGTGTCGGACTGGGGTGAAGGGAGCCGGTGACGTGGTGCGGTCAGCTGTTGTGGGTCGCCGGGGTAGTGGCGAGTTGGTGCGTGCTGGTTGACGGTGGAGTCGGTTGCAGTGCGATTCCGGGGCGGGTGTGGCTCGTGTGGTCGCGGCGCGGCATTCGCACGACCCGGTCAGGTCTCGTAGAGGGTGCGCATCACCTCGGACCAGTCCTGGCTGTCAGCGGCCACTTCGGATTCCCCACGTACGGCCAGATGTGCGATCACGGTCCGTGACTGGCGAGGGAGGGGTGCAGCGAGGCCCGGAGGGCATCTGATAAGCACTCCGCGTGGAAGAATTGGTGCGATTCGGTGATGTCGAGCAGGTCGCGGCAGGCGACGGGCAGTTGCTCTGGGCGGCCCAGGGGCGGGGGGACGGCGGTCTGGGGCCGGGGGTGCGCGCGTGGCGCCATGGCGGGGCGTTGGCGGTGGCGAGTCCGGGACTTTCCCGGCGGGACCGGCTAGCGGTGACGGGCGGCAGTGCCGATGCGGTCGTCCTGGTGCGGCAGGTCCTGCAGGAGGTCGGTCCGTCGTATCGGCCCTTCGGGGAGGCGTCCTTGGTCGATGCGCTGGTGCGGCAGACGCCCGGTCTTGTGTTGGTACCGTCGTTCTTCTGGATGGAGAGTGCGGTCCCGCCCGGCTCCGTCACCGGAGACGTGCAGTGGCTGAACCCGTGTCTGGAACCGGAGTTGGAGTCGCTGTTCGAGCGGTTCTTCCCTGACTCCCACGCACAGCCGGGGCGCGAGGGTGTGCGCCGCTGGGCCGGAGTCTGTGGTGAGGCCGACGGCAACGCGGGCGAGAAGGGGCCACTGGCGGTTGCGGCGGACGCGTGGTCAGCGGCCGGGTGCGGGTTCCTAGCAGGAGCGGTCACCCATCCGGTCGCCCGGGGACGCGGGCTGGCGCAGGCGGTGTGCGGTTTCGTCGTGGATGCCCTCGTCCAGCGGCACGGACGTGCCGCACTCATGGTGGACGCCTGCAACGCGCCGGCCGTCGCCGCATACGAGCGCCTCGGGATGGCCAAGCGCCTTTTCGCAGGCGCACACGTCCCGGGCCGGTGAGCGGGGATCCGCCACGGCAAGCATCTGTGGGAGCTCGTTCCTACGCAGAGTGACCACTGGCGGCCAGATAGATCCCCCTAACTGGCCGCCTACGGGGAATTCCAACCCGTCGGCGGCCTCGTCGGGGTTGGCGGGGCCGCTGGGCTGCCGGCCGTCCGTCGCCGTGCTCGAAGTCGCCGCGGTGTTGGCGGGGTTGGGCGCCTTGGGGCCCGGTGTCGGGCCGGGCGCGCCGGGTGCCCGTGGTGTGCTCCGGGCTGAGGTTCTGCATGTGGAGCTGTCATACCGGACGGAGTTCGCTGCCTAGTCCCGGCCGTGCTGGGCCCGGACAGCCTGGGCTCACTGGGGGCCGCAGCCTGCATCACTGTCATCTCCGGGCCCTCGGTGTCGGCGCTCGGTCCTGACCGTCCGCTGTGTCCTCTTGTGGTCGCGTATGAGGCGGCGGTGGGTCATCCGCCAGGATGACCCACCGTAATGCAGAGGCAGGCCGGCGGCGTGCTCCACGCGGTGGTGGCTGTTGCCGCCGGTCGCCCGCACTCTGAGGAACGAAGGTGCTCAACAGGTCTGCGTTCAGGGGCGGATGCCGTCGATCTCGAGCAGGAGGTGTTTCGGGCCGCGCAGTGCGGCGGTGGGCCGGTAGGGCGGCGGGTCGGCCGTCAGGCGTGGGGCCCGCAGGCGGCGGACCAGTTCGGGCAGCACGATCTGCGCCTCCATTCGGGCGAGGGGTGCGCCGATGCAGTAGTGGATTCCGCCGCCGAAGCCGAAGTGCTCGTTGGGGATCCGGTCCGGGACGAAGCGCTCGGGCTCGGTGAAGTGCTTCGGATCGCGGCTGCCGGCTGCGAGCAGCAGGACGACGCTGGAGCCGCGCGGGATGGTGGTGCCGCCGATCTCGATGTCGGCGAGTGCGGCGCGGTAGCGGAACTGGACCGACGGCTCGTAGCGCACGAGTTCCTCGACCATGGGGATCACGAGTTCGGGCTCGGCGCGGAAACGCGCGAGGATGCCGGGCCGGCGCAGCAGCGTGAGCATGCCGTTGGTGATGAGGTTGACCGTTGTCTCGTGTCCGGCGATCAACAGCAGGCGGGTGGTGATCACCAGCTCGTCGCCGCGCAGAGGGTCGGTGTGCGAGCCGTCGCCCAGCAGTGCGGAGATCAGGTCGTTACCCGGACGCTCGGCGCGCCGCGTGATCAACTCCTTGAGATAGGCGTGTAGTTCGGTGAAGGCGCGGTCGACGGCGGCAGCCTCCTCCTGCGTCATGGTCGGGTCGAGATCGAGGGAGCGGGCGAGTGTGTCGGCCCATCCGTGGAAGCGTGTCTCGTCCTCGGGCGGCACGCCGAGAAGTGTGCAGATCACGCTGACCGGGAGCGGGTAGGCGATCTCCTCGACCAGGTCGAACCGGGTCCGGGAGCCGATGGCGTCGATCAACCTGTCGGTCAGTGCGCGCACCTGCGCGCGCAGCGACTCGACGACGGCGGGGGTGAACTGGGCCATGACGGCCGAGCGCAGGTGGTCATGGCTGGGCGGGTCCCGCAGGATTAGCGACTTGTCCGCATCCCGTACGGTCGTCTGACCGGCGTTGGCCATGTCGGAGCTTAAGCGCGGGTCGTGCAGCAGTGCGGCGATCTCGTCATATCCGCTCACGACCCAGGTCCCGTCGGCCTGGCGGGAGACCGGGCGCCTGCGCAGCGCGGCGTAGAGCGGGTACGGGTCGGGGCGGCTGACCGGGTCGAGGATGCGGGCGAACAGTTCGTCGTGCGGCGTCGAGGCGGCGAGGTCGGCGGCGTGTGGGAGGGCAGAGAAATCAGCGCGGGCGTTGTGTGGCATGAGGAGGACTCCGTCGGAACGGGGATGAGTGGGTGCGGCGGCAGGTGTTGACTGTGTTCAGGTACCGGCGGCCGCGGGACGGTGCGTGACCTGCCCGGGGGTGGGCACCCCGGTGTCGAGGACCTGGACGGGATCGGGGGCGTCGGTCGCGTTGAGTTCGGGCGGAAACGCGGCCCGGACGTTGATCAGTGCGGCGTACGCGTCGAGCGAGCGCGGCGCGTTCACCGCCAGCGCGGCGATGACCCGTCCCCGGCGGCCGTACACGGCGACGAAGCCGGGCTTGGCCGCCGCACCCTGGACGACCGCGACCTGGTCCGCGTGGCTGGGCACGCCGACCACCTTGATGTTCACTCCGAACTGGTTGGACCAGAACGTCGGCAGCGTGGTGTGCGCGCACACCGGTCCTCGGTGCATGGTCAGCGCGGCGACGCGGGCCTGGCGCACCGCGTTGTCCCAGTGCTCGACGGCGAGCGGGCCGTCCTCGTAGAGCGGGTGGGGCCAGCAGGCCACGTCCCCGGCGACCAGCAGGTCGTCGGCGGGCCGGCCGTCCGCGCCGATCGCGCGGCAGTACGGATCGCAGTGCACGCCGCGGGCGTCGAGGGTGAGCCCGGCCCCGTCGAGCCATTCGGTGTTGCGCTCGGCGCCGAGCGCGACCACGGCCAGCTCCACGTCGAGCACCTCGCCGCCGGAGAGCCGGGCCCGCCGCAGCCGGCCGGCCGCATCGCCTTCGAGGGCCTGGACGGAGGTGCGGGTGCGCAGGTCCACGCCGTGACGGCGCTGGAGACGCCCGGCCGCCAGCGCGGCCGGCCCGCCCAGCGCGGCGAGCATGGGGGCGGGCCCGCGCTCGACCACGGTGACGTCGAGGCCGAGTTCCCGGCACACCGACGCCACCTCCGAGCCCATGAAGCCGGCCCCGATCACCAGCACCCGCTTCGGGCGTGCGGCCAGCCTGGCCTGCAATGCCCGGGCGTCGTCGCGGGTACGGATGCTGAACACACCGTCGATCGCTGCCTGTTCGGCGTGCGGCCAGCGGCGCGCCCGGGTACCGGTGGCGATCAGGAGCTTGTCGTAGCCGATCACCTCGCCGTCGGAGAGGGTCACCGTCCCGGCCGCTCGGTCGAGGCCGACCGCCGCGTTGCCCAGACGCCAGGACGCGTCGAGGTCCGTGTGCCGGGGCAGGCCGGTGGCGTCGGCCGACAGGCGCCCGGTCAGTACCCGCTTGGACAGCGGCGGCCGGTCGTACGGCGGATACGGCTCGTCGCCGACCAGCGTGATCCGTCCGCCGAATCCGTTCTCCCGCAGGGTCTGCGCCGCGGACAGGCCCGCCAGCGACGCGCCGACGATCACCACTCGCCCGGCACCCCGTGAACCGGCATCGGGTCGCTCCACCGCCCTGTTGCTCCCGCTCGGGGCTGCTCCTTTCCCGATCACCTGGCCCTCCGATCCTCGTCGAGCGCTGCGTCGGGCTCCGGCCCGGCGGCGGGCCCGACTGTGATGGCCTGCACCGGGCACGCGGCTCGCGCACGCTCCACGTGCACGCGCCACGCGTCCGAGGGCGCGGTGTCGTACTCCAGGACCTCTTGACTCCTCAGCTCGAAGACCTGCGGGGCGGCGAACACGCACTGCCCGTAGCTCTGACACCGTGCCAGGTCGACGACGACGTTCATCCCTGCATGCTCCCTTCTAGGTGTGTGGGTGGCTGCGTGGGGTGCTGCGGGCCATGGCGGCGCCGACTGCGGGCCCGGGCTTCAGCACCTTGCCAAATCACTATCGACTACCAACTACTATGTGTCCAGTAGTAGTTGGAGTTTCGTAGGAGACGGGTACACTCGTCGGTATGCCGACCAGCGACAGCTGCGCCGACCAGGCGCCCCAAGCCCACACTCCGCGCGCCCCCGACCTGCCGGTAGCCCGGGAACTGTTCGCCCTGCTCGCCGAGCAGTGGAACTACGCGATCCTGCGCGAGGTGTTCTACGGCGTGGAGCGCTTCGGGAGACTGCAGCGCAACCTCGGTATAGCGCCCACCACGCTCACCGCCCGCCTGACGGGACTCGTCGAACTCGGGCTGCTCGAGCGCCATCGGTACCGGCCCGACAAGGAATGGTTCGACTACCGCCTCAGCGCGGGCGCCCGCGACCTCGTCCCCGCCTGGATCGCATTGGCCCAGTGGGCCCAGACCCACCTGAACACCGAAGACGTCACGCGGCGCCTGCGTCACATCGGGTGCGGCCAGCTCACCGAGCCGCAACTGATGTGCAACCACTGCGGAACCGTCCTGACCGGCAGCGACCTCGCCCCCGTTGAACTGCCCGCCGAGAACGACAGCGCACCGTGACGCCGGATCCAGCCCGCAGGCGCGGTCGAGCCGATGCCTGACAGAAGTCGTCCGGAGCCCTACGAAAGCGTTGAGTGGGCGGTTCGTGAGTTGAAGTCCGTTCCGGACTTGGTTACTGCTTCTTGTTGAAGGTGCCGGGCACGGCCTCGGTGAGGATTCCTATGGTGACCAGGCGTTTCATCTTGGCGCGGGTGCGTTCGACGTGTTTCGGCAGGAGCTCGAAGTCGAGGGCCTGACAGATGTCTCGGGCCCTGAGCGGACCGGTGGTGTCGTTGAAGACGGCGAGGATGCGCGGGTAGTCCGGGTGCTCAGGCAACTCCAGAGTTCCTGCTGGGTCGACCGTCTGGGCCGGGATTCGGTCGGCGAGGCCGGTGATGGTTGTGCGGGTGATGGCGAGGTATTCCAGAAGTAGTTCGGCCTCACGCAGTCGGGACTGGAGGATGTCGATCTGGGTGCGGAGATCGTCGGCCAGGGCTCGGGCGGCGTCTTCCTGAAGGTCGAGTGCCTGGAGGAGAGGATTCAGGTTCACGCGCCGGCCACCAGCGGATCGCGGCAGGTGAGCGTGCTCGTGTCGGTGAGCCGACGGGCTATGACGTGGGTCATGGCCCAGTAGACGCGTGAGCCGGAGGAGCCGCCACCGAAGGCCGTTCCCTTCACCTGACCTGCGGACTGAAGCCCACCACCGGTGCCGACCTGCTCTCCTGGCTGGCGGACCAGCTACGTGCCTCGGCAATCGTCCGCGCCAATCTGCCCTACCTGGCTTCAGCGGAAGAGCAGGCGGCGCACCTGGAAGCACTGCGGAAGGAGGTCACCGCAGCCCTGCACGACGGGCTGATCGAGGAGTTCGTCCGTGCGCGGGCGACGATGGACCCGGGCCGGCCGATACCCTCCCTGCCGTTCGTCAGCGGCATACCCGCCGACGAATACCTCCACGTCCGCCTCACCGCATCGGGTGCCTGGCACGAAGTGGACAGCGAGGGGCGCGTGGTGATGAGCACAGGCGGCCAACAGTGGACCTTCGCTGCTCCTGCACTCGCCATCGTCGAACACCTCACCGGCGGAAAGACCGCATCCATAGGCAAGTTGGCGGTCGTCTCGTCGCTCGCCGTCGGCCAAGTCGCCACTCTGGTATCCGAACTGGTCACAGCCGATGTCGCCGCCGTCAGCCGTCGAAGGTAGCAATCCTGATGTTCACTGCCCCTGAGCCAGCCGTCAGGGACCGCGTGCTCTCCGCCCGCCGCCATGCCTGCGTTCTGCTGGACGTCGTCGACGCCGCGGGCGGAGAGACCTGGGGATACGAGGGTCGGACGCTGTCCGGGGCTGTGACGGCCCCGGATGGCCTCGCCTGGCTCCGGCTGGTCAGCGAGCCCGAGGGCAAAGCAGGCGGGAAGCTGTGGGAGGGCCCCAAGGAAGCGGAACGATCCGTACCCCCCGCGGTGCCGCGGCCACGTCTGCTCGGATTGCGGGACTGGTCGGCCGACGGCTGGGCCTACCGGGCCGAGCTCTATCAGCACGTCGACACACCACCGGTGTCCCGCAGCCCGGTCCTCCACCACGGCGTGGACCTGCCGGACGCCTGGTGGCACGACCTCCACCAGGCGCTGGACCACCTCACGCACGTCGACACCGGCCGCCAGGCGGTCCGCGAGCAGTACATCCGCCGCCGCGTCCCCGAATACACCGGCATCACCCCCGGCGAGATCACCTGGACCACAGCACACGGTGACCTCCACTGGGCCAACCTCACCGGACCTCGGCTATGCCTCATGGACTGGGAGGGCTGGGGCACCGCCCCCCCCACCGGCTACGACGCCGCGACCCTCTACCTGCACTCCCTTCCCGTACCTGACCTTGCAGAACGGGTCCGCAAGGAGTTCTGCAACGTCCTGGGCACCCCGGCCGGCCGGGTCGGCGAGCTGACCGCCTGCACCGAAATCCTGCAGGCAGCCAACCGTGTGCCGTTCTACGCCGACCTCGCCGACAGCGTGCGGCAGCATCCCGATCACCTGCGCGCCCCGGCTCCCAGGCCGTGATCGGTCAAGGCTGCTCCCGCAGCGGGCTCATCGGCAAGACAACTGGCTGGCAGGTCAACGCCGACGGCGGAATCCACCGCTACACCTGAGACCAGCAGAGCTGACCTCAGGGAGCGACGACGAGAGGCCCCGCCAAGAGTGCACGGGCCTCTCACCCTATTCCGCCGGGCAAAGTCACAACGCACCGATCCAATGCGAGATCTCCCGCAGGTGCACCCGATCCGCTGCACCCGGTCCGACGCCACGGCCCGGGGCCACACCTCGCCTCGCCTCGCCCCCAGCAACCCTCAATCGCTGAGGGACGGTCCGCGGGGCCTCGTCCACGCTGCTGCGGGGTGGCGGGCTCCCAATTCCGGGACCGTTGGCGGTCCGGTAAAGCGGGTGGTGAGTTCGTTGATGTCACGCTGGTCTGTGAAGCGGAAACCGCGACGTTGCAGGGTGAGAATCTCCTCCGAGGTGAGTTCCTTGCGGTACCGGCGCGCGGTGCGGTCCTGTGGTCGGGCCATGGGCTGGCGGCCTGCCGCCAAGTCCGGGAGCGTTTCGAGGAACATCTGAGCGCCCAGCGTGTAGAGGGCGGGGAGATGCCACAGGACGGAGCGTTCCGGGTCGAAGGTGAGGCTACGGCTGGCGAGGACCGGGCCGCTGTCGATGCCGGCGTCGACCACGTGCAAAGTACAGGTCAGTTCCCGCTCGCCGGCCAACAGGGCGTGCGCGTACGCGGACAGTCCCGGATAGGTGGGCAGGGAGCCGGAGTGGGTATTGAAGATGCCCAGTGGCGGCAGGGACAGCAGCGGTTCACGGAAAAGTCGCCCGAACCGCAAAGAGAGCATCACATCGGGCTGGAAGGCCGCAGCCAATCGGTCTACCGCTCCTTTGGCGTCAGCGCCGACCGTGTGGAACGGGACGGCGTGGCGACGGCTCAGGTGCCCAAAGGACAGTAGTTCACCTGGCGGGGCGGGGAGTCGGTCCAGCGGCGCGAAGACCTGCTGGGGGAACATCTCCCGCTCGACCCAGTCGCTGCGCCGCAAAGGCGAACCCGACGCCAGATCCACTGGACCCAGATCCAGCAACACCACTGAGACGGTGTGCCCGTCCAGGCCCGGCAAGAGCCGGTTCAACGCCACACAGGTCACGACATCCTTCTCGGCACACACGAAAACCCGCATCCGGTGTCCTCTTCCGTTTCCACCGACGTGCTTCCCGCCTACCCGGCCGGCTATCGCCGACGGGGGTCAGACCCGGACGGTAGTGCGCACGTAGCCCGGTTGCGGAGCGGGCCGGCGTCCGCGGGTGTGTGGTGGCGGGCGCCGGCCCTGTTGCCCTGCGGTCAGGGGGTGGTGAGGCCGAACCAGTACTCGAAGGTGTCCAGCAGTCGGGTAAGGGTGTTGAGGGGGGCGAGGGTGCCGGTGGTGAGGGTGAGGTCGCCGCTGGCCTGGAGCTCCTCTGGGGTGGCGGCGCCGATGGAGAGGCTGTTCAGGCCGTCGCGGCTGATCGTGTAGACGGCATCGGCGGTGTCCGGGGCGGGTTGGGGTGTGTAGATGAGGACACCGTTGCGGAGCTTGACGGTGCACTGGCCGGGGTCGTCGTCCAGCCCGTCGGTGACGGTGAAGCCGAGCACCAGCGAATGGCTGGCGGCCTCGGGTCCGTTGAGGCGGATGCCGAGGTAGTCGAAGAGCATCTCCAGCGGCATGGCGGCCAGGACGGAGGAGGTGATGATCTGCGGGGAGGCCAGTCCGGGTGGTGTGCCGTCGGCGGGCCGGGTGCGTAGTTCATGGGCGGCGGCGAGGTAGAAGTTGCGCCACGGTCCGCTCTCGGCCTGGTAGCCGAGCTGTTCGAGGACGTCGGCTTCCAGGGTTCGGGCGTCGTGGTCGGTGGGGTCGGCGAAGACGGCGTGGCTGAGGAGCTCGGCGGCCCACCGGTAGTCCTCGGCGCTCTTGGCGTTCTCGTACGACTGCCGGGCCAGCTCCACCACCTTGGCGGCGCCGCCCATCGCCTCGACGTACCGGGGTCCGGCCTGCTCCGGGGGCAGAGTGTGCAGGTGGGCGGCGTTGCCGTCGTACCAGCCGAGGTAGCGCTGGTAGACGGCCTTGATGTCGTGGTTGGCGGTGCCGTAGTAGCCGCGGTTGAACCACTGCCCCGCCAGGCTCTGCGGCACGTTGGTGTCGAGGTCCTCGGCGATCTCGGTCATGGTCAGGCCGTGGTTGGCCAGCCGCAGTGACTGGTCGTGGAGGTAGCGGTACAGGTCGGCCTGGCTGGTGAGGAAGGAGACGATCGCATCCGGCGTCTCGTCGGTGTTCCAACGGGGCCAGAAGTGGCTGGCGAACAACGTGTCCGAGCGGTCCCCGAACCACTCGACAGACTGATTGAGATACTCCGACCACGCCTTGGCGTCGCGCACCTGGGCCCCACGCAGGCTGTAGAGGTTGTGCAGGGTGGGGGTGGCGTTCTCGGCCATGCACAGCGCGCGGATGTCAGGGAGGTAGAAGTTCAGCTCCGCCGGGGCCTCCGTACCGGGCGTGAGCTGGAACTCCAGGTTCACCGGACCGAAGGAGTGGACACGCCCCTGCACGGCGATGCGGGAGGTGACGGTGAATGTCGGGGTCGCCAGACCCGAGGCGCCGGCGGAATTGCTCTTGCCCAGCCCGGCGTCGACCTGCCCCTGAGTCGAACGCTCCAGCAGCGTCCCGTACATGAACAACGCCCGGCGCTGCATCGCGTTCCCGGCGTAGACGTTCTCGCTCACCGCGTGCTCCAAGAACCCCTCCGGAGCGATGACGTCCACCCGCTCGGGGACCTTCCGGTCAGGGAAGAGCCCCAGCACACCGCCGTAGTGGTCGAGGTGGGAGTGGGTGAAGAGCACCGCGCGGATGCTCCGCGTCCGGCCGCGGTGCTTACGGTAGAGCTGCAGCGCCGCCGCCGCGCACTCCTCGCTGATCAGGGGATCGACCACCACGATCTCCTGGGAGGCACCGGTGGGGTCCTCCAGGAAGGTGATGTTGGACAGGTCCATGCCGCGCACCTGGTAGACGGCGTTCTCGACGACCTCGAACAGGCCGGTGTTCATGTTCAGCAGCGCGTTCCGCCACAGACTGGGGTTGACGGTGTCGGGCGCGTCGCCGGTCAGGAACGCGTACGGGCCCAGGCGCCACGCGGGGACTTCGGATTCGGCCCGGTCCACGGTGAAGTCCGCGGACAGCGCCTCGATCAACCCCCGCGCTGCGAACGCCGCCTCGGCGTCCTGATCCGGCGGCGGGACGGCGACGGCGGCGTTCAGATCCCTGGTCAGGGAGGTGGCGGGCTGGGGCTTGCTGCGGGCGGAACCAGTCAACAATCTCTTCCCTTCACTCGGCCGGCACCGAGCCCGAGACCGGACCCGGCACGGACTGGGCACGCTGGTGTCGCTGAACGGCCCGACCCGCTCGCAAACGGAGGTAGACCCTGCAGGATCCGGCGACCCAACACCACTGATCGTGGCAGCCCGTGATCCGTGCCACCAGGACGCCTGCCGGCCGACAGCCCGTTCCGGCCCGCCAGACCGAAAACGGCCGGACCAGCGGCATCACCGACTCCGCCACCCGGAACGCGGTGGGCGACCTCGCGTGCTCTCGCCTTCTGCCCGACGGAATGCGGAAAGGCCCGTCTAGGGCGGGCCGGGTGCCCTCTTGACCGAACACGGCTCTCAGCGCCGACTCTGCCAGGGGCCACCGGGCATAACCGGAGTTTTCGCAGGTCGGCCTCTTGCTCCCACTCCTGTTCGTGCTGCTGGGGGCGACACAGAGCGGCCTCGCCGCTTCGTACTCCGCGAGGGCGAGGTGCCAACAGTCCGGCTGAGAGCCGACGTCAAGCATCCTCCTCAGCCAGAAGGCCAGTGCCGCGAACGCCAAAGGCATCCTCGAACTGAGTCATAGTCACCGAGCTCGACCAAGGACGCGGGCACCCACCACAAGGGCGTCGCTCACGACTTCCCGGCCCGGCTCCTGGGCGGAGTGTGCGGCCTCGTGGGCGCGTTTACCGTCCTCGACGACCTCGTCAGGTTCCTGCGCTACGTGTTGAACCCAGCGACCGCACCAGGCCGAGCCGGATTCGGCCCCGCCCGGACCGCAGAATCACTGACCATCCAGACCGGCGAACTGGAACCCGTACGCGGTCTGTTCTGGCACCCATCCCGTGGCAGTGACCTCGCCGACGGCATCTGGGTCCACTACGGCTTCACCGGCACAGGCACGTGGACCTCACCCCGACTGGGCAGGTCCCCATCCGGAGGGAAGGGAGCCTGATGGCACTCTCCGGTGGAGAGTTGCCGGTGCGGCCTTTCCGCCGCTGGCCCGCGCCGGGGATCGCGTGGAGATGGCTGCGGTCGGCACGCAGTCCGAGGCCGCCATTTGAGGTCGGGACGGAACTGGTCTGGGAGGCGGCCGCGTTCACCAGATTTCGCGTTTGCGTGCCATGAAGAGGGTGCGGGCGGCGTAGCGGCGGGCCCACAGGCGGGCTGTGGGCAGGCGGGGAGGGCGGTGGGCTGAGGGGGTGCCGTGGTGGGTGATGGTGGCGGGCAGGCCGAAGTAGAAGGTGCGTTCGTGGCGCAGGCGGGGGTGGGGGGTAATGCGGATGCCGCGTTGGTGGAGGTCGTGGAGCATGCGGGTAGCGATGATCTCGGAGACTTTGAAGCTGGGGCAGGTGCGAGGCCCGGCTGAGTAGACGGCCAGGGCTCGGCGTGGGGTGTGGCGCCAGCGTGTGGGGCAAAAGCGGTCGGGTTCGGGCCAGTTGTGGCGGTGGACCATGACCAGGGAGGCCAGCCACGGATTGCCCTGGTCGGGGGTACGGAAGAGGGAGTCGCTGAGGGGATGCAGGCGCAGGGTCTCCAGGATGGCGGCGTCGATGTCGTGGTCGAAGGCGGCGGGGTGTTCGTGGCGCAGGAGGAGCATGTGGCCAAAGAGGTCGGCGGTTTGGACGGTGATGCTCTGGAGCAGGTCGGCGCCGGCCACGTCGATGCGCGCACCGTGGTCGAGCGCGGCGAAATGTGGATCCGCGTGGAAGAGGAACCGCGGGTCGTCGAGGTGGGCGTCGATGAGGCGGCTGGTTTCGTGCCAGGTGCGCTGTCGCAGATCGTCGCGGGGGCGGAGGGACCGGTTCTTGACCATGTCGTTGATGTCGTCGATGCCGGGCCGGAGCCGGTGGAGTTCCTCGGTGGTGGGCGGCCGGCCGAAGACGATGCGGAAGGCGGAGCCCAGAGTGTGGGCGGTGAGGTCCCGGTACAGGTCGCGGTGGCCGGGTGGGGGCACGAAGGCGGTGGTGTCGGCGTGGGCGCGTGCGGTCATGGCGGGGGTGGCCGAGGAGATGGCCGTGCGGCGGGGTTTCCACTGAGCGGGGTCGTCGAGGGAGAACAGGAAGGTGAAGGTGCCCTGTGACATCCGGGGGTCGGGGTCGGTGGAGTGTCCGGCCGGGTGTTCCAGTTCCTTGCGCAGTTCGCGCGCGGTGCACACGAGATCGCGGCGCAGGAGCGGTACGCGGTCGCGGCGGCAGCCACGGTAGAGCAGGTCGATGACCTCGGCCGGGCTGCGCGGCAGCAGGACGATGGCCGTGTAGGTGATCACGGTGCGGGCCAGGCGCACCAGCCGGTCCCGTACCGCGGGCAACAGGAGGGCCGCGACCGACGGGATGGCCAGTGCCCCGGGAGGCCAGGGGCCGCTGAGGTCCGCCAGGGCCAGGGCGGGAGCTGCGAGCAGTGCGGCGAGTTTGTCGACGAGCATGACGGACCGCTGTGTCGTCGGGCTGCTTCCGAAGGGGGCATCGCGGTCCTGTCGTGCGGGGCAGGTCTCTTCAGAGGGGGAGGTCACCGGTCGCGATCCGCTCTCGCAAGAGGGTCTTGTTGATCTTTCCCATCGGGTTTCTGGGCAGGTGCGATGCGATCTCCAGACGGGTGGGCTGATAGTTCTCGGTCATGCCCGTGGAGGTCAGGTACGCGCGCAGCTGGTCGAGGGTGGGAGGGTGCTGCTCGGGTACGACGACGGCGCAGGGGCGTTCGCCGCCGTGCGGGCCGATGTAGCCGACCACCGCCACGTCGCGGACCGAGGGATGACTTCGGAGTTCGTTCTCGACGTCGGCGGCGGGGATCATCATGGGTCCGGCGGAGACGCGTTCGGCCACCCGGCCGACGTAGCGGTAGCCGCCCCGTCCGTCGGCGCGCACCAGATCGCCGGTCTCCAGCCAGCCGTCGGTGGCGGCCGGATCCCAGGTGAGGGTGCCGGTGTCGCGGGCGAAGGTGCCCAGGCACACCGAAGGGCCGCGGACCCGCAGGCCGCAGGTGCCGTCCGGCAGGTCCTCCGCACGGGTCAAGCCGACTTCGAGGCCCGGCCTGGGGCGGCCCAGACTCCGGGCGGCCCAGTCGGGGGGATAGCCGGCCGTGGTGCACCCCGAGCCCATGGCCTCGGTCATTCCCCAGGCGTTGGTCACGCTGTCGCACAACTCCTGGCGCGTCAGTGCCAAGTCGTCACGCATCAACGGGGACCCCGCACTCAACACGCTGCTCAGAGCCAGGGGCCTGGGCTGAGCCTTCTGCTGTTCCGCCAGTTCCCTCAAGTGCGGTGGGCAGGAGAGCAACCGGTCGGTACGACGGCGGGCCATGAGGTCCAGGAGGAGGCCGGGATCGTAGCGGGGCGCCACGATCGCGGTGTTTCCGTGCACGAGGGGGCCCAGTACGAGGTGGTGTACCCCCGCGGCCCCGGCAATCGGCGCGGTCGTGGTCAGCCGTACGGGGCGCGACGGGCCGCGGGACGCACGGATCGCGGTGCTGAGGGTGTTGAAGCTGTGCAGTACCCCTTTTGCCGTTCCGGTGGTGCCGGAGGTGAACAGGGCCACCGCCACCCGGTCCGGGTCCAGAGTGCGGGCGGGGAGCCCCGGGCCGGTGGAGGTGAAGATCTCGTCGAAGTCCACGGCGCCCGTGGACTTCGAGTCCCCCAGCACCACCCGCCGTAGAGATGGTCGGCGGCGGGCGAGGTCGGCAAGCATCCGGGCGTGGGAGTGTCCCTGCCATGCGTCGACCGTGACGCACACCGGCGCGTCGGTCGCGGACAGGACTCTCTCCAGCTCCCGGCCGCGCAGGACGGTCGACAGCGGCACGGCGACCGCTCCCAGCCACATACACGCCGTGGTCAGCACCGCCGCTTCCCACCAGGAGGGCAGCTGGTACACGACCGGCTGCCCCATACGCACGCCGAGCTCCTTCAGCCCGGCAGCGAACCGTGCCGTCTGGGTCGCCCAGTCCTCGAAGGTGAAGACGTCCTCGCTCTCGCTGCCGTGCCGCCAGCCGACGAAAGCCGGGCGGTGAGGTGCCTCCTTCGCGCGACGGCGCAGGTCATCGACGAACGTCTCCTCACGCCACCAGCCCTGACGCCGATAGGCGGCAGCGGTGTCGGGCGAGGGAACCACCTTGTTCAGAAACTCGTGCATCTTCGCTCTCGGTACAGGAATCGGCCGACGACAGCGGGAGGCCCTCGGCTGGGGCGCACGGGAAACGGGGGCCTCCGGCACTTGGAAGTCCGTCCGCACACTCTCGCGGCTACGCGCATTCAGAACAGGGGCAGCGCGAAGAGTGAGTAGACGATCACAACTAGTAAAGAATCTTGAGTGTTCGGCGGCGCACACAAGGTGAATTCAGGCCAAGACTCCGAAGCGGGTGAAGTGCGGGGTAATCGTCGCGCCGGCCTGCCCACCCCGACCGGGCCCGTCAGCCAAGGGACCCGCACCTCATGCTCGCGGCGCCCCCAGAGGGTGGGGCGCCGCAGGTGCACCGAGGCAACGCCAGTTCCGCCGCAGGCCAGAACACCCCGCACGCGTGAGCGATGCGTGAGCGGACGGCACATCACAGAGCATCTCGCACAGGATCGGCGACCCTGCCTCGTGGCGCTGACCAGGAGGAACAGCACCACGCAGCAGGAACGAACAGCGGCGCACACGTATTCGACCCCACTCGCATTGCGAGGGCGCTACGTTGAGAGCACGCGCCGCCGTAGCGGAAGGACGGTTCAGTGAGTGAAGTCCCCGCCGACGACGCCCAGGGTATTGACCACCTCCAGGACGACCGCGCTGGTCGCGGCCGTCAACGAATGGATATGACTGGCTTCGCCACGTACCCGGCAGTTAACCTCGGCCTCCATGAACCAGCGGCAGCAGAAGAAGCTCTCCCGTCATCTCTTCGTCGCGATCCTGATGGGGGACACCGCCCGTGTGAAAATGGTTCTGAGGGCAGGGATCGACCCCAACAAACCAGACAGCGAGGGCACTACCCCTCTGTATCTGGCATCCGTCACCGGAGAAGCAGACATCGCCCGCCGGCTCCTCAAGGCTGGCGCCTCCCCTGACACAGAGAGCAGCGGATTCGGCTCGGAGGGAACTCCGCTGTGCGCAGCCGCGTGCTGGGGACACACCGAAACAGTGCGCGAACTGTTGGCGCACGGCGCCGATCCCAACCGGATCGAAGACCACGGAACGGGTCGCTCCCCGCTGGACTGGTCCAACGAAGGCCCCCACCCCGAAACCGCCGAACTTCTCACCGCAGCGGGAGCAACCCCCCACGGGGCAACCACGTAGCATCGCCGCTCTCCATCGTGGCATCACCGTCCTCGACCTGGACCTGCTGGCTGTGCTCGCGGTGGCCCGACAGTCCTCATGGGCAGCGGCCCGCTGCCAACACGCCGCCCAGCCAACGCCGACTGGCCCGACGGCGCCATCATCGCCACCCCTGCCCCCGCACGGTGGCAGGGGCAACCCGTCCGAGTCATCGGCCTCAATCCCTGAACCACCGCAGGTCAATGGTCAACGCCTCGGTAGGGGGCGCAGCCAGTTCAGGGGCGGAGCGCGAGCGCCAGGCCGCGGCGCCCGCCGATGCGGTCCGTCAGGCGCTGGCGTGCGAGGACTGCGGGCAGCAGCCGGCCGGTGGGCTGTGCGAGGCGTGCGGCTACCAGCGCCGGCCCGGGGCCCTGACCGTGGAGGCCGGGAGGGGCCCGAGGGAGCGGCTCCTACGGTCGGATCAAGTGCCCGGTTCGGTGAGCCGCTGGGGGAGTGGATGTCCGCCTCGACGTCGTGTCCGAGGTCCATGGGCAAGATGAAGCATCATCCGCGTCTTGAAGGGGGTCGGGTGGCCGACGACAGCACGAGTTTCGAGGTGGTGAGCGGGGCCGGCCGTGCACCGGTCGAGCCCGTCCAGGAGAGAAGGGCAGCAGTCCAGGCCGCGTTCGACGGGCTGCTGCAGATCCGGCGATTGATGAACACCACCGTGGCCGACCCTCTCGCGGTGCCGGCCGAGTGGGAGCGGCATCAGGCCGTACGCGCTGTCGCCCTTGTCCTGGAGGCGTCCGAGATCGCGCCGTCGGCTGTCGACTGCGGGGGTCACCGGGTGGCGACGGGATACTGCGTGCGCGAGACCGAAGCAGCTGAAGTGACGCGAGTCGAGTGGCTGGGGCCTGCCGGAAGCGGTGCCGCGTACGAGGAACAGGACGCGCTGCGGCGCTGCGCGGACGCACTGCGCCAGATGGGGTGGGAGGTGCTGGAGTACCGGGGGCCGCGCCGTCGCCGCTACCTCGAAGTGGAACCGCCGGGGCGCTGCGGCTACGAAAGGTAGGCCGCTCGATGCCGGCGCGGCTCGGTGTGGCGCTCGGCGGGCGCGGGGGAAACAGCCAGCGCCCGCCGGGGAATAACGAGGATCCGCATACGCCCGAGCCGCTTCAGCGCTGCGGGTTGGCCGCCGCAGGGCTCGCCGCGCTGCGCAAGGAGCATCCCGGGCCGTCCTGGCACTCCCTCGGCGGCCACTTCTGCGATTCCTGGGGCTGACGGCACGTCAGTGGGCCTACGACCTCCTCACTCCGGCCAGCACCATGCCTGTTGGGGGAAGCCGTCGATCAGGGTCACCAGAGTTTCGGCGAGGGGCAGGAGGTCCTCGTACGTCTTGCGTCCGGATGTCCACCCGATCATGCGGTTTCCCTCGATGCGCCAGCCCATCCGGGCATCGTGCATGAGCCGTTCCATGACGTACGTGCTGATGAGAGCCGCGAAGTCGGGATCGTCGGCGCAGTAGCGGACCAGGTGGCTGCCGAGATTGGGCAAGTCCCTGCCACGGCCCGTTACGCGGTTGAGCGCGGGAATTTTCCGCTGCCATGAGGACGATGCCAGTCGTCGGTCGGTGACAGCGGTGGCGGGGAGCGCCCGGGGCAGTCGGAGTACGGCCGCGGAGTATGTGTGTCCGCCTGGTGCGCTGTTGCCGCCTCCCCGTGTTGGCGCCGTTGAATTCGCCGTAGACGATGCCGTCGATCGCGATCTCCTGAAAGGCAGGGAGGGAGGCAGGCCCGCCCTTGCGGTGCTTGCCGCTGATGGCCTCGTAGAGTTTGTCTCCCCCGTGGTTGGCGGCCCCGGCAGCGGCTCCCCCCGCGCCGCTGAAGGCCACGTCCCGCAAGATGTCCTTCTTCTGGTGGTCGATCACTACGTCCGCCTCGTCCGCCGCGGCCTGCCCGCCCGCACAGAGCCGGCTGAGACAAGGCGCGATACTCGACCGGTGGACTCGATCTACCGCAGTATGACGGGCAAGGAACGCATCCGGAGCTGGTGTTCCGACCAGGCTGAGAATGCCCCGGCCGCCGCGGCGACCGCCCTGCCCCCCACTCGGGAGGGCATGCTCCAGCCTCGCGGGGCGCCTCCGATCCGCAGTACGTGGGCAACGGCGATGAGTTCGATGACCCTCCACTGCGGGAGCCACCGTCATGGTGGGGGCGGGGCCAGGCCCTGGTCGCCGCCACCCGGCGAAGCCGAAGCGCACCAGCCAGGTCGTACGACGGGACGGCCACGGACCGCTCGGGCTCGGTCCCGCGATCGGCCTGATGATGACCGAGCGCGGCATGGCCGGCCCGGCCGCCGGCGGCACCGTCCTCGCAGCGGAAGACCATCTCGCCGGGGCCGCGCCGGAGCTCGCCAGGCACGTCCAGGCCGCTGACTTGTGACGTGCGGTGACAGGTGGCAGAGTCGCTCGGTTGGGTGCCTGTACCGGCAAACGGTGGCGCAATGGAGCGCGGCCCGGCGGAGAACCGTCTTCGACTCCGACAGAGCTCCACCCGAACGGAAGGAACCCCCGTGCCCGTCATACGCGTTCCCCGGCGGCCGACCGCGCCGCGGCTCATGGCCGTGACCGTCGTGGTCCTGCTCGGACTTGTCAGCTGGTACCTGTTCTCGGGCCGAGGCGCAGGGCTGCTGCCGCAGGACAGCTGGGGACCGTGGCGCGAGAAGCGGGTGCACCACTGGTCAGTGTGGGTGCGGGTCAACTCCTGGAGCGACGCCGCCGAAGCGAACGGGCACTACGGGAAGGCGGACGGCTTCACACTGAACGCCTACGGCACCTCGGCCGCCGTCACGACGGTGATGGACGGCGCCCGGTTCACCCTGGCACCCGACGGCAAGCTCGCCGTCGACGGGCCGCACGCGAGCTGAGGCACGAGGCGCCGACGCCGATGAGTGGGTGTTCCGTGAGTGCTCGGCGGACTCGTAATGCTTGAAGGCGGGTTGTCCGGTTCCGGGGCTTCACGGCCGGCCGGGAGCGCGGTGTGCTGGTGGGCACGGGCGAGCGCGAGCCGTACCCGGGCGACCTGTCGGATGAAGCCTGGGAGCTGATCCGGCCGGTCATCACCGCGTGGAAAGGCCGGCACCCCTCGGTCAGTGGTCACGCGGGCAACTACGGCATGCGGGAGATCGTGAACGCCCTGCTGTACCAGGCCCGTACCGGCTGTCAGTGGCGCTACCTGCCCCACGACCTGCCGCCCAAGAGCGCGGTGTACTACTACTTCGGCGCGTGGCGGGACGACGGGACCGCGGAGACCGTCCACGAGCTGCTGCGCTGCCAGGCCCGCGAGATGCGGCGACGGCACGAGGACCCCACCGCGATCGTGATGGACTCGCAGACCGTGCGGGCCTCGACGAACGCGCCGAAGGAGACGACCGGGCTGGATCCGGGCACGAAGAGCCCGGGCCGGAAAAGAGGCATCGCCACCGACGTCCTCGGACTGCTCATCGTCGTCGTCGTGGTCGCCGCCGGCGTGCACGGCAACGCCATCGGCACCGCCCTGCTCGACAAGGTGACCGCGAGCGCGCCCACCGTGACCAAGGCGTGGGTGGACGCCGGCTTCAAGGAGGCCGTCGTGGAACACGGCAGCCGCCTCGGCATCGACGTCGAGATCGTGCAGCGCGAGCCGGGGGCGAAAGGGTTCACCCCGCAGCCGAAGCGGTGGGTGGTCGAGCAGACTCTCGGCACCCTCATGCCGCACAGACGTCTCGCGCGTGACTACGAGACCAGGCCGGCCAGTTCGGTGGCCTGGATCCACTGGCCCATGAGCGACAACATGCTCCGCCGCCTCACCCGCACCACCACTCCGACCTGGCGCGACCCGCCCGCCCAGCACCCCGCACCCCCGATGTGCAGGAGCCCCGTGAAGCATCTCCTGGACAAGATCGAGGCCCGGCAGCAGCTGGTACGCGAGACGGCCGGACACCTGCGTGAGCGGATCGGGCTCCTCACCGAACAACTCGCCGCCGCCGAACGCACTCTGGAACGCCTGGACATCACCCGCGAGACGATGCTGGAACTGGCCGCCGAGGACGGCACCGAGCCACCGGAGCCGCTGCCGCCCGGCTACCGCGAGGTCCTCGCCGCCTTCGAGCGGGCCGGGCGCGGGCTCCGTGCGAAAGAGGTCTGCGAGATTCTGGGCATGGGCACCGAGCCTCGGCACACCGAAAGCGTCCGCGCCAAGCTGAAACGCCTGGTCGACCGCGACATCCTCACCGAGCCCGAACCCGGCCTGTTCACCCTCACCCAGCCGACGCCGGCCACCCCGGACACCAACTCAACCTGAAATTCGGCGAACCAACACAGAACACCAATGCAGAGGTCGCTCAGGAGAGTGTGACCGCGAGGCAGGCCGCCAGGAAGTCGATCTGCAGTACGGTGCGCGGAGCGAGCCGGCTGAGGGGGCTGAGCAGGACGCCGCTTCGGGCCGCGCGAATGTTGGCCGGGAACATCACCACCATCAACACCCCCAGACCCCCGGCCGCCAGACGGCTGGTGAGAGGGACGAGCAGCCCGACCGCCCCGGCGAGCTCCAGCACGCCGGTGATCGTGACGAGCAGTTCGGGCCTGGGCAGGCGCGCGGGAACGATGCGGATCAAAGCCGCGCGCCGTCGGGTGAAGTGCGCCGTGCCGGTCAGCGCGAACATCGCGGCCAGACCGACTCGCAGCGCCGTCTGCCACCCTTCCAGCGCGTTCACACCTGCCAGCCCCAGCAGCCACGCCAGAGCGGATCCGACGAGCAGGGTCACCAACGGCGCCATACGCACCCTCAATCATTCCGTCTCAATCTTTCCAATGACAAGATCGAAATCTATGTACGGCATCTTGTCGATGTCAAGACTTGGTTAGACTGCCGCGATGAACGCCCCCCTCAACGGACGGACACAGCAGTACCACCACGGAGATCTACGGCGCGCACTGCTCGACCACGCGGCCGCCGCCATCTCCGAATCCGGCGTGGCAAAGGTCAGCCTCCGCGAACTCGCTCGGCGCGCAGGTGTCTCGCACGCCGCACCGACGCACCACTTCGGCAGCCGTGAGGGCTTGCTGACGGCGCTGGCGGCCCAGGGCTTCCACGTACTGGCCGACCTGATGCACAGCGCACAGGAACAGACCGCCGACTTCGCGGAGATGGGCGTGGCCTACGTACAGTTCGCACTCAGCCACCCCGCACATTTCGAGGTCATGTTCCAGCCCCACCTCCACCAGGTCGACGACCCGGCACTGCGCGCCGCTCAGCAGCGCGCCGGCGAACTCCTCTACGGCACCCCCACTCTGCCCGGCACCGGAACCCGTGACGCAGGCATCGCCGCCTGGTCGCTCGTGCACGGCTTCGCCACCCTCTGGCTGAGCAACGCCCTCCCCGCCGAACAGGACACCCCACCGGAACAGCAGGCCCGCCAGGCCATCCGCGCCTTCCTCGACGGCCGCAACAACGGGAGCCTGACTGCAAACGACGGCTGAGCGGTGCCGGGACGGCCCTCGGGCGTCACTCGGGCTGCCCGTGCGCCCTCACCCAGCCGGCACCGGCCAGCCCAGACGTCAACTCAAGCTGAAACCCAATGAATCCTCGCAGAACACCCACTGAGAGGAAGCCTTCGTCGAGGCGTCTCTGGGGGATCGGTGCCACGCGGGGCGAGTGGCGAAGACTTTGTGCAGCTCAGCGCAAGCGCGTCCCGGGGGCCGAGTGCAACAGGAGCTGCGTGTGGGCTGGATCGGGTGAATTGGGTGCGACCTCCAGTACGCCGATGTTCATGCAACGTCACTGTGTTCAAGAAGAAGGTCAATGCCCTGGTGGAGGAGGGCGGTTGGCCAGGCGGCGTTGCAGGTCGATGTGGCGGAACTGGTAGGCGGGACCGATCTGGCGCAGGACGCCGCGGTGTTCGTGCGCGTCAGCGAGAAAAGCCATCAGGTCGCGAGGCAGACGGAGGCCGTTTCGGCGGCGGGCCAGGTAGCGTCGGGTGAGGGCGGTCTCGCCCCACGCCGTGCGGCTGAAGGCGACGACCAAGGCGAGGGCCGGGGCGAAAAGCAGGCCCACACCCAGACCGATCCCGGCGCCAAACATCAAGTGGCCACTGTCCAGTGTGTTGGCGGGCGGCGGGTAGGTGAGCGCCCGGAGGAACGCCGGAACCATGCCCAGGAGAGTGCCCAGAGCTGCGCCCGCAGCGGAAATGACCTGTACGAAGCGCCAGAAGACTCGGCGGTCCTGTTCCAGCAGGGCGGTGGCATGGACTGCAGCCGACAAGTCTGCGCGCACAACGCCCCAACCTGACAGGGACCAGAGTACGATGCCGGTGCCAAAACCCCAGATGACGCCGCCGAACCACCCGTACACGTTGCCGATGGGGATGCCGACGGCGAGCCCCAAGCCGATACCGAATGCCACTGCCCGCCAGCGCCAGGCCCATGCCATGGCAGTCACCGGGGCTTGGCGGGGGCGGAACCTGATCGTGGCGGCAAGAAGTCGCGCGACGGCCGTCTCGATGGCCAGGGTCAGGAGGGCGGACTGGAGCAGGGACAGCCCTAGGCCCTGATGGGTGGCTCTCACAAAAAAGACGAAGGGCAAGAGGATAGTGACGATCATCCCGGTGGCGAAGGGGAGGTCTTCTAAATTGCGGTGGTGGTACGAGTAGGCCGCGCACGCCAGCGTGAGCAGTGCGAACCATAGCCACATCACCGCTGCGGCCCTCCGTCGCAGCGCTGCCTTGGGCGCCAGGGCGCTCAGCCGCCACCACTCGATGTCCACGGCGCCGCCCAGGCCGTGTTCCAGGTGCTCGGCCAGGAGCGTGAGGGCATCCTCGGCCTGGGCGGCATCCTCCGGGGCCACGTCCCGGTAGGCGGCTGGAACGAAGGCGTCGAAGAGGTGCGTGCGCAGGGCGGCCGGGTCCTCGAAGCCCAGCAGGCCGGCTGGGTCGGGAAGGCTGGGGATAGGCCCAGGGGCCAGGGGCCCAGCGCCGGGGCGTGGGTTGTAGATCGTACGGGCCAGGAAAAGCATCAGCGGGGTACGCAGGACCTGACCCACCGACGAGTCCTCGTCGGCCAGTTGGGCCAGGACCGGCTGCCATCGGGCAGCGGACGGGCTGCCGCGACCGCCCGCGTCGCGGACAAGGTAGGCAGCGGCGTCGGGCGGGGTGACGGGGCGCAGCGTGATGGCGGTGGCGCCGTTGAGATGGGTGGGGACACCGGAGGCGGGGGTGAGCACGGCCTCGTACTCGGCCAGGCGGCTCGTCAGGACGAGCGGGTGGCCGGGCGGCAGAGCCTGGTTGATGGCGTCCAGGGCTGCTGCCCGGAGGTGGCGCGGGAGTTCGTCGAAGCCGTCGAGAAGGGGGAGGACGAGGCGGCGATCGAGCAGGGCACGAGCGCGGCTGACCGGGGGCGCGCCCTGTTCCTGGCCGGGGGCTGGGAGTGCGAGGGCGGGGTAGTCGGTGGCGAGGCGGTCGGCGAGCCAGTCGGCCAGGTCCTGGCGGGAGGGGTCCCAGGAGGCGAGCGGGAAGATGACGGGTACCGGGAGGCCGGGGGCACGGCGTTCGACGAGGGCGAGCAGGAGGCGTACGAGGAGCATCGTCTTGCCGGCGCCCGGCTCGCCGAGGATGACCAGGCGGCCGCCGGGGACGCGGGCGAAGACGTCGGCGATGTCGGCGTCGGAGCCCGAGAGTGCCGAGGCGTCGGCATCAGGGCGGTAGGCCGGGTCTGCCGGGGCCCAGGAGACCGGGAGCGGGTACGGATCGTTCAGCCGTCTGGTTCGGGCCTCGGCTTCCCACTGGGCGCGGACGGCGATGGCGAATTCGTCCACGATGCCGGTGAGCGGGAGGCCGCTGGCGTGCTGGCGGCGGTTGGCGCGATAGCCGAGCCACGAGACGGCAAACGAGGCGAGTCCGACGACGAGACCGACAGCGGCCGAGACGACTTTAACGGCATCCTCGACACCCTGCGAGCCGCTCCCGGTGTTGCGTAACGCCCAGCCGGCCCAGGTCAGGGCCGCCGTACCAATGATGGCGGCCGCTGCCGCGATGCCCTTCCGGTGCTCCCCCATTCGCATGCATTCAGAATGACAGCTGGGCTCACTGTGTGGCAGGTGTCATGGCCAAGCTGGCATGTGCGCGGAAGAGGCGGGCGCCGCGGTCTTCGGGGGTGAGGGCCAGGTGACCACAGTGTCCAGGCGGCCGCCTTCTGCTCCGACTCGCTGATGGCCGCTTCTGCCGTCTTCGATGAGACAAGCCAATCCGGATGAGACCGACGCCAGACCAGCGAGCGAACGACAAGCAGCCCAGGCACACAACTGTCTGAGAATCCGCCAGGGCTGCTGTGGCACGAGCTCCGCTGAAAATAGGCACCCGAACGCCAACGGACCAGCTCGCTTGAGACGAAGAGAAAAGCGAACCAGGTCACCTGAGACTCGGACCAGACGGACTGAGACGGGACACGAGCCTCAGCTGGCGCCTGCGCGGACCAACGGTAGGAACGCGCGCTGTGCTGTGACATCGAACCTTGAGTGCGTGCCATCAAAGTTTGAGCAGTTGCTCTTCAGGGCTCGTATGTCGCCTCACGTGCGAGGCTGAGCGCCCAAGAACCGGTGGAGGGATTCCGTCAGGCTCGCCACGAAGGAGTCACGGGACTGGTCGGAGATCAGTCCTAGGGACAGGTACGGGTTGAGGTCCTCCAACTCGACGAGGAGCAGCTCGCCTTCCCGGGTGCGGCAGGCATCCACGCGCTGTATGCCGTGGTCAAGGGTGTTCCAGTCGATGAAGCGCCGGGCAAAGGCCAGGTCAGCGCTGGTGGGCTCGTAGGGCTCAAGGACCCAGCGCCGCTCAGGATCGGGGGCGTGAAGGGCGTATTGGAAGGTGTCGTCGACGTAGTAGAAGGACACCTCGTAGCGGAAGTCGATGCGCGGCTGGACCAGGATGTCACCGTAGGCGAGGCTGCCCAGTTGCTCTCGGGGCACGAAGACCAGACCGATGGAGTCAGCGCCCGCTTTCGGCTTGACCGCGTACTGGCCGACCTCAGGCAGCAGGTGCAGGTCCTCGGGCCTGTCGATGGTGGGGATGACCGGGTATTGGGCGGCGGTCAGATCCAGCAGGTACTGCTTGCCGGCCATATCGCCCCGACCAGACAGCGGGTTGTAGACCCGGGTGCTGCTGGCCGCGGCCCGCTCCCGGAAGGCGTCGTACTCCTTCTGGTAATGCAGCACGGGCCCGCTGTTGCGGACCACGACCACGTCAAAGGCGTCCATCAGCGCGGCGGCGTTCAGCGGATGGCACAGGGCGATATCGAAGTCGTCGCGCAGTCGGGAGGTCAGGAAGATGTCCTCGTCGCAGTAGCGCCGCCCCCGGGCCTGGTAGGCGAGGTCGGTCACGAACAGAACTCTACGGCGGCCGGGCATCGTGCAACTCCTTTAGACGGTGCCACAAACCTACCTGCCCCGTGGAACACGGCGTCGAGCAGCCGCATGGTCGTGGGATGTCAGCGCGCTCACACCCCCAGCAGCCGCTCGATGCCGTCTACCTCGCAAATTTCGGTGTCACAGGCTCGCGCCGGTCAAGGTTCGGAGGCACATGCGCAAGAACCGATGTCACAGGACACGCGCGGCAGACCGACGGCACGGCGCGACGAGCCCAATGGCGAGCCTCCGTGAAATTGATGACTAATCGGCTGGATGATGTTGAGGCTTTGCTGGAAGAGGCGCGGCTGCTGGCGTGGATGCCGGCTCCCGCTGAGCGTCTGCGCCTTCGTGAGGCGGCGGGCCTGTCGCGGGCTCAGGTGGCGGCCGCGGTCGGGGTGGGCCGGCAGACCGTCGCCAACTGGGAGTCGGGGGAGACTGATCCGCAGCCGCCCGGGCGGGGGAAATACCTGAAGCTGCTGAAGGGCCTCGCTGAGATCCACCCGGCCCCCGCCCCTGCCCCCGCGATCGCTGCCCCGCCCGCCCCGCAGGCGCCAACCACCGCGACGGAGTTTCCCACGACCGCGTTCCGTGCGGACGGCCTCGTGGTGCAGGGGGAGCCGGAGCCGCGCATTCGCTGCGGTGTGGTGACCCCGTTCAAGGCGACCGACGGCCGATCCCTGCACGCCGGTGGCCTGTGCCAGCCGGCGGCCACCCCGCCTGCCAGCACCCTGCAGGAGGCCGCCGCCGCGCCCCCGGCAGCAGCTGACACGCCCGCGGTCCCGCAGACTCCGACCTCGGCCGCGCCGGCACGGCCGTCGCCGACTCCCGCGCGGGTGCCGTCGCGGCCGCAACGTCGCGCCCAGTCCTCGGCCCGTGCGCAGGCCGAGACCAACACGCTGATCGCCGGCGCCGTGCATGAGGAGCTGGAGCGTGCCGAGGGCGATGCGGACGCCGCACTCCAGGCGCTCGTCAAGCGGGCGATTCCGGATGTGATGCGGTTGTTCGAGGAGACGCGGGCGACCGCGCGGTACCAGTACACCGCCTACCCCTCCCTGCCGGACATCTTGCACAAGCCCTCGAAGCGGGAGCCGGACCAGATCTGGGAGGCCCGCCCCAACTTCCACCACCCCCACTACTCCCTCAAGGCCCCCGGCGACGTCCACGTCACCGCCCTGGACGCCAACGCCGCCTACCTGTCCGCCCTCAAGTGCTGGCTTCCGATCGGCAAGTTGGAGCACCACGCCGGCGCCGACGGCGTCGATCCCAAGCGCGCGGGCGTCCACCTCGTCACCCCCGCCCCATGGGACCACCCGCACCTGCCCGACCCGCTCGGCGACCGTGAAGAGCCCGGCGCCCTGTGGATCACCGATGCGACGTTGCGTCTGCTGCTGCGCCTGTCGGGCCCGAAGTACGCTCTGATCGAGGCGCCGGTGGTGCACGAGTCGTGGACGTCGGGTGCGACGGAGAACTTCCTCGACGCCCTGCGCAAGGTCCTGGCCGCCGCCCGGGAGACGGCCCTGGCCGAGGACGACTGGATCACCGAGGGGTACGTGAAGGCGATGTACTCGAAGTTCATCTCGACGATGGGGGAGTCGGTCCACAACCGCGAGATCCAGCGCCCGGACTGGATGCACATCATCCACAGTCAGGCGTACGCCAACCTGTGGGGCAAGGCGTACAAGGCCCACCAGGCGGGGCTGGAGGTCATCGCGATGATGGGTACCGACGAACTCCATCTCGCCGGTGACTGGCGGCAGGTCTTCACCGAGGGGCGCGGCCTGGCCCAGATGAAGATCAAGCACAGCGACGCCAAAGCCTCCGGTGAGTACACCGTCGGCCGGGTGGCCCGCTGATGGCGCTGGATGCGCGGTGGCGCCGGATCGGTCACTACGGCGCACGGGCCCTGCCCGGCTGGGTCTGCACCGCCGAAGGCATCGACCGCATGGTCACCGGCATCGAATCCCCGGTCACCTCCGAGCGTGGCCTGTCCGCCCGCCTGCGGTACCTGACCGCCTCCGACGCGGGCTACGAGGCGATGGATCGGGCCGGCATCCACGTCCGCCCCCGCACCCTCATGGCGTGGTTGGCCGAGGAACGCATGCCCAGCGAGGCGAACCTCGCGCGCTTGGACGTGGCGTATTGGGACTTGCGGCGTCGCAACGTGGTCGCCGACCTCAAACGTCGTCTTACCAACCGCGGCCGCGGTACCCGCGTCGAGATTGATCCCGCCGACCAGTCGCAGGTGGATCCGCGTCACCGGCGCGAGGTGGAGAGGCGTTCGATCAATGTCCGTGGGCTGATCTGGGATCGGGCCGTCGACGCGTGGATCGCGCACGACGCGCGTGAACTCGAAGCGATCTGGGACGAGATCATCCAAGGCGGCCTCGGCACCGACTGGGACGCCTACACCTACGTCTCCTCCGTCGGCTGGGCCGCCTAACTGTTCCTGATGCGAGCGGTGGCGGGACGGCGACCACGGCCTGCCGGGCGCGCACGGTCGGACCGCTGCGCGTGGTGACGCTGACGCCCGGGGGCCCAAGGGTTGCCAGTTGATGCCGGTGACGAGGACTTCGAGGAGGACCCGGTCGCCGAGTTCCTCCGCCAGTTCGAGTTCAGGGTGACATTCATCAGCTGCGTGGACGCTCCCATGGCCCGGGGCAGCGAGCCGCTGACCAAGCAGGCCGGCACTCCTACCCGACCCGACCTTGCGGCGTTCGTCTGTCGCCTGCTCGTTAGTCCCCCAGGTTTTCCGGCGGCACGGTCGCTGTAACCGCGGCGGGTAGACGACCGTTGAGGATTTCCTGGCGTGGCAGTGACAGCCTGAAGTGCTGCTGCAAGGCGGTCAGGGTCGCATGCAACGTGTCGAACTCCTCGCTCACGTCATCGTCGAGGAGTCCGGCTTCCTCGAACGCCGGGAGCAGGAATTCCATGCCCTCGTCTGGGGTGTCGCCGAAGTCGAAACGACCGACCGTTTGGCCGTCGCGGTAGTACCAGCACTCCTTGGGCGGGTCGTCCGTCTTGGGTGTCAGGTGTAAGACTTCGACCCCGCCGGTGGAGACGTCGGGGTGAGCCCACCACGCCTTGGAGGGCCATCCTTGCTCCACCGCGAATGACCAGCCCGCACATTCACCGAAGCGGGCCACGCGGGCTGATTCGCGGTCGTTGTACGTCAGCCGCTCGGCCTCGGCGAAGGTGATCGGGTCGAGCACTTCTCCGGACTGGGCGCCGAGCCGGACGACGAGGTCGGTTGGGCTGATGCCGCGTGCGAAGGTGACGAACAGGAGGGGGGCGCCTCCGTGCCAGGCGTCAGGCAGCCACGTGATGCCGTCGCTCAATGTCTTCTCCTCGTTATCGGGTTGCGACTGGGGCGGGAGGGCACGGCTGGCCCGCCCCGCCCCGCCCCGGTTTGCATCGATTCCTACCAGCCGGTCACGGCTTCGGAACGACGCACGACACAGTCATCCTGGAAGCGTCGCAGTGCGCGAACTCAGGGAAGGCCACCCAGTATTCGTCCTTGTCCAGCAGACGGTACGGGCCTTGACCCTGCGTCCTGGACACGGGCTTATGCGGCTTCGGCCAGCGTAGTTGATGTTGTTGCGGTGGCTTTCTCGTAGTCGATGGGACTGCGGTGTCCGAGGCGGGAGTGCCGCCGTCGGGTGTTGTATCGGTGGAGCCAGCGGAATGCGTCGAGTCGGGCTTCACGCTCGCTTGACCAGCCCTTTCGGCCCTGCAATGTCTCCCTTTTGAAGGTTGCGTTGAAGCTTTTCGCGGCGGTGTTGTCCGCCGAGCTGCCCACGGCGCTCATGCTCTGGAGTACGCCCGCACGGTGGCAGGTGTCGACGAAGGCCCTGCTCGTGTATTGAGCTCCGTGATCGGTGTGCATGATGGCGCCCTTGAGGCTGTCCCGGGTCCGCTCGGCAGCGGCCAGGGCGTCGATGACCAGCTCGGTGCGCATGTGGTCGGCGAGTGCCCAGCCCGCCAGGCGCCGTGACGCGAGGTCGATCACGGTCGCGAGATAGCAGAACCTTCCGCCGCCGACGCTCAAGTACGTGATGTCGCCGACGTACTTCGTGTTCACCTCCTCGGCGGTGAAGTCGCGGCCGATCCGGTCCGGGGCCTTGGCGGCGGCCGGGTCCGGGACGGTGGTGCGGTGCCGACGGCGCAGGCGGACGCCGGCCAAGCCGATCGTGCGCATGACGCGCGCGACGCGCTTGTGGTTGATCTGCTCGCCGTCCTCACGGAGTTCGGCGGTGATCCTCGGGACGCTGTAGGTGCCGTCCGATTCACGGTGAACGGCGCGTATCCTCGCGGCGAGCCTGGCGTCGACCGCCTGGCAGGCAGCTCGGTAGGCGGCGGTCTTGCGCCAGTAGTAGAAGCTCGAGCGGGCGATGCCCAAGACGGTGCACAGCCGCTTCACGCCGTGGCGGCGCTGGTGGTCTTCAACGAACTGGAAGCGGTTCACCAGCGCGTCTCCGTTGCGAAATGCCGGGCCGCTTTGCGCAGGATGTCCCGCTCTCCTTCGAGTTCACGGACCCGCTTACGCAAGGCGGTCACTTCCGCCGAGTCCGCTGCCGACGTGGCCGGCTGGGCCGCCGAGTGCGAGCCCGGACGCCGCCCGTCGGCGGCCCGTATCCAGTTCCTGAGCGTCTCGGTGTTGACCCCCAGATCAGCCGCGACCGACTTGATCGTCGCTCCCGGCCGTGAGCGGTACAGCGCGACCGCGTCCGCCTTGAACTCCGGCGGATAGTGCTTCATCCCCACAGGGACTCCGTTCTCCCAGATCCTCAAGATCCAGTGTCTACGGTGTCCAGGACGCGGGGTGAGGGCCCGTACCGCCGGAGGTGACGAAGCTGGACACCACGACACCGTAGGCGGCGGGCTTACCCGTGTCGGGGTCGGTGAACTTGACCTGGTCCTTAGGGTTGCCGGCAGCGTCGGTGGTGTAGACCTCGAACGTCAGGTTCGCCGTGTCGCCGTCCCCATCGGTGACGGTGTTGGACAAGGTAGGAGTGGTGCTGCCGGCCTGCCACACCCCGGCCGCGTCCTTGGCACCCGGTGCAACCTTGAGGTTGTTCCCGGACTCCGGCCGGTGGTTGTTCGCCATGGCCAGGGTCTCTGGGCCTGCCGCAGGACGGGAAGCCGGCGAGTACTCCCACTTGACCTGTTCGCCGCCGCTGCTGTCGGCGGCGGCGTTACTGCCTGCCCCGATGAGCATGACGCCCGCCGTGGCCACAGCGATTTTGGACAGGATGCGTCTTCTTCTCGATAAACCAGACAAGGTGTGCGTTCCCCTTCTGGCCGCCGGGCCCACCTGTCGTCTCTAGGGCCAGGGCAGCGGTGATCGGTTGTCGCGCCGATCAATGTCTATGGTGAATGCCTGCTCTACTCAAGGCTCTGAACTGGGGTAATACGGCTGTAAGAGGTCCTAACAAAGGCGTTGGACGTGTCTGTAGGTGATGAGACATGTAGCGAGCCCGAGGAAGGCTTCGTGGATGTCGTCCCGTCGCTCCCACCGGATGCGCAGGCGTCGGAAGCCGTGCAGCCAAGCGATGGTTCGTTCGACCACATATCGGAAGATGCCCAAGCCGGAGCCGTGTGGCTCGCCTCGCCGCGCGATCATGGGACAGATGCCGCGTTGCCTCAGCAGACGCCGGTACTTGTCGTGGTCGTAGCCACGGTCAGCGAGCAGTGCGTCGGGCCGGTGCCGGGGCCGGCCGACAACCCCGGCGACAGCGGGGATCTTGTCGAGCAGGGGCAGAAGCTGGGTGACATCGTTACGGTTGCCGCCGGTCAGCGACACCGCGAGCGGGATGCCCCGGGCGTCGGTGATGACGTGGTGCTTGCTGCCCGGCCGTGCGCGATCGACCGGACTGGGACCGCTTTTGGGCCCCTTCGGGCCGCC
>NZ_JAJPWK010000027.1:0-101499 GCF_046549115.1 Streptomyces sp. x-19 | reverse complement strand
GCGATCCGGCCTTTCGGCTTTCTCGCGGTTCCAACCTTACCAGATCCGTTTCCGTCTCTGGCCCCCTGCTGGAGCGGGGTCCGGCCGATTCGCTTTCGCTTCTCGACCTTTCCGACTTTATCAGATCCTTTTTCGTGTCCGGCCCGCTCCTCGATGAGGCGCAACCTTCTCGAATTCGGCTCCGAATTCTTGTCGGAATGATTTGCCTTTCGGCGTGTCCACCACTTTAGCGGCTTTCCCTGACGGCTCATAATCGGGCCGCTCGGGTCTCATTTCCGGCAACGCCGAAGAAGACCCGTCAGGGAGTCGATCGAAGTAGTGGGTTTCCGCCGCTTCCGGGTCACGCAGATAGCGCTGCCCGTGTCCAACGGCTCGGGCTACGTTAGGCGCTTGGCAGGACAGAGTCAAGTAGCCGTGGTGGTGCGCCGCCTGGGGGTGTGGCGACGGTAGGGGCTCACGGTGGGGTCCCCGTCGATCCAGTAGCGCCACGGGTGGTCGGCGCCGTCGCCGCCGACACCGGTGCGCGGGCCGTTGCGCACCCGGGCGAGCGGGGCCGGGGTGCCGTGCAGGATCGTGATCGGGGTGTCGGCGGGGGCGCAGACGTCGATGCCGTCCAGAGAGCGGTCGATGTCGAGGGCGGTGGCCAGACGGGCCGGGCCCTTGGCGAGCTCGTGGGTGTTGCGGGCCTTGGGACGGCGGCCGGCGGCCAGCTGCGTGCCGGTGAGCACCTCGCCGGCACGGAGCAGGACCGCGCCGGCCTTGCCCTCCGGGCCGCAGACCAGGTTGATGCTGAACCACATGCCGTAGATGAAGTAGACGTACGCGTGGCCGGGCGGGCCGTACATCGTGGCGTTGCGGGCGGTGCGGCCCCGGTAGGCGTGCGAGCCCGGGTCGCGCTCGCCGTCGTACGCCTCCACCTCGGTGAGGCGGAGTTCGATCGGGCCGTCGGGGCCGTGGCGTACCAGGGTGCGGCCCAGCAGGTCCGGGGCGACGTCCAGGACGGGGCGGTCGAAGAAGTCGCGTGGGAGCGGGGTGCGGTCCGGTACGTCGGTCATGGCTTCCGAGCGTAGTGGAGCGGAGTGGGGGGCTGCCGGGGCGGTTTGGGCGGGTGTGGAAACGGAATTGGGTCGATCGCTCCGCGGTGCGCAAGGATCGGGCCACGATCGACCGGCTGGGCGGAACGACGCGTTGCGTCAGGGGAGGACGGGCATGGGGTTCAGGAAGCTGCTGGCGAGTCTCGGGGCCGGGGGCGCGTCCGTGGAGACGGTGCTCTTCGAGGAGAACGTGGTGCCCGGCGGGGTGGTGCAGGGCGAGGTGCGGATCCAGGGCGGGTCGGTGCCGCAGGCCATCCAGGGACTGTCGGTCGGACTGCAGGCGCGGGTCGAGATCGAGCACGGGGACGAGGAGGTGCGGCGGGACGTCGCGTTCCACCGGGCGCAGCTGGGCGGGGCCTTCGACGTGCAGGCCGGGGCGGTGCACACGGTGCCGTTCGGGCTGGTGGTCCCCTGGGAGACGCCGGTCACCGCGTTCCCGGGGCATCCGCTGCCGGGGATGAGTGTCGGGGTGACGACGGAGTTGGCGATCGCGCGGGCGGTGGACTCCAGCGACCTCGATCCGGTGCAGGTGCATCCGCTGCCGGCGCAGCAAGCGATCCTGTCGGCCTTCGAGCGGCTCGGGTTCCGCTTCAAGTCCGCCGACCTGGAGCAGGGGCAGATCCACGGGACGCGGCAGCGGCTGCCCTTCTACCAGGAGATCGAGTTCTCGGCGCCGTCCCAGTACCGCGGGCTGAGTGAGGTCGAGCTGTCCTTCGTGGCGGACGACCAGGAGATGGACGTGGTGCTGGAGATGGACAAGAAGCCGGGCCTGTTCAGCGAGGGGTCGGACACCTACCGGTCGTTCACGGTGGGGCTGGGAGACTTCGAGGCGACCGACTGGGCGGGTTATCTGAACCACTGGCTGGCCGAGGTCGGCGGGCGGCGCAACTGGCTCTAACCTGGCCGGACAGAGTGTCAGCAAGCGACCAGGAGGTCCGAGGTGTCCGAGCTGAAGCGGCGGCCGCTCCCGCACGATTTCCACCCGCCGGTGGCGGAGTTCACCGTGGTGAGCGAGGAGGTGGAGCCGGGCGGGACGCTCCGGCCGGAGCAGGTGTTCGCCGAGGGGAACCGCTCGCCGCAGCTGCGGTGGGAGGGGGCGCCCGCGGGGACCAAGAGCTACGCCGTCACCTGCTACGACCCGGACGCGCCGACCGGCAGCGGGTTCTGGCACTGGGTGCTGTTCGACGTCCCGGCGTCGGTGACGGAGCTGCCGGCCGGGGCGGGCAGCGGCGAGATGAAGGGCCTCCCCGAGGGGGCCGTGCACGTCCGCAACGACTACGGGACGCGGGACTTCGGAGGCGCCGCGCCGCCGCCCGGTGACGGGCCGCACCGCTACGTGTTCACCGTCTACGCGGTGGACCAGGAGAAGCTGGGCCCCGACGCGGACGCCTCGCCCGCGGTGATCGGCTTCAACCTGCGGTTCCACACGCTCGGGCGGGCCCAGCTGATCGGCGAGTACGAGGTGCCCGCCGCCGGCTAGCGCCGACACCGGTCGGGTCGTCGGGCCCGGGAAATGCGTTGCGCCCCGGTGCTCCCCGCACACACAGTGGTACCCGTACCGCCGCCTCCACGAGGCGGCGGGCAGCCGGTACCGCAGTGGCGGGAGCACCGGGGCGCCGGTGTGTGCGCCCCCGTTCGCCGGAGCCCCACGCACGGGGCGTCCGCGCCGGCTGCCGTTCGCTCCGGGTTCCGGGTGTCACGGGGGCCGGGACCCGGAGCGCACTCCCTTTCGCGCGTCGCACCGCGCTGCTGCCGCCGTTCCGGCGCACCCCTTCTTCATGCTGCGCTCACCCGCCATTTCCCTTGTGGCACACGGAAATTGCGTTGTCCGGGAAATACCTGCCCCTGCACAGTGGAGCCACTTCGCCACGGCGGCGATCGGGGTCCGGGAGGTGGACGGGATGCGCGAGACGCTGGTGCTGAATGCGAGCTTCGAGCCGCTGGCTACGGTGTCGCTGCGGCGTGCGGTGGTGCTGGTGATGCAGGACAAGGCGGTCGTCGAGCACGCCCACCCGGGGCTGCGGATCCGGGCGGCGTCGATGGACGTGCCGGTGCCGAGGGTGATCAGGCTCAGCAGGTACGTCCGGGTGCCGTTTCGAAGACGGGCGCCGTGGTCGCGGCGCGGGGTGCTCGCCCGTGACCAGCACCGGTGCGCGTACTGCGGGAAGCGGGCGACGACCGTGGACCACGTTCTGCCGCGGTCGCACGGCGGTGGGGACACCTGGCTGAATACCGTCGCCTCGTGCGCGGAGGACAACCACCGCAAGGCGGACCGGACGCCGGAGCAGGCGGGGATGCGGCTGCTCCGGCGGCCCTTCGAACCGACCCCGGCGGATGCGCTGGTGTCGGCCCTGGGGATGTCCGTCCGGGACGAACTGCCCGAGTGGCTGCGGGCGCTCCCGGCGTAACGCCGCGGGCGGCTGGTGGCGTCGTCCGACTTCCGCTATTTCAGGAGGAGTTGGACGATGGCCACCAGCCCGACCACGACGATCACGCCGCGTAGGGCGGCCGGTGGCAGCCGTCGGCCGATCTTCGCCCCGATCTGACCGCCGAGCGCGGAACCGACCGCGATCAGGATGACCGCGGTCCAGTCGAAGCGGGCGACGAAGAGGAAGAAGAGCGCCGCCACGCCGTTGACCAGAGCGGCGAGGACGTTCTTGAGGGCGTTCAGGCGCTGGATGTCGTCGCTGAGCAGGACGCCCATCAGGGAGAGGTAGATGATGCCCTGGGCGGCGCCGAAGTAGCCGCCGTAGACGCTGGCGAGCAGGAGGCCGGTGAACAGGGCGATGCCGCCGTCGCGATGGGCGGTGGTGCCGTTGCGGGCGCGTCGCGCGCGGACCGCGGCGGCCAGCCTGGGCTGCGCGAGGACGAGCACCAGGGCGACGGCGATCAGGCCGGGGACCACCGCGTCGAAGGCGCTGGAGGGCAGGGCCAGTAGGAGGAACGCGCCCAGCAGTCCGCCGATGAGCGCGGCGACCGAGAAGCGCAGCACGCGGCGCCGCTGGCCGCGCAATTCGCTGCGGTACCCTATCGCGCCGCTGATCGAACCGGGCACCAGGCCGAGGGAGTTGGAGACGTTGGCGGTCACCGGCGGGAGGCCGAAGGCCAGCAGGACCGGGAAGGTGATCAGGGTTCCGGAACCGACGATGGTGTTGATGGTGCCGGCGCCCAGGCCGGCGGCGAAGACTGCGACTGCTTCCCAGAGGGACAAGCCGTTCTCCTTACAGAATCAGGGTTGCCTCCCCGCCACGGAGGTCGAGGGGCAACCCTGATCATGCACGAGTGCTGGCGCGTCGTCAGTCGATGGGCGGGGCCTGGCGCTCGGGGCCGCCGGGCTTGGGGATGTTGGCGCCGCCCGCGGGGTTGAAGTTGCCGAGGGCGCCGCCGAGGCCCTTGAGGGCGTCGCCGATCTCGCTGGGGACGATCCAGAGCTTGTTGGCGTCGCCCTCGGCGATCTTCGGGAGCATCTGGAGGTACTGGTACGACAGCAGCTTCTGGTCCGGGTCACCGGCGTGGATGGACTCGAAGACCACCCGGATCGCCTGGGCCTCGCCCTCGGCACGCAGGGCCGCGGCCTTGGCCTCACCTTCGGCGCGCAGGATCGCGGACTGCTTCTGGCCCTCGGCGGTGAGGATCTCGGACTGCCGGACGCCCTCGGCCTGGAGGATGGCCGCGCGCTTGTCCCGGTCGGCGCGCATCTGCTTCTCCATCGAGTCCTGGATGGAGGTCGGCGGCTCGATCGCCTTGAGCTCGACGCGGTTGACGCGGATGCCCCACTTGCCGGTGGCCTCGTCGAGGACGCCGCGCAGCGCCGCGTTGATCTCCTCGCGGGAGGTCAGGGTGCGCTCGAGGTCCATGCCGCCGATGATGTTGCGCAGCGTCGTGACGGTGAGCTGCTCGATCGCCTGGATGTAGCTGGCGACTTCGTAGGTGGCGGCCCGGGCGTCGGTGACCTGGTAGTAGATGACCGTGTCGATGTTGACGACGAGGTTGTCCTGCGTGATCACCGGCTGCGGCGGGAACGGCACGACCTGTTCGCGGAGGTCGATGCGGTTGCGGATGGTGTCGATGAAGGGGACGACGATGTTCAGGCCGGCGTTCAGCGTGCGGGTGTAGCGGCCGAAGCGCTCGACGATGGCCGCGCTGGCCTGGGGGATGACCTGGATCGTTTTGATGAGTGCGATGAACACGAGCACCACCAGGATGATCAGGACGATGATGATCGGTTCCACAGCGGCTCCCGTGCCCTTCGTTGCTGGTCCGTCCGGCCGTGGCCGGCTTGTTGTTGATCAGTCTTTCAGAGGTGCGGGGCGTCGCGCATCGGGTTCGGTCAGATGACCAGGGCGGTGGCGCCTTCGATTTCCACCACGTCGACCTGTTGGCCCGGTTCGTAGACCCGGTCGCCGTCGAGGGCGCGGGCGGACCAGATCTCGCCGGCGAGTTTGATGCGGCCGCCGTTCCCGGCGTCGACCCGCTCCAGGACAGTGGCGGACCTGCCCTTGAGGGCGTCGATGCCGGAGGCGAGCCGCGGTCCCTGGCCGCGGTGGCGGTTGGCGATCGGTCGGACGACGGCGACCAGCGCGATCGACACCACGACGAACACCAGGAATTGCGCAACGGTGCCGCCACCGAGCGCTGCGGTGACGGCACCGGCGACGGCGCCGACCGCGAACATCCCGAATTCGGGCATCGCGGTCACGACGAGCGGAATGCCCAGCCCCACGGCGGCGATGAGCCACCACACCCAAGGATCCACGGGCTCATGGTAGATCGGCCGGGCGGCCCGGGGACAGGGCGCGATCGGTCAGCCGTCGTCCGCCGCGGCGCGGTGGGGGCTCCCCTCGCCCGAACGAATCCGGGCGGAGTGCGCATCAGGGGCGATGACGGGCGACCGTCGGCCTTACTTGAGGGGCAGACCCTGCGCGGTCCAGCGGTCGTTGCCGTTGTGCTCGACGACGAGCGGGAGGCCGAAGCAGTGCGAGAGGTTGCTGGAGGTGAGTTCCAGGTCGAGCGGGCCGGCGGTGAGCACCTTGCCCTGACGGATCATCAGGACGTGGGTGAAGCCCGGCGGGATCTCCTCGACGTGGTGGGTCACCATGATCATCGAGGGGGCGAAGGGGTCGCGGGCGAGCCGGCCGAGGCGCCGCACCAGGTCCTCGCGGCCGCCGAGGTCGAGACCGGCGGCGGGCTCGTCGAGGAGGAGCAGCTCGGGGTCGGTCATCATGGCGCGGGCGATCAGGGTGCGCTTGCGCTCGCCCTCGGAGAGGGTGCCGAACTTCCGGTCCAGGTAGGCGTTCATGCCGAGGCGGTCGAGGAAGGCCCGGGCGCGCTGCTCGTCGATGTCGTCGTAGTCCTCGCGCCAGCTCGCGGTCATGCCGTAGGCGGCGGTGAGGACGGTCTGCAGCACCGTCTGGCTGCGCGGCAGCTTGTCGGCGAGCGCGATGCCGGCGATACCGATGCGCGGGCGCAGGTCGAAGACGTCGACGCGGCCCAGCTGCTCACCGAGGACCCGGGCGGAGCCGGCGCTCGGGAAGAGGTAGCTGGAGGCGACGTTCAGCAGCGTGGTCTTGCCGGCGCCGTTGGGGCCGAGGATCACCCAGCGTTCCCCCTCCTTCACCGACCACGAGACCTGGTCCACCAGAGCCCGTCCTTCGCGGACCACGGATACGTCCACCAGCTCCAGCACATCGCTCATGAGCGCACTGTCTCCCATTGCTTCTCGGTCGTCGTGTGCGCCTGTAGGCGCAGCCCCCCTGCAAACCTACGCCACTCGTTGTCAGTGCCGTTCCCTAGGCTGGGGACCATGCTCGACGAACCTCGTTCAGGACGGCTGGCGGCATGGGGAAATGCCCTTTTGGCCGGTTTTGTCTCACCTGATGATGCCGCACACCACATCGCGGACGACGACGCGGTGCACCGCGTCGAGGGCCTGCCCGGCGAGGGCGCCCCGGTCGGTCTGACACTCGCCCTGGGGCGGCTGCGGGCGCTCGGCGCGACCGGCCTGCGGGTGGCGCTGCCGGTGCCGGGGCATCCGCTGGGGCTGAGCGGCCCGCCGGAGTTCAACGCGCGGGCGCTGGAGGCCGGTGAGGCGGTGCTCGCCCAGGGCGCCGGGCTCGGACTGGTGCCGGAGGTGTTCGAGGCGGGGCCCGAGGGCGCCGCCGGCCCCGACGTCCACGTCGAGGTGGTCTGGCGCTGCCTGCCGGCCCGGGAGGCCCCACCGGCCGACGTCCCGTCGCTGGGCGAGGCGGAGCGGGAGCTGGCCGAGGCGCTGCGGGAGGCGACGGAGCTGCTCTCCCGGCTGGACGTGGCCGGATCCGGCCCGGTGGCCGACGCGGCGCTGGCGGCGTACCGGGCGCGGGCGGAGGCCGGCCGGCAGGTGCTGGCGCCGGGCTATCCGCCGCGCGCCGTGCGGGTGCTGGAGCTGGCCCAGCGGGTCGGCGCGCTGATCGACATCGCCGGGGCCGCGCGCGGGGACGGCCGGGAGCACGGCGCGGCCGTCAGCTCCTCGGAGATCGCGGCCCGCGCGGAGGCGCTGCGGCCGGTGGAGCGGACCGCCCGCCGGGCGCAGGTGGCGGCGTACAACTCCGCGGTGGAGGAACAGGAGCGGCGCCGGGAGTGAACGGGAGCAGGTCCCGCCGGCCATGGAGCGGCCGGCGGGACCTGGGAGGACCGGGCTGAACTGCCCCGGACGGCCCGGGAGTTGTCCCGGGCCGGCGGCGTCAGTTGTTGACGGCCGGGTTGCCGAAGGCGGAGTTGAGCACGCCGACGACGTTGACGCTGTTGCCGGTGACGTTCGCGGGGATGTGCACCGGGGCCTGGACGAGGTTGCCGGAACCCACGCCCGGGGAGTTCAGGGCCTTGCCGTCGGCGTGCGCACCGTCGTGGGCGAACGCCGAACCGGCGGCGGCACCGACGGCGAGACCGGTGGTGGCAAGGACAAGGGCGGCCTTTTTGACGCTGTTCATGGTGGCGTGTTCCTCACGTGCTGGCACAGGGCCGAAATGACGGTGTATGTGGAGGGCGGACCAGCCGCACGGCCAGGGCTGGGCGGGGCCGGTCCGAAGTGACCCGCGCGGGCCGGTGACGGCCCGGCGCAGGAGTCAGCTGGTCGGAGCGGAAGCTCCGGGCCTCACTTGTTGAGGCAGGTGTTGCCGAAGACCGGGTTGAGCAGGCCGATCACGGAGACGGTGTTGCCGCAGACGTTCACGGGGACGTGCACGGGCACCTGGGCGACGTTGCCCGAGATGACGCCCGGCGACTGCACCGCGGCACCCTGGGCCTGCGGGCCGTCGTGCGCGGAGGCGACGCCGGCGCCCGCCAGGGCGAGACCGGCGCCCGCCATCGTGATGGCCGCAACCCGCTTGATGTTCTTCACTTAGCTTGCTCCTCGTTGCCGATGCCGTGGCCAGCCGCCACGACTGCACTGGGAAACGGCCCGGCACGGAGCTGGGATACGCCAAATGGGCTACGTATACACGACAGTATGAATCTCGGATGCGCGAGGCGACGTTCGGTTCATCGTTTTGACGGCCCGTCACGATGTCGGTTCGCCCCGGGATTCAGGCCCCGATGCCGTGTCGGACGGCCCACAGCGCGGCCTGGGTGCGGTCGGCGAGGTCGAGCTTCATCAGGATGTTGGAGACGTGGGTCTTGACGGTCTTCTCCGACAGCACCAGTGCGCGGGCGATCTCGCGGTTGGACCGGCCGTCCGCGATCAGCCCCAGCACCTCGCGCTCGCGGTCCGTGAGCGAACTCCCCCGGCCCTGGCCGCCGTTCCCCTCCTCCTGGGAGAGCAGGGCGCCGGCCACCTCGGGCTGGAGCAGGACGTGCCCGGCGTGCACCGAGCGGATGGCGCCGGCCAGGGCGTCCGGGTCGATGTCCTTGTAGACGTAGCCGGCGGCGCCCGCGCGCAACGCCGGGACGACCATGCGCTGTTCGGTGAAGCTGGTGACGACCAGCACCTTGGCCGGGTTGTCGAGGGTGCGGAGCTGGCGCAGGGCCTCGATGCCGTCCATGCCGGGCATCTTGATGTCCATGAGGACGACGTCCGGGCGCAGTTGCTCGGTGGCGGCGATGCCCTCAGCGCCGTCGGACGCCTCCCCCACCACCTCGATGTCGTCCTGGACCTCCAGGAAGGTCCGCAGGCCGCGGCGCACCACCTGGTGGTCGTCGACGAGCAGCACGCGGATCGCGCGCCCCTCGCCCGTGGCCCGTTCCGTACCGCCCCGCGTGCTGTCAGCCACCGGGCACCTCCATCTCGACAGTGGTGCCCGTGCCGGGCTCCGATTCCACGGTGAGCGTGCCACCGACGCCGCCGGCGCGGTCGCGCATCGACACCAGGCCCAGGTGCCGGCCGGCCCGGCGGACCACGCGGGTGTCGAAGCCGCACCCGTCGTCGGCGATCCGCAGCAGGGCGCCCTGACCGAACCGGGTGAGGCTGACCTCGACACGTCCGGCGCCGGAGTGCCGCAGCGCGTTGTGCAGCGCCTCCTGGGCGACCCGGAGCATCGCCTCCTCCTGGGCGTTCGGCAGGGCCCGGATGCCTTGGGCGGTGAAGGTGACGCGGGCGGAGTGGGCCCGGTCGAGGACCTGGACCTGGGAGCGCAGGGTGGCCACCAGGCCGTCCTCGTCGAGGGCCGCGGGGCGGAGCTCCACGACGGCGGCCCGGAGCTCGTCGGCGGCCTCCGCGGCCAGCGCGGCGACCTGGTGCAGCTCGTCCTTGGCGCGGGCCGGGTCGCGGTCGACCAGGGCCGTCGCGGCCTGGGCGGTGAGCCGGAGCGAGAAGAGCTTCTGGGAGACCGCGTCGTGCAGTTCGTGGGCGAGCCGGGCGCGCTCGCCGGCGATGGTCAGCTCGCGGCTGCGCTCGTAGAGGCGGGCGTTGGTGAGGGCGATGGCGGCGTGCTGGGCGAGTATGCCCAGGAGCCGTTCGTCCTCCTCCGTGAAGAGGCAGCCGTCCCTGCGGGAAGGAGGGGTCTCGGGGCAGCGCTTGTTGGCGAGGAAGAGGGCGCCGAGGATCTCGTCGCCGTCGGCGACCGGCAGGCCCAGGAAGTCGGACATGTCCGGGTGGGCGGCGGGCCAGCCGCCGAAGCGGGGGTCCTCGCGGACGTCGGCGAGCCGCTCGGGGGTGGCGTTGTGCAGCATCGCGGCGAGGATGCCGTGCTGGCGGGGCAGCGGGCCGATGGCCTTCCACTGCTCGGCGCTGACGCCGTCCACGACGAACTGTGCGAAGCCCCCGTGGTCGTCCGGTACGCCGAGCGCGGCGTACTCGGCGTCCAGCAGCTCACGGGCCGAGGCGACGATCGTCTTGAGGACGTCGCGCACCTCCAGATGCCTGCTCATGGCCAGGATCGCGGTGCTCACCGCGGGGATTCCGGCCCCCGGTCCGTTGCTCATGTGCTCACCGTACCGGCGCGGCGAGCGGCCCGTATCGGTCCGCCGACGCCCTGTGCCTACGCCGGCGGGCCTAGGCCGAACGCCCCGCTCCGGCTCCGCGCACCCCTCCTTCCCTGCCCGCTTTCATTAGCTTTTATTCCGCTATGTCCTTATTCATGTTCCCTATATAGGGGTGCGCCTTATGAGCGGAGAGATTCCCCTTACGTAGAGATGTCGTACGAGCGGGTTTAGTGGAGCGGTAGACGCGAGTCGGGTCGCCACATGGAGATGAAATAAGAGCTTGTCCCCTTATATAGGGACAAGCCGGGCGGGGTCGATGGGCGGCTTCGCGTCGATCCCGTCGGAGAGGCGGGCGGTATCGGGCACGCCTGCAGGGATCCGTGCCCCTCACCGCCATGGCGGCCCAGACTCTGGACATGTCCTCTTCATCTCAGGCGCACCCCGCGCCCACCCCCACGACGAAGCACTGGACGCCCACCCACGGAGAGCCCTACCGGTCGGTGCCGTACCGGCCCGAGCGGATGCCCGCGGCCGAGTCGCTGGCCCGCGCCGCCGAGCTGCGGGAGCGGATGGACCGGCGGCGGACCGTCCGGCAGTTCTCCACCGACCCGGTGCCCGAACAGGTGGTCCGGGACGCCCTCGCCTGCGCGGCCACCGCGCCGTCCGGCGCGCACCAGCAGCCGTGGACGTTCGTCCTGGTCAAGGACCCCGAGGTGCGCCGCAGGATCAGGGCGGCCGCGGAGGCAGAGGAGCAGCGCTCCTACGAGGGGCGGCTGGGCGAGGAGTGGCTGGCGGCGCTGCGACCGCTGGGCACGGACGAGGTCAAGCCGCACCTGACCGACGCGCCGCACCTGATCGTGGTCTTCCAGCAGCGGCACTGGCTGGGGCCGGACGGCACCAAGCGCAAGCACTACTACGTGGACGAGTCGGTGGGCATCGCGGTCGGCATGCTGCTGTCCGCGCTGCACCTGTCGGGCCTGGCGGCGCTGGTGCACACGCCCAGTCCGATGCGGTTCCTCCAGGAGGTGCTGGGGCGGCCGGCCAACGAGAAGGCGTTCGCGGTGATCCCGGTCGGGTACCCCGCGGCGGACTGTCGGGTGCCCGATCTCGTACGAAAGACCCTTGACCAAGTGCTGGTAGAGGTTTGACGGCGTACAGCCCTTCCATAGGCTGCGCACAGCCTGTGCGATTGCAATTACTGCCGGCGAGATAAACCCCGGCCCGGTGTGACCCCGCGCATAGGGCGCAGGTCACTTACGACCCTGGTTAGTGGACATAAGGATCGTGTTTGAACTGGGAATATTCCCGTCCGGACGCATTCCGGGCCGGCCCGGTTCCACTAACCGGGGTCGTACGTCACATCATTGCTCGGCGAATTTTCGGCCGCTAAGAATGGCACCCGTCGCTCGGCGCCGTGATGAGAACTCGGCGTTCTGCCGCCGCTCATGGCCCGTGCGACGCACCCCATTGGAAGAGGTCGAGCCGCCATGTCCAAGTACGCCGTCTCCGGTCTGAAACTGACCCGTGTCCACAAGCTCACCGCCGCCGGCGTCGCCGCCGCGGGTGCCGCCGCACTGGTCTTCACCGCCGTCCCGGGTGCCGACGCCAGCCAGGGCAAGGCCGAGGCCGCCTCCGCAAGCCTGAACGTCAAGCCGGTGGCCTTCAGCGCCGTCGACACCGCCGCCCGCGCCCAGCAGGCCACCATCGCCCAGCAGGCCGACGCCTCCGCCGCCCAGGGCAAGGCCGACGCCGCGGCTGCCAAGCAGCGGGCCGAGGCCGCCGCGAAGGCGAAGGTCGAGAAGGAGCGCCAGGTCAAGGAGGCGGCGAGCCGCGCCGCCGTCCGCCAGGCCATCCCCGCCGCCGTCCAGAAGCCGGTGAAGGTCTACCCGAACAACCTGGACGGCTGGATCCGCGAGTCGCTGGACATCATGGGCAAGAACAACATCCCGGGCAGCTACAACGGCATCTACCGCAACCTGATGCGCGAGTCGTCCGGCAACCCCAACGCGATCAACCTCTGGGACTCCAACGCCCAGGCCGGCATCCCGTCCAAGGGCCTGCTCCAGGTCATCGACCCGACGTTCCGCCAGTACCACGTCGCCGGTACCTCCTGGAACATCTACGACCCGGTCGCCAACATCACCGCCGCCTGCAACTACGCGGCCGACCGCTACGGCTCGATGGACAACGTCAACTCGGCCTACTGAGCCGGACGTACACCGCGGACCGCGGCACCGCACGCACACCGCCGAGGGGCGGCACCCGATTCCGGGTGCCGCCCCTCGGGCGTGCGTGGCGGTGACCGCGGGCGCTACTTGCGCATGACCTCCGGCTCGTGGCGGCGCAGCAGCCGCGCGACGACGAAGGCGAGCGCCACGCCCAGGGTGACCAGGATGACCACGTCCATGACGTAGACGCCGGTCTGGTGCTTCCACAGCGGGTCCGGGTTGCCGGGCTCCCACGGCAGCAGGGTGTTCATGTCCTCGGTGGCGCCGAGTGCGGCGACCGCCCAACGGGACGGCATCAGCCAGGAGAACTGGGAGACGCCGACGGTGTCGAAGAGCTGGAAGAGGACGCCGGTGAAGACGACCTGGACGATGGCGAACATGACCAGCAGCGGCATGGTCTTCTCGGCGGTCTTGACCAGCGACGAGATGATCAGGCCGACCATCATCGAGGTGAAGCCGAGGGCGATGATCGCGATGGTCATCTCGACGGCCGGGGCCTTGGCGACGATCAGGCCCTGGGACGGCATCTGGCGGGTGGAGAAGCCGATCGCCGCGATGATCACGCCCTGGAGGGCGGTGGCCACACCCAACACGATGATCTTGGACATCAGGTACGCCGACCGCGAGAGGCCGGTGGCCCGTTCGCGCTCGTAGATGACCCGCTCCTTGATCAGCTCACGGACCGAGTTGGCGGCGCCGGAGAAGCACATGCCGACCGCGAGGATCAGCGAGATGGTGCTCGCGTCGCGGTTGGTCTGGTGCCTGGCGACCGGGCCGTACCCGAGGCCGTAGTCGCTGGGGATCAGCAGGGAGACCACGCCGAGGACGGCCGGCAGGATCACCATCAGGGCGAGGAAGCCGCGGTCGGAGGCGAGCACCGAGACGTAGCGGCGCATCAGGGTCCAGAGTTGGGAGCCCCAGCTCTGCGACTTCTGTATGCGGGCCGGCGGGGCCTGGACGTTGACCGACTGCGGCGGGGCGGCGTCGAGGTCGGCGGCGTACATCTGGTAGTGCGGGGAGCCGCGCCAGCGGCCCGCCCAGTCGTAGTCCCGGTAGTTCTCGAACGCCGAGAAGACGTCGGCCCAGGTCTCGTACTGGAAGAAGTTCAGCGCTTCCTCGGGCGGACCGAAGTAGGCCACCGAACCGCCCGGGGCCATCACCAACAGGCGGTCGCACAGGGCGAGTTCGGCCACCGAGTGGGTGACCACCAGCACCGTGCGGCCGTCGTCGGCGAGGCCGCGCAGCAGCTGCATGACGTCGCGGTCCATGCCCGGGTCGAGGCCCGAGGTCGGCTCGTCCAGGAAGATCAGCGACGGCTTGGTCAGCAGCTCCAGGGCGACCGAGACGCGCTTGCGCTGGCCTCCGGAGAGCGAGGTGATCTTCTTGTCCTTGTGGATGTCGAGCTTGAGCTCGCGCAGCACCTCGTTGATCCGGGCCTCGCGCTCGGACTCCGCGGTGTCGCCGGGGAAGCGGAGCTTCGCGGCGTAGCGGAGCGCCTTTTGGACGGTCAGCTCCTTGTGGAGGATGTCGTCCTGCGGGACCAGGCCGACGCGCTGGCGCAGTTCGGCGAAGTGCTTGTAGAGGTTCCGGTTGTCGTAGAGGACGTCGCCCTGGTTGGCGGGGCGGTAGCCGGTCAGCGCCTTGAGCAGCGTCGACTTGCCGGAGCCGGAGGGGCCGATGACGGCGATCAGCGACTTCTCGGGGACGCCGAACGAGACGTCCTTGAGGATCTGCTTGCCGCCGTCGACGGTGACGGTGAGGTGGCGGGCCGAGAAGGAGACCTCGCCGGTGTCGACGAACTCCTCCAGGCGGTCGCCGACCAGCCGGAAGGTGGAGTGGCCGACGCCGACGGTGTCGTTCGGGCCGACGGGGGCGCTGCCGGACTTGGGGACCGGTTGGCCGTTGACGTAGGTGCCGTTGTGGCTGCCCAGGTCGCGGATCTCGAACCGACCGTCGGGAGTGGCCCGGAACTCCGCGTGGTGGCGGGAGACCTGGAGGTCGGAGACGACCAGCTCGTTGTCGAGGGCGCGACCGATGCGCATCACCCGGCCCGTGTCCAGGCGGTGGAAGGTGGTCGGGCTGCGGTCGCCGCCCTGGGCCGGCTCGGCCGCGCGCTGCTGCTGGGGCTGCGCGGGCTGCTGCGCCGGGACGGCCTGCTGCGGCGCGGCCTGCTGCGGCGGGACGTACGGCTGCTGGCCCTGCGGCGGGGCCTGCCAGCCCTGCTGGGCCGGCTGCTGCTGCGCGGGCGGAGCCTGCCAACCCTGGTGCGGCGCGGCCGCTGCGGGCTGCGCGCTGAAGGCGTCGGCGGGCGCCGCGGCGGCGGACAGGCTCAGCCGGGGGCCGTCGGTGGCGTTGCCCAGGTGGACGGCGGCGCCGGGGCCGATCTCCAGCTGCTGGACGCGCTGGCCCTGCACGTAGGTGCCGTTGGTGCTGCCGTGGTCTTCGATGAGCCAGCTGCGGCCGGACCACCGGAGGGTGGCGTGTCGCCAGGAGACCCTGGCGTCGTCGAGCACCAAGTCACCCTGCGGATCACGGCCCACGCTGTAGGACCGGGACGGATCGAGGGTCCAGGTCCTTCCGTTCAGTTCCAGTACGAGTTCAGGCACTCCATGCCCCATTACATAGTCCCCCGAGTGACGCCCTGTATGGGAAGTCTAGGGATGGCGAACATCGTGCAGAACTATTTCAGGCTCGGCCCACCGACCGGAAACCGGGACGGGAGCGGGGAACGGGGCGCTCCCGCCACATCCGGCGAACCCTCCCGGAGAGCCGGAAGGGCCCGCTCTGCCTGAAATGCCAGGAATTCAGGCCATTCGACGCACCGAGGGCGCTCCCCACTTCCGCCGCGGACCGGAAAACGCCATATCAAAAGGGGAGTTGGAGCGCCAGCCGGGTCCCCCGGCCCGGTGCAACCCGACGACCCCGGACACGAGTCCATAACGATCACGCGCACCCGGTGGAGCGCCGGCGACGGACCGGCCCGGTGGCGGTCGCGTGCGTCGGGGCGGCGGGTCCGATCCCCGGACACGCGTACGGCCGCGGTCGCCCGCCGGTTACCGTAAAGGCACCATGAGCGCATCGCAGACCCCGCCTGCCGCCGCCGCACCAGGCGAAGACGAACCGACACTCCTCGTCAAGATCTTCGGGAAGGACCGGCCCGGCATCACCGCGGGCCTGTTCGACACCCTCGCCGCCTACGCCGTCGATGTCGTGGACATCGAGCAGGTGGTGACCCGGGGCCGCATCACCCTGTGCGTGCTGGTCACCACCCCGTACCCCGACCAGGGCACCACCGGGTCCTCCGAGGGCGACCTGAGGGCCACCGTGCACAGCTGGGCCGAATCGCTGAACCTCCAGGCCGAGATCATCTCCGGCCGCGGCGACAACCGCCCGCGCGGCGTCGGCCGGTCCCACGTCACCGTGCTGGGACACCCGCTCACCGCGGAGTCGACGGCCGCCATCGCCGCGGCCATAACGGCCACGGGGGGCAATATCGACCGTATTTTCCGGCTCGCCAAGTATCCGGTGACGGCCGTGGAGTTCGCCGTCTCCGGGGCCGAGACCGAGGCACTGCGCACCGTGCTGGCGCCGGAGGCGGCGAAGCTCCGGGTGGACGTCGCGGTGGTCGCGGCCGGGCTGCAGCGCCGGGCGCAGCGGCTGGTCGTGATGGACGTCGACTCCACCCTCATCCAGGACGAGGTCATCGAGCTGTTCGCGGCGCACGCCGGCTGCGAGGCCGAGGTCGCCGAGGTGACGGCCGCCGCGATGCGCGGCGAGCTGGACTTCGAGCAGTCGCTGCACGCCCGCGTCGAGCTGCTCCGCGGCCTGGACGCGTCCGTGGTGGACCTGGTCCGCAAGGAGGTGCGGCTCACGCCGGGAGCGCGCACCCTGGTCCGCACCCTCAAGCGACTCGGCTACCAAGTCGGCGTCGTGTCGGGCGGTTTCACCCAGGTCACCGACGCCCTCCAGGAGGAGCTGGGGCTGGACTTCGCCTCCGCCAACACCCTGGAGATCGTCGACGGCAAGCTCACCGGGCGGGTCACCGGCGCCATCGTGGACCGGGCCGGCAAGGCCCGGCTGCTGCGGCAGTTCGCGCACGAGGCCGGGGTGCCGCTGGTGCAGACCGTCGCGATCGGCGACGGCGCCAATGACCTGGACATGCTCAACACCGCCGGGCTGGGGGTCGCCTTCAACGCCAAGCCGGTGGTCCGCGAGGCCGCACACACCGCCGTCAACGTGCCGTTCCTGGACACCGTGCTCTATCTGCTGGGAATCACCCGCGAAGAGGTCGAGGCGGCGGACACCCACGTGGAGTGAGCCGCGGGGCCGCGGGCCCGGTGCTCGCGTTCCCCCGGGGAACGCCCGCCCGGGCCCCGCTCCGCTCGCCGTCTCCGGCCCCGGACAGCCGGAAGGCCCCGGTGCGCACCTCGCGCACCGGGGCCTCGTCGTCAGTCACCCGCCGCCGCGGGCCGCTCACCGCCCGGGACGGGCGCCCCGGTGACCGGTGCGCGGCCGGGACGGGCGCGCGCTGGGGCCGGGCGTCGCCGCGCGCCTAGGCGTGCGGCGACCAGAACGCGACGAGCCGGCCGACGCCGTGCTCGACCGACTTCCAGGAGCCGGTGAACGTCAGCACCGCCACGGCCGACGTGGGGAAGCCGCTGCGGTTCATCCGCGCCAGCAGATCCCCGTCGGCCTCCCCCGCCAGGGCGTCGGCGAGGGCGTGCACGCCGGGATTGTGCCCGACGACCATCAGGTCGCTCACTTCGTCGGAGGTCTCGTTCAAGATCGCGATGAGCTCGCCGAGGGAGGCTTCGTAGAGCCGCTCGTCGTAGACGGTCTTGGGTCGCTGCGGAAGCTCGGAGACGGCCAGCTTCCAGGTCTCGCGGGTGCGCGTGGCCGTCGAGCAGAGGGTCAGTTCGGGGGTGACACCGGCACCGGCCAGCCAGCGGCCGGCGACCGGGGCATCCTTGCGGCCGCGATCGGCGAGCGGACGCTCATGGTCGCTCTCGTCCGACCATTCGGCCTTTGCGTGTCGGAGCAGGACAATCCGGCGGGGTGTATCGACGCTCATGCGTCCCAGCTTCGCACGAAACCCGCCGCCCGGCGCGGGGTGTTGAGGCGCTCCGTCCTGCCGGGTGACCCCGTCGGGAGGCCCCGGCGCGCGGGCCGCGCTCACCCTCCGAGCCGGAGCACCCGGGCGAGGAACTCCAGCAGCGGCGCCAGGCTCTCCGGGGCCCGCGGCGCACCGGCGGCACTCGCCGTGCCCGGGCTCGCCACCAGCACCAACAGGACGACGAACGAGACGGTCGGCAGCGCCAACCCCCACCACGGCAGGGCCTTCCGCAGACGCGGTGCCCGGGCTGCGGACGGGCGGCTGAACGCGGCGGACATGGCGGGCTCCCAAGGGGTCGCGGGACCGGCGCGGCCGCGAACGGCGGCGCGCCCACCGCGGTTCCGCGGTGTGACGACGACGCTACGCAGTCGCGGCGGCCCTTCCCATCCGGGAAACCACCCATTGATCCCTGACGCCCGCCCCCTAGGGGATCGGGGGACAACCCCACCTCGGGTCACGGCGACCGGGCCGCGGGGCCGGCCGCCTCGGGATCATGGCGCGGCGATGCTCGCGATGATCCCGACGACGACGGTCACCCCGAGCATCAGGGCCAGGACGAGCAGCAGTTTCTTCTGGCTGCCCTGCGGATTCGGTTCGAGCACTGGCATGCGCCCAGTGTCGCACCCGCCCGCCGCGCCGCTCCCGCCAGGGCTCGCAACCGGGTGCGAGCGGCGCGGCACGCGGTCCGCACGGCACCGTCCGCACGGCACCCTCCGCGCCCCGCACCGACGGGCCGACGGGCCGACGGCGCTCAGCCCGCGACCGCCGCCGTCACCGCTCGTCCTCGATGCGGCGGTTGCGGCCCGCCAGCACGCCCACCGCGATCTGCGGCACCATCAACCCGATCATCAGCGCGATCGGCAGTCCCCAGCCACCGCTGTGCTGGTAGAGCGTGCCGACCAGCAGCGGCCCGGGGATGGAGATCAGATAGCCGACGCTCTGCGCGAAGGCGGACAGCTTGACCACGCCGGCGGCGCTCACGGAGCGCATCCCGATCATCGTCAGGGCAAGCGGGAAGGCACAGTTGGAGATGCCCATCAGCAGCGCCCACACCCAGGCCCCGCCGGCCGGCGCCAACCCCAGGCCGGTGTAGCCGGCCAGCCCGCAGACGCCCAGGACGACCACCAGCGGCCCCTGGTGCCGCATCCGGGCCGCCAGCCGCGGCAGCACGAACGAGAGCGGCACGCCGACGGCCATGGTGACGGCCAGCAGCACCCCCGCGGTGCCCGCCGAGACCCCGGCGTCGCGGAAGATCTGCGGCATCCACCCCATGGTGATGTAGGCGGCGGTCGCCTGGAGGCCGAAGAAGACCGCCAGCGCCCAGGCGGTCGGCGACGAGGTGATCCGTATGGGGGTTTCCGCGGTCGCCGGGGTGCCGCCCGCCGGTGCCGAGGGTGATCCGGCCGGCCGGCGCCGCAGCACCACCACCAGCCACGGCACCACCGCGAGCACGGCGAGCAGCGCCCACACGGCCAGTCCGGTGCGCCAACTGCCGCCGAGCCCAGCGGTCATGGGGACGGTGAGCGCCGCCGCGAGGGAGGTCCCCAGGGCGAGCGCCATCGAGTAGAGCCCGGTCATCGGCCCGACCCGCTCGGGGAACCAGGTCTTGATGACCACCGGCAGCAGCACGTTGCTGACCGCGATGCCGGCCAGCGCCAGCGCGCTGCCGGCCAGGAAGCCGGGCGTACCGCCGGCGTACGGGCGCACCACGACGCCCACCGCGATCGCCACCATCCCGGCGCAGACGATCGCGCCGGGCCCCCAGCGCCGGGCCAGCCGGGGCGCGGCGAAGCCGAAGACGGCGAAGCACAGGGCCGGCACGGAGGTCAGCAGACCGGCGACGGTGCCGCTCATGCCGAGTCCGTCGCGGACCTCCTTCAGGAGCGCGCCGAGGCTGGTGATCGCCGGCCGGAGGTTGAGGGCCGCGAGGACGAGACCGGCGATCACGATCCCGGGCAGCCAGCGCGGTGCCGAGCCGCGTTCCGGGACGCCCTCGGGTGTGGCGGAGGGCCGCGCCGCTCCGGCGTCGGCGGGCGGGGATGCGGGGGTCCGGGGCTCGGCGGCCGGGCCGAGGGTCGCGAGGTCTTCGTCTGCCATAGGGGTCATCATAGAATCATGGGATGAATAGTTGTCCAGCGGCAGTCGGTAGCCTCGGCCCACCCGCACGGCGCCACGGACCCCGACGGACCGCCGTCCGCGCCGCCGCCGTCCACCCGGCCCACCGGCCCCAGCACCCCGGAGCCCAGCCATGCCCTTGACCTCGCCCCGCCGGTCCGCGCTGGCCGACCAGGTGATCGCGCAGCTGCGTGCCCAGATCACGTCCGGCGACTGGCCGGTGGGGTCCCGCATCCCGACCGAGCCGGAACTCGTCGAGCAGCTCGGGGTGGCGCGCAACACCGTCCGCGAGGCGGTCCGGGCCCTGGCGCACAACGGGCTCCTCGACATCCGGCAGGGTTCGGGCACCTACGTGGTCGCCACCAGCGAACTGGCCGGGGTGATGAACCGCCGGTTCGCCGACGCCGACCCCCGGCACGTCGCGGAACTGCGCTCCGCGCTGGAGACCGAGGCCGCCCGGCTCGCCGCGCACCGCCGCACCGAACAGGACCTGCGCCAGCTCGACGCCCTCCTGGAGCGCCGCGAACGGGCCTGGGAATCGGGCGCCGCGGAGGCGTTCGTGGAGGCGGACGCGACGCTGCACATGGCGGTCGTGGCGGCCTCGCACAACGACGTGCTGGCCGACATCTACGCCGACCTCGGGGGCGTGCTGCGCGAGTTCCTGCGCGCCGACGTCGGCGAAGTGCTGCGCCCCGAGGCGCACATGGACCACGCACGGCTGGTGGCGGCGATCCGCGCCGGGGACGGCGAACGCGCCGCCGCCGAAGCCAGCGCCCACCCCTTCGGCTGCCGGCTGGGCGCCGGGCCCCTAGGGGCGGTCGAACAGGTCCCGTAGGGGACGGGAGCGCCCCCTGCGGGGCCACAACGTGGCGGGGGTGGGGGGTATTCCGGAGCGATGCCGGACGTCCCGGACGCACGGACGCTCCGACGCACGGACACCCCGAGGGCGCCGCACACCTCGGGGACGCCGGATGTCCCGGGGACGCCGGACACCTCGGACGCGCGCCCCCAAACGCGTACTGCCCGCCCCGGCGGACCGGGGCGGGCAGTACGGGAGTTCGGCGGTACGGGGTGCTGCCGGCGCGTCAGGCGCCCATCATGTGCACGCCGCCGTCGACGTGGATGATCTCGCCGGTGGTCTTCGGGAAGAAGTCCGACAGCAGGGCGACGACGCCGCGGCCCGCGGGCTCGGGGTCGGCCATGTCCCACTGGAGCGGGGAACGGCTGTCCCACACCTTGGCCAGGTCCGAGAAGCCCGGGATGGACTTGGCGGCCATCGAGCCGATCGGGCCCGCCGAGATGAGGTTGCAGCGGACGTTGCGCTCGCCGAGGTCCCGCGCCATGTAGCGGTTGGTGGCCTCCAGGGCGGCCTTGGCCGGGCCCATCCAGTCGTACTGCGGCCAGGCGAACTGCGCGTCGAAGGTCAGGCCGACCACCGAGCCGCCCTCCTCCGGCATCAGCGGCAGGCACGCCATGGTCAGGGACTTCAGGGAGAACGCCGAGACGTGCATGGCCGTGGCGACCGACTCGAACGGCGTGTTGAGGAAGTTGCCGCCGAGCGCGTCCTGCGGGGCGAAGCCGATGGAGTGGACGATGCCGTCCAGCCCGCCGAGCTCCTCGCGGACCAGGCCCTCAAGGCGGGCCAGGTGCTCGTCGTTGGTGACGTCCAGCTCGACGACCTTGGCCGGCTTGGGCAGCTTCTTGGCGATGCGCTCGGTGAGGGTGGGCCGCGGGAAGGCGGTCAGGATGACCTCGGCGCCCTGCTCCTGCGCGACCTTGGCCGCGTGGAAGGCGATCGAGGACTCCATCAGCACACCCGTGATCAGGATGCGCTTGCCGGCGAGGATTCCAGTGGTGTTCGTCATCGTGCTCAGTGCCCCATGCCCAATCCGCCGTCGACGGGAATGACGGCTCCGGTGATGTACGCGGCCTCGTCGGAGGCCAGGAAGCGGACCGAGGCGGCGACCTCCTCGGGCTGCGCGTAACGCGCCAGCGGCACCTGCTTCACGATGTTCTCCCGCTGCTCGTCGCTGAGCGCCCGGGTCATGTCGGTGTCGACGAAACCGGGGGCGACGACGTTCACGGTGATGTTGCGGCTGCCCAGCTCACGGGCGAGCGAGCGGGAGAAGCCGACCAGCGCGGCCTTGGACGCCGCGTAGTTCGCCTGCCCCGGCGCGCCCATCAGGCCGACCACCGAGGAGATCAGGACGATCCGGCCCTTGCGGGCGCGCAGCATGGCCCGGTTGGCGCGCTTGACCACCCGGAACGTGCCGGTGAGGTTGGTGTCGAGGACCGTGCTGAAGTCCTCCTCGGACATCCGCATCAGCAGCTGGTCCCGCGTGATGCCGGCGTTGGCCACCAGCACCTCGACCGGACCCTGCTTCTCCTCGATCTCCTTGTACGCCTGCTCGACCTGCTCAGCGTCCGTGATGTCGCACTTCACGGCCAAAAAGCCCGCCGGGGGCTCGCCCGAGCGGTAGGTGATGGCGACCTTGTCGCCTGCCTCGGCGAAGGCACGGGCAATGGCCAGGCCGATGCCGCGGTTGCCTCCGGTGACCAGAACCGAGCGGCTCAAGAGATCACCCTTTCCGTTTTCTGTCCGTCTTGCGTTCGGTACGAAACTATCGGTCGGGCGGCCCGTACGGAGAATCGAGCCCACACAGGGGCGCGCCCCCGTTCACTGTCGGGTCTCCACAGAAGCACGGCATGATGCATCCGCCGACTACCGGAGGATGCCGTGCCAGCCGCGCCCCATGACCTTGACGAGACCTTCCGCGCGCTGCCGCTGCGCGCCCTGGCCGACGCCGCACTGGCGCGGGCCCGGGCGCTGGGCGCGGAGCACGCCGACTTCCGCCTGGAGCGGGTGCGCAGCGCGATGTGGCGGCTGCGCGACGCCCGCACGTCGGCCACCTCCGACACCACCGACCTGGGCTACGCGGTGCGCGTGGTGCACAACGGCGCCTGGGGCTTCGCCGCGGGCGTCGACCTGACGATGGACGCCGCGGCGCGGGTGGCCGGGCAGGCGGTGGCGATGGCGAAGCTGTCGTCGACCGTGGCGGAGGCCGCCGGCGGCGGGGCCTCGGGGAGCGGCGGCGACCGGTGGGCGACGGGCGGGCGGGTGGAGCTGGCCGAGGAGCCCGTCCACCCGGACCGCACCTGGGTCTCGGCGTACGACGTCAACCCGTTCGACGTGCCGGACGCGGAGAAGACCGGGCTGCTGGCCGAGTGGAGCGCCCGGCTGCTGGCCGCACCGGGCGTGGCGCACGTCGACGCGCACCTGCTGGCCGCCCAGGAGAACAAGTTCTACGCGGACACCGCGGGGACCAGCACCACCCAGCAGCGGATCCGGCTGCACCCCGAGCTCACCGCGGTCGCGGTGGACCCGGCCACCGGCGACTTCGAGTCGATGCGGACCCTCGCGCCACCGGTCGGCCGCGGCTGGGAGTACCTCACCGACGGCGGCTACGACTGGGACGGTGAACTGGCCGCGATCCCCGGGCACCTCGCCGACAAGCTCCGCGCCCCGAGCGTCGAACCCGGCGCCTACGACCTGGTGATCGACCCGTCCAACCTCTGGCTCACCGTCCACGAGTCGGTGGGGCACGCCACGGAACTGGACCGGGCGCTGGGCTTCGAGGCGGCCTACGCCGGCACGTCCTTCGCGACCTTCGACCAGTTGGGGACGCTCGTCTACGGCTCGCCGTTGATGAACGTCACCGGCGACCGGACCGCCGAGCACGGTCTGGCCACCGTCGGCTACGACGACGAGGGCGTCGCCGCGCAGTCCTGGGACCTGATCACGGACGGCATCCTCACGGGGTACCAACTCGACCGCAGGACCGCGAAGTTGGCGGGCTTCCCGCGCTCCAACGGGTGTGCCTTCGCGGACTCCCCCCATCACGTGCCGGTCCAACGGATGGCCAACGTCTCGCTGCGCCCGGCGCCGGACGGCCCGTCCACGGACGCGCTGATCTCGGGTGTGGAACGCGGCATCTACCTGGTGGGGGACCGTTCGTGGTCCATCGACATGCAGCGTCACAACTTCCAGTTCACCCAGCAGCGGGCCTTCTTGATCCGCAACGGGCGGCTGGCCGGGCAGCTGCGGGACGTCGCCTACCAGGCCACCACCACCGACTTCTGGGGTTCGATGACCGCGCTCGGCGGTCCGCAGACCTACGTACTGGGCGGCGCCTTCAACTGCGGCAAGGCCCAGCCGGGCCAGATCGCGGCGGTCTCCCACGGCTGCCCCTCGGCCGTCTTCGAGGGCGTGAACGTCCTCAACACGACGCAGGAGGCCGGGCGATGAGCGCACGCCACCCCTCGGGCCGGGGCTCCGGGGGCCGTTCCCCGGGCCGGCACACCCTCAACACGACGCAGGAGGCGGGTCGATGAGTCCGCGCGGCACCCGCAGCAACCGGCCGGACGAGATCGTCGAGCGGGCCCTGGAGCTGTCCCGCGCCGACGGTTGCGTGGTCATCGCCGAGGAGCACTCCAGCACCAATCTGCGCTGGGCCGGCAACGCCCTGACCACCAACGGCGCCACCCGCGGCCGGACGGTCACCGTCGTGGCGACCGTGGACGGCGCCCGGGGCACCGCCTCCGGCGTGGTGTCCCGGTCGGCGGTCACCGCGCAGGACCTGGAGCCGCTGGTGCGGGCCGCGGAGGCGGCCGCCCGGGACGCCGGACCGGCCGAGGACGCCCAGGCGCTGGTCGCGGACGGCCGGACGACCGCCGACTTCACCGACCCGCCGGCCGGGACCTCCCCGGACGTCTTCGCCGCGTTCGCACCGGCCCTCGGGGAGTCCTTCCGGCAGGCCCGGGCCGGCGGGCGCGAGCTGTACGGCTTCGCCCAGCACAGCGTGGTCTCGTCGTACCTGGGCAGCTCGACCGGGCTGCGGCTGCGGCACGACCAGCCCACCGGGACGCTGGAGTTGAACGCCAAGTCGCCGGACCGCACCCGGTCGTCCTGGGCCGGCCGGGCCACGCGGGACTTCACCGACGTCGATCCGCGGGCGCTGGACGCCGAACTCGCCCGGCGGCTGGGCTGGGCCGAGCGCCGGATCGAGCTGCCGGCCGGCCGCTACGACACGCTGTTGCCGCCGAGCGCCGTCGCGGACCTGCTGGTGTACCAGCAGTGGTCGGCCACCGCCCGGGACGCCGCGGAGGGCCGGACGGTCTTCTCCAAGGCCGGGGGCGGTGCGGGCACCGCCGGGACCCGGATCGGCGAGCGGGTCGCCGGGCTGCCGCTGACACTGCGCAGCGATCCGACGGCGGCCGGGCTGGAGTGCGCGCCGTTCGTCCTCGCCCACACCTCGGGCGAGGACGCCTCGGTCTTCGACAACGGGCTGCCGCTGGCCGCCACCGACTGGGTGCGCGAGGGGGTGCTCAACCGGCTGGTGGCCACCCGGCACGGTGCGGCGCTGACCGGGCTGCCGGTGGCGCCGGCGGTCGACAACCTCCTGTTGGAGGGCGGCGGTCCACGGGACCTCGACGCGATGGTGGCCGCGGCGGGCCACGACGGGCCGGCGCTGCTGCTGACGTCCCTGTGGTACATCCGGGAGGTCGATCCGGCGACGCTGCTGCTGACCGGGTTGACGCGGGACGGCGTCTACCTGGTGCGGGACGGCGAGGTCGTCGGCGAGGTGAACAACTTCCGGTTCAACGAGTCGCCGGTGGACCTGCTGGGCCGGGCCACGGAGGCCGGCCGCACGGAGCGGACGCTGTCGCGGGAGTGGGGCGACTACTTCCCGCGGACCGCGATGCCGCCGCTGCGGGTGCCGGACTTCCACATGAGTTCGGTCAGCCCGGGCGTGTGAGTCGGCGCCGGGCGGGCGGTGCCAGGGGCCGCCGCCCGGTGCGGGGCGGGCGGCCCGGCACCGGCCGGACCGGCGGATATCGCGGTGAGCGGCGCCGTGCGTGCCTAATAGACTGTCGCCCTGTCCTCCCCTCGGGGAACCACGATCGATCAGGAACGCCATGACACGCCTCGGCGAATCCGTCGCCCGCGCCCGCACGCTGCTCTCCGCCGACCTCTCCTCGGACGACACCGTCCGGGAGCTGCTCCAGGAGACCCGCGAGCGGCGCTATCTCGACCTGACGGACCTGTCGCCCAAGGAGCAGGCCGAGCTCATCGCGTCCCGCACGGTCGAGGTGCTGCCGGGCGTGGAGAAGCTGGCCGAGCGCATCGAGGAGCGTCGGTCGGCCGGCGAGGGTCTGCACATCAAGTTGGGCATCGACCCGACGGCGACCGACGTGCACCTCGGCCACGCGGTGCCGTTGATCATCCTGAGCCGGTTCCAGCGCCTCGGCCACGACGTCACCCTGATCATCGGCGACTTCACCGCCAAGATCGGTGACCCGTCGGGTCGCACGGCGGAGCGGCCGCCGCTGACCGACGCGGACATCGCGCACAACCTCGCCACGTACCGCGAACAGGTGCGTCCGTTCTTCGACTTCGAGAAGGTCAGCTTCCGGCAGAACAGCGAGTGGCTGGCGCCGTACACCTTCCCGGAGCTGCTGGGGCTGCTCGCGCAGGTGCCGGCGTCGCAGCTGCTCCAGCGCGAGGACTTCCGCAACCGGCTGGCGGCCGGCTCGGGTCTGACCATGACCGAGCTGCTGTACCCGATCGCGCAGGGGCTGGACTCGGTGGCGCTGGGCTGCGACGTCGAGCTCGGCGGCTCCGACCAGCTGCTCAACCTCCAGATGGGTCGCAAGCTGATGGAGCTGCGCGGGCAGCGGCCGCAGCTGGTGGTGACCATGCCGCTGATCGAGGGCACGGACGGCAGCGGCGCCAAGATGTCCAAGTCCAAGGGCAATTACGTCGGGCTGAGCTCGCCCGCCGACGACGTCTTCGGCAAGATCATGTCGGTGCCGGACCGCCTGATGGAGCCGTACCTCAAGGCGTGGACCGAGTGGACCGACGAGGAGATCACCCTGGCCCTGGGCCGGGTCGCCGAGCGGTCGATGCACCCGATGGACCTCAAGAAGGTCCTCGCGGGTGAGGTCGTGGCGGCGCTCTACGGGCTGGACGCGGCGATGGCGGCGCGGGCCGGTTTCGTGGCCCAGTTCTCCAAGAAGTCGTTCGCGGACGTGGAGTCGCTGCCGGTCGTGGACGTCGCGGAGCACGGGGAGCTGCCGGTCGCGGCGGTGCTGACGACGGTGCTGGAGTTCACTCCGAGCGCCTCGGCGGCGCGGCGGCTGGCGAAGCAGAACGCGCTGCGGCTGGTGAGCGAGGGCGACTCCGGCCAGTCGACGGTGGTGCTCGCCGAGGCCGACGCGGTGCGGCCGCTGGCCGAGGTCCTGGCGGAGAAGCTGTCCGGCACGGAGGGCGTCGCCTACTTGAAGGCCGGCCGCAAGCTGGCGCAGCTCACCGGGCGCTAGGCCCTCCCGGTCCGTCGTCCGGGGCCGCTCGTCGTGCTCGCAGAGCCCGGCGGGCGGCTACGTCATCCGGGGTACGGGGCGGTCCACCGACGACGTGACCCGGTCTCGTAGGGCCGGGAAGGGCGGCGTACCGTGGGATCTGACCGGAATGCGGGGAGAATCCGGCACGACGGAGCAGGTGGTGGAACGTGATGCGGAAGCACAGCGGTGGCGGCGAGACCTTCCGGATCACGGGAGCGCGCCAGGGGCTGACCGAGGACGTGCGCGGGCGCCAGCGGCGGTACGTGATCTCGATGGCGGTGCGGACCCTGGCGGTGGTGCTCACGGCCGTGCTGTGGAACATCGAGCGACCGATTGCCATTGCAACGCTCGTGATCGGCATGGGGCTTCCGTACGTCGCGGTGGTCATCGCCAACGCCGGTCGGGAGAACGTCCCTTCGCTACCTTCGACGTTCGTCAAGCCCGTACGGCGGGCGCTGCCGGCGGAGCCCGCGGAATCCGTTGCGGAACGTCCGGCGGAGGGGTCTTCGGCGTCGCGCGAGGAGCGGGACTGAGCTTCGCTGGCGGTGCTTGCTCAGCAAAGCTCAAGAAAAGCTCAGATCAATCATGCGGTTCCGCTGCACCACGCACCATTCCCCATGACATACTGCGTACGCGCTCCGCATCCCCCGTCGGAGCGACGGACCGACGCCGGGCGGCTCCCCCCGTGGCTGCCCGGCGTCGTCATGTCCGCAAGGCGCGACGGCCTTGGAGAGCGGCCCCGATGGGGCGCACGGCGGGACGTAGGGTTGAGGCGTGAACTCCCCGAACACTTCAGAGAATTCCCTCATCTGCTCGGCCAAGGGCTGCCGTGCCGACGCGGTGTGGGTGCTGGCCTGGAACAACCCGAAGCTGCACACCCCGGACCGGCGCAAGACGTGGTTGGCGTGTGAGGAGCACCGGGAGCACCTGTCGCAGTTCCTCGCCGTGCGCGGGTTCCTCAAGGACGTGGTGACGCTGGCGGAATGGGAGCGGGTGCGGTCAGCCTCCGATGGCTGACATGGGGCGGTCCGGTTGGAGGAAGGTGGGGTCGTCGAGGCCGGATCCCGCCTTCTTGCCCCACATGGCGAGCTTCCAGAGGCGGGCTATCTCGGCGTCGGGTGCGCCGGAGCGCAGGGCGCCGCGCAGGTCGGACTCCTCGGTGGCGAAGAGGCAGGTGCGGATCTGGCCGTCGGCGGTGAGCCGGGTGCGGTCGCAGGCGCGGCAGAACGGGCGGGTCACCGAGGCGATCACGCCGACGCGGTGCGGGCCGCCGTCGACGATCCAGCGCTCGGCGGGTGCGGAGCCGCGCTCGTCCTGGCCCTCGGGGGTGAGGGTGAAGCGGGTGCGCAGCGAGGTCAGGATGTCGCCGGCGGTGATCATTCCGTCGCGCTTCCAGCCGTGTTGGGCGTCGAGCGGCATCTGCTCGATGAAGCGCAGCTCGTAGCCGTTCTCGACGGCCCAGGCCAGGAGGTCGGGGGCCTCGTCGTCGTTGAGGCCGGGCATCAGGACGGTGTTGACCTTGACCGGGGTGAGACCGGCTGCGCGGGCGGCTTCGAGGCCCTTGAGGACGTCGTCGTGCCGCTTGCGGCGGGTCAGGGCCTGGAAGACGTCGGGCCGGAGGGTGTCGAGGGAGACGTTGACCCGGTCCAGGCCGGCGGCCTGGAGGGCGGCGGCCGTGCGTGCCAGGCCGATGCCGTTGGTGGTCAGTGACATCCGGGGGCGCGGCGCGAGGGCGGCGACCCGCTCGACGATGCCGACCAGGCCGGGGCGGAGCAGGGGCTCGCCGCCGGTGAAGCGGACCTCTTCGACGCCGAGGTCGCGCACGGCGATCTCGATCAGCCGGACGATCTCGTCGTCGGTCAGCAGGTCGGGCTTGGCCAGCCACTGCAGGCCCTCTTCGGGCATGCAGTAGGTGCAGCGCAGGTTGCACCGGTCGGTGAGTGAAACCCGCAGGTCGGTGGCCACGCGGCCGTAGGTGTCGATGAGCATCTGGCCCCCTCCCCGAGTGTCCGGCTCGGTCCGTCGATCAGTACGCCTTCGAGACTACGCGATGGGTACGACGGTGAGGAGACGTGAGAAGCACGAGGTGGGCGGGGTGGCGTCGTAGTTCTCTACGATGCCACCCCACCCGTGCCCTGTACGGACGGCTCAGTGCGCGCCGGTGCCGGTCAGGGAGCGGACTTCCAGTTCGGCGTATTTGGCGGCGTCCGGTGCCTCCCGGGAGAGGAGGGAGCCGAGCCAGCCGAGCAGGAAGCCCAGGGGGATGGAGATCAGGCCCGGATTCTCCAGGGGGAACACCGCGAAGTCGGCGCCGGGGAACATCGAGGTCTCCTTGCCGGAGACGACGGGCGAGAAGAGGACCAGCAGGACGGAGGAGAGCAGGCCGCCGTAGATGGACCAGAGGGCGCCCTGGGTGGTGAAGCGCTTCCAGAAGAGGCTGTAGAGGAGGGTGGGGAGGTTGGCGGAGGCGGCGACCGCGAAGGCGAGCGCCACCAGGCCGGCGACGTTCAGGCTGCGGGCGAAGACGCCGAGGACGATGGCGATCGCGCCGATGCCGACGGTCGCCCAGCGGGCCGCGCCGACCTCTTCCTTCTCGGTGGCCCGCCCCTTGCGCAGGACGTTGACGTAGAGGTCGTGGGCGAAGGAGGAGGACGAGGCGAGGGTGAGGCCGGCGACCACGGCGAGGATGGTGGCGAAGGCGACGGCGGAGATGACGGCGAGCAGGATGGCACCGCCGGTGGAGCCCGCGCCGCCGCCGATCTCCTGGGCGAGCAGCGGGGCGGCGGTGTTGCCCGCCTTGTTGGAGGCGGTGATGGTGGCCGGCTTGAGGAGGGCCGCGGCGCCGAAGCCGAGGGCCAGGGTCATCAGGTAGAAGACGCCGATGATGCCGATCGCCCAGTTCACCGACTTCCGGGCGGCCTTGGCGGTGGGGACCGTGTAGAAGCGGATGAGGATGTGCGGCAGGCCGGCGGTGCCCAGGACGAGGGCGAGGCCGAGCGAGATGAAGTCGATCTTCGAGGTGGCGGTGGCGCCGTACTTGAGGCCGGGTTCCAGGAAGGCGGAGCCCTTGCCGCTGTTCTCGGCGGCGGCGCCGAGCAGTGCGGAGAGGTTGAAGTGGAACCGCCACGCCACCAGGAAGGTGATCAGCAGGGTGCCGGCGATCAGGAGGACGGCCTTGACCATCTGGACCCAGGTGGTGCCCTTCATGCCGCCGATGGTGACGTAGAGGATCATCACGATGCCGACCAGGACGACGACGAGGATCTTGCCCGCTTCGCTGGTGATGCCCAAGAGCAGGGTCACCAGGGCGCCGGCGCCGGCCATCTGGGCCAGCAGGTAGAAGATCGACACGACGATGGTGGAGGTGCCTGCGGCGGTCCGGACGGGGCGTTGGCGCATCCGGTAGGCGAGGACGTCTCCCATGGTGAAGCGGCCGGAGTTGCGCAGGGGTTCGGCGACCAGGAGGAGCGCGACGAGCCAGGCGACGAGGAAGCCGATGGAGTAGAGGAAGCCGTCGTAGCCGAAGAGGGCGATGGCGCCGGCGATGCCGAGGAAGGACGCGGCGGACATGTAGTCGCCGGAGATGGCCAGGCCGTTCTGGAAGCCGCTGAACTGCCGTCCGCCGGCGTAGAAGTCGTCCGCGCCCTTGGTCTGCCGGCCGGCCCAGACGGTGAGGCCGAGGGTGGCGGCGACGAAGACGGCGAAGAGGGTGACGATCAGGGTGCGGTGCTCGCCGGCGCCGCCGGCGGCGAGGTGCTGGGTGAGGTTCATGCGCCGGCCTCCTGCACACCGGTCTGCTCGGGGCCGTCCTTGGGGGCGTCGGCCGCGCGGGCCGGGGCCGGCGGGGTGGCGGCGGTGCCCTCCAGGCGGGCCTTGATGGCCTCGGCCCGGGGGTCGAGCCGGGCGGCGGCGTGCCGGGAGTACCACCAGGCGATCAGGAAGGTGGTGGCGAACTGGGCGATGCCGAGGACGAAGGCGACGTTGAGGTGGCCCGCGACCTTGGTGGCCATGAAGGCGCCCGCGTAGCTCGACAGCAGCACGTAGCCGAGGTACCAGAGGATGAAGGCGAGGGTGAGCGGGAAGGCGAACGAGCGGTGGGCGCTGCGGAGTTCGGCGAACTCCGGGCTCGTCTGGACCTGTCGGTAGTCGGGCGGGTCGTGCTGCCCCGGGTCGGCGTTGGGTGCGGTGATCACGGGTCTCCTGACGCTCGGTGTGCTGGTGCGGGGCCGACGATAAGCCCTGGATAAGTGACGTGGATCACGCATCGTAGGGCGGTCGGACCCGATGCGACAGACGATGGATGGTTGAATTCCTGAAGAAATCGGGGGAATGGGCGCACCGGCCGCCACCGGTCGGGCGACGCTTCGTTAGCCGGTCATGACCCCGCCGCCCCCACAGGACCCGCCTGCGCACGCCCCGCGTCGGCGCCCGTACGGCAGCGTCCCCCTGTCCGCGCCGATCGCCGCCGCCCCGTCGCGGCCGCACCCGGGGGCGGACGCCCGGCGCTGGTACGGCCCGCGGATCCCGCTGCCGCCGCTGAGCATGGGCACCCTGCGGCCGTGCGACGGAGCGGGGCGGCGGGACTGAGCGCACGGACGCCCTCCGGGGCGCGCGCCCATACCCGAAGCGACGCCTGATCGCCCGTCAATTTGCCGCTCCTATGAGGTTTTCCCTGCATTCCATTGCTGTGCGTCGGTGATCGCCGATAGCTTCACCTGTCATGCACCCGCCCGTGCGCGCCCCGCGCACGGGCGGTCCGACGGATGAGGTGGAGTACCCATGGCACGTCCCCTTGCACATCCCCGGAACAGACGCCTGCGGGCCCTGGCCGTCCCGCTCGGGTTGGCGCTGACCGCCACGACCGGGTTCCTCCCGGACGCGGCCGGCGCCGCGCCGCCGGACAGCGGCCCGCTGCTGTCATACGTCGTGAACACCGTCCCCGGCCACGCCACGGTCGACGCAGTCGAGCGGGCCATCGACCGGGCCGGCGGCAAGGTGATCACCGCCCACGAGCGGATAGGCGTGATCGTCGCCCATGCGGCCAACCCCCGGTTCGCCGCCACCCTGCGGACCGTGCCGGGCGTGCAGTCGGCGGGCGCGACCCGCACCGCGCCGCTCAAGCAGTCCGGCACCACCGACGTCGGCAAGCCGCAGAAGATCACCGCGGCCCAACTCGCGGCGGCGCAACGGACCGCGAAGGCCACCGGCGAGGAACCGCTGGAGCCGCTCCAGTGGGACATCCCCGCCATCGGGGCCGACCGGGCCGCGAAGGTGAACCCGGGCAGCCGCAAGGTGACCGTCGGGGTCATCGACACCGGCGTGGACGACACCCACCCGGACCTCAAACCGAACTTCTCCGCCCGGCAGTCGGCCAACTGTGTGGGCGGGGTGCCCGACACCTCACCGGGGGCCTGGCGGCCCTACGACCCGGTCGAGGACGCCCACGGCACGCACGTGGCGGGCACCATCGCCGCGGCCCGCAACGGCATCGGCGTGGCCGGCGTCGCACCGGGCGTGAAGGTCTCCGCCATCAAGGTGAGCGAGCCCAAGACCAGCCTGTTCTACGCGGAGAGCGTGGTGTGCGCCTTCGTCTTCGCGGCCGACCACGGCATCCAGGTCACCAACAACAGCTATTACGTGGACCCGTGGATGTTCAACTGCAAGGACGACGCCGATCAGGCGGCCATCGTTGACGCGGTCGGCCGGGCGGCCAAGTACGCGCAGGACAAGGGCGTGGTCAACGTCGCGGCGGCCGGCAACGCCAACGCCGACCTCGCGGCCGACAAGCTCACCGACACCGGCAGCCCCAACGACTCCACGCCGGTCAACCGCACCCTCAGCCCCAAGACCTGCTGGGACGTGCCGACCCAGCTGCCCGGGACGGTGACGGTCGCGGCGACCGGATCGCACCGCCTGAAGTCCGGCTACTCCAACTACGGCCTGGGACAGGTCGACGTGGCCGCGCCCGGCGGCGACACCAAGCAGGTGCCAAACCTGCCGGCGAAGAACGGCAACGTGCTCTCCACCATCCCCGGTGGCGACTGGGCCTTCTACGCCGGCACGTCGATGGCCTCCCCGCACGTCGCGGGCGTGGCGGCGCTCCTGAAGAGCACCCACCCGAAGGCCAGCGCGCAGGAGATCCAGTGGCTGCTCAAGCAGCAGGCCGACAACCCCGGGTGCCCGGCGGGTGACGCCACCTGCACCGGCACCCCGCAGGTCAACAGCCACTTCGGCTACGGGATCGTCAACGCGCTGAAGGCGGTGCAGTAGCCGCCGGGACCGCCTCCCGCCCCGCCCCTCGCCCCACCCCGCCCGCCGGTCACACCGTGCGCCCCAGAAACGCCGCGAGCCGGTCCGCCGCGGTGGCGCCGGGCGGGGCGGGGCACTGCGGCGCGAACGAGCCGCCCTCGGTGCGGGGTGCGGCCCCGTACATCCGGTGCGCCACCGCCAGGGTCTCCTCGGCGACCTCCGGGGCCAGCCCGGTCGGAGCACCCAGCGCCCGCGCCAAGTCCCAGCCGTGGGCGAGGAGTTCGACCACCACCTGTTGGACGAGCAGGGCGCCGGGCGCCTCGTAGGGGCCGAAGGTGCGGGCGAGCATGCCGCTGCCGCGGAAGGCGGCGAGCGCGGCGGTGGTGGCGTCCTCGAAGGCCGCGCGGGGATCGTGGCCCACGTGGTCGGCGGTGTGGTCGGTGCGCGGCGCCCCCTCGGCGATCGAGGTGACCATCAGGCTCTCCCACACCAGGTGGTCGAGCAGTTGCCGGACGGTCCAGTCGGCGCACGGGGTGGGGCGGGCGAGGTCCGCCGGGCGGACGCCCGCGACCAGTGCGCCGACGGCCCGGGCGACCCGCTCGTAGGCGTACAGCACCCGCTCCGGGTCGGGGGCGACGAAGGCGGTGCGGTCCACCCGCACGGGGGTGCGGTGGGCGCGCAGGGCGGCGGCGGTCCAGGTGCCGGCGGTGTCCCAACGCGGCGGGGCGGGGCGGCCGGTGGCGGTGCACAGCAGCCGCCAGTAGCGCTCGACAAGCGGTTCGGCGGCGGTCCGGAGCTGTTCCAGCAGCCGGGTCCGGGCGGCCGGGCCGTCCTCGGCGGGCGGGTCCGGGGTGCCGGCCTGGGTGGGGAGCCAGGCCGCCACCAGTTCGGCGACGAGCGGTGCGGCGGCCGGCGAGTCCGGGGCGATGCCGTCCGCGACGGCGGACTCGGCGAGGGTGTGCATCAAGGTGGCGACGCGCCGGGCGGCGTCGACGTCGGCCGCCGGGTCACCGTCGGCGGGTGGCGCGCTGCGGGCACTGTAGGCGGCCAACCGGCGCAGGGCGGCGCGGAGTTCGGGGTCGCGGACCAGGTCGGCCAACTCGATCCAGGCGTGCAGTTGCTCGGGGGTGGGGTCGTCGGGCAGGTCGGGGGTGGCGGCCAGCAGGCCGCTGCGGTAGGCGGGCGCGGGGACGCCGTCCAGGGCGTCGTCGACGAACGCGGCGAGGATCCGGCGGCGTTCCTCGGCGGACAGGCGGGCGAGTCGGGTCATCCCGGGGAGTTCCTCTGCGGTGCTGCCCCGCGCGGCCACGGCCCGCAGGACGGCGCGCCGGGAGCGCAGCGCGGCGATCTGCGCGTCCAGGACGTCCGCCGAGCGCTCCGCCGTGTCGGCGAGGGTGCGTTCGCGGTGCAGGACGGCGCGGATCGCGGCGGTGCCGACGCCCAGGTCGCGCAGGCTGCGCACGATCTCCAGGCGGGCCGGGGCGTCCGGTCCGTAGAGGCGGTAGCCCGCGGGGGTGCGGGCGGCGGGCGGCAGCAGGTCCTGGTCCGACCAATTCCTGATGGTCTTGACGGAGACGCCGGTCAGGCGCGACAGCGCGCCGATCGACAGCAGTTCCGTGCCGTCCTCGTACATGCCCCCACCTTCGGGTCTCCCACGGGGGGAGACTCAAGGGGCACGGTACGCGACCGCCGGGCGCGGCACCGGGGAGACCGGGTCCCGCGGGCCGGCCGCGGCCGCCAACACCCCGATGGCGAGGGCGCATTGGGCGGCCGTATAGGTGAGCATGATCCAGAACTGCGGGGCGGGCAGCTGCGGCCACCGGGCGATGCCGCCGGCGATCAGGGAGTCGGAGAGCAGGAAGAGCAGCCCGCCGACGGCGGCCCAGGGGGCCGTCCAGAGCGCGCCGAACGCCATCACGGTGAGCAGCAGGCTGTATCCGGCGACCGGGATCCGCAGGTCGGCGGGGAGGTCCGGCCACAGCAGGACCACGGTGACGACCAGGGCCGCCGCGTACAGCCCGGCGGCGCCGGCGGTGCGCGCCCGGCGCCGTCCGGTGCCCGCGGCGGGCCGGTCGGCGCGTCCCCGGCGGCCGTGCCGGGCGAACAGCACCAGGTAGCAGAGGTGGCCGGCGGCGAACGAGGCCATGCCGACGAGGAACGCGGTGCCGCCGCCGACCTGGAGGAAGGTGTCGCCGCCGCAGCCGAACAGCAGTGCCCCGGCGAGCAGCGGCGGCCCGCCGCGCAGCAGGACGTGGGCGGCGAGCAGCGGCATCAGGGCCGGTTTGGTGAGGTGCACGACGGTGTCGGCCAGGGCCGCGGGGCCGCTGCCGGGCGCGGCGCCGGCGTGCGCCACCAGGGCGGCGAGGTGGCCGACGCCCAGGACGGCGAAGACCAGCAGCAGGGCCCGGGCGGCGCGGGGCCGGGGCGCGGGCGCCCTCACGCGGCGGGCTCCCCCACGGCGGACTCCCCCACGGCAGGCTCGACGGCACCGGTGCGGTCCGCGGCCGGGCGCGCGCCGGCCGGCGCACCGGCCCGCTCAGCCGCGGCGGCGGCTTCGGCGGCCAGTGCGGCCCGGACCCGGGCCGGCTGCCAGCCCGGTCCGCGGAACACCCGCCCGACGCGCTCGCTCCAGCTCTCGGCGGCCCGGATGTCGCGGGCGATGGCGGCGTACTCGTGGGTGGCGACCCGCAGCGGGTTGAAGGTGTTGATGTTCTTGGTGAGGCCGTAGACGGGCCGCTCGGTCTCGGGGACGAACGAGCCGAACATCCGGTCCCAGACGATCAGGATCCCGCCGAAGTTGCGGTCCAGGTAGCCGCCTTGGGAGGCGTGGTGGACACGGTGGTGCGAGGGCGTGTTGAACAGGAACTCGACGGGCCGGGGCAGGGTGCCGATGCGCTCGGTGTGGACCCAGAACTGGTAGACGAGGTTGGCACCGGAGGTGAAGGCGATCACGGCCGGGTGCACGCCGAGCGCGACCAGCGGCACGTAGAACGGCCAGACCGTCCACGTCGTCCAGGGCTGCCGCAGTGCGGTGGTGAGGTTGAACTTCTCGCTGGAGTGGTGGACCACGTGGCAGGCCCACAGGACCCGGATGACGTGGTGGCCGCGGTGCGACCAGTAGTAGAAGAAGTCCTGGGCGAGCAGCATCAGCAGCAGCGTCCACCACAGGACGGGCAGGCGCAGCGGGGTCAGTTCGTAGACCGCGGCGTAGATCGCCACGATCGGGATCTTCCACAGCGCGTCGAAGACCAGGCTGCCCAGTCCCATGCCGACGCTGGTGGCCGCGTCCTTCGCCGTGTAGCCCTCGGCGTCGTCGTCGGGGTGCAGGCGGTAGCTCACCATCTCCACGACGGTGAGCAGGACGAAGGCGGGTACGGACCACAACACGACATCGGGCAGGTGCGGCATGCCCCGCACCATAAAGGCGCCGACGGGCGTCCCGCTAGAGGTTGTTACTGAGAAGTATGTAAGACGTGGCGTCAGCTTCGGGGCGCGGACGTACCGGCGGTAGCCCCGGGCGGTCGCGCGGCACCCGCCGGCGGTTGCGGGTGCCGCGCGACCGGGGCCTCACCAGATCCGTACCGAGGCCCCCGGCGCGAAGGCCGGGCTGGTGGCGTCGGGCGGGGGTGCGGTGAGGGGTTCGGCGAGTTCGGTGACGGTCGGGCCGCAGCGGGCGGCGACCCGGGCCAGCGCGGTCGGGTCGAAGCCGTAGACGCGGGCCGCGTTGCCGCCGACCATGGCGGCGACCTCGGCGGGCGGGACACCGGCGTAGGCGGCGCGCAGGCCCTGCCGGGAGTACGGGTGAGTGCCCTCGTCGTGGGGGTAGTCGCTGCCCCACATGATCTTGTCGAGGCCGATCCGGTGGCGCAGCGGGACCTCGTGGGGGCGCATGAAGCTGGCGCCGACGTAGCAGTTGGCGTGCCAGATCTCGGTGGGGGTGCGGTCCAGGGAGGCGGCCAGACCGGCGCCGAAGCGGGATTCCGCGGTGTCGGCGCGGGCCCCGGCGGCGACCAGGCGGCCGTGGTAGTAGTCCAGCATGTCCAGGACGCCGGGGATCCAGCCGGAGCCCTGCTCGGTGAGGACGAGGGTCAGCCCCGGGTGGCGGGTGAAGACCCCGCCGAAGATCAGGTGCCACAGGGCGCGGTGGGAGAACCAGGTCGTCTCGACCATGAACACCGCCCGGGCGGCCGGTTCGTCGCCGAGCGGCGGGGAGGCCGAACCGGCGTGGTGGTTGACGGGGACGCCGAGCTCGGCGCAGACCGCCCACAGCGGGTCGTAGTACGGGGAGTGGAGTTCCGGCAGGCCCGATCCGGGTGGGGTGCCGGGGAGCATGATGCCGCCGGTGAGGCCGGCCTCCTTGGTCCGCCGGACCTCGCGGACCGCCTCCGCCACGTCGTTGAGGAGGATCTGGGCGACGCCCGCGCGGCGCCCGGGGGCCTCGGCGCAGAAGTCCGCGAGCCACCGGTTGTGGGCGCGCAGCCCGGCCCAGCGCAGCTCGAAGTCGGTGCCGGTGGGTGCCGGTGCCATCAGGGACGCGCTGGGGAAGAACGGCGGGATGGTGTTGGGGAAGACGACCTCGGCGACGATGCCGTCGGCTTCCTGCTCGGCCAGGCGGCGGGCGGAGTTCCAGTTGCGGTCGGCGGTGTCGGCGAGCAGGTCCTCGTGCGGGTTGACGTAGGTGGCGGCCCAGGCGTCGAACTCCTCGTGGTGGCGGGCCGGGAGGTAGGAGCGGTAGTCGAGGAGGTCGGCGCCGGCGTGGCAGTCGGCGGAGATGACGGTGTAGCGGGGCTCGGCGGCGGGGTCAGGCACGGGTCACCCCCACGTACGGGAAGTCCTGTCCGGTCAGCCAGTGGCGGCCGGTCTCGCGAGCGGGGCGCCAGGCCGCCTCGACCGCGCTCTGGTCGGCCGGTTGGCCGAGTTCCGCCGGGGTGGGGCCGATGCGGCGGGCGTGCGGGGCGAGCCGGTCCGGGTCGAAGCCGAAGAGCTCGACGGCGGAGGTGCCGAGGATGCGCCGGGTCTCGGTCACGGGGATGTCGTGGAAGGTGTTCGCCAGCCACTCCCGGGTGCGCGGCCAGGTGCCCTCCGGGTGCGGGAAGTCGCTGCCCCACAGGATGTTGTCGACGCCGATCTCGTAGCGCTGGGCCAGTTCGCGGCGTTTGGTGTTGGTGGCGCAGACGAAGACGTTGCGGTCGAGGTACTCGTGCGGGGGGCGGCGCAGCCCGGCGAACGGGGACAGCTTCTTGCCGCCGTGCGCGCCCAGGTAGAGCCGGTCCATGAACCACAGCAGGTTCGGAAGCCACCAACAGCCGGACTCGGCGACGCCGAACCTGAGGCCGGGGTGGCGCTCGAAGACCCCGGACCAGAGCAGGAACCACAGCGGGCGGGCCGGCCACCAGGTCACCTCGGTGACGAAGATCCCGAGGTGGTCGCCGTACTCCTCGCGCGGCGCGGCGCCGGAGTGCGTGACGACCGGCATGCCGGCCTCGGCCGCGGCGGCCCACACCGGGTCGTACCGCCGGTCGTGGTAGGGCGCGCCGGCGCCCCACATGGCGGGCACCATCAGGGCCCCCAGCCCGTCGGCGCGGGCCCGGTGGACCTCGGCGACGACGGTGTCGACCTCGCCGGTGACGGGTAACAGCGCGACGCCGCAGTGGCGTTCGGGATCGGTGGCGCAGAACTCCGCGAGCCAGCGGTTGTGGGCCCGGGCGCCGGCCATGCCCAGCTCCGGGTCCTGGTCACCGGTCAGGCCCAGGCCGACGCCGAAGGGCGCGGCGGTCGAGCTGTCCACGGCGTCGGCGTCCGGGAAGACGACCTCGGCGGCCACCCCGTCGCCGTCGAGCTCCTTGGCGCGTTGCGCCGGGTCCCAGCCGCCGCGCAGCCCTTCCTGGTGCTCCTCGAACCACTGGGTGGCGAAGGTCTCGTTGCGGACGCCGAGCCGGGTCATGGCCGCGCGCCGGGCGTCCCGGCCGGCGAGGAAGTCGTCGAAGGCCCGGTGGAAGCGGCGCTCCAGGTAGGGGCGGTACTCCTCGGTGGGCAGTCCGGCGTGGCAGTCGGAGGAGACGATCAGGTACGGGTCCCGGGGGTCGCGGTCGGCCGGGGGGCCGTCGTGCGGGGCGCGGTGTGCCGTGGTGGTGCCCTGGTACGGGTCGCTCATGGCGGTCCCTCACTCGTCGTCGAGGATGAAGTGCTCCAGGTACGTGGGGGCGGCGCGGTCGAGTTGGGACCGCGAGCGCGCCCGGATCTGTGCGTCGGTGTGGTCGCTGGGCGGCAGCATCCAGAAGCGGCCGGCCCGGATGCCGTCGACGACCTGTTCGGCGACGGCCTCCACGGGCGTGAAGGCCACCTCCTGCCCGGCCGCCCGCACGGCCGCCTCCCACTCGGCGAGGCTGCGGTACGGCGTCCTGCGGGGGCGGGACTTGGCGTGCCGCGCGGGACGGTTGCGGTGCGACTCCCACAGGCCGGTGCGGAGCATGTGCGGTCCGGGGAAGAGCACCGACGCCCCGATGGGCGCGCCCTCGGCCGCCAGGTGCGCGTACAGCGATTCGGTCAGCGTCACGACGGCGGCCTTGGTGACGGCGTAGACCGAGGCGGTGGGCAGCGGCGCGATCCCGCCGTCGGTGGACGAGGTGTTGACGACGTGGCCGGGCTCCCCGGAGGCCAGCATCCGGGGCAGGAAGCACTGGACGCCGTGGAAGACGCCCCAGACGTTGACCTCGAACGCCCACCGCCAGTCGGCGGGGTCGTGCTCCCACATCCGGCCCTCGGCGCCCGAGCCCACCCCGGCGTTGTTGCACAGCACGTGGACGGCGCCGAACGTCTCGTAGGCGGCACCGGCCAGCGCCTCGACCTCCGCCCGGACACCGACGTCCACGGTGCGGACCAGCAACTCGGCTCCGTCCGCGGCCAGTTCCTCGGCCGCGGCCCGCAGCGGCGCCTCCTCGACGTCGACGAGGACGACCTTCAGTCCCTCGGCGGCGAAGCGGCCGGCCAGCGCCCGGCCGATGCCGCTCGCGGCCCCGGTGACCACCGCGACCTGCCCGGACCGCAGTTCCATCAGGCGCTCCCTTCCGGTGGGGCGTCGTGGACCTGCCCGGGGTCGTCGTAGCGCTGGTGGACGTAGGGCAGCAGGTCCTCGGCCCGGACCCGTCCGACGACCTCGCCTCTCTGGTCGGAGGTCTTCTCGCCGAGGGTGATCCCGACGAGGGTGTGCACCGGGAGGTCGGCGACCGGGTCGTACATCGACTCGCGCAGCACCACGTCGCCGGTGATCCGCTCCAGGCGGCGGACCTTCTCGGTGCGCCGGCAGTGCACCAGGAGCGGATCGCCGTCGAAGCCCGAACCGTCCACCGCCGGCAGGAACTTGAAGTAGAAGTCGGTCCGCACCTCCGGCTCCGGGAGCGGCAGCGGGCCGCTGACCGCGCCGCGCACCTCGACGAAGGCGATGCCGTGCCGGGCGAGCGCGGCGCACACGGTCAGGCCGTCCCGGGCGACGGTGACCTCGCCCAGCTTCTTGGGCTCGCCGAAGACCTCGCGGCCGCCGGTCAGCGCCCGCTCGTGAGTCATCGGCATGACCAGCGGGTACCAGCCCTCGGTGCCGTCGTGGGCGGCCGCGACCGCGACCGACCCGGCGCCCAGCGGATAGCCGGGCAGGTTGACGGAGCTGATGGTGGCCCGGACCAGCGGCCGGCCGGTGGGGGCGAGCGGCGGCGGGAGAACGGCCGCGACCGCCTCCGGGTCGGTTTCCCACAGGGCCACCACGCCGGTGGACCAGATGTCGGGGAGCCGGGCGCCGGCGGTCCGGGTCGCGGCGATCTCCGCGTCGGTGCGGGCTCCGTAACGCATGCGTGCCATGGCGTACCACCCTTCGTCGACGTGACGCGCGGGGGTCGTGCGCGGCGTCTGTAACACAGTTACACCGCCACCGATGAAGGGTAAAGAGGCATGCGTCAAACGGAGTTGGGCGATAGTGGGAGCCATGACACGTACCGCGCTGACCGGTGAGGAAGTGCTGGCGACGGCCGCCCGGCTGGTCCGGACGCACGGGCCGGCGGCCCTGACCATGCGCCGGCTCGCCACCGAGCTCGGCACCGCCGTCACCTCCATCTACTGGCACGTCGGCAACCGCGAGTCCCTCCTGGACGCGCTGGTGGCCCACACCCTCCAGGAGATGGGCGAGATCCGGCCCACCGGGGACACGCCCCGGGCGCGCATCACCTCGGTGGCCCGCGCGCTGCGCACCGCACTGGGCGAGCGCCCGCACCTGATCGCGATGGTGCACGAACGCGGGCTGACCGAGCGGATGTTCCTGCCGGCCCAACAGGCCCTGGTCCACGAGGTGCACGCGGCCGGCCTGCGCGGCGAACTGGCCGCCGAGGCGGTGCGCGCCGTGCAGTTCCTGGTCGTCGGCTCGGTCCTGGTGGAGCGCAACCGCGCCCGCTCCCCCGCACAGCACCCCAGCGAGCGCGAGCTGTGGGACACCCCGACGGCCGGCCGGGATCCGGCCCTGGCCCGCGCACTGGCCGCCCCGGCCGACGCCGAACGCCTCTTCCTCGTCTCCCTGGAGGCGCTGGTCGACTCCCTCCTCAAACCCGGACGAAGCGGAACATAACCACAACATGCGCGGATCACCCGGCGGCGGGCCGGTGCGCCGCCCGGCCCCGACGGCGCGCGGCGTCCGGGCCGGACGCGCCCCCGGCGATGCGGTGGCTGTCGGTCCCGGCCCGTATCCTCAATGACCATGCTCGAAGACCGCAGCGCAGCCGCCCCCTCGATCGCGCCGAAGATCGGCCGGCAGCCGGGCCCGCAGACGCCGCCGGCCGATTGGCCGGCCGGGTACCCCCGGGGATACGCGGTGGTCGACGTCGAGACCACCGGCCTGGCCCGCGACGACCGGATCATCTCCGCCGCCGTCTACCAACTCGACGCCCACGGCGAGTTCCAGGACTCCTGGTACACCCTCGTCAATCCGCAGCGCGACCCCGGCCCGGTCTGGATCCACGGTCTGACGAGCGAGGTGCTGGCCGACGCGCCGCTCTTCCCGGAGGTCGTGCCGGAGCTGTCGGCCCGGCTGGCGGACCGGGTGCTGGTCGCGCACAACGCCATGTTCGACTGGTCGATGCTGGCCCGGGAGTACGCCCGCGCCGCGGCCGTCGCCCCCGTACGCCAACGGCTGTGCACCATCGCGCTCTCCAAGGAACTGGGCCTGCCGCTGCCCAACCACAAGCTGGAGTCCCTGGCCGCCCACTTCGGCGTCGTACAGGAACGCGCGCACCACGCCCTGGACGACGCCCGGGTGCTGGCCGAGGCGTTCCGCCCCAGCCTGCACCGAGCCGCACAGGCACAGGTCCGGCTGCCGCTGCTGACCTGCCAGCCCCTGACGGAGTGGTCCGACGCCCCCGCCCCCCGCGCGCACCCCACCGGTTCGTCCTACCGCCCCACCTCGTGGCGGCCGGCCCGCAAGCGCCCGGCCTGCCCGTACCCCAACCCGGGGCGCTACGAGCCCGGCGGCCGGCTCGTCCAGGGCATGCGGGTCGCCTTCTCGGGAGACACCTCCGTCGACCGCGACCTGTTGGAGGACCGGGCGATCGAGGCCGGACTGCACGTCGCGACGAGCGTGTCCCGCCTGACCAGCCTGCTGGTGACCAACGACCCGGACGCCCGCACCTCCAAGACGGCCAAGGCCGCCGCGTTCGGCACGGCCGTCATCGACGAGGCGGCGTTCATGCAGCTGCTGCGGGACGTGGCACCGGCCGCGTCGGCGTCCGGGTGAAGCCCGGCCAACACACCCGCGAGCGCCTCGCTCGGTAGCCGCCCCACCCGCACGCTGTGGCGCATGGCACGTTGTGAGGTCTGCGGAAACGAATACGGCATGACGTTCGAGGTGCACGCGCAGGGCGCGGTGCACGTCTTCGACTGCTTCGCCTGCGCGATCCACCGCATGGCACCGATCTGCGAACACTGCCGGGTGCAGGTCATCGGGCAGGGCGTGGAGGCCGACGGGAGCTGGTACTGCGGTGCGCACTGCGCCCGCTCGGCGGGGCGGGTGGGCATCGTCGACCGGGTCTGACCGGGTGCGGACCGGGGCGCACGACGGCGCTCCGCGGCCCCGGCGGCGCCTCGGGTGCACCCCGCGGGGGACCCGAGGACAGGGCTCCCAGGGACGCGAGGTACCGTCGCAGCCGTGTACCGCTTCCTGTTGACCCGGCAGTGGGTGATCCTCACCCTCCTGGGACTCGTCCTGATCCCCGTCATGATCAAGCTGGGGTTCTGGCAGTTCCACCGCCATCAGCACAAGGTCGCGCAGAACGCGCAGATCGCGCGCAACCTGGCCGCCACCCCGGTCCCGGTGACCGAGCTCGCCGCGGTCGACCGGACGCTGCCGCAAGGCGACATGTGGCGCCGGGTCACCGCCACCGGCACGTACGACACCGCGCACGAGGTCGTCGTCCGCCAGCGCACCGCCGCCGACGAGCAGACCATCGGCTACTACGTCCTGACGCCGCTGGTCCTGGCCGACGGCAAGGCCGTCGTCGTCAACCGCGGCTGGATCCCGGCCGGCGACGACCTCACCAAGTTCCCGCACGTCCCGGCCGCACCCACGGGGACCCTCACGGTCACCGGCCGGATGATGGTCGACGAGACCACCGCGGTCAGCGGGATCAAGGACACCAAGGGCCTGCCGCCCCGCCAGGTCATGCTGATCAACAGCAGGCAGCAGGCGAAGCGGGTGGGCCGACCGATGCTCGGCGGGTACATCGAGCAGACCGCGCCCCAGACCAAGGACAACTCCCCCGAGCTGGTGCCCGAACCGGACCACGACTCCATCGGCCCGCACATGGCGTACGCGGTCCAGTGGTGGCTGTTCGCGGCGGCGGTGCCGGTCGGCTGGGTCGTCCTGGTGCGGCGGGAGCGCCGCGACCGGCTGACCGCCGCGGCCCGGGAAACAACGGCGGCCGAACAGCCGGAACGAACCGAGCCGGCCGAGCCGGTTTCCGCGCCGGCGGACCCCGATGACGGCGAAGGCGGCGACAACGACAACGGTACGAAGGCCGCGGACGCCGCAGCCACCGGAGCCGTCGGCGGGGAACCGGTAGCCCGGACGGCCGCCGCCCCCGACTAACCCGCCCGCCGCGCGGGAAAGGCCGCGGAGTGCACCCACGCATCGAGGACTACGCGCTCATCGGCGACCTGCAGACCGCCGCGCTCGTCGGCCGGAACGGCTCCATCGACTGGCTGTGTCTGCCCCGCTTCGACTCCCCCGCCTGCTTCGCCGCCCTCGTCGGCGACCAGGACAACGGCCACTGGACCCTGGCACCACGGGCCGCCGGCGCCCGCGCGCAACGCGCCTACCGCGGGGACTCGCTGATCCTCGACACCGTCTGGGAGACCGAGGAGGGCAGCGTCCGGGTCACCGACTTCATGCCGCAGCGCGACCACATGCCCGACGTCGTGCGGGTGGTCGAGGGACTGCGCGGCCGGGTCGAGATGCGGAGCGTGCTGCGACTGCGGTTCGACTACGGGCGGGTGGTGCCCTGGGTCCGGGCCACCGAGGGCTGCCGGGTGGCGGTCGCCGGCCCGGACTCCGTGTGGCTGCGCACCCCGTCCGCGAGCACCACCTACGGCGAGGACTTCAGCACCCGCTCCGACTTCGCCGTCGCGGCCGGCGAACGCGCCGCGTTCGTGCTGACCTGGCATCCCTCGCACGAGCCCCGGCCCGAGCAGCTCGACCCGTTCGAGGCGCTGGCGGACACCGCCGAGGACTGGCAGGCGTGGTCCGCCCGGTGCCGCTACGACGGCCCGTACCGCGCCGCGGTGGTCCGTTCCCTGATCACCCTCAAGGCGCTCACCTACGCGCCCACCGGCGGGATCGTCGCGGCCCCCACCACCTCACTGCCCGAGGAGCCGGGCGGGGTCCGCAACTGGGACTACCGCTACTGCTGGCTGCGCGACGCCAGCCTGACCCTGAACTCCCTGCTCTCCGCCGGGTACCTCGACGAGGCCGGTGCCTGGCGGGACTGGCTGCTGCGCGCGGTCGCCGGCGCCCCCGACGACCTTCAGATCATGTACGGGCTGGCCGGGGAGCGACGGCTGCCGGAGTTCGAGGTGCCCTGGCTGTCCGGCTACCAGGACTCGCTGCCGGTGCGGATCGGCAACGCCGCCGTCGAACAGCGGCAGCTCGACGTCTACGGCGAGGTGATCGACTCGTTCCACGTCGCGCGCGCCGCGGGGCTGCCGGCCGAGTCGCACGCCTGGAGCATCCAACGGGCGCTGATGGACTACCTGGAGTCCACCTGGCGCGACCCCGACGAGGGCATCTGGGAGATCCGCGGCCCACGCCGGCACTTCGTGCACTCCAAGGTCATGGCGTGGGTCGCGGCCGACCGCGCGGTCCGGGCGCTGGAGGGGGAACAGGAGCTCAGCGGGGACCTGGACCGCTGGCGGGCGATGCGCGACGAGGTGCACCGCGAGGTCTGCGCCCACGGCTACGACGCCGAGCGCGGCACCTTCACCCAGTTCTACGGCTCGACGGAACTGGACGCCGCGACGCTGCTCATCCCCCGGGTCGGCTTCCTCCCGGGGGACGACCCGCGGGTGGTCTCCACCGTCGACACGGTGCGCCGCGAGCTGACGCACGGGGGTCTGGTACGCCGTTACAGCACCGAGGGCGAGTCGGTGGACGGGCTGCCGGGCGACGAGGGCACCTTCCTGGTCTGCTCGTTCTGGCTGGCGGACGCCCTGTTGCTGACCGGGCGCCGGGAGGAGGCCCGGAAACTGTTCGAGCGGCTGTTGGCACTGCGCAACGACGTGGGGCTGCTGTCCGAGGAGTACGACCCGGCCACCGCACGGCAGTTGGGCAACTTCCCGCAGGCGTTCAGCCACGTCGGCCTGGTGGGGACCGCCTTCGCGCTGCACCGCGGAGCGGGGGCAGACTAGGGCCATGGATCTTGGACTCACCGACCGGACATACCTCGTCACCGGCGCCACCCGCGGCCTGGGCCTCGCCACCGCCCGCGCCCTGGTCGCCGACGGCGCCAATGTGGTGATCACCGGACGCACCGAGGAGGCCGCGGCCGAGGCGGCCGCCACCCTGGGCGAACGGGCCCTGGGCCTCGCCGCCGACAACGCCGACCCGACGGCCCCGGCCCGCCTGGTGGCGGCCGCCCGGGAGCGCTTCGGCGGCTTCGACGGCGTCCTCATCAGCGTGGGCGGCCCGGCGCCGGGCACCGCAGCCGACAACACCGACGACCAGTGGGAGACCGCCTTCGAGACGGTGTTCCTGGGGGCGGTGCGGTTCGCCCGCACCGCCGCCGCCGAACTGGGCGAGGGCGGCGCCATCGGCTTCGTGCTCTCCGGTTCCGTGTACGAGCCGATCGCCGGGCTGACCATCTCCAACGGCCTCCGCCCGGGCCTCGCCGGCTTCGCCAAGTCCCTCGCGGACGAGGTGGGCCCGCGCGGCATCCGCGTCGTCGGCGTCCTCCCCGGCCGGATCGCCACCGACCGGATGACCCAGCTCGACGCGCTCTCCGGCGACCCCGAAGGCTCCCGGGACCGCAACTGCGCCACCATCCCACTGCGCCGCTACGGCGACCCCGACGAGTTCGGCCGCACCGCCGCCTTCCTCCTGTCCCCCGCCGCCTCCTACCTGACCGGCGTGATGATCCCCGTGGACGGCGGGGCCCGACGGGGCTTCTGAACACGCGTCACACGGGCGTCGGGGACCGGGCCCCGAGCGGAACGGAACCTCCGCTCCGCACCCGCCCACCTAGCTGACCCGTTCCGCCCGGTGGCGCACCGCCCGTAGTCGGATCTCCGTCGGCAGCCGGTCCAGGCCCGCCGAGGTGCGGGCGTGGGCCACCGCCCCGTCGGCCAGTCGGAGTACCACGGTCCCGGGGTCGGCGTGCGGGGCGAGCACCACCAAGGCGCGCACCTGGGGCTCGGTGCGGCGGCCGGTGAGGGCGACCGCCGCCCGGTCGACGCCGTCCACCGCCACCGTCTCCGCCACGAGCACGGCCTCCAACGCCCGCCCGTTCACCAACGCCCCCTCCCCGTCGCCGCTGTCGACCAGCACCGCGCCGAGCCGGCGCCGCCGCACCTGGGCGAGCAGCCACCACAGCAGCAACAGGACCAGCACCGCCAGCCCGCCGATGACCACCGGCCACCACCAGCCGCGGTCGGTGAACCGGGTGCGTTGCCGCGCGGGGAGCGGAACGTCGTCCGGACTGGCCCAGGGCCAGCCGGCGGGCAGGGCGAGGTGCCACCGGGCGGGCAGGTCCAGGCCGCCCAGCAGGACCAGCCCGCCGGTGCCGAGCAGCAGCAGGCCGACCAGCCCGAGCAGCACCCGGTTGACGGTCGCGCGGACGGTGCGCATCGCCCGCTCACCTCCCCTTGGGACGCCGGACGTCGACGCCCAGTCGCAGGGCACGCGTCAGGCCCAGTTGCCGCAGGCCGTCCTCCAGGACGGTGACGAGGTCGCCGCGGACCTCGTCCAGCGGCCGGAAGTGCGCCACGGCCCGGGCCCGGGCCCGGCGTCGGCCCACGGTCACCCGCACCGCCTGCACACCGGAGACCTCCATGGCCCGGTCGCGCAGCACCAGCGCGGCGGCCGGCCGGTCCAGCCCGGCCCGGACACCGGGGGCGGTGCGCCGCATCGGCAGCACCGCGCGCAGCCCCGGGGTGGCGGCCAGGACCAGCAGCCAGATCCCGAGCGCCACGGCCGCCGCCGCGGCGCCCAGGACCCAGGGGTCGTCGAGGGGCCGGACGGCCAGTTCGTGCGCCAGCCACCGGCGCCAGGCCATCGCGGTGCGGCCGGCCCGCACCGCGGCCACGTCGTACAGCGCCAGGCCCGCGACGGCCAGCAGCACCAGCGCGACCAGTGCCGCCGGCACCCTGCGGGCCGCCCAGAACCGCCCGGCGGACCCACCGGCGCGCGGTGCGGGATCCACGGCGTCCGGTGCCGCGGTCGGCGCACCGCCCGCAGTGTCCGGACGCGCACCGGTCCGCGGCGCCGCCCCGTCCGGGGCCTGCGCTCCCCGTCCGTCGCCCGGCGCGCTCACCGCAGGCGCTCCCGACCGGGCGACAACGGCGAGACCAACCGCTCGACCTGCACCGCCACCTCGGTGACCGTCATGCCCGCCAACGTCCGCACCCGCTCCGCCACCTGACGGCGCACCACTTGGCACCGCGGGCCGATGGGGGCGGGGTAGGGCAGTTCCACGGCGACCTGCAGCCGGGCCTCCCCGAACGGCGGGTGGGCCTCGCGACGGGTCACCGTCACCGTCGCGTGGGCGTCCGTGGGGTCGCCGGGGGACGCCGCGTGCAGCGCCTCCCGAGCCGCCCGTGCGGCGATCTTGGCGACCACCCGGTCGGCGACCCTGGTCGCGCCGCGCTCACCGGCCGGGACGTCGGCGGCAGCGGCCGATGCGGACACCGTCGCCATCCGGACTCACCGCCGCCGGTCGTCGCGGTCGCCGGTCCGGGTGCGGAAGAACTCCCCGGCCTCCAGGTCGCCCTCCAGGAACCTGCCGGCCACGAACCCGACGGCGCCCAGCGCCGCCACCAGGACGAACGCCCCGAACCCGCCGAAGTACCCGGCGAAGCCCAGCGCCATACCGGCCACGAGGCCGATCACGGCCATGCTCATCGTGCGCTCCTTCGCTACCGCTCCGGCCGGGCCGGGTCACTGGAGCCGCGGCTCCGCTCCCTCGGCCCCGATGCCCTCGTCCTCCTCGTCGGGCAGCTTCACGTCGCTGACCGCGATGTTGACCTCGACGACCTCCAGGCCGGTCATCCGCTCCACGGCGGAGATCACGTTCTCCCGGACGGCCCGTGCGACCTCCGCGATGGCGACCCCGTAGTCGACGACGATCTCCAGGTCCAGCGCGGTCTGCACCTCACCGACCTCGGCCTTCACCCCGCGCGTCGCGGTCGCCGACCGTCCGCCGCCGGGCACCCGGTCGCGCACCGCGCCCAGCGTGCGGGCGAAACCGCTGCCCATCGTGTGGACGCCCAGCACATCGCGGGCGGCGAGCCCGGCGATCTTCTCCACGACGCCGTCGGCGATGGTGGTCCGGCCGCGGGTGGCGGGGTCGCCGCCGCCCCGTTTGACCGGGGGCTTCGTGGTGTCCGCGCCCTGCTGGCTCTCGGTCATCGCCGTGCGTCCCTTCTGCGCCGCCGCACCGACCTGCCGCATCACGCGGTACCGGCGGTCCGCCCTCGCGGACCCGGCACCGTGCCGCACCTGGTGAGCAGCCCTCTAGCAACATGCCCTTTTTTCGCCTGTTTTCATGCCAATCGTTCCGCTCTCCACACTAGGGGCGGACGAGGGGGTGCGCTCCGGGGACGCGGCAGCGGAGTGCCGCAGCCGGCCACGGCGGGCGCGCTGCGGCAGGCTGGGAGGGGGCCCGGGAAAGGGGTGACGTCATGGCCGCGAACGCGTGGGCACGTGCCGTGCGGGAACAGCTGGGCATCGGCCGGGTGCTGCCGCTCGGCGACCCGAAGGACGGGGCGTGGATCACCGAACGCGCGGCCCGCGCGGCGCTCCTACGGGCCCCCGGCATCCCGCCCGGCGCCCGCCTGGACGCCCTGCGCCTCGCCCTCGCCGCCCCCGACGAGGCCCCGCCGCCGACCGTGCCGGCGCCGCCCGGCGCCCTGCCGCCGGGCCCCCTGCGCATCGCGGCGCACGTCGCCGCACCTCCCGGCCTTCCTCTGCCGACCCTCGCCGAGCAACTCCGGACGGCCCTGCTGGCCACCGCGGAGGCCGGCCTCGGCCTCCGGGTGAGCGCCGTGGACCTCCACGTCGACGCGCTGTTGGACGAGGCCGTCGCACCGACCGCGCAGGCGTCGGGGACCGCCACGACGGAGGAGGACCGCGGCGCCGCCCCGGGACCGGGCGGCGCGAAGGACCCGGACGACCTCGCCGCCCGGGTGCGCGCCGTCCCCGGGGTGGCCGGGCTCGCCCCGGCGCTCGGCAGTCACTCCGCCGGGGTGTCCCGCAGCGACGGCGGCGACAGCGGCGACAGCGGCGACAGCGGCGACCACGTACTGGTCCAGGTGGCGACCGCCGCCGGCCACCGGGCGTTGGACGTGGCCCGCGCCGTCCGCCGGGCGGTCACCGGCCCGCCGCCGGCCCCGGCCACCGCCGCGGTGCTGGTCACGGAGGTGGCCGCCGCCTGACGTCCGGTGCCGGACGGGTGGTCAGTCGCCGATGCCGGCCAGGTCGCGCAGCCGCCGCGCCTGGGCGGCCCGCTCGGCGCGACGCTGCTCCTCGTAGGTGCGCCCCGCGGCGCCGGCCAGCAGGGCCTTGGTCTCGATGACGGCGTCCCGCGGCGCGGCGGTCAGCGCCGCGGCCAGATCGGCCACCGCGGCGTCGAGTTCGTCACCGGGCACGACGAGGTTGGCGAGGCCGATCCGCGCGGCCTCGTCGGCGTGCACGAAGCGCCCGGTGGCGCAGATCTCCAGGGCCCGGGCGTAACCGACCAGACCGACCAGCGGGTGGGTGCCGGTCAGGTCCGGGACCAGGCCCAGGCTGGTCTCGCGCATGGCGAACTGCGCGTCCTCTGCGGCGACCCGCAGGTCACAGGCGAGGGCCAGCTGGAAGCCCGCACCGATGGCGTGCCCCTGGACGGCGGCGATGGACACCAGGTCGGTCCGCCGCCACCAGGTGAACGCCTCCTGGTACTCGGCGATCGTCGCGTCCAGCGCCTCGTCCGCACCGCGCGCCAGATCGAGGAACGACGGCTCGCCGTCGAACCCTTCGGGCGTGAACGCCTGCCGGTCGAGCCCCGCGGAGAAGGACCTGCCCTCACCGCGCAGCACCACGATCCGTACGTTTCCCGGCAGCAGCGTGCCCGCCTCGGCCAGCGCCCGCCACATCGCGGGGCTCTGGGCATTGCGCTTGGCCGCGTTGGCGAGGGTCACCGTGGCGATCGCGTCGTCCACGGTGAGCCGCACACCGTGCTTGTCGAGCAGAGTCATGAGGGCGCCTCCGAATCAGCCACCGCACCTGCGTGCGTAAGTGACTGAACGGTAACCTCCCGGCCGAACCATGGGACGGCCGGGGGGCGACCGCCTGCACTCGGAGCCGCGGCCGTCAGACCGAGGCGGCCTTCTTGCCCCTCGTGGCTCCGCCGCGGCCTCGCAGGACCACACCGGATTCGCTGAGCATCCGGTGCACGAATCCATAGGAGCGGCCGGTTTCCTCGGCCAGCGCCCGGATGCTCGCTCCGGAGTCGTACTTCTTCTTCAGGTCTGCCGCGAGCTTCTCGCGCGCGGCGCCGGTCACCCGGCTGCCCTTCTTCAGAGTCTCGGCCACCCGTGCCTCCTCGTGGGAAGTGCGCTCTGGACTCTCATGATCACCCCTCCCCGGCTTCCTGGCCACCCATTCCGCCAGGTCTGTGGGACATCCTTTGCCGTCCCGCGCGCGCCCGGCGTGGTCGGAATTGCCTCTTCCGTGCGCCCCGCGGCCCCCGCGCACGCCCCGACATTCGAAAAGTGCCAGGTCAGGTGGTGTGTCCCGGAAAAGGCGACCGGCCGGGCCGCGAGGGCCCGGCCGGTCGCCGCAGGCTCGCCGGTGTACGAGCCGTTCTCACTCAGATGATGGATCACCCATGGGCCGAATGATCCAGCAGGCGTGATCCATCCGGCGGCACCGGTACGGCGGTGATCAGGCCAGGGCGACCAGGTCCGCGTAGCCCTGGCCCCACAGGTCCTCGACACCGTCGGGCAGCAGGATGATCCGCTCCGGCGCCAGCGCGTCCACCGCGCCCTCGTCGTGCGTCACCAGGACGACCGCGCCGCTGAAGGTGCGCAGCGCGCCGAGGATCTCCTCGCGGCTGGCCAGGTCGAGGTTGTTGGTGGGCTCGTCGAGGAGGAGGACGTTGGCGGAGGAGACGACCAGGGTCGCCAGGGCGAGCCGGGTCTTCTCACCGCCGGAGAGGACGCCGGCCGGCTTGTCGACGTCGTCGCCGGAGAACAGGAAGGAGCCGAGCACCTTGCGGACCTCGACGAGGTCCATGTCGGGCGCGGCGGAGCGCATGTTCTCCAGGACCGTGCGGTCCGGGTCCAGGGTCTCGTGCTCCTGGGCGTAATAGCCGAGCTTGAGGCCGTGGCCGGGGCGGACCTCACCGGTGTCGGGCGTCTCCACGCCCGCCAGCATCCGCAGCAGGGTGGTCTTGCCTGCGCCGTTGAGGCCCAGGATGACGACCCGGGAGCCCTTGTCGATGGCCAGGTCGACGTCGGTGAAGATCTCCAGGGAGCCGTACGACTTGGACAGGCCCTCGGCGGTCAGCGGGGTCTTGCCGCACGGCGCCGGGTCCGGGAAGCGCAGCTTGGCGACCTTGTCGGAGGCGCGCACCGCCTCCAGGCCGGCGAGCAGCTTGTCGGCGCGCTTGGCCATGTTCTGGGCGGCGACGGTCTTGGTGGCCTTGGCCCGCATCTTGTCGGCCTGGGAGTTGAGCGCCGCGGCCTTCTTCTCGGCGTTGGCGCGCTCGCGCTTGCGGCGCTTCTCGTCGGCCTCGCGCTGCTGCTGGTAGAGCTTCCAGCTCATGTTGTAGACGTCGATCTGCGCGCGGTTGGCGTCGAGGTAGAACACCTTGTTCACGACGGTCTCGACGAGGTCGGCGTCGTGCGAGATGACGATGAAGCCGCCGCGGTAGGTCTTGAGGTAGTCGCGCAGCCACGCGATGGAGTCGGCGTCGAGGTGGTTGGTGGGCTCGTCGAGGAGCAGGATGTCGGAGTCCGAGAAGAGGATCCGGGCCAGCTCGACGCGGCGCCGCTGACCGCCGGAGAGGGTGTGCAGGGGCTGTCCGAGGATCCGGTCGGGCAGGCCCAGGCTGGCGGCGATGGTCGCGGCCTCGGCCTCGGCGGCGTACCCGCCCTTGGTGAGGAACTCGGTCTCCAGCCGCTCGTACTTCTTCATGGCCTTGTCGCGGGTGGCGCCCTTGCCGTTCGCCATCCGGTCCTCGTTCTCCCGCATCTTGCGCAGGACGGTGTCCAGGCCGCGGGCGGAGAGGATGCGGTCGCGGGCCAGCACGTCGAGGTCGCCGGTGCGCGGGTCCTGCGGGAGGTAGCCGACCTCGCCGGAGCGGGTGACTGTGCCGCTGGCCGGGATGCCCTGGCCGGCCAGGACCTTGGTGAGGGTGGTCTTGCCGGCTCCGTTGCGGCCGACCAGGCCGATGCGGTCGCCCTTGGCGATGCGGAAGGAGGCGGACTCGATGAGGATGCGGGCGCCGGCGCGCAGCTCAAGGCCGGAAGCGGTGATCACGGGAAAACTCCAGGGCAGGAAGACGGCGGGTTGGACGGACGGTCCGAGAGCGGTCTACGCCGTCTAATGAACCCAAAGGAGAACTGCCATGGAGGCAGTCTAACGGGCCGGCGCAAGTCGTTTCCGGCGCTGCCGGAGCTCGCTGCGTGACTGTGAGCCAGGACACAGGGGTGCGGGCGGCGGCCCGCCGGTCGCCGCCGCGGGACGCCGCGGGGGTGCCCTCCGGTGGCCGACCGGGGCGTTCGGACTCGCCGTCGTCGCGCGGCGCGACGGCCCCGGCGGCGCGGCGCCGCACGCCCAACTCCGCCGCGGGAACGGGGCGGTGACGCGCTCCGTCCGGAGCTGGGGCAGCCACCGGCCGGGCGGGGCGTGGTCCGCCCGGCCCGGCCGGGGCGCCCGGGCGGTTACGCGCCGCCGGTGTGCACCTGGAAGGCCGCCCGGCGGACGGCCTTGGCGAGCGCCGGGTCGGGGTGGGCGGCGGCGAGCGCCACGAGCACCTGGACGGTGCGCGGGTGGCCGATCGCGCGGACCTCCGCCAGCAGCCGCGGCACCGAGCCCTGGACGGCCGAGTCCAGGTGGCGGACCAGCAGTTGGGTCTCGCCGTGGTCGGCGACGGCCGCCGCGGTGTCCACCCACAGCCAGGTCGACTCCTCGCGGGTGAGGACGTCGGTCGCGGTCTCCGGGTCGCCGCCGTCGTGCTCGAAGAGCCACAGCAGGGCGTAGGGCCGCAGGACCGGCTCGTCGGCGACGGCGCGCACGGCGGGTTCGGCGGGGGCGCCGACCGCACGCAGCGCCTCGAAGGCCAGCCCGCGCAGCAGCGCGTCCTCGCCGCGGGCGACGGTCAGGAGCTCCTCGACGGCGCCGCCCACGGAGCGGGCGGCGAGCCAGGCGCGGTACTCGGCGCGGGCCGGGCCCGGGGTCAGCCGGGCGCAGCCGCGCAGCATCGCCTCCGCGGACTGCTCGATGTGGCCGGCCGGACTCTGCGCGGCGACGCAGATCTGCTCCAGCTTGACCCACACCGACCAGTTGCCGAGCGGCGTCAGCTGCGCCTCCTGGCCGTAGTGGCGGCCCTCGTCGGCGCCCTGTTCGGCGGGTTCGGGAGCGCCGTCCGGCGGCATCAGCGCGCCGACCGCGAGCAGGGCGTCCAGTGCCCAGCGCAGGAGGTCGGTGAGCGACGCCCCCGCGGCGTCGCTCACCGTTCCCCCGGCGTCGGCGTCGTCCGCTGCCGGGTCCGCCCCGTAGGGCACCTCGCAGCGTTCGGTGCGCAGTTCGGCGACCCGCTGGTCGAGCATGTCGAGCAGCACCGGCAGGCGCACCGGCCCGGCGGACAGGTGCAGCAGGGACAGCAGCTGCGGGACGGCTTCGACGACCTCGGCGACGGCGGCGGGGCCGGCCGCGGCCGGGGGCGGCACGGCCAGTGACCAGGCGTCGAAGAGCGCGACCCAGCCGCGCAGCGCGGCGACGTCGTCGCGGTCCCAGGCGCGCAGCCGCCACCCAGGGCGGGCGAGGCCGTCGTGGAGCTCGACCAGGCCGGCGAGCCGGGCCCGGTCCCAGTCGGCGCGGACGTGGCGGGGCGTCAGGCCCAGCGCGTCGGCGGCGTCCGCGACGGCGGCGTCCGGGAGCGATCCGTCGGGATCGGCGCGCAGGCTGCCGGTGCGGTCGGCCCAGCGCGCGAGCCGGGCCGCGCCGGCCAGTGCGGCGCGGGCCTGGCGGGCCAGTTCCGCGGGCGGCGGGGTGCCCTCGGGGGGCCTGGGCGCCGGGCGGGTGGCCCGGGTGCTCACCGCCCGGCGGGCGGCCGCCATCGGTTGTCGGGGGACGAGTCGGAGCCGGGAGTCGCGCGGTGTACGGGACGTCACAGGAGCAGTCTTGCCGCTGACGGCCCGAAAGCCCAATCGGAACCCGGTTCGTGGGCCTCCGGGCCCGCGCCACCGGGCCGTCCCGCGCCGGACGGGGGGAGTTGTCTCCCCGTACACCTCCGGCGACCGACCGACCGCCGCCCCGGGGCCCGGGGCGGCGGTCGGTCGGTCCGGTCACATGAGAGGGGTGAGGAAGCGGCGCAGGGTCTCCTCGTAGCGGTCCGGGTCGGCGTTCCACATCGCGGCGTGCGGGGCGTGCGGAACGGGCTGAAGGGTGATCAGCTCCGGACGGCGGGCGGCGAAGCGGCGGGAGGCGTCCCAGGGGGCGAGGGTGTCCTCCGGACCGTGGAAGACGAGGACCGGCGCGTCGAGTTCGTCGGGGTCGACGGCGTCCGCGGGGCGGTCGACGGGGAGTCCGGTGTGCCCCTCGGCGGCGCGGACGGCCAGCGGCAGCAGGAAGCGCGGGACGTGGCGGGCGGTGGCGAGGGCGCGGACGGTGGCGTGCCGGTCGAGGACCGGGGAGTCCAGGATGAGGCCCGAGACGCGGTGGCCCAGCCCGGAGTTGAGGGCGGCGCGCAGCGCCATGGTGGCGCCGGTGGACCAGCCGTAGAGGACGACCGCGCGGGCGCCGTAGCGGACGGCGTAGCGGATGGCGGCGTCCAGGTCGCGCCATTCGCTGTCGCCGAGGTGGTGGACGCCGTCGGCGGTGCGCGGGGCGCCGGGGTCGTTGCGGTAGGCGAGGTCGAGCACCGGGAAGTGGTGGCGGTGCAGGAACGGCAGGACCACCATGGGGTGCTCGCGGGTGGTGCCGAGGCCGTGGACGGTGATGACCCAGGTGTCGCGGGCGCCGGGCACGAACCAGGCCGGCAGCGCGCCCAGTTCGCCGGGGACGTCGACGTCGGCACAGGAGAGGCCGAGGGTGTCGTACGGGTTCCCCAGGTGCACCTGCGGGGTCAGTCGCATCCGGGCGCCGGGCCGCAGGGTGCCGTGGGTGACCCGCTCCAGCCGGCGCACGACGGCGTCGGCGGGGTGCGGGGTGCCGTGGACGACGGGGCCGACCACCGCGTGGCAGCCGGCGCCGGTGAGCCCGTAGGTGCCGGGCCGCAGGGAGGCCAGGCTCCGGGTGAGGACGATGTGGCCGTCGGCGGCGGAGTGGACGGTGAGCCGGGAGTCGCCCGGGAAGGGGTGGTCGGGCGACGGTTTCAGGGCAACGTTCCCGGCGTACCGCCCGGCCGCCACGGCGGCCGCCGTGGCACCGATCGCGAGGGTGGCGGTCACCGCCGCCACGGTCCCCAGTCGCATTCCTCCAGTGTGCGCAGCGCCGCCGGACCCGGCCACCGGGCGCCGGGAGCGGCGGCCGGACCAGCGGTGTTGTGCGGTGACCGGGGGCCGCCGGGCACCGCGGCACGGGGGCGTTCGGGTGCTACGCGGGGTCGTCGGCGGGCTGGCCGTAGCCGCGCAACCGCTCGCCCGCGGCGTCGAGCTGGGCGGGCGACAGCAGGTGCGGGGTGTGGCCCGGCACGGTGGTGGCGGTGAGCCAGACCCGGCACATCCACTCCAGCTGGGTGGTGCGGTCCAGGGCCTGGGCGAGGCCGGTGCCGTAGGCGATGGTGCCGTGGTTCTGGAGGAGCGCGGCGGTGCGGTCGCGGAGCGCGTCGAGCATGTGGGCGGCGAGTTCGTCGCTGCCGTAGAGGGCGTAGGGGGCGACGCGGACGGGGCCGCCGAGCGCGGCGGCCATGTAGTGGATGGGCGGGAGTTCGGTGACGAGGGTGGAGACCGCGGTGGCGTTCGGGGCGTGGGTGTGCACGACGGCGGTGGCGTCGGTGTGGCGGTAGACGGTGAGGTGGAGCGGAAGTTCGCTGGTGGGGCGGAGCCTGCCGATGATCGGGCGGCCGTCGAGGTCGACGCCGGTCAGGTGGGACGGGCCGAGCCGGTCGTAGGGGACGCCGCTGGGCGTGACGAGAATCAGGTCCTTGACGCGGACCGAGACGTTGCCCGACGTGCCGACGACGAGGCCGTCGGCGGCGGTGCGGCGGGCGGTGGCGACCAGCTCGCTCCAGGCGTCGGCGAGGTGATCGGGGTGGTCCTTCATGCTGTCCTCCGGTGCGACGCTGCGGGACGTGCGGAACGCACGAGGGCGCTGTGGGACACCGTACGAGCGGGCCGGGGCACTGTACGCCATCCCGTCAACTGTCCGGTATCCGCCATATGGGGGTACCTGACCATCTGGTGGCGATTGGCCGGGGATAGACCACTTAGCGTCGCTCATCCATTAACGTCGAGTGAACTACACCCCTTCACATGTCATCACCCAGGGGGACCCATGACTTGTGACCGTTCCGCCCCCCGGACCAGGCTGGCGACCGCGATAGCGGTGGCCTCGCTGGCCGGGGGCACCGCACTCGCCGAACACCCCTCGCCGGCCGCAGCGGACGGCCGCCCGCTCGGACACGACGTCTCCTCGTACCAGAAGCAGATCGACTGGCGGGCGGCCCGCGCGAAGGGCGCGCGGTTCGTCTACGTCAAGGCCACCGAGTCGGACAGCTACCGCAACCCGCACTTCTCGTCGCAGTACAGCGGCTCCCGGGCGGCCGGGCTGCTGCACGGCGCTTACCACTTCGCCGTGCCCAGCGCCTCCTCCGGCGCCCGGCAGGCGAAGTACTTCCTCCAGCACGGCGGCCACTGGAAGGCGGACGGCTGGACGCTGCCGCCCGCCCTCGACATCGAGCACAACCCGTACGACGCCCGGCAGTCCTGTTTCGGGCTGGGGCGGACGGCGATGGTCCACTGGATACGGGCGTTCAGCGACGAGGTGCGGCGCAGCACCGGCCGGCGGCCCGTGATCTACACCACCGCCCGCTGGTGGGACCGCTGCACGGGCGGCAGCCGGGCCTTCGGCGCGACCCACCCGCTGTGGCTGGCGGACTACTCCGGCGTGGCCCAGTTGCCCGCCGGCTGGTCACACCTGACCATCCGGCAGTACGCCCCACGGGGGCCGCTGCCGGGCGATCAGGACCGCTGGAACGGGACCCTGGCCCAGCTCAGGAGATTTGCCGACGGATGAGACGGAAGTGACGGCAGGGGCGCCTCCGCGTGAACACTGCGGGGGTGTCACCGCGGCGCCCGGCCGAGTTCACTTTCCGTTCACCCATCGTCCGTACGGTCCCGAGGACACTGACCTTCCACACGGATTGCCTGGGTGAATGGAACACATCACGCTTCTCATCGGGATCGTGATCGTCACGGCCTTGGTGTTCGACTTTACGAACGGCTTCCACGACACGGCCAACGCAATGGCCACCACCATCTCCACCGGGGCCTTGCGACCCAAGACCGCGGTGGCGATGTCGGCGGGGCTCAACCTCGTCGGGGCTTTCCTCTCCGTGGAGGTGGCGAAGACCATCTCCGGCGGCATCATCGACGAGAGCGCCGGCATCAGACCTGAAGTGATCTTCGCGGGTCTGGTGGGCGCCATCGTCTGGAACCTCCTCACGTGGCTGGCGGGCCTGCCGTCCAGTTCGTCCCACGCCCTCTTCGGCGGACTGATCGGCGCGACGCTGGTGTCCGTGGGCACCGGCGGCGTGCACGGCGAGGCCGTCGTCATGAAGGTCCTGATCCCCGCGGTCGCCGCGCCGTTCGTGGCGGGGCTCGCCGCGATGGCCGCGACCCGGCTCACCTACCGACTGGCCCGCGGCCGCGACGAGGCCGACACCGCCAAGGGCTACCGCGCCGGGCAGATCGCCTCGGCCGCCCTGGTCTCGCTGGCCCACGGCACCAACGACGCGCAGAAGACGATGGGCGTGATCACCCTCGCGCTGATCACCGGCGGGGTCGTCGCCCCGCACGCCGACCCGCCGATGTGGGTGATCGTCTCCGCCGGCCTGGCCATCGCGCTCGGCACCTACCTGGGCGGCTGGCGGATCATCCGCACCATGGGCAAGGGCATCACCGACATCCAGCCGCCGCAGGGCTTCGCCGCCCAGACCGGCGCCGCGGCCACCATCCTGGCCTCCTCCCACCTCGGCTTCGCGCTCTCCACCACCCAGGTCTGCTCCGGGTCCGTGATGGGCTCCGGGCTGGGCCGCAAGGGCGGCGTGGTGCGCTGGTCCACGGCCGGGCGGATGGTCGTGGCCTGGGGCCTGACCCTGCCGGCCGCCGGACTGGTCTCCGCCGGCGCCGCCTACCTCGCCGACCAGGGCTCCTGGGGCGTGGCCACGGTCGCCGTCCTGGCCCTGGCGATCTGCGGCGGCATCTGGGCGGCCTCCCGGCGCAAGCCGGTGGACCACACCAACGTCAACGAGGGACTGGCGGTGGAGCCGGCGGGCGTCGTCACCGCGGCGCTGCAGACGGTCGCGCCGCCGCCGGCCGGCCCCGTCCCGGCGCACGCCGAAGCACCCACAGCACCCACGGAAGCGCACGCCGCAACGGACGCCGCTCCCCGCCCCGCCCCTGCTCACCAGTCGGCGAAGGCCCCCGCCCAGCCGGCGACGGCCTCGTCCTGACGCCGCTTACCCCGACCTAAGGACTACGCAATGCACATCGACTGGGCAGCTCTCGGCCAGGTCTTCGGCGTCAGCCTCGTGGTGACGGTGGGGCTCGTGGGCCTGTTCACCGTCGGGATCGTGGGCACCTCCCGCAAGCCCGCCGCGGACGGCGACGCGACGGCCACGACCGCCCCCGGCACGGGGGCGCGCGCCGGGGCACTGGCCGCCTACGGGCTCTGCGCGGCCGCGGTGGCCTACGGGATCTACCTGATCGTCGCCGCCTGACGGCGGCGCCGGCACTGCCGGCAACGGACGGGGCGTCCGGTGGACGCGGCAACAGCCGCGGCCCCGGGCGCCCCGTCCGCGTGCGGCACCCCGCCGGCCCCGCGCGTGGCCTTGGCCACAGGGCGGCCGTCGGCGCTGCGTCGCAGGTCAAGGGTGAGTTGACGGACCTGGGCGGGCGTGGTGGACTTCCGGGGCCAATCGGCGACAGCAGAGGAAGTCCGGTGCGAATCCGGCGCGGTCCCGCCACTGTCACCGGGGAGCGCTCCTCCGACGAGGGCCACGGCCCGTACGCACGCCGTACGGGCGGGAAGGCCGGGGGCGGCGCCGATCCGGGAGCCAGGAGACTCTGGTCGCCGTCACGTCGAGCCAGGGCGCGGACCCTGAGTGAGGACATACCGCCATGCCCGGCTGCCCGTCGAGAGCTCCACTGCCCGCTGTCCCAGGGCCCCTTCGAGGCCGGACGGCGGCCTGATCCGATGCGCGGCGAACACGCGGGGTACGCGTGCGGCGCGGCCCTCGGCTTCCTCGGTGACCTGATCGTCGCGGACCCGCGGCGCGGTCATCCGGTGGCCGCCTTCGGCCGGGCGGCCGGCGCCCTCGAACGCCGGCTGTGGCGCGACCACCGCGGCCACGGAGCGGCCCACACCCTGTTGTGCGCGGGCGGCGCGGCCGTCGGCGCCGCGCTGCTCCAGCGCGCCCTGCGGGAGCGTCCGGGCGCCCGGACCGCGCTGACCGCGGCGGCCGCGTGGGCGGTGCTGGGCGGTACCTCGCTCGGCCGGGAGGCGCGTGCCGTGGGCGGCGCGCTGGCCGTCGGGGACCTCGACGTGGCACGGGAGCGGTTGCCGCACCTGTGCGGGCGCGATCCGCAGGCGCTGGACGGGCCGCAGATGGCCCGCGCGGTGGTGGAGTCGGTCGCCGAGAACACCTCCGACGCGGTGGTCGGCGCCCTGGTGTGGGGTGCGGTCGCGGGCGTGCCCGGGCTGGTGGCGTTCCGGGCGGTGAACACCCTGGACGCGATGGTGGGGCACAAGTCGCCGCGCTACCGGCGGTTCGGCTGGGCGGCGGCCCGCCTCGACGACGTCGCCGGCTGGCCCGGCTCCCGGCTGACGGCCGCGCTGACCGTGGTGGCGGGCCCCGACCGGCGCGGTGCGCTGCGGGCCTGGCGGGCCGACGGCGGCGCGCACCCGAGCCCCAACGCCGGCCCCGTGGAGGCGTCGTTCGCCGGCGCGTTGGGCGTCCGGCTGGGCGGCACCCTCGCGTACGGCGGACGGGTGGAGCACCGGCCGGTGCTCAACGGTGGTGGCCGGCCCCCCGCGGTGCCCGACATCGAGCGGGCGGCCCGACTGTCCCGGCGGGTCGGCCTGTTGGCGCTGGGTGTCACGGTGGCGGGCCGGCTGGCGGTCGGCGCGGTACGACGCGGCGGGAAGGGCGTGACGGCGGACGTGAGCGGGAGGGTGACCCGGTGAACGGGCGGAGGAAGACGGCCGACGGGGCCGTGGGCGGCGGGCTGTTGGTGGCCGGGACGACGTCCGACGCCGGCAAGAGCGTGGTGACCGCCGGCATCTGCCGCTGGTTGGCGCGACAGGGTGTCTCGGTGGCGCCGTTCAAGGCGCAGAACATGTCGCTGAACTCGTTCGTGACCCGCGAGGGCGCGGAGATCGGCCGGGCGCAGGCGATGCAGGCGGCCGCGGCCCGGGTCGAGCCGACCGCGCTGATGAACCCGGTGCTGCTCAAGCCGGGCAGCGACCGCAGCAGCCAGGTGGTGCTGCTGGGGAAGCCGGTGGGCGAGCTGAGCGCCCGGGGCTACCACGCCGGCCGGCAGGAGCAGTTGCTCGGCACCGTGACCGACTGCCTGGCGGAGCTGCGGCGCACCCACGACGCGGTCGTCTGCGAGGGCGCCGGCAGCCCGGCCGAGATCAACCTGCGGCGGACCGACATCGTCAACATGGGCCTCGCCCGGGCGGCACGGATCCCCGTCGTGGTGGTCGGCGACATCGACCGCGGCGGCGTCTTCGCCTCGTTCTTCGGGACCACCGCGCTGCTTTCCGCGCAGGACCAGTCGCTGGTCGCCGGCTACCTCGTCAACAAGTTCCGCGGCGACGTGACGCTCCTGGAGCCGGGCCTTGAGATGCTGCGCCGGATCACCGGACGGCAGACCTACGGCGTCCTGCCGTACGCGCACGGGCTCGGCATCGACGAGGAGGACGGACTGAGGGTGTCGCTGCGCGGCACGGTCCGCGAGTCGGTGGTGGCGCCGCCGGCCGGCGAGGACGTGCTGCGGGTCGCGGTGTGCGCGGTGCCGCTGATGTCCAACTTCACCGACGTGGACGCGCTGGCCGCCGAACCCGGCGTGGTGGTGCGGTTCGTGGACCGGCCGGAGGAACTCGTCGACGCGGACCTGGTGGTGCTGCCCGGGACCCGCGGCACGGTCCGCGCGCTGGCCTGGCTGCGCGAGCGTGGGCTGGCCGACGCGGTGGCCCGCAGGGCCGCCGAGGGCCGCCCGGTGCTGGGCATCTGCGGCGGCTACCAGATGCTCGGCGAACACATCGAGGACGAGGTCGAGTCGCGCGCAGGGGCGGTCGACGGGCTGGGACTGCTGCCGGTCCGGGTCCGCTTCGCGGTGGAGAAGACCCTCGCCCGGCCCGTCGGTCGGGCGCTGGGCGAGCCGGTGGAGGGGTACGAGATCCACCACGGGGTGGCCGAAGTGGCCGGGGGCGACGAGGAGTTCTTGGACGGGTGCCGGGTGGGGTCCGTGTGGGGCACGCACTGGCACGGCTCCCTGGAGAGCGACGGCTTCCGGCGGGCGTTCCTGCGCCGGGTGGCCCGGGCGGCCGGGCGCCGGTTCGTACCGGCGCCGGACACCTGCTTCGGGGCGCTGCGCGAGGAGCAGTTGGACCGGTTGGGCGATCTGATCGAGGAGCACGCGGACACCAAGGCGTTGCTGCGGCTGATCGAGGAGGGGGTGCCGGAGGGGGTGCCGTTCATCCCTCCGGGGGCGCCGTGAGCACGATGCAGGGGACACGACAGGAGCCGGCCGGCGACGTGGAGGACGACAGGGCATGACAACGACGGAGAACACGACCCGGCAGTACCCGTTCACGGCGGTCGTCGGCATGGCCGACATGCGCCTGGGACTCCTGCTGAACGCGATCTCGCCGGCGATCGGCGGGGTGCTCGTCCGGGGTGAGAAGGGCACCGCGAAGTCGACGATGGTGCGCGGACTGGCGGAGCTGATGCCGGTCGTGGACGTGGTCGCCGGCTGCCGGTTCGCGTGCGCGCCGGCCGCGCCCGACCCCGCCTGCCCGGACGGTCCGCACGGCGCGGCCGACGCCGAGCAGCGGCCGACGCGGATGGTCGAGCTGCCGGTGGGCGCGTCCGAGGACCGGCTGGTCGGCGCGCTGGACATCGAACGGGCCCTGTCCGAGGGCGTGAAGGCGTTCGAGCCGGGCCTGCTGGCCGATGCGCACCGGGGCGTCCTCTACGTGGACGAGGTCAATCTCCTCCACGACCACCTGGTCGACTTGTTGCTGGACGCCGCCGCCATGGGCGCCTCCTATGTGGAGCGGGAGGGCGTCTCCGTGCGGCACGCCGCGCGGTTCCTGCTCGTCGGGACGATGAACCCCGAAGAGGGCGAGCTGCGGCCGCAGTTGCTGGACCGGTTCGGGCTGACCGTGGAGGTCGCGGCGTCCCGGGAACCGGAGCAGCGGGTCGAGGTGGTGCGGCGCCGGCTGGCCTACGACGACGACCCCGCCGGCTTCGCCGCGCGCTGGGCGGACGAGGAGCGTCAGCTGCGGGAACGGATCGCACTGGCCCGGGAGTTGCTGCCGCGGGTGCGGCTCGGCGACGGGCCACTGCGGCAGATCGCGGCGACCTGCGCGGCGTTCGAGGTGGACGGGATGCGGGCGGACATCGTGATGGCCCGCACGGCGACCGCGCTGGCGGCCTGGGACGGGCGGACCGAGGTGCTCCCGGAGGATGTCCGTCAGGCGGCGCTGCTCGCGCTGCCGCACCGGCGCCGGCGGGCCCCGTTCGACGCGCCCGGGCTCGACGAGGACAAGCTCGACCAGGTGCTGGAGGAGTCCGGCGGGCAGGACCCGGAGGGCGAGGACGATCCGGAGCCGGAGGGTCCGGACGACGGCCCGGACGGACCGGACGGAGGTCCCGGCGGCGGGCCCGGCGGGTTGCCGCCGCAGGACGGCGGGCCCCGGGAGCAGCCCGGCGACGCGCCCGGCCCGGAGCTCCCGCGCCAGCAGGAGCCGGAGCGCCCGGCGCGGTCCGAGGAGTCCGGGCCGGAGCCGGCCGGCGAGCCCGCGGCGTCCGGGCCGGCACCGGAGCAGGCCGCGGTGGGCGCCACCGAGCCGTTCCGGACCCGGCGGCTGGACGTGCCGGGGCTGGGCGAGGGCGCGGACGGCCGGCGGTCCCGGGCGCGGACCGCGCACGGCCGGACGACCGGGGCGCGCCGGCCCCGCGGGGCCCTGGGCAAGCTGCACCTGGCGGCGACCGTGCAGGCCGCGGCGCCGCACCAGTGGGCGCGCGGGCGGCGCGGCCCGGGCCTGGTGGTGCGCCGGGACGACCTGCGGGAGGCGGTGCGCGAGGGGCGCGAGGGCAACCTCGTGCTGTTCGTGGTGGACGCGTCCGGGTCGATGGCGGCGCGGAAGCGGATGGGGGCCGTCAAGGGGGCCGTGCTGTCGCTGCTGCTCGACGCGTACCAGCGGCGGGACAAGATCGGGATGGTCACCTTCCGGGGTTCCGGCGCCGAGGTGGCGCTGCCGCCGACGTCGTCGGTCGAGGCCGGCGCGGCGCGGCTGGCGCAGCTGCCGACCGGCGGCCGGACGCCGCTGTCGGAGGGGCTGCTGCGGGCCCACGAGGTGCTGCGGGTGGAGCGGCTACGGGACCCGTCCCGGCGGCCGCTCGTGGTGGTGGTCACCGACGGCCGGGCCACCGGCGGGCCGGAGCCGCTGGCCCGGGCGCACCGGGCGGCGGGGTTGCTGGCCGCCGGGGGCACCGCGTCGGTGGTGGTGGACTGCGAGGCGGGCCCGGTGCGCCTGGGGCTGGCCGGGGAGCTGGCCCGGGAGTTGGGCGGCCCCGCCGTCACCCTCGACGAGCTGCGCGCGGACAGCGTCTCCGCGCTCGTCAGGACCGTGCAGGGCAGGCCCGCGGCCGGCAAGGGTGCCGGCCGGGGCGGGGATCGGGATCGTCACAACAGGAAGGCCGCGTAATGCCGCAGGGACAGCCGTCCGTCGTACCGGAAGACGGGCTCACCACCCGCCAGCGCCGCAACCGCCCGCTGGTCCTGGTCCACACGGGCCAGGGCAAGGGCAAGTCGACCGCCGCCTTCGGACTGGCGCTGCGCGCCTGGAACCAGGGCTGGCCGGTCGGGGTGTTCCAGTTCGTGAAGTCGGCGAAGTGGAAGGTCGGCGAGGAGCGGGCGCTGAAGGTGCTGGGCGCCACCGGGGAGGGCGGCACCGTCGCCTGGCACAAGATGGGCGAGGGCTGGTCCTGGGTGCAGCGCGACTCCCAGTTCAGCAACGAGGAGGCGGCCCGGGAGGGCTGGGAGCAGGTCAAGCGGGACCTGGCCGCGGAGACCTACAAGCTGCTGGTGCTGGACGAGTTCGCCTACCCGCTCAAGTGGGGGTGGGTGGACGTCGAGGAGGTGGTGGCGGTGCTGCGGGACCGTCCCGGCACGCAGCACGTCGTCATCACCGGGCGGGACGCGCCGGAAGCGCTGCGGGACTTCGCGGACCTGGTGACGGACATGACGAAGGTCAAGCACCCGATGGACGCGGGGCAGAAGGGCCAGCGGGGCATCGAATGGTGAGCAGGTCATGAGCGGCGGCGCCGTTCCCCGGCTGGTGATCGCCGCGCCGTCCTCGGGCGCCGGCAAGACGACGGTGGCGACGGGTCTGATGGCGGCCTTCGCCGAGGCCGGTCTCGCGGTGTCGCCGCACAAGGTGGGGCCCGACTACATCGATCCCGGCTACCACGCGTTGGCCACCGGCCGCCCCGGTCGCAATCTGGACGCCTTCCTGTGCGGTCCGGAGCAGATCGCCCCGCTGTTCCTGCACGGGGCGGCGGGCGCGGACCTGGCGTTGGTCGAGGGCGTGATGGGGCTGTTCGACGGTGCGTCCGGAAGGGGCGAGCTGGCGTCGACCGCACAGGTGGCGAAGGTGCTGCGGGCGCCGGTGGTGCTGGTGGTGGACGCCTCGTCGCAGTCCCGGTCGGTGGCGGCGCTGGTGCACGGCTTCGCGTCGTGGGACCCGGAGGTGCGGCTGGCCGGGGTGATCCTCAACAAGGTCGGTTCGCCGCGGCACGAGGAACTCCTGCGGGACGCCATGGACTCCTCGGGGGTGCCGGTGCTCGGGGCGCTGCACCGTACCGAGCAGGCCCGGACGCCGTCCCGGCACCTGGGGCTGGTGCCGGTCGCCGAACGCCGGGCGGAGGCCCTGGAGTCGGTGCGGGCGCTGGCCGCGCGGGTGCGCGAGGGCTGCGACCTCCAGGCGCTGTTGGCGTTGGCGCGCAACGTGCCGGAGCTGCCGGACCGGCCGTGGGATCCGGGCGCGGCGGTGCCGGCGCCCGCCGCGGGGGCCGGGCGTCCGGTGGTGGCGGTGGCCGGCGGGCCGGCGTTCACCTTCTCGTACGCCGAACACGTCGAGCTGCTGACCGCGGCCGGCGCCGAGGTGGTGCCGTTCGATCCGCTGCGGGACGAGCGGCTGCCGGACGGCACCCGGGGGCTGGTCATCGGCGGCGGCTTCCCGGAGGTGTACGCGCCGGAACTGTCGGCGAACGCGCCGCTGCGGGCGGCGGTGGCGGAGCTGGCCGCGTCCGGGGCGCCGGTCTCCGCGGAGTGCGCCGGGCTGCTCTACCTCGCCCGGTCGCTCGACGGGAAGCCGATGTGCGGGGTGTTGCCGGCCGACGGCCGGATGACGGAGCGGCTCACGCTCGGCTACCGGGAGGCGGTGGCGCTGAGCGACAACGCGCTGGCCGTGGCCGGGACCCGGGTGCGGGGTCACGAGTTCCACCGGACGGTGCTGGAGCCGGGCGCGGGGGCGTCCCCGGCGTGGGGGGTCACGCATCCCCGGCGCGCGGTGGAGGGCTTCGTCGCGGGCGGGGTGCACGCCTCGTACCTGCACGTGCACTGGGCGGCGGAACCGGCGCTGGCCGGGCGGCTGGTGGCGGGGGCGGCGCGCGGCGCGGTGCCGGCCGCGGGCGGCGCACGGTGACCGTCGGGCTCGGCGCCGCCGGTGTGCGCGCCGTGGCGGTCTCCCCGGATCGCGGCCCGGTGCCGTCCGGACGGGGAGCCGTCGCCCCGTGAACGGCGCACGCCCGGCCGGCGCGCCGCAGCGGCCGGACGGGGGCGTGGTCGCCGGTGTGGGGGCCCGTCGAGGAGTGCGCGCGGAGGACGTGGTGGCGCTGGTCGGTGCCGCGCTGGCGGCGGCCGGCCGGGCGCCGGCCGCGCTGGTGGCGCTGGCCACCGTCGACGCCAAGGCGGCCGAGCCCGGGGTGCGGGACGCCGCGCGGCGGCTGGGGGTTCCCCTGCGGGCGTTCCCGGCTGCCGAGTTGGCGGTGGTGCGGGTGCCGGCGCCGTCGGCGGCGGCCCGGGACGCGGTGGGTACCCCGAGCGTCGCGGAGGCGGCCGCGCTGGTGGCCGCGGGGCCGGGTGCCCGTCTGGTGCTCGGCAAGCGGGTGTCGGCGCCGGCCGGGCGGCCGGGCACGGCGACCTGTGCCCTGGCTGCCCCCACCACCCAGGACACTTGGGACACTTGGGCCATTACCCGTGGTACGGCGGGCGCGGCCGAGGGGTCCCCAGGCGCTGCCGCTATCGTCGTCCCCTCCCCCGTCCCGTCGGTGCACGCACCCGGCTGCACCGGACCGGCGGGCGGCGGAGGTCCGCGGCGGCCACCGCGAACAGGAACTTCCCGGCACCAAGGAGACGTTGTGACCATCCGTCCCGCACTGCTCATCGCCGGTCACGGCACCCGTCACGAAGGGGCGGCCGACGCCCTGCGCACGCTGGTGCGGGTGCTCGGCGAGCGGCATCCCGAGGTGCCGGTCGCCGGTGGCTTCTTCGGCGCCCCGGCGTCCCCGCTGCCGCTGTCCGGCGCGGTCGACGCGTTGGTCGCACAGGGCGCGACCCGGCTGGTCGTGGTGCCGCTGCTGATGGCGCCCACCGGGCCCATACGGGAGACGCTGCCGGAGGCGGTGGCGCGGGCGGTCGCGGCGCACCCCGGCGTCCGCGCGGTCTGCGAGCCCGAACTGGGCCCGGACCCGCGGCTGCTGGCGGCCCTGGAGCGACGGCTCGACGAGGCGCTGGGCGGCGGTGCGCGGCGGCCCGAGGACCGGGACCGCACCACGGTGCTGCTGGTGGGGCGGGGCGCGGCCGATCCGCACGCCAACGCCGAAGTGGTCCGGGCCGCCCGGCTGTTGTGGGAGGGACGGGGCTTCGCGGGCGTGGAGACCGCGTTCGTGACGCTGGCGGCGCCGGACGTGCCGGCCGGACTGGACCGGTGCCGGGTGCTGGCCGCGGCGGCGCCGCAGCAGGGACAGCGGCAGAGGCAGGGGCAGGTGCAGGGGCACCGGATCGTGGTGCTGCCGTACTTCTTCTTCGCCGGTGACCTGCTGGAGCGGCTGCGGATGCAGACCGAGGGCTGGGCGGCGGCGCACCCGGGCGCCGAGGTGCTGGGTGCCGAACCGATCGGGGCGGCGGCGGAGTTGGCCGAGGTGGTCGTGGCCCGCTACCGGGCGGCGGTGGCGGACGGGGCGGCGTTCGCCGGCCGGGCCGCGGAGGACGCCCGACCGGCCGGCGACGCGCTGCCCGGAACCGCCCTGAGCGCCGCGTCCGCCGGGGGCCCGGCATGACCGGGCCGGCACTGTCCGCGCCCCGCACCGGCCCCGGCACGGAAGAGGTCGACCTGCGGCACCACGGCGATGCGGAGGTGCGCGGCGCCGATCTGACGGATCTGGCGGTCAACGTCCGGGCGGGCACTCCCCCGGCCTGGCTGAAGGCCGAGATCGCCGCGTCGCTGGACGGGCTGGCGGCGTATCCGGACGGCCGGGCGGCCCGTCGGGCGGTCGCCGTCCGGCACGGTCTCCCGGAGCGTCGGGTGCTGTTGACGGCCGGTGCCGCGGAGGCGTTCGTGCTGCTGGCGCGGGCGGTCCGGGCGCGGCGGCCGGTGGTGGTGCATCCGCAGTTCACCGAGCCGGAGGCGGCGCTGCGGGACGCCGGGTACGCGGTCGGGCGGGTGCTGCTGGCGGAGCGGGACGGCTTCCGGCTGGATCCGGCGGCGGTGCCGGACGACGCGGACCTGGTGGTGGTGGGCAATCCCACCAACCCGACCTCGGTGCTGCACCCGGCGGACGCGGTGGCGTCGTTGGCCCGGCCGGGCCGGACCGTGGTGGTGGACGAGGCGTTCATGGACGCGGTGCCCGGGGAGCGGGAGTCGCTGGCCGGGCGGGTCGGTGTACTGCCGGGGCTGGTGGTGCTGCGCAGCCTGACCAAGACCTGGGGGCTGGCGGGGCTGCGGATCGGCTACGTGCTGGCGGACGAGGGGACGGTGGCGGAGCTGGAGCGGGCCCAGCCGCTGTGGCCGGTCTCCTCGCCGGCGTTGGCCGCCGCCGAGGCGTGCTGTGCGCCGGCGGCGCTGGCGGAGGCGGCCGCGGCGGCCGAGGAGATCGCCGCGGACCGGGCCCATCTGCTGGCCCGGCTGGGCGCGTTCCCCGAGGTGACGGTGGCCGGTCCGGCGGCGGGGCCGTTCGTGCTGGTCCGGTTGCCCGGGGCGGCGGCGGTCCGGGCCGGGCTGCGCGCCCGCGGCTTCGCGGTGCGCCGCGGCGACACCTTCCCGGGCCTGGGCCCGCAGTGGCTGCGGTTCGCCGTCCGGGACCGGGCGACCACCGACCGGTTCGCGGCCGCCCTGGCGGACGTGCTCGGCGACGCGCCGCGGTAGCGGAGGGCCTGGCGCCGCGCCGTACCGCGACGCTGCCCCGCCGGGCCGGTGCACCGGCCCGGCGGGGAGGGCGGGTGCGTCGCGCGGGCCCGCGCGACGCACCGTCCGCACCCGCCTGCGGCGTCCCCACGGCGCCGGGTGGCGGGCACGCTCCCCTGCCGTTCGGGCAAGGGGAGGTTTCGTCAGCCGCGGGCGTGCGACGCGGCGTTGCGGCGGCGGGCGTGAATCAGGGCCCCGGCGCCGCCGGCGACCAACAGGGCCGCACCACCGGCGAGGTACGGGGTGGCGGAGCTGCCGCCGGTCTCCGCGAGGTGCTGCTCGGTGGCCGGGTGGACGCCGCCGCTGCCGGAGTTCACCTGCGTGCCGGTGCCGGGGTGGCTGCCGGTGCCGGGGTGGCCGGCGGGCGGGGTGCCGGGCGGGGTGGTGCAGCTGGCCTGGGCCAGGGTGACCTCGCCGTGCACCTCCGCCACGTTGAGCTTCAGCGGGTTGACGGAGACCCGCAGGCGGAGGGCGGTGGCGGCGGCGCCCGCCGAGGTGGTGCTCTTCTGCGAGAGGTCGAGCCGGACGTCGCCGACCCCCGGGACCTTGACCTTGGTGGTCCCGCCGGCGCGGAGCCCGACCCGCTTGCCCAGCACCTCGACGTCGCCGAGCACCTGGGCCTCGGCCCGCGGCCGTTGCCCGGCCTGGCAGAGCGCGCGAGCGGTGACCTGGTGGACCCGGGCCAGCGGCACCGACACGAGGCCGGGCAGTTGGACCGTGGCGCCCACGAGGTTGGCGTAGCCCTCGGTGGTCCGCCCGTCGGCGGTGGCGCGGGCGGTGGCGACGTCGGCGCGCAGCAGGCTGACCGGCCGCCCGCCGTCGATGCCGTCCAGGCGGACGGTGAGCGCGGTCTTGTCGGCCGAGGCCGGGGCGTGGACCTCGTTGAGGACGGCCCGGACGGGGACGTTCAGGGTCTTGTCGAGCAGGCCGACGTCGAGGGCGGTGCGCAGCACCACCGCCCCCGAAGTGCCGTGGCCGCGGCCGTCGTTGCCGTTGGCGTGCGCGGCGGGTGCGGCGGCGAGGACGACGACGGGACCGGCGGTCAGGACGGCGGCGGCGAGGGCGGCACCGAGCCGGCCTCTGGTGCCGGTGGCGCCGGCGGAACTGGTGGACACGTGTGTGGAACCCCCACAGGAGAGATGGAGCCGCCGACCGCGCCAATGGGGGACATCACGCGGACCGACGGCCTCGACCCGCACATCGTGTACGCACTGAGGGTGAACGGGCAGCCACGCGAGGTCAGTTCACCCCAAAGGGTGGTTTCCGTGCCTTTATTCGATTGCTTCCGGCTCGTCCGTCTCGGCGAGCACCCCACGCCACAGCCGCACCAGGCCAGAACGGTCCGGTACGGCCGACGGCACGCCGCACGGTGAGCGCGATCAGCGCATCAGGGCGCCGCCGTTGACGTCGTAGGTGGCGCCGGTGACGAACGTCTCCTGGGAGGCGAGGAAGACGGCGACCCGGGCGACCTCCTCGGGGGTGGCGATCCGTCCCATCGGCACCTGGGCGGTGAGTTCGGCGAGCGCCTCCGGGGCGATCGAGCGGACCATCGGGGTGTCGATCATGGCCGGGGCGACCGCGTTCACCGTGACGCCGTACGGAGCGAGTTCGGCCGCGAAGACCCGGGTGAGGGCGATCAGCCCGGCCTTGCTGGTGCCGTACGCGGCGCCGGTGGGGCGGGGCGTCTGGCCGGCGACGGAGGCCATGTTGACGATCCGCCCGAAGCCGCGCTCGCGCATGTCGGCACCGACCGCGCGGGTCAGCAGGAAGACCGCGCGGAGGTTGACCGCGAAGACCTCGTCCCACTCCTCGGGGGTGATCTCCCACAGCGTCCGGGCGAGCGGCCGGGCGGCGTTGTTGATCAGCACGTCGACCGGGCGCCAGGCCCGGACGTCGTCGTAGGCGGCGGTGAGGGCGTCCACGTCACGCAGGTCGACGCGGACCGGCCGGATCCGTTCCCCGGCGGGGTCGAGCCGCTCGGCGAGGGCGCGGTTGGCCTCCTCGTCGACGTCCAGCGCGGCCACGTGGGCGCCCTCGGCATGGCAGGCGCGGACCAGGGCGGCGCCGAGCCCCTGGGCGCTGCCGGTGATCAGGACGGTCCGGCCGTCGAGTCCGGTGTCGAGCACGGTGGTCCCCCTCAGGCCGTGGCGAAGAAGAGCGGGCGGCCGACGCGGGCCTCGATGCGCAGGTAGCGCCAGAGCCGCCCGTCGCCGACCGGGGTGTCGCGGACGATGCCGCACACCGCTGCGACGGTGTCCAGGTCGGGGACGTCGGCGAGGACGTAGGAGGTCCACGGCCAGGCGGTGGTGGCGCCGACCATCAGCTGGTCGTCGTCCAGGGTGCCGAGCACGGTGACGCCGAAGCGCGCGCCGAGCCGGTCGAAGGCCGGCGGGATCGCGGCGGCCACGGCGGCGCGCCGGTCGTCGTCGGCGGCGAAGAAGTCCTGGGTCACGCCGATGCAGAACAGCGTGCGCAGCGGGCCCGCGGAGGACGGGTCCCCGGTGGGGGCGGCTGCGGGGGCGGAGGGGGGTGCCGGGTCGGCGGTGGTCATCGCGGAGCCTCGCGGGAGCGTCGGTGCCGACGGGCGGGCCCGGCCGTGGATGGTGTCGGGCGCCGTCGCCGTCGGTGAATAATTAGAGGATCGTCAACACATTGACGATCACCGACCGTATCACTCGTTTAGAGAGTTCTCGAACAATGCCTCGTACGGACCCGGGCGGCGCCCCCGGCACGGACCCCAGCGCCACCTCCGCGCCGGCCGACCCCGACCAGCCCGAGACCGCGCGCATCCAGCTCGGGGACCTGCTCCAGGCGTTCAGCGACCCGCTGCGGCGACGGATCGTGCGCCGGCTCGCCACCCAGGGCGAGGCGGGCTGCGGGGACATCGAACTGCCGGTGACCCGGGCCACCGGCAGCTACCACTTCCGGATCCTGCGGACGGCGGGCTGGACGCACACCCGCCGCGCCGGCCGCGAGCGGTACATCTCGCTGCGCCGCACCGACCTCGAAACCCGCTTCCCCGGCCTGGTGGACGCGCTGCTGCGGGCCGACGCGGCGGAGCGGGACACCCCGGCGGAGCCCGCGGCGTCCGGCGCGTGAGCCGCCCGGCGCGGCCCGCGGCGACTCAGCCGACGATCCGGCCGCGCAGCACCACCAGGCGGGGCGCCGCCAGCACCCGGACGTCGGCCCGCGGATCGGTCTCGAAGACGACCAGGTCGGCCGGGGCGCCTTCGGTCAGGCCGGGGCGGCCCAGCCAGGTGCGGGCGCCCCAGGTCGTCGCCGAGAGGGCGGCCTCGACGGGCAGCCCGGCCTTCATCAGCTCGGCCACCTCGTCGGCGACCAGGCCGTGCGGCAGCGAGCCGCCGGCGTCGGTGCCGGCGAAGATCGGCACCCCCGCGTCGTAGGCGGCCCGCACCGTGTCGTAGCGCCGCTCGTGCAGCCGGCGCATGTGCGCGGACCAGCGCGGGAACTTCGCCTCGCCACCGTCGGCGAGCTGCGGGAAGGTCGCGATGTTGACCAGGGTGGGGACGATGGCGACCTGCCGCTCGGCGAAGAGCGGGATGGTGTCCTCGGTCAGGCCGGTGGCGTGCTCGATGCAGTCGATCCCGGCCTCGACCAGCGGGGCGAGGGACTCCTCGGCGAAGCAGTGCGCGGTGACCCGGGCGCCGAGCCGGTGCGCCTCGGCGATGGCCGCGGCCACTTCGCCGGGCGGCCAGCAGGCGGCCAGATCGCCCACCGAACGGTCGATCCAGTCGCCGACGAGCTTGACCCAGCCGTCGCCGCGCCGGGCCTCCTGGGCCACGTAGGCGACCAGGTCCGCCGGCTCGATCTCGTGCGCGTAGTTGCGGATGTAGCGCCGGGTGCGGGCGATGTGCCGGCCGGCGCGGATGATCCGCGGCAGGTCGGGGCGGTCGTCGATCCAGCGGGTGTCCGAGGGCGAACCGGCGTCCCGGATCAGGAGGGTGCCGGCGTCACGGTCGGTGAGCGCCTGCTTCTCACTGGTGGCCGCGTCCACCGGTCCGTGCGCGTCGAGTCCGACGTGGCAGTGGGCGTCGACCAGCCCGGGGAGCACCCACCCCGACACCGTCGTGACATCCCGTGCCACCGAAGGTCGCTCGAACGTCACCCGGCCGTCGATGACCCACAGCTCGTCGCGGACCTCGTCCGACCCGACGAGCACCCTCCCCTTGAGGTGCAGCGCCGCACCTTCACTCATGGACGTCATGCAGGCACTGTATGCGGGGGCCGCGGCGGGCGACCACGGTGCGCCGGGCGCCCGCCGCGGCCCGCCCGGCGGGCGTTTTCGCAACAATCACGCCCCGGTATCCGCGGTATGCGCGCCCCGCCGCTTCGCGTAACACGCCGCGACGCTTCCCGCATCTCTTCGGGGTCTCTTCGGGGTGGAACTCCGGTGACTTCTCGTGTCCGTTTTGGTGAATCGTCCGCGATACCTTCCGGCGACGAATTCCCAATTTCCCAGAAGCCAGCTTCCCGTATTCGTATGCCCGGTTTCTCGAACCTCAAACGCCAAGATTTCGCTAGCGTCGAGTCTCATTATTCAGGCACTTCACGGGAGCGTTACCGAGCTGTGACCGACTACACAACGTGTCCGTTTCGTCCCGAACTTCCGTGACGAATCGTGACAACTTGCCACCGGATCGCGCGCTCGCGCACCCCCGCGTGATAACACACAGACGCCTCCTACGTAACCCAGTCCCGCGATGCAATTTGGTTTTCGGCTGGGTAAATTCAATTGCATGACCGCCGCACAAGCAGACCATGCCGGTGCCCGAAGCGATATCAAGGAAATCCCGGAGGGCTTCAAGCTCGACACCCCCCGGGTGGAGGACGGGGCAGCAATCTGGCGCATCGCCCGCGACTCGAAGGCGCTGGACCTCAACTCCTCCTACAGCTACCTCCTGTGGTGCCGCGACTTCGCCGCCACCTCCGCCGTCGCCCGCGATGCGACCGGCGAGCCAGCCGCGTTCGTCACCGGCTACCTGCGTCCCGACCGCCCGGACACCCTCGTCGTCTGGCAGATCGCCGTCGACGCGGCGCACCGCGGACGGGGCCTGGCCGCCGCACTCCTGGACGGGCTGACCGCCCGCGCCATCGACGAACTGGGCGTCCACAGCGTGGAGACCACCATCACGCCCGACAACGACGCCTCCAACCGACTGTTCGCCTCCTTCGCCGCACGGCACTCAGTGCCGGTCAAGCGCGAGGTGCTGTTCGACGCCGCGCTCTTCCCCGAACAGGGCCACGAGCCGGAAGTCCTGCACCTCATAGGCCCGTTCGAGACGCCGCCCGGCAGCAACCGCTGACCCGGGCCGCGCGCACGGCGCCGCCCCCAGACTTCTCCCTCCCGCACTCATCTCCCAGGAGCATGCTGTGACCATCACCCAGCCCGATCTGAGCGTCTTCGAAACCGTCGAGTCGGAGGTGCGCAGCTACTGCCGTGGCTGGCCCACCGTCTTCGACCGCGCGCAGGGCAGCCGCCTGACCGACGAGGACGGCCACACCTACCTGGACTTCTTCGCCGGCGCCGGCTCGCTCAACTACGGGCACAACAACCCGGTCCTCAAACGCGCCCTGATCGACTACATCGAGCGGGACGGCATCACCCACGGGCTGGACATGTCCACCACGGCCAAACGGGCCTTCCTGGAGTCGTTCCAGAACATCATCCTGCGGCCGCGCGACCTGCAGTACAAGGTCATGTTCCCGGGCCCGACGGGCGCCAACTCGGTCGAGGCCGCACTCAAACTGGCCCGCAAGGTCAAGGGGCGGGAGTCGATCGTCTCCTTCACCAACGCCTTCCACGGCATGTCGCTGGGTGCGCTCGCGGTCACCGGCAACTCCATGAAGCGGGCCGGCGCCGGCATCCCGCTGGTGCACGGCACCCCGATGCCGTTCGACAACTACCTGGACGGCCAGACGCCGGACTTCCTGTGGTTCGAGCGGCTGCTGGAGGACCAGGGCTCGGGCCTGAACAAGCCCGCCGCGGTGATCGTGGAGACCGTGCAGGGCGAGGGCGGCATCAACGTCGCCCGCGCCGATTGGCTGCGCGCCCTGGCCGCCCTCTGCGAACGCCAGGACATGCTGCTGATCGTCGACGACATCCAGATGGGCTGCGGCCGCACCGGCGCCTTCTTCTCGTTCGAGGAGGCGGGCATCGTGCCGGACATCGTCACCGTCTCCAAGTCCATCAGCGGCTACGGGCTCCCGCTGGCCCTGACCCTGTTCAAGCCGGAGCTGGACATCTGGGAGCCCGGCGAGCACAACGGCACCTTCCGCGGCAACAACCCGGCCTTCGTCACCGCGGCCGCCGCCCTGGACACGTACTGGGCCGACGGCCAGATGGAGAAGCAGACGCTGGGCCGCGGCGAGATCGTCGAGGGGCACCTGAAGGCCATCGTCGCCGAGCACCCGGGCGCCTTCGCCGAGTACCGCGGCCGCGGTCTGGTCTGGGGCCTGGAGTGCACCGACAAGGAGCTCGCCAACAAGATCGCCAAGCGCGCCTTCGAGCTGGGGCTCCTCATCGAGACCTCCGGCCCGCAGAGCGAGGTCGTCAAACTGCTGCCCGCACTGACGACCACCCCCGAGGAGCTGGACGAGGGCCTGCGGATCCTCGCCCGCGCGGTGCGCGACTGCGCCTGACCGCACCCGTCGTCCGACGCTCCTCACCGTTCCACAGAAAGGCATCCAACGCACCATGATCGTCCGCTCGTTCAAGGACATCGAAGGCACCGACCGCCACGTCAAGGCCAAGTCCGGCACGTGGGAGAGCAAGCGCATCGTGCTCGCCAAGGAGCGGGTCGGCTTCTCGCTCCACGAGACCGTCCTCTACGCCGGCACCGAGACGTCGATGTGGTACGCCAACCACATCGAGGCCGTGGTCTGCACGGAGGGCGTGGCCGAGCTGACCAATGACGAGACCGGCGAGAAGCACCTCATCACGCCCGGCGTGATGTACCTGCTCAACGGCCACGAGAAGCACACCATGCGGATCAAGGAGGACTTCCGCTGCCTGTGCGTCTTCAACCCGCCGGTCACCGGTCGTGAGGACCACGACGAGAACGGCGTCTACCCGCTGCTCACCGAGCCCGAACCCGAGGCGAGCTGAGCGCGGACACCGGACCGTCCACCGTCCGGCGTCACCGTGACGCAGTGAGATTCCGTACGAGAGGAGAGGAAGGCACCACCATGACCACCGCACCCGAGCGCACCGCCGACCTGTACCCGACCCGTGGGACCTCAGAGGTCATCACCCCGCGGCAGGACCCGGTGGTGTGGTCGCAGCCCGGCGCGGCGGGCCCCTTCGCCGCGTCCGAGCTGAGCGACTTCGACCGTGACGGCTTCTTCGCCATGCCGGAGCTGCTCACCGCGGGCGAGGTCGCGGTGTACCGCGCCGAGCTGGACCGGCTGGTGCACGACCCGGCGACGCGCGCGGACCCGCGCTCGATCGTCGAGCCGCAGTCGCAGGACGTCCGCTCGGTCTTCGAAGTGCACCGGATCAGCGACGTGTTCGCACGGCTGGTCTCCGATCCGCGCGTGGTGGGCCGGGCCCGCCAGATCCTCGGCTCGGACGTCTACGTTCACCAGTCGCGGATCAACGTCAAGCCCGGGTTCGGTGCCTCCGGCTTCTACTGGCACTCGGACTTCGAGACCTGGCACGCCGAGGACGGCCTGCCGCACATGCGCACGGTGTCGGTGTCGATCGCGCTGACCGAGAACTACGACACCAACGGCGGCTTGATGATCATGCCGGGGTCGCACCGGCACTTCGTCGGGTGCGAGGGCGCCACCCCGAAGGACAACTACAAGAAGTCGCTGCAGATGCAGGACGCGGGCACGCCGTCCGACGGGACGCTGACGACGCTGGCGGACCGGCACGGCATCCGGCTGTTCACCGGCAAGGCCGGCTCGGCGACGTGGTTCGACTGCAACGCCATGCACGGCTCCGGCGACAACATCACGCCCTACCCGCGCAGCAACGTCTTCATCGTCTTCAACAGCATGGAGAACACCGCCGTGGAGCCGTTCGCGGCGCCGGTCAGGCGCCCGGAGTACATCGGGGCGCGGGCCCCGTTCGCACCGGTCAAGTAGGAAACCGTCGGCCCGCCCGCCCCGGCGGCAGGCGGCCCCCGGACGGCGGACGGCCGCCGCACAGTCCCCTCGTGGCACTGTGCGGCGGCCGTCCGCGTTGAGCCGGTCGACGCGAACCTTCGAACTGACGTGACGTCAGTTATCGTCCAGAGCCGGGTAGTCCAGGTAGCCGTGGTCGTCGCCGCCGTAGAAGCTGGACCGCTCCGGGACGTTGAACGGGCCGCCGGCCGCCAGGCGGCGGGGCAGGTCGGGGTTGGCGATGAACAGCGCGCCGTACGCCAGCAGATCGGCGTCGCCCTGCTCGACGAGCGACAGCTCCTCGGGGCCGGTGGGGCGACCGACGGTGGCCGGGTTGAGCAGGAACGGGCCGTCGAACCGCTTCCGCAGCCGGGCCAGCAGCTGAAGGTCGTGGACGTCGCAGGTGTGCAGGTAGGCCAGGCCGAGCGGGGAGACGGCGTCCAGCAGCGCGGTGTAGGTGGCCTCCGGCTCGGGCTCGGCGATGTCGTTGAACGGGTTGCCGGGCGAGAGCCGCAGACCGGTGCGGTGCGCGCCGACCGCCTCGGCGACCGCCTTGACCACCTCGATGGCGAACCGGGCGCGGGCCGCGTCGGAGCCGCCCCACGCGTCGGTGCGCAGGTTGGCGTTGGGGGCCAGGAACTGGTGGACGAGGTAGCCGTTGGCGCCGTGGATCTCCACCCCGTCGAAGCCGGCCTCGATGGCGTTGCGGGCCGCGGCCGCGAACCCGTCGACGGTCGCGCGGATCTCCTCGTCGGTCAGCTCGCGCGGGGTGACGAAGTCCGTCGGACCGTTCTGGGTGAAGCCCTGGCCGGCCGCCCGGACCGCGGACGGGCCGACCGGCTCCAGTCCGTCGGGCAGCAGCACCGGGTGGCCGATCCGGCCGCCGTGCCACAACTGGGCGAAGATCCGACCGCCGGCCGCGTGGACGGAGTCGGTGACCCGGCGCCAGCCCGCGACCTGCTCGGCGGTGTGCAGACCCGGCGTGAGCGGGTAGCCGCGCCCGACCACCTCGGTCTGGGTGGCCTCGGTGACGATCAGGCCGGCCGACGCCCGCTGGGTGTAGTACGTGACCATCGAGGGGGTGGGAACGCCCGCCTCGGTGGCGCGGTTGCGGGTCATCGGCGCCATCACGATGCGGTTGGCGAGCGGGATGCCGGCGAGTTCTATGGGGTCGAACGCGGTGGTCACTGGCGGCCTCTCAGCTGGGGGGACACGGGGCGCCAACTCACCTGTTCGAGCTGCCGCCTTGGCCATTAGATCAGCCTCCGCATCCCCGGCCACGCCCCCCTGGCCTGCAAAAACACCACGGCAACGGGGACAATCGAGGCGTTACGAAACCAACAGTTCGAGCGCCCGGTCGACGTCCGCGCGGGAGTTGTAGAGGTGGAACGCCGCCCGGAGCAGCCCGCCGCGGACCGCGACCCGCACCCCGGCCGCGGCCAGCCGCGGTTCGGCGTCCGCCAGCCCGGGGGTGGAGACGATCGCGGAGCCGGGCGCGGCCCGCGGGGTGAAGCCGGCCGCCACCAGCCCCGCCCGGTACTGCTCGGCGAGCGCCACGTCGTGCGCGTGGATGGTCGCCAGCCCGATCTCCGCGAGCAGCCCGAGGGAGTGCTCGGCGCCCACGTAGGCGTAGTGGGCGTGCGGTTCGTCGTAGCGGCGGGCGGTCGGCGCCGGCCGGTCGATGGGGCCGTAGTTCGACTCCCCCGGGTCCTCGCCCGCGACCCATCCGGCGTGCGCCGGCACCGGCCATCCGGGGCCGCCCAACTCGCCGCGCTCGCCGCCGAAGACGGTGAACGTCGTCCCCTTCGGACACAGCAGCCACTTGTAGGCGCCGCACACCGCGTAGTCGAAGTCGGCGAGCGGCACCGGCAACCAGCCCGCCGCCTGCGTGACGTCGACGTAGGTCAGCGCCCCGTGCGCCCGGGCGGCGTCCCGGACGGCGGCCAGGTCGGCGATCCGGCCGTCCTGGGGGTGCACCGCGCTGAGCGCGACCAGTGCGGTCCGGGGGCGCACCGCCTCGGCGAGCGCCTCCCGCGGCACCGCCCGCACCGTGCAGCCGCCGTGCGCCATCAGCGGGTTCACCAACGAGCTGAAGTCCCCCTCGGTGACCAGCACTTCGCTGCCGGCCGGCAGCGACGCGGCGACGAACGCCGAGCGGACCGCGACCGAACTGCCCACCGCCACCCGCTCCGCCTCCACCCCCATCAGCCGCGCGAACGCCCCGCGCGCCCGGTCCGCCGTCCCGAGGTAGTCGCGCCCCATCGTCCCGTGCGACGCCGACTCCGCCAGCGCGTCCCGCACCGCGGCGGCGGTCCGCGCGGGCAGCAGCCCGCTCGACGCCGAGTTCAGGTAGACCGTCTCGGGCGCGAACTCGTCCCCGCCCAGTGCCGTGTGTCGCTGCATGGCCCCCACTCTGGTCGGTCACGGGTCCGGCGTCCACGGGGCGCCGGACCCGCCGCAGCTGTTCCGGCCGGCTCACGCCCCCGGAACGGCGCAGCCCCCGTCCCCGCAGACGTCCGCGTCGCCGGCGGCCAGCACCTGGACGGCGGAGTCGGCGTGCGCCCGCTGCAGCGCCTGGTGGAAGACGTCCACCGGCTGGGCGCCCGAGATGCCGTAGCGGCGGTCGATGACGAAGAAGGGGACGCCGGTGGCGCCCAGCTCGGCGGCGGTGCGCTCGTCGGCGCGGACCTCGGCGGCGTAGGCGTCCGGATCGGCGAGGACCCGGGCGGCCTCGTCGGCGGGCAGGCCGGCCTCGACCGCGATCCCGGTCAGCACCGCCGGGTCGCCGAGCTGTCGGGCCTCGGCGAAGTTGGCGTGGTACAGGGCGGTGAGCAGGGCGTCCTGCACCCCGTGGGCCTTGGCCAGGTGGAGCAGGCGGTGCAGGTCGAAGGTGTTGCCGTGGATGCGGTCCGAGCGGTAGCCGAGCCCCTCACCGGCGGCGGCCTCGGCGACCCGGGCCTCCATCTCCTCGGCCTGGGCCCGGCTGACGCCGTACTTCGACGCCAGCATGTCGAGGATCGGCACGTCGGTGGCGGGCGGGGCGTCCCGGTCCAGCTCGAAGGAACGGTGGACGACCTCGACGTCCGCCCGGTGGGCGAAGGCCGCCAGGCCGGCCTCGAACCGGGCCTTGCCGATGTAGCACCAGGGGCAGGCGATGTCCGACCAGATTTCGACGCGCATGGGGGTGACTTTCCTCGGGGGGACCGGTCGGCGACCGGTCGGGGTACGGAGCGGTGCAACGCGGCGGCGGGCGCGGTTATTCCGGAGGTGGGCGGCATGCGGGAGTTCACGGTGCCCTCGGCGGTACCGTCCCGGTATGGGCACGCCAGCACCGCACGGCACCGACGGGTTCTGGGAGACGACCGGGGCCGCCAAGACCTTCACCCACCCGATCGATCCCGCGCTGCTGGCGGAGTTCGTGCCGCGCACCGCGCGGGTGCTGGACTACGGCTGCGGGTACGGGCGGCTCACCGCGGAGCTGGTGGGGCTGGGATACGGGGCGGTGCGCGGGGTGGACCGGTCGGCGGCGCTGATCGCCCGCGGGCGGCAGGCGCATCCGGGGCTGGCGCTGCTGCGGTGGTCGGGGTTCCCGCTGCCGTTCGCGGACGGCGGCTTCGACGCGGCGCTGCTGTTCGCGGTGCTCACCTGCGTCCCCGACGACGCCGACCAGCGGGCGATCGTCGGGGAGCTGGCGCGGCTGGTGCGGCCGGGCGGGGTGCTGTACGTGAGTGACGTGCCGTTGCAGGACGACCCGTTCAACCGCGCGCGCTACGAGCGGTTCGCGGCGCGGTTCGGGACGTACGGGGTGTTCCAGATGCCGGACGGCGGGGTGTTCCGGCACCATCCGCCCCCGTGGCTGCGGGGGCTGCTGCGGGCGGCCGGGTTCGCGGTGCTGCGGGAGTGCCGCACGGTGGTGCCGACGCCGGACGGCCGCACCGCCGAGCGGCTCCAGCTCATGACGCGGCGGGAGCCTGCGGTGGCGGGGCCAGCGCCAGGGTGAGCGCGAGGTGGGTGGCGTCGGGGGCCGGTCGGCGGTCCGGGTCGGGGCACCAGCCGAGGCGGGCGTAGAAGGTGCGGGCGCGGTGGTTGTGCCAGAGCACGTCGAGGACGGCCCGGGAGTGGCCGGCGGCGCGCCAGGCGTGCAGGCAGGCGGCGTGCAGGGCGCGGCCCACGCCGGTGCCCCAGTGGGCCGGGTCGACGTGCAGTTGGTGGAGCGTGACGGCGGGGCGGGCCGGGTCGGTGGCGTGCGGGAGGTAGGAGGCGGCGCCGACGACGGCGTCGTGCCGGACGGCGCACAGGGTCGGGGCGTCCTCGCGGTGCAGCACCCGGTCCCAGGTGTCCCGGCAGCGGGCGTGTTCGGCGGGGGCGTCGAAGGGCGCGTCCGGCACCCGGGCCCGGAGGTAGGCGGCGCGGGCTGCGGTGTGCAGGGCGGCGATCGGCTCCAGGTCGGCGGCGGTGGCGGGGCGGACCTGCGGGGCGGTGGGGGTCATCGGTGGGCCTACGCCCCTGCCGCACGGCCGCCGGGCGGGTCGGCGGTCGGGTGCTCGGGCCGGTCGTCGACGCGGCGCGGCAGCCCCAGCGGGTTGTCGTCGCGCAGTTCGGGCGGCAGGAGGGCCGGCGGGGTGTCCTGGTAGGCCACCGGGCGGAGCCAGCGCTCGACGGCGGTGGCGCCGACGGAGGTGGCGGTGGAGGTGGTGGCCGGGTAGGGGCCGCCGTGGTGCTGGGCGGGGGCGACCGCGACGCCGGTGGGCCAGCCGTTGACCACGACCCGGCCGGCGAGCGGGGTGAGGGCGGCGAGCAGCCGGGCGCCGCGGCCCGCGGGGTCGGTGCCGGCGCTTTCTGCGGTGGACAGGTGCAGGGTCGCGGAGAGGGTGCCGGGGACGCGGGCGAGGACGGCGGCGGCCTCGTCCTCGTCGGCGTACCGGGCGAGGACGGTGAGGGGGCCGAAGCACTCCTCCAGGAGGAGGTCGTGCGGGCCGCTGGTGGCGAGGCGGCCGGCGGGGACGGTGAGCACGGTGGCGCTGACGGTGTGCCCGCCGTCCTCGACGACGGGCGCCAACGGTGCCCGCACGTCGGCGAGTCGGCTGCGGTCGTGCACTCCGGCGTGGAAGGCGTCGCGCATCCGGTGGTCGAGCATGGCGCTCGGCCCGGTGGCGCCGGCGGCCGCGGTGAGGGCGGCCAGCAGGCGGTCGCCGGCCGCGCCCTCGGGCACCAGGACCAGTCCCGGCTTGACGCAGAACTGTCCGGTGCCCAGCGTCATCGAGCCGGCCAGCCCCGTGCCGATCGCGTCGGCGCGTTCGACGGCCGCGGCCGCGGTGACCACCACCGGGTTGAGGCTGCCCAGTTCGCCGTGGAAGGGGATCGGGTGCGGGCGGGCCGCGGCGGCGTCGTGCAGGGCGCGGCCGCCGCGGACGGAGCCGGTGAAGCCGGCGGCGGCGACCAGCGGGTGGCGGACCAGGTCGAGCCCGGCCTGGAAGCCGTGCACCAGCACCACGACGTCCGCGGGCAGGCCGGTCTCGGTGGCGGCGCGGCGCAGCAGGGTGGCGCATCGCTCGGCGGTGGCCGGGTGGTCGGGGTGGGCCTTGACGACGACCGGGCAGCCGGCCGCGAGGGCGCTGGCGGTGTCGCCGCCGGGCACGGAGAACGCGAGCGGGAAGTTGCTGGCGCCGTAGACCGCGACCACGCCCAGCGGGATCTTGTAGCGGCGCAGGTCGGGGCGGGGCGGGGTGAGGCCGGGGTCGGGGCGGTCGATCCGGACGTCGAGGAAGCCGCCCTCGTCGACGAGGTCCGCGAAGGACCTCAACTGGTAGGCGGTGCGGGCGAGTTCGCCGGTGAGGCGGGGCGCTCCGAGGGCGGTCTCGGCGTCCGCGGTGGCGACGAGCCGCGCGTCGTCGGCTTCGAGGAGGGCGGCGGCACGGCGCAGCAGGGCGGCCCGTCGGTCGCGGTCGGCGAGGGCGTGGCGGGTGGCGTGCGCGGCGCGGACCGCGGCGTCCACCGCGTCGGCTGTGGCCTCCACCGCAACCCGCTCCCGACGCTTCCCGGTTCGGGGGTCGACGCTCCAGACTGGTGCTGCCACCGGCGCTGCTCCCGCTGCTGTCATCGTGCGTTCCTCCCGGGCGATGTCGTGGCCGCGCGAACCCTTGCCGCACACGGGATGGCGTTCTATATGCTGAACGCTGTCCCAGATGATGAATACCTGGGACTCTATGGCTGTCCGAACAGAGGGGTCAAGGGCGATGTCAGCTGCCGAGGCCGGTGGGGCGCAGGTCAAGTCCGCGGTGCGCACGGTGGAGTTGCTCGAATTCTTCGCGGGCCGCCCCGGCATGCACAGCCTCGCCTCCGTGCAAGAGGCCGTCGGGTATCCCAAGTCCAGCCTCTACATGCTGCTGCGCACCCTGGTCGACCTCGGCTGGGTGGAGACCGACGCCACCGGCACCCGCTACGGCATCGGCGTCCGCGCCCTGCTGGTCGGCACCTCGTACATCGACGGCGACGAGGTGGTGGCCGCCGCCCGGCCGACCCTGGACCGGCTCTCCGACGACACCACCGAGACCATCCACCTCGCCCGGCTCGACGGCGTCAACGTCGTCTACCTCGCCACCCGCCAGTCGCAGCACTACCTGCGCCCGTTCACCCGGGTCGGCCGCCGGCTGCCCGCGCACTCCACCTCGCTGGGCAAGGCGCTGCTCGCCACGTACACCGACGACCAGGTGCGGGCGATGCTGCCGCCGACGCTGGCCGCGCTGACCGAGCACACCACCACCGACCGGGAGCGGCTGATCGGGGAGCTGCACACGGTCCGCGAGCAGGGCTTCGCGGTCGACCGCGAGGAGAACACCGTCGGCCTGCGCTGCTTCGGCGTGGCGATCCCCTACCGCACCCCGGCCCGGGACGCGATCAGCTGCTCGGTGCCGGTGGCCCGGCTGACCCCCGCCCACGAGCAGACGATCAAGGACGCGCTGTTCGACGCCCGGGACCGGCTGACGCTGGCGACGCGCCGGCTCTGACCCCGGCGGCCGGGCGGGGGACCGGGGCCGACGGCCCCGGACGGAGCAGCGGACCGGGCCCACTCACCCGTTCTCCGTAGGCCAGCAGGACCGCCGGACCGCCGCGGGCTTATCTCGTGGGAGGAGGCGCGGAACTCCACCGACTTCCCCAGTGGCACACCTGTGTCACGGCCGCGCTTCGCGGAGGTTGTTCCCATGCGTTCCACCCGACTGCTCACCGGTGCCGCGCTGTCCGTCGCCACCCTGGGTCTGGCCGCCACCGCGGCGCACGCCGGCGACTTCGGCACCATCGAGGTCTCACCGGGCATGGCCAAGGCCGGTTCCACGGTCTCCCTCTCCACCATGGGGTGCGGGAGCAGCCGCTCGGCGAGTGTGGACGCCGCCGCCCTCGGCGGCGGCACGGTCACCTTCGCCCCGGGCTCCGCCAAGGGCTCCCTGGTGGGGAAGGTGATGGTCAAGTCCGGTACGAAGCCAGGCAATTACGGGATCGGCGGCAAGTGTGCCGACGGCAAGGAGCTCACCGGCACGGTCCGGATCGGCACCCAGGACGCGTCCGCCGACCCGAGCATGAGCCCCGGCGCGAGCGGCAGTCCCAGCATGAGCATGAGCCCCGGCATGGGCCACGGCAGCGCCGGTCCGAGCATGCCCGCCAAGGAGCACTCCGCGATGCCCGCACCGGGCAGCACCGGTCCCTCCATGCCGCCCAAGGGCAAGATGAAGACCGGTGAGGGCTCCACCAGCGAGGACGGCATCGACACCAAGGAGGTCGCCGCGGGCGCCGGTGTGGTGTTGGTGGCCGCGGCCACCGGGGTCTGGCTGGTCCGCCGTCGCCGGCACGGCGGCCGGTACTGACCCGGCCCTCCGTTCCCGGTCGGCATGCCGCCCGACGGCCCCCCACGGCCCGGTTTCCCGCCGCCACCGTCCGGTGACGGCGGGAGCGCCGGGCGCAGGGAGCGCCGGGCCCGGACGGGCAGGGCGCAGACGGGCGGGGCGCGGACGGGCAGGGCGCGGACGGGCAGGGCGCGGACGGGCAGGGCGCGGCTGGCCGGTGTGCTGGCCGCCGCCGGCGCCCTCGCCGGGTGTGCGGTCGGCGGTTGGCTGATCGCCAGCGGCACCCGGGACACCGCGCCGCCCCAGCCGTCCGCCGCGCAGGGCTTCCCGAGCGCCGGAGCGCGCGCGGGGCGGGCGGCCGTGGCGCCCCTGCCGGCCGCGGAACCGCTGCGGGTGGCCGTGCCGTCGTTGCGCATCGACGCGCCGTTGACCCGACTGGGGTTGGCCCGGGACGGCAGCCTGGCCGCGCCGCCGGAGAACAACCGGAACCTGGCGGGCTGGTACGCCGAGGGCACCCCGCCCGGCGTCACCGGCACCGCCCTGATCGCCGGGCACGTGGACACCCGCGCGGGCCCCGCCGTCTTCTACCGCCTGGGGGCCCTGAAGAGGGGGCACACCGTGCGGATCCTGCGGGCGGACGGGCGGACCGCGGTGTTCACCGTCGACGCGGTGGAGGTGTACGACGGCCGGCACTTCCCGGACGAGAAGGTCTACGGCGAGGCCGCCCGCCCCGAGCTCCGCCTGATCACCTGCGGCGGCGGCTTCAGTCGGACCCGGCAGGAGTACCTGGGCAACGTCGTGGTGTTCGCGCACCTGACGGGAAGTCAGTTCAGTGGTGCGGAGGCCGCTCCGCTGCCCTGGGCCCGGCCGCCCGCCGACCGGTTCAGCGCCCGCAGCGCGCCCCGCACCGCTTCCAGGTCCGCCGTGCCGGCCAATCCCGCGTGGTAGAGCCGCAGTTCGTCCGCGCCGAGGGCGGCGGCGTGCGCGGCGTCGGCGGCCAGCGTGGCGGGGCTGCCGCCCATCCCGCCGATGATCGTGAGGTTGGCGGCCAGCGTCGTGCCCGCCGGGCGGCGGGCGAACGGCCCCAGCGCCGTGGCCCGGGCCCCCTCGCCCCCGGTGCAGGGCACCACCACCCCGTCCGCGTGCGCCAGGACCCCCGCCGGGTCGACGCCGGCGTTGGGCCCGCACCGGTGCGGCGCGGGGTCCGCGTGCAGCAGCACCCGGAAGCCGTCCACCGAGGCGTGCGCCGCGGCGTCCCGCACGGCGTGCACCACCGCGCGCTGGAGCTCGTCCGCCACCCGCTCCCGCCAGGCGCGCACCGCGCCGGCCGGCCCCGTGCCGAGCAGGTCCTCGACGGCGGCCCACTCCCCGGCCCGGCCGGCGCCGTCCGGCCGCGCGGCCCCCGCCCACACCGGCTCCAGGGCCCGCCGCACCGCGGCCGCCACCTCGCCGCCGGGCAGGCCGAGGGCGGCGTACCCGGCGCGGCACACCGGGCAGCAGCACACCGACATCAGGTACTCCGCGGCGCCGCCCAGCCCGACCCCGGCGAGTTTGTCGTGGCCGTGCAGGTGGGCCAGCCCGTACCAGCCGCAGGACTCCAGCTCCACGCCCCGGGCGCCGGGGCGGACGGCGGCCTCCGCGGCGAGGCGGACGAGGTAGTCGCGCACCTCGGGGCGGGCGATGCAGGGCGCCCACGGGTAGCGGTCGCCGTAGGCGTTGCGGACGACCGAGGACGGGTGGTCGGCGCCGAGGCGGGAGTTGTGGGCCAGCACCACCCAGCCGTGCACCTCCAGGCCGGCCGCGGTCAGCGCCCGCGCGGCGGTGCCGAAGGGGTCCGGGTCGGCGACCCAGTCCTGGGTGTACGGGCGCAGCGCGCGGCCCGCCCAGCGCCCCGGGTCGGGCGGGTAGAGGACCGCGGAGTGCCGGGCGGTGACGATGCGGTGGCGGGGATGGCGCGGGGTGAGGGCGCGGGTGGAGTGGTAGGCGGCGGCCAGCGTGACCTGGTGGACGCCGAGTGCGGCGAGCCGGTCGGGGGCCTGCGGGTCGCCGACGACGTCCCAGGGGTAGGCGAAGGCGCCGACCCGCATCAGGCGCCGCTCCCGGGGGCGGCCGCGGCGAGTTCGAGGCCGTGGTCCAGGAGGCGGGCCAGGCGCTCGACGTGGGCGGGCCGCGGGTCGCTGAGCGGGGGGCGCACCCCGCCGACGGGCGGCCCGCCGCGCAGCCCCACGCCCGCCTTGACCAGCGAAACGGCGTAGCCGCGGCCCTCGTTGCGCAGTTCCACCAGCGGCCGGTAGAAGCCGTCCAGCAGTCGGGTGGTGGTGGCGTCGTCGCCCTCGCCCAGTGCCCGGTGGAAGGCGAGCGCGATCTCGGGGGCGAAGGCGAAGACGGCGGAGGAGTAGAGGCGGACGCCCAGGCCCCGGTAGGCGGGGCCGGTGAGTTCGGCGGTGGGCAGGCCGTTGAAGTAGCGGAACGGCCGGCCGGCGGCGTCGGTGCGGACCGCGCTGATGATGCGCTGGAGCAGGTCCAGGTCGCCCAGGCCGTCCTTGAGGCCGATGACGCCGGGGGTGCGGGCGAGGGCGGCGACGGTGTCGGGGGCGAAGACGGCGTTGTCGCGCTGGTAGACGATGACCGGCAGCGCGGTGGCGGCGGCGAGGGCGGCGTAGTGGCGCAGCAGGCCGGGCTGGTCGGCGCGGACGAGGTACGGCGGCATGGCCAGCAGGCCGTCGGCGCCGGCGGTCTGCGCGAGGCGGGCGAAGTGGGTGGCGAGCGCGGTGCCGTAGCCGGTGCCGGCCAGGACCGGGACCCGACCGGCGGCCTCGGCGACGGCCGCGGCGACGCAGGCGGCGTACTCCTCGGGGGCCAGGGCGTGGAACTCGCCGGTGCCGCAGCAGGCGAACACCGCACCCGCGCCGGCGTCGATGCCGCCGCGGACGTGTGCGCGGAAGGCGTCCAGGTCCAGTGCGCCGTCGGGCGCGAAGGCGGTCACGGGGAAGAACAGCAGTCCGTCGAGGCGGTCGGTGAGGTGGGGGGACCTCCCGGCGGCGGCCGGGCGAGGGTGTGCGGTCACGGGCTCTCCCTGACGTGCGCAGACGCGTTCTCGTATATGTTTATGATCGACGTCCATATTTCTGAACGGCGTCACGGTATTGCAGCCGAACTGGGCCGGTCAAGGGCCCCAAAGCCGCGCCGTACAAGCCGATTTGACCGTCCCGCCAAGGGTCTTGACCGGTCAGGATCGCCCTCCCTAGCGTTTCCCTCCGTCCGCCCCGTCCACCCACGTGAATCCTGGTCCGTACGGACGACCCGCCGCCCAGCCGGAGGAGTACCACCGTGACCGCACCCCGCACCGTCCTGCTCACCGGCGCCGCCGGCGGCGTCGGCACCCTCATGCGTGCCCTGTTGCCGCCGTACGGCTACCGGCTGCGGCTGTTCGACCGACGCCCGATCGACGGCGAACCGGACGCCATCACCGCGGAGTTGGCCGACGCCGAGGCGCTGCGTGCGGCGGTCCACGGGGTCGACGCCGTCGTCCACCTGGCGGGCATCTCCCTGGAGGCACCGTTCGAGGAGATCCTGCGAGCCAACATCGAGGGCACCTACCGGCTCTACGAGGCGGCCCGCGAGGCGGGCGTGCGGCGGGTGGTCTTCGCCTCCTCCAACCACGCCGTCGGCTTCACCCCGCGCCCGCCGGACGGCTCCGCGGCCATCCCGGTCGACACCCCGCACCGCCCGGACACCTTCTACGGCCTCTCCAAGGGCTTCGGCGAGGACCTCGCCGCCCTCTACTGGGACCGGCACGGGATCGAGACCGTCTCGCTGCGCATCGGCTCCTGCTTCCCGGAGCCGACCACGGTGCGGATGCTCTCCCTGTGGCTCAGCCCGGCCGACTGCGCCCGACTGCTGCACGCCGCCCTCACCGCCGACGGCGTCGGCCACACCGTCGCCTACGCCTCGTCCGCCAACACCCGCCTGTGGTGGGACCTGTCCAGCGCCCGCGCCCTGGGCTACGCCCCGCAGGACGACTCCGAGCCCTACGCCGCACGACTCCTCGCCGCCCAAGGGGAACTCGATCCCGACGACCCGGATCACGCCCACCTGGGCGGCACCTTCTGCACGAACCCACCCCTTCGGCGCCAGTCCTAGCCATTCATCCCCATTCCCGGGCGATATCCCCTCGTACGGAACCTCGTTCCCACCGCCCGGCGTCCTTGAGGGCACAACGTCCGCCGGCACCGCACCCAGGTGCCGACGGGCGCGAGCACACGACGCGAGAACGAGGTAACACACCATGGGCATCGTCAGCTGGCTCCTCCTGGGCCTGATCGCGGGCGTCATCGCCAAGGTCCTGCTGCCGGGCCGGGACCCGGGCGGCCTCGTCGGCACCACCCTCATCGGCATCGCCGGCTCCTTCATCGGCGGTTGGCTCTCGACCCGCTTCCTGCACCGCCCGATCCCCAAGGACTTCTACGACCCGGCCATGTGGGTCTCCGCGGTGGCCGGTGCACTGGTCCTGTTGATCGCCTACCGGCTGCTCTTCGGCAACTCCCGCGCCCGCCGCTGACCGGCGCCGACGCCCGCCCCGGCCGACCGTCGAGGCGGCACCCGCAGGGAACCGCGCACCTTCCCGGACCGTTAGGGCTGGCATGACCGCTATGACTCCTGGCTCGAACCTCCCGCTCACCGCCGCGCGGGTGGCGGTGACCGTCACCGCCCCCGTGCGGCTGGACGTGTCGGGCCTGCTGCTCACCGCCGGCGGCAAGGTGCGCTCCGACGACGACTTCGTCTTCTACAACCAGCCCGCGGGACCGGGCGTGAGCCACGGCACCACGCCGGCCGGCGACACCATCACGGTGGACACCGCCGCGGTGCCCGCGGACATCGACAAGGTAGTGATCACCGCGAGCCTGGACGCGCCCGGCGCGACCTTCGCCGGCACCGAGCCGACCGGCACGGTCCGCGACGCGGACGGCGGCGCCGTGCTGGCCACCTTCACCCCGCCGCAGCTGGGCGCCGAGTCCGCACTGGTGGTCGTGGAGGTCTACCGGCGCGGCGGCGGCTGGAAGGTCCGTGCGGTCGGCCAGGGGTACGCGGACGGACTCGCCGGCATCGCCACCGACTTCGGGGTGAGCGTGGAGGAACCGGCGACCCCGGCCGCCCCGCCCGCCCCCCAGGCCCAGGCCGCCCAGGCCGCCCCGCCGGCGCCCCCGGCCCCGCCGGCCCCGCAAGCACCGCCGGCGCCCGTCCCGCAGGACCAATGGGCGCCCCCGGCCGGTGCCCCGGCGCCGCTCGCCCCGCCGCCGCAGGCCCCGGCCCCCGCGGGCCCGCCCGCCACCGGCAAGGTCAACCTCGACAAGGGCCGGGTCAGCCTCCAGAAGAACCAGACCGTCTCCCTGGTCAAGGACGGCCGCCCGCTGCTCTCCACGGTCCGGATGGGCCTGGGCTGGGAGCCCGCCCGGCGCGGCCGCAGCATCGACCTGGACGCCTCGGTGATCGCCTACGGTCCCGACCGCGGCAAGGTCGACAGCTGCTACTTCGGCAAGCTGCGGATCCTCGACGCGGCGATCCAGCACTCCGGCGACAACCTCACCGGCGACGGCGCCGGCGACGACGAGGTGATCACCGTTCACCTCGGCGGGATCCCCCCGGAGGTCACCGGCCTGGTCTTCACCGTCAACTCCTTCTCCGGCCAGAAGTTCTCCGACGTCGCCAAGGCGTACTGCCGACTGACCGACGCGCAGACCGGCGAGGAGTTGGTCCGCTTCGACCTGACCGGCGCCGAACCGCGGACCGGCGTGATGATGGCCAAGCTCATCCGCCAGTACTCCGGCGAGTGGGAGATGACCGCGCTCGGCTCCTTCGTCGACGCCCGCACCGTGCGCGGCATGGTCAAGCCCGCGGCCGCCGCGCTGTAGGGCGCTCCCCCGGCGGTGCGGGCGCCGGCCCGCACCGGCCGGACGGCCGGTCACCCCCGACCGGCCAGCCCCGCCAGCCCCGCCAGCCGCTCGAAGGACTCCAGCAGCGCCGCCCGGTCGTAGGTGCTGGTCGTCACCAGCACCTCGTCCGCCGCGGTCCGCTCGACCAGCGCCCCGAGCTCCGCCGCGACCTGCTCCGGCGTGCCGTGGACGTGCCCGCGCAGCGCGGCCGCGTAGCCGTCCCGCTCGCGTGCGGACATCCCGTCCCCGGCCACCTCCCGCTCCACGTCCGCCGCCGGCCGCAGCGGCGGGAACACCCCGTGCGTGCGCGCGAACGCCATCGCCCGGGCCTCCGGCACGAGCAGCCGCCGGGCCCCGGCCGTCGTCCCGGCCACCGCCACCGTCCCAGAGATCACCACGTAGGGCCGCGGCCAGAGTGCGGACGGGCGGAACGCCGCTCGGTACTCCTCGACCGCCGCCAGCACCCTCTCCGGCGCCCGGAAGTCGCCGATCACCAGGGCCAGGCCGGCCCGCGCCGCCACCTGCGCCCCCGCGCCGGTGGCCAGCACGAACGCCGGCACCGTGAGCCCCTCGGCGGGCCGGGCGTGCACCTGGGGATGGGCGGTCTGCGCGCCGGTGAAGTAGCCCAGCAGTTCGGCCAGCTGCGCCTCGAAGCCCTCGGCGGCGTCCTTCTCGGTGCCCAGCGCCCGGCGGATCCCGCCGGTGAAGCCGACCGAGCGGCCCAGCCCCATGTCGATCCGGCCCGGGAAGAGGGACGCCAGGACCCCGAACTGCTCGGCGACCACCAGCGGCCGGTGGTTGGGCAGCATCACCCCGCCGGTGCCCACCCGGATGGCGGTGGTGGCCGAGGCCACCGCGGCGGCCAGCACGGTGGGCGCCGAGCCGGCGACACCGGGCACGCCGTGGTGCTCGGCCACCCAGAACCGGTGGTACCCGAGCCGCTCGGCGTGCCGGGCCAGCTCCACGGTGTCCCGCAACGCCGTGTCGGTCGGATGCCCTTCCCTGGTGCGGGAGCGGTCCAGGATTGAGAATTGTGTCGTCCGCATCGTCGAGCTCACCTCCCCTTCAACACCGCCACGCGCCCAGGATTCCGTCCCCGCGCGCCCTCGGCCCCCTCCCCCCACGGCTCACCACGAGGAGCGTCCGATGACCGAGCAGCCGCCCCCGACCGGCGGATCCGGCCGGTCCGGGCCCCCCGACCACCCGGACGGCGCAGCCCGCCCGGACCTTCCCGAGCGGGTCGCCGCCACCTACGGCGCGGAGGACCTCAGCGCCGTCACCGCCTTCACCGGCGGGTTCATCAACTTCGGCTACTGGGCCTGGCTGCCCGAGCTCGCGGGCCGGCCGCTGACCGAGGAGGACCGGCTCCGCAGCGAGCAGGACCTCTACCGGTTGGTGCTGGACACCGTGGACCGGCCGCGCGACCGCACCGCCCTGGAGGTCGGCTGCGGGCGCGGCCTGGGCTGCGCGCTGGCCCTGCGGGAGTTCGACTTCGGCACGGTGATCGGCCTGGACGCCCATCCGGACCAGATCGCCCGCGCCCTGGAGGCCAACGCCGGACTGCTCGCGGCGGACGCCGGTCCCCGCCGGCTGGAGTTCGTGCTGGGCCCGGCCCAGCGGATGCCGCTGCCGGACGCCTGCACCGACGTCGTCTACTCCGTGGAGGCCGCCCAGCACTTCCGCGACCTGGCCGGCTTCGCCCGGGAGGCGGTGCGGGTGCTGCGCCCGGGCGGCCAGTTCGCGCTGGCCACCTTCTTCGCCCGGGTCCCGGAGGCGGTCCGGGTGCTGCCCGAACTGCTGCCCCCGTACGCCAACGGGCTGGACGTGACGCACCTGGTGGACGACGTGGCCGCGGCGCTCGACGGGGCGGGGCTGGTCGACGTCGCGGTGACGCCGATCGGCGACGGCGTCTGGGAACCGTACGACCGCTACATGGCGGAACGCCCGGAGCTGCGCGACAAGTGGCCCCGCCAGTATCTGACGGCCTACCAGACCGGTCTGCTGGACTACTACCTGATCACGGCCGCGGCCCCGGCCGGCTGAGCGCCGGCCGGGCCGCCGCGGCTCAGCCGGCCTGCTGCGAGCGCGCCTTGAAGGCGGCCTTGCGCGCCTCCTTGGCGGCCTTCTTGTCCGGGTGGAGCCGGCCCATGGCCTCCAGCACGTCCGCGGTAGCCGGGTGGTCCACCCGCCAGACCGCGTCGAAGAACCCACTGTGCTGGTCGCTCAACCCCTGGACCAGCTCCCGGAGTTCGGCGTTCGCCTCGTCGTCGGCGTCGCCGAGCTGGGCCGCGATGGTGTCCACCGTCAGCCAGAAGACCAGCTCCTGGGACGGCTCGGGGATGTCGGGCAGTCCGCGCTCGGCGAGCCAGACCCGGGCCAGCCCGCCCAGGTGCCGGTCGTCGAGGACCTCGCGCAGCGCCGGTTCGGCCTCGGGGGCGACCAGCGAGAGGGTCTGCTGGGCGGCGAGCCGGCGCAGCGGGCCCCGCGCGTCGTCGCCGCGGGCCGCCGCGAGCAGGTCCCGGGCGGCGTCCAGCGGGGCGCGGGCGGTCAGCCACTGCTCGGACTCCGCCTGGGCCAGCACCTCGGGGTAGTCGGGCAGCGCCGCCAGCAGGGCGTCGGCGCTCTTGTCGGCCAGGTCGCCGACGGCCGGGGCGTCCACGCCGGCGTCGAGCATCCGGGCGCGGACCGCCCAGACGCCGAGCGGGGTGAGCCGGACCAGGCCGTAGCGGGCGACGTCCTCGTCCGCCAGCGGCTCGGCCGCGGTCACCGTCTCGCCGTCCTCGTCCAGCTCCTCGATCAGCGCCTCGTCGACGGGCCGGTAGGCGACCAGGCCGATCGGCTCCAGCACCCGGAACTGGTCGTCGAGCCGCATCATCGCGTCGGAGACCTCTTCGAGGATCTCGTCGGTGGGCTCGTCCATGTCGTCCGGAACGATCATGGAGGCGGCCAGTGCGGGCAGCGGGACGTCCTGGCCGGGGTCCTCGCCCAGGGCGCTGAGGAGGTAGAGGTTGCCGAGGATGCCGTCCAGCAGCTCGGCCTCCTCCTCGGGGTTCCAGTCGATCGCGTCCAGGTCCAGCTCGCCGCCCTCGGCGAGCTGGTCGGCGATGTCGGAGAGGTCGGGCGCGACCGCGTCCGCGAGCACGGTCTCCATGCCGCCGAGCCAGATGTCCAGGACGTCCTGCGGGTCGCCGGCCGTGAGCAGGCCCAGCTCCTCACCGGGGGTGGCGGTGCCGACCGCGGCGTCGTCGGGCAGGTGCGCCGCGTCGGCGGCGTCACCGTCCTCGTCCTCGTCCTCGTCCTCGGTGATCTCCACCAGTCCGGTGTCCACCGCCAGCTGCCACGCCTCGGCGGTGTAGGCGGGGCCGTCCTCGTCGGCGGCCAGGCCCAGGTGCTCGGTGGCCGCGGCCAGCGCCTTCTCGACCAGCTCGCCGCCGACACCGACCGGGACGCCGGAGTCGGCCCAGTGGGCCAGCTTGGCGGCCCTGGCCAGCAGCGGAGCGCTCAGCGCGGCACGGGCCAGCTCCGCTTCGGAATGCAGCCGCACCGGCGGCATGGTGGGGCGGTCTGCGGACATCTGGTTCAGCTCCTCGACGGACGGCGGCTGGTGCGCCGCCCAAGCGTAGACGGAATTCTCCCCATCTCGGACGGTTCACCTCCCCGTACGCTCCCGTCCACCGGGAGAACCTTGACAACTCCCTTGCGCCCCAAGGAGATTGACGCGCGTAGCGAGCGCCGGTCCCGCTCCGCCACTCCCTCCTACCCCCCTCTCCCCGGAGGCATTGATGCCATCCCGTCGTACGCTCCGCAGACCGGTCGTCCTCAGTGCGGTGGCCGCCTGCGCCGCCCTCACCGGCGGCCTGCTCAGCGTGCAGTCCGCCTCGGCGGCCGGCACCCGGATCCACGACATACAAGGCAGGACCCGGATATCCCCGCTGGCCGGCAAGCAGGTCAGCGACGTTCCCGGCACCGTGACCGCGATCCGGGCGTTCGGCTCGTCCCGCGGTTTCTGGGTGCAGGACCCGCACCCCGACGACGACCCCGCCACCAGCGAGGCGATCTTCGTCTTCACCGGAAAGGAGACGCCCGCGGTGGCGGTCGGCGACGCGCTGACCTTCAGCGGCACGGTCACCGAGTACTACCCGGGCGGCAAGGACGCCGGCGGTCAGTCCGTCACCGAGGTCACCGGCGCCACCTGGAAGGTCACCGCGAGCAACCAGCCGCTGCCGGCCCCGGTCAAGCTCAACGCGTCCGCGATCCCCGCGGCGTACGCGCCGGACGCCGGCGGCCAGAGCATCGAGGCGCGCACCCTCCAGCCCACGAAGTACGCGCTCGACCGCCTGGAGTCGCTGGAGGGCATGCGGGTCGCGGTCGCCGACGCCCCGGTGGTCGGCCCCACCAACACCCACAACGAGCTGTGGGTGACCGCCACCCCCCAGCACCACCGCACCGCCCGCGGCGGCACGCTCTACGGGTCGTACGCCGACCCCAACGGCGGCCGGATCAAGGTGCAGTCGCTCATTCCGTTCTCCCAGCGGCCGTTCCCGGTCGCCAACGTCGGCGACCAGCTGAACGGCACCACCGCCGGCCCGCTGGACTACGACAACTTCGGCGGCTACACCGTCCAGGCCACCGAGTTGGGCACGCTCGCCGCGCACACCCCGGCGCCCGAGGTCACCCGCAAGCAGAAGGCCGGCGAGTTGGCAGTGGCGACGTACAACGTCGAGAACCTCGCCCCGGACAACCCGCAGACCAAGTTCGACCGGCTGGCGAAGGGGCTGGTGCACAACCTCGCCGCCCCCGACGTGGTGGCCCTGGAGGAGGTCCAGGACGACAGCGGCGCCACCGACGACGGCACGGTGACCGCGGGGGCCACCCTGAAGAAGCTCACCGACGCCATCAAGGCGGCCGGCGGCCCGGCCTACGAGTGGCGGGCGATCGACCCGCAGAACGACCAGGACGGCGGCCAGCCCGGCGGCAACATCCGCGTGGCGTTCCTGTTCAACCCGCAACGGGTGGCGTTCACGGACGTCCCGGGCGGCGACGCGACCACGCCGGTGAAGGTGGTCGACGACCACGGCCGGGCCGGACTGTCCGCGTCGCCGGGGCGGATCGCGCCGACCGACGCGGCGTGGAAGGCCAGCCGCAAGCCGCTGGTCGGCGAGTTCGCGCTGCGCAGCGCGCCGGATCGCCGGGTCTTCGTGATCGCCAACCACTTCAACTCCAAGGGCGGCGACCAGGGCCTGGACAGCCGTTTCCAGCCGCCGGCCCGGACCTCGGAGACCCAGCGCACCGCCCAGGCGAAGCTGGTCAACACCTTCGTCAAGGACCTGCTGGCCAAGGACCCCAAGGCCGACGTGGTGGTGGCCGGGGACCTCAACGACTACCAGTTCTCCCCCGCGTTGAAGACGCTCACCAGCGGCGGCGTGCTCACCGACCAGGTCACCAAGCTGCCGGCCGCCGAGCGCTACAGCTACGTCTACCAGGGCAACTCCCAGGTGCTGGACCACCTGCTCACCAGCAAGGCACTGACCCGCACCGACTACGACGTGGTGCACATCAACGCCGAGTACGCGGACCAGACCAGCGACCACGACCCCCAGGTGCTGCGCCTGACGCCCTGACCACCCGACTCCTCCCCCTCGCCTCACCCGGGGTGACCTTCACCTCACTCCACCAGCCCACCTCCGGGGGCCAACTGCGCCCGGGGGTGCGGTACTGGGCGGGTAAGCATCGTTTCGGCGAGACAAAAGGAGTCATGATGCCGAAGTCGCAGAACCGTAAGTCGGGCAAGCAGGACCGGGCCGCGGAGCGGCGCTCCGAGCAGCACCGGCCGCAGGCGGAGGAGTCCGCCGCAGAGCGCACCCAGGACCTGAAGCCGCGGTCGCGCAAGGCTGACTGACGCGAAGAGGGCAGTACGCCGAAGCGGCCGTCGCACCTCACGGGTGCGGCGGCCGCTTCCCGTCGTGCGGGCGCCGGCAGGGCGCGCGGTCACCAGGCGGCGGGCACCGCCGCCCGGCCGTCGGACTCGTCCCCGTCGACCGTCGCCGGCCCGGCCTCCGACTCCACGGGCAGCAACTCCCGCACCAACAGGGTCGCCCCGGCCACCGCGCCCGGCATCAACACCACCGCCGCGAACGGGATCAGGAACAGCAGCACCAGCGGGGTCCCGAAGCCGACCGCCAACCAGCGCCGGCCGCGCAGCAGCCGCAGCCGTTCGCGCACCGGCACGTCCCGGCGCTGCATGGCCACCGTGGTCAGCTCCACCGCGAGGAAGAAGCCGGAGACCCCGAAGCCGACGACCGGGACGACGGTCTGGCCGACGAACGGCAGGAAGCCCAGCAGGAAGAGCAGCACCCCGAAACCGGCGGCCCGCAGCAGCACGTGCACCATGTCCCGCAGCGCGACGGCGATCTCCCGCCACAACGGGCGGTCCGGCCCGGGCGGGCAGCCGCCCTCGCTCTCCTCGACCCGCTCCGAGAGCGACTCGTAGAAGGGTTCGCCGATCAGCAGCGTGACGGCGGTGAAGGTCAGCACCGACAGCGTCAGTCCGCCGGCGAACAGCAGCGCCACGAACAGCCCGCGCAGCAGCCCCTGCCACGGCGCGCCCCAGCCGTCGGCGAACGGCGTCGCCCAGGCGGCGAGGTCGCCGGAGTACAGCCCCAGCACGGTGAGCAGCCCCGCGTACAGCACCAGCGCGACCAGCGCGGGCAGCAATCCGAACCCCCACCACCGGCCGTGCCCCGCGACCCAGCGCACGCCCCGGCCCAGGTACCGCATCCCCGCTACAAGATCACGCATGGGGTCACCCTATCGGCGCGGTGCGCCAGTTGACCGGTCCGGGACAACAACCGACCGGCCGCGGGCCCCGACGGGATCGGACGAAAACACGCCCCGGGCCCGGCGGGGTGGCCGCCGGGCCCGGGGCGATGACCGTGGGACGGTGCCCGGTCAGTTGTGGCTGTGCAGGATCTCGTTCAGACCGCCCCAGACCGCCTTGTTCGGACGGGCCTCCACGGCGCCGGTGGTGGAGTTGCGGCGGAAGAGGATGTTGTCGGCGCCGGAGAGCTCCAGCGCCTTGACGATCTGGCCGTCGGGCAGCGTGACGCGGGTGCCCGCGGTCACGTACAGACCGGCCTCGACCACGCACTCGTCGCCCAGCGCGATGCCGATGCCGGACTCGGCACCGAGCAGGCAGCGCTCGCCGATCGCGATGATCTGCTTGCCGCCGCCGGAGAGGGTGCCCATCGTGGAGGCGCCGCCGCCGATGTCGCTGCCGTCGCCGATCACCACGCCGGCGCTGATCCGGCCCTCGATCATCGAGGTGCCCAGCGTGCCGGCGTTGAAGTTGACGAAGCCCTCGTGCATGACGGTGGTGCCGGCCGCGAGGTGGGCGCCCAGCCGCACCCGGTCGGCGTCGGCGATCCGGACGCCGGCGGGCGCCACGTAGTCGGTCATCCGCGGGAACTTGTCGACGCTGGTGACCTGGAGGTGCAGGCCCTCGGCGCGGGCGTTCAACCGGGCCGTCTCCAGCTGGTCGACGGGCACCGGGCCGAGCGAGGTCCAGGCGACGTTGGCCAGCAGGCCGAAGACGCCCTCCAGGCTCTGGCCGTGCGGCTTGACCAGGCGGTGGCTGAGCAGGTGCAGGCGCAGGTAGGCGTCGTGCGCGTCCAGCGGCTTGTCCGCCAGGGAGGCGATGACCGTGCGGACGGCCACGACCTCCACGCCGCGGACCGGGTCCGGGCCGATGGCCTTCAGGGCGGCGGCGCCCAGCAGCTCGGTGGCGCGGTCGTCCGCCAGCTGCTCGGTGCCGGCCGGGCCGGGCGCGTCGACCAGCTCGGGCGCGGGGAACCAGGTGTCGAGAACGGTGCCGTCGGCGGCGACGGTGGCGAGCCCGGCGGCGACGGCGCCGGTGGTACGGGGAGTTGCAGCATCGGTCATGCTGGAAACCTAACCGGAGCCGGCCCGTGGTGGCGAACCGGTCTCAGCGATCGGTCCCCGGCCGTGCGCTCGCCCCCGGGGCCCAGCTCGCACGGCGGTGGGCGCGCGACCGCGCCTACCCCGCCGACCGGTCACCGGACGGCCCCAGCACCCCCGCCAACCCCTCGCGCACCACGTCCGGCTGGAAGGGCTGCCCGGTGAGCAGGTGCTGGAGCATCAGCCCGTCGGTGAAGGCCACCACCGCCCGGGCGGCGGCCCGGTCACCGGTCCGCCGGGCGAGCAGCGTCACCATCTCGTCCAGGCACTCGGCCGCGATCGGCCGGACCGCCTCGTGGCGCAGCGCCGCCAGGTACAGCTCGTACTCCAGCTCCACCCGCGCCCGGTCCCCGGCGAGGGTCTCGGCGACCAGGCGGGCCGCCTCGTCGGCGAGCGGCACGGACGGGTCGATCCCGTCCACCCAGCGCGCGAAGTCCGCCAGCCACCAGCCGTTGGCCTGCCGCAGCGCGGCGACCAGCAGGTCGTCGAGGGTCGCGAAGTGGTACGTCGTGGAACCCAGCGGGACGTCCGCCGCGGTGGCCACCGCGCGGTGGCTGAGCCCGGCGATGCCCCGCTCCCGGACCACCGCGATCGCCGCGTCGATGATCCGCTGTCGCCGGTCCGGGTCGTAGCGGCGGGCCATCAGTGCGCCCCGTCGAGGTTGAGCACCACGACCCCGGCTATCACCAGCAGTACCCCGAGGATCTTGAGCGCGCTGGTGCTCTCGCCCAGGAACACCATGCCGATGGCGGCGATCAGCGCGGTGCCGGCCCCGGCCCAGATCGCGTACGCGGTCCCGACGCTCATCGTCTTCAGGGTCTGGGCGAGCAGCGTGAAGGCCAGCACGTACCCGAGGGCGGTGCCGAGCGAGGGCCACAGCTTGCTGAAGCCGTGGCTGTACTTCATCAAGGTGGTGGCGAGGATCTCGGAGAGGATCGCGCCGGCGAGCGTCAGGTAGGCCATGCGGACGAGCGTACACAGCGTTGCGTACGGGCGTACACAACGAGGAGCGCCCCCGCCGTGACCGCACCGACCGGCGTCGGAGCCCACAACGACACCACGGCCGTGGCCCCCCGCGCACCGGGGGGGCCGCCCCGGGGGAGCGGGCGGGGGGCCGCCGGAGGGCCCCGCAGAGCGGGAAGCCCCCCGCGCGCAGCGGCGCGCCGCCG
>NZ_JAJPWK010000026.1:0-106024 GCF_046549115.1 Streptomyces sp. x-19 | reverse complement strand
GGGGGGGGGGGCGGGCCGCGCGCCCCCCCCCCCCCCCCCCCCCCCCCCCCCCCCCCCCCCCCCCCCCCCCGACCCCTCCCGTATGAGGTGGGAGGAGGAGACGGTGGGGGTTCGCGTGGGTGGGTTGGCGCGGGTTGTGTGTGGCGTGATGCGGGAGCGTAGGCCAGCCCACCTGTGCGCCTTGGTACCGGTACACAGGGCCCCTATCCGCCTTCCGACAGGGATCCAGGACCTATGGCGCTTTGGCAGGCGGATGCAGGCCCCCAAACTCCTCCTCGACACACCCACACCAACCCACCCACCCCAGGCCCCACCCACCCGTCTTTCAACCCACCCCCAACGGGAGGGGACGGGCCGGAGGGGGTGGTGTGCAGGACGTAAAGCGCAGCAGTCCTGCACACCACCCCCGCAGGCCCGTCACCGCACCCAACAGCCCCGCGCAGCGGACAACGCCCGCGCCGCAGGCGCAACGACGAGACGCCACACGGCGGCAAACCCCACAACGTGGAAAGAGGCCCGCGCCGCCAGGCGCAAACGCCAACCCTCACGGCGGGAACGCCGACAACGTGGGAACCGGCCAAGCGCCAGCACTCACGTTCCGTACACCGGCCGCGCCGGCTCCGACTTCGTGAGGAGTTTGCGGGTGGTTTCGCCGGCCTCGGACGGGGTCCAGCGGGCTCCCTTGTCGGCGGTGGGGCCGGGGCGCCAGCCTTCCATGACGGTGATGCGGCCGCCCTCGGCTTCGAAGACGCGGCCGGTGATGCCGGCGCTGTCGGCGGAGGCGAGCCAGACGACCAGGGGGGAGACGTTTTCGGGGGCCATGGCGTCGAAGTCGCCGTCGGTGGGGGCGGCCATGGTGTCGGCGAAGGTCTGTTCGGTCATGCGGGTGCGGGCGGCGGGGGCGAGGGCGTTGACTTGGATGCCGTAGCGGCCGAGTTCGGCGGCGGCGACGAGGGTCAGGCCGAGAATGCCGGCCTTGGCGGCGGAGTAGTTGCCCTGGCCGACGCTGCCCAGTAGGCCGGCGCCGGAGCTGGTGTTGATGACCCGGGCGTCGGGCGTCCGGCCGGCTTTGGTCTCGGTCCGCCAGTGCGCGGCGGCGTGCTTGAGGGGCAGGAAGTGGCCTTTGAGGTGGACCCGCATGACGGCGTCCCAGTCGTCCTCGGCGAGGTTGACGAGCATGCGGTCGCGCAGGAAGCCGGCGTTGTTCACCAGGGCGTCCAGGCGGCCGAAGGTGTCGAGGGCGGTGGTGACGAGGGAGCGGGCGCCGTCGTCGGTGGTGATGTCGCCGGTGTGCGCGACGGCCTGGCCGCCGTGGGCGCGGATCTCCTCGACGACCTGTTGGGCGGGGCCGCCGGAGGCGCCGGCGCCGTCGGCCGTCACTCCGAGGTCGTTGACGACGACGGCGGCTCCTTCCGCGGCGAGGGCGAGGGCGTGGGCGCGGCCGAGGCCCCGCCCGGCCCCGGTGACGGCGGCGACGCGTCCGGTGCAGATTCCGGTCATCTCATGACTCCTTGGACTGGTTGACGGTGGCGGCGTCGAGGAAGGCGGGGCGTTCCCCGCCGCCGTGGACGAGCAGGCTGGCGCCGCTGACGTAGCCGGCGTGGTCGGAGGCGAGGAAGACGCAGGCGTCGCCGATCTCGGTGGGTTGGGCGAGCCGGCCGAGCGGCACGGTGGCGCCGACGGCGGCGATGCCGGCCTCGTCCCCGTAGTGCAGGGCGGAGAGTTCGGTGCGCACCATGCCGAGGACGAGGGTGTTGACGCGGACGTGCGGCGCCCATTCGACGGCCATCGAGCGGGCGAGGTTGTCCAGTCCCGCTTTGGCGGCGCCGTAGGCGGCGGTGCCGGGTGAGGGGCGGGTGCCGCTGACGCTGCCGATCATGATCACCGAGCCGCCGTCGGGCTGGTCGCGCATCACTTCGTAGGCGGCGAGCGCGGCGGTGAGCGGGGCGATGAGGTTGAGTTCCACGACGCGGGCGTGGCGTTCGGCGGTGGTGCCGTCGAGCAGCCGGTAGGGGCTGCCACCGGCGTTGTTGACCAGGCAGTCCAGCCGCCCGTGGTCGGCCGCGACGCCCTGGAAGAAGTCCTGGACGGCGGCGGGTTCCCGCAGGTCCACGGCGTGGAAGCGGGCGGTGCGGCCGTCGGCGGTGACGGGGGTGTCCGGGGGTCGCCGGGCGCACACCACGACCGTGGCGCCGGCCCGGAGGAAGGACCGGGCGATGCCGGCGCCGACGCCCCGGGTACCGCCGGTGACGACGGCGACCCGTCCGGTCAGATCGAGGTTCAGGGACAACTGGTACCTCCCGCGGCGGGCGATCCGCTGCTAACTTCGCTACCTAACAAACGCTTGGTGGAAAGGTAGCTGATCTGCTCATGGGTGTCTCCACCTCCGCACCCGACCAGGGCGTCGCGGTCGTCACCGTGGACTTCCCCCCGGTCAACGCACTGCCCGTACAGGGCTGGTACGACCTCGCCGACGCCGTACGGGCCGCCGGCCGCGATCCGGACGTCCGGTGCGTGGTGCTCACCGCCGCGGGTCGCGGGTTCAACGCCGGCGTCGACATCAAGGAGATGCAGCGCGACACCGCGTCCGGCGGCCACGGGGCGCTGATCGGCGCCAACCGCGGCTGCGCCGAGGCGTTCGCCGCGGTCTACGAGTGCGAAGTGCCGGTGGTCGCCGCCGTGCACGGCTTCTGCCTGGGCGGCGGCATCGGTCTGGTGGGCAACGCCGACGCGATCGTGGCGAGCCACGACGCCACCTTCGGCCTGCCCGAGCTGGACCGCGGCGCGCTGGGCGCCGCCACCCACCTGGCCCGTCTGGTCCCCCAGCACCTGATGCGGGCGCTGTACTACACCTCGCGGACCGCCACCGCCCACGAACTGCACGCGCACGGCTCCGTCTGGAAAGTCGTGCCGCGCGACGAACTGACCGACGCGGCAATGGAGTTGGCCCGGGAGATCGCCCGCAAGGACGGCTTCCTGATCCGGCTCGCCAAAGCCGCCATCAACGGCATCGACCCGGTCGACGTACGCCGTAGCTACCGCTTCGAGCAGGGCTTCACCTTCGAGGCCAACCTCAGCGGGGTCGCGGACCGGGTCCGCGACACCTTCGGCGCCGACGGGCCCCACAAGGACGAGGAGGACCGATCGTGACCGACAAGACCATGACCCCCGAGGACGTCGTGGCGCGACTGCACAGCGGGATGACCCTGGGCATCGGCGGCTGGGGCTCCCGCCGCAAGCCGATGGCGCTGGTCCGGGCGCTGCTGCGGTCCGACGTCACCGATCTGACCGTGGTCTCCTACGGCGGACCGGACGTGGGACTGCTGGCCGCGGCCGGGAAGATCCGCAAGCTGGTCACCGCGTTCGCCACGCTGGACTCGATCCCGTTGGAGCCGCACTTCCGCGCGGCCCGGCAGGCCGGCGGCTTCGAGCTGAGCGAGATCGACGAAGCGATGTTCATGTGGGGGCTGCGGGCGGCCGCCAACCGGCTGCCCTTCCTCCCCATCCGGGCCGGTCTGGGCTCGGACGTGATGCGGGTCAACCCCGACCTGAAGACGGTCACCTCGCCGTATGAGGACGGCGAGACCTTCGTGGCGATGCCGGCACTGAGGCTGGACGCCGCGCTGGTGCACCTCAACCGGGCCGACCGGCTCGGCAACGGCCAGTACCTGGGCCCCGACCCGTACTTCGACGACCTGTTCTGCGAGGCGGCGGACAGCGCCTACGTCTCGTGCGAGGAGCTGGTGGACGACTTCGGGGCGGCCGCGCCGCAGACCCTGCTGGTCAAGCGGCACGCGGTCACCGGCGTCGTGGCGACCCCGCACGGCGCGCACTTCACCTCCTGCGTCCCGGACTACGACCGCGACGAGGCGTTCCAGAAGCTCTACGCGACCACCCCCTGGCCGGAGTTCGCCGCCCGGTTCCTGCACGGGGACGAGAAGGACTACCAGGCGGCCGTCCAGACCTGGCACGAGGAGACCCGATGACCAGCCGCGCCGAATACTCCGTGCTCGCCTGCGCCGACGCCTGGCGCGACGACGGCGAGGTGCTCGCCAGCCCGATGGGCGCCGTCCCCTCGATCGGCGCCCGGCTCGCCAAGCGCACCTTCTCCCCCGACCTGCTGCTGACCGACGGTGAGGCGCTGCTGGTCGGCCTGGACGGGCGGGCCGAGGGTTGGTTGCCCTACCGCCAGCACCTGGCCATGGTCACCGGCGGCAAGCGGCACGTGATGATGGGCGCCAGTCAACTCGACCGGTTCGGCAACCAGAACATCTCCTGCATCGGTGACTGGGAGCGGCCCGACCGGCAGCTCCTCGGTGTCCGCGGCGCGCCCGTCAACACCCTGAACAACCCGACGAGTTACTGGGTTCCCAAGCACTCCCGGCGGGTCTTCGTCGAGAAGGTCGACATGGTCTGCGGGGTCGGCTACGACAGGGCGGCCGCGGCCGGGCCGTCCGCCACCCGCTACCACCGCATCCCGCGGGTGGTCAGCAACCTGGGCGTCTTCGACTTCGCCACCGCGGACCACTCGATGCGGCTGGTCTCGCTGCACCCGGGTGTCACCGTCGAGGAGGTGCAGGAGGCCACCGGCTTCCCGCTGGGGCGGGCCGACGAGGTCCCGTACACCCGCGAGCCGACCGCCGAGGAACTGCGGCTGATCCGCGAGGTGATCGACCCGAAGGGGCTGCGCGACCGCGAGGTGCCGGCGTGAGCACCGACCGTGCCCCGGCCGCCGGCTCCCCCACCGGGGACGCCCCGGCCCTCGCCACGCGACTGACCAAACTGGTCGGCGTGCGGCACCCGATCGTGCAGACCGGGATGGGCTGGGTGGCCGGCCCCCGCCTGGTGTCCGCCGCCGCCAACGCCGGCGCACTGGGCATCCTGGCCTCCGCCACCATGAGCCCGGACCAACTGCGGTCCGCGGTCCGCGAGGTCCGGTCCCGCACCGACCAGCCGTTCGGGGTCAATCTGCGGGCGGACGCCGGTGACGCCGCCGAGCGCGTGCGGATCATCGTCGACGAGGGCGTCCGGGTCGCCTCGTTCGCGCTGGCGCCCTCGCGCGAGCTGATCGCCCGGCTCAAGGACGCCGGGGTCGTCGTCATCCCGTCCATCGGCGCCCGGCGGCACGCCGAGAAGGTCGCGGCCTGGGGCGCCGACGCGGTCGTCGTCCAGGGCGGCGAGGGCGGCGGCCACACCGGGAACGTCGCCACCACCGTGCTGCTCCCCCAGGTCGTGGACGCGGTGGACATCCCGGTGATCGCCGCCGGTGGCTTCTTCGACGGCCGGGGCCTGGTCGCCGCGCTCGCCTACGGGGCGGCCGGGATCGCCATGGGCACCCGCTTCCTGCTGACCTCGGACAGCACCGTGCCGCCGGCCGTCCAGGCGCGCTACCTGGAGGCCGCCGTCAAGGACGTCACCGTCACCACGAAGGTCGACGGGCTCCCGCACCGGATGCTGCGCAGCGAACTGGTCGAGGCGCTGGAGCGGTCCGGGCGCACGAGGGCGCTGCTGCGCGCGGTGCGGCACGCCGCGTCGTTCCGCAAGCTGTCCGGCCTGAGTTGGGCCCAGATGGTCCGCGACGGGCTGGCGATGAAACACGGCAAGGACCTGACCTGGAGTCAGATCCTGTTGGCGGCCAACACCCCGATGCTGCTCAAGGCGTCGATGGTGGACGGCCGCACCGACCTCGGCGTGATGGCCTCCGGCCAGGTGGCCGGGGTGATCGAGGACCTTCCGTCGTGCGCCGAACTGGTCGACCGGATCATGACCGAGGCGCACCGGTCACTGGCGGGCCTGCCCCGCTGACCCCCACCGCCCGGGGTGCGGACCGGCACCGGTCCGCACCCCGGGCGTCCCTCCCCTCCCCCTCCCCCTCAGGAGCTGCCGCGTGTACCCCTCCCGACGACGCGTCACCACCCTGCTCTTCGGCTCGGCGCTGGCCCTCGGCGGGCTCGCCGCCACCGGCTGCGAGACCTCCGCCGACGCCGCCACCGCCCCGCGCAACCGGCGGAGCACCCCACCGCCGCCCGACCGCCGGGTCCCGCTGCACGGCGCGGTCAACTGCCGCGATCTGGGCGGCTACCGGACCGAGAACGGCAAGCAGCTGCGGTACGGCCGCCTGCTCCGCTCCGACTCGCTCGCCAAGCTGACCCCCGAGGACGTCACGGCGGTCGGCCGCCTCGGGCTGCACACGGCCATCGATATGCGGGTGCCCTCGGAGGTCTCGTTCGACGGCGCGGACCGGCTGCCCTCCGGGCTGACCGTCACGTCGCTGCCGATCGACGACACGGGGCTGTTCGCGGCCATGCAGGCGGCCATCGCCACCAAGGACCCGGTCGCGCAGCAGCGCCTGCTGGGCGACGGCAAGGCGGCGGCGCTCATGAGTGACATGTACCCAACATTCGTCACCAACGCCGCCAACCGCGCCGCGTTCGGCACCATGTTCGCCCGGATCGCCGACGGGGACCGCGTGCCACTGCTCTTCCACTGCACCTCGGGCAAGGACCGCACCGGCTGGCTGAGCTACCTCCTGCTGCGCCTGCTCGGCGTCCCGCACGCCACCGCGCTGGAGGACTACCTGCTCTCCAACACCCTGCGCCGCGAAGCCGACGCCGCGGTGCGCGCACAGCTCAAGCAGGCCGGGATGATGCAGGACCCGGACCTGCTGATCCCGCTCCAGGAGGTGCGCGCCGCGTACCTGTCGTCCGGGCTCGACCGACTGCACCGCGACTACGGCAGCATCCCGCGCTACCTGGCCACCGGACTGGGCGTGGACGCCAAGACGACGGCCCGGATCCGCGCGCTGCTGCTGCGCTGACCCGGACCGCGCACCACCCGCCCGGCGGCGGCTATATGACGTACCGTCAGAGGCGTTCGATGATGGTCACGTTGGCCTGGCCGCCGCCCTCGCACATGGTCTGGAGGCCGAACCGGCCGCCGGTGCGCTCCAGTTCGTTCAGCAGCGTGGTCATCAGCCGGACGCCGGTCGCCCCCAGCGGGTGGCCGAGGGCGATGGCCCCGCCGTTGACGTTGACCCGCTCGGGATCGGCGCCGGTCTCCTTGAGCCAGGCCAGCACCACCGGCGCGAACGCCTCGTTGATCTCGACCAGGTCGATGTCGTCGATGGTCATCCCGGCCTTCTTCAGCGCGTGCGCGGTGGCCGGGATCGGCGCGGACAGCATCCGGATCGGGTCCTCGCCGCGGACCGAGAGGTGGTGGATCCGGGCGCGCGGGGTCAGCCCGTGCTCGGCCACCGCCCGCTCGGATGCCAGCAGCATCGCCGCGGCCCCGTCGGACACCTGGGAGGAGACCGCTGCGGTCAGCCGGCCGCCCTCGACCACCGGCGCCAACCCCGCCATCTTCTCCAGCGAGGTCGCGCGGCGCGGCCCCTCGTCGGTGGTGACCTCGCCGTACGCGACGAGTTCCCGGTCGAAGCGGCCCTCGTCGATGGCCCGGATCGCGCGCTGGTGCGAGCGGAGCGCGAACTCCTCCATGTCCTGCCGGGAGATGTCCCACTTGGTGGCGATCAGCTCGGCGCCGTGGAACTGGTTGACGGGCTGGTCCCCGTAGCGGGCCCGCCAGCCTTCGGAACCGGCGTACGGGCCCTGGGTGAGGCCCAGCGGCTCGGCGGCCTGCCGGCTGGCGAAGGCGATCGGGATCTGCGACATGTTCTGCACCCCGCCGGCCACTACCAGGTCCTGGGTTCCGGAGAGCACTCCCTGGGCGGCGAAGTGCACGGCCTGCTGCGAGGATCCGCACTGCCGGTCGACGGTGACGCCGGGCACCTCCTCCGGCAGCCCGGCGGCCAGCCAGCAGGTGCGGGCGATGTCCCCGGCCTGCGGCCCGACGGTGTCCAGGCAGCCGAAGACGACGTCCTCGACCGCGGCCGGATCGATCCCGGTGCGGCCCATCAGCGCGGTCAGCACGTGCGCGCCGAGGTCGGCCGGGTGGACGCCGGACAGTCCGCCGCCCTTCTTCCCCACCGGGGTGCGGACGGCATCGACGATGTACGCCTCGGACATGATGAACTCCTTGGTCAGATTCTGCGGATGTACCGGTCAGTCGCGCAAGGCGATACCGTCCAGCACCATCGAGAGGTACTGGCGGGCGATCTCCTCGGGACTGTGCCGTGCGCCCGGCCGGTACCAGGAGGCGGCGACCCAGACGGTGTCGCGGACGAACCGGTACGTCAGCCGGATGTCGAGATCGGTGCGGAAGACCCCGTCGGCCACCCCGCGCTCCAGCGTGCCGAGCCAGGCCCGGGCGAGGCGGCGCCGGGCGTCGGCGAGGTAGCCGAAGCGCGGATGCCGGTCGGCGAGGTGCCGGGCCTCCTTCTGGTAGATCGCGACCGCCGCGTGGTGCCGGTCGATCTCCCGGAAGGACTCGGTGACCAGCGCCTCGATGGTCTCCCGCGGGCCGAGGCCGGCGGCCAGCACCGCGTCGTAGCCGGCCCACAGCTCGTCCAGGAAGGCGGTGAGGATCTCGTCCACCATCGCTTCCTTCGAATCGAAGTGGTAGTAGAGGCTGCCCGCGAGCATCCCGGCCGCGTCCGCGATCTGGCGGACGGTGGTCGCGTTGTAGCCCTGCGCGGCGAACACCTCGGCGGCGGTGGCCAGGAGTTCGCCGCGCCGCTCCTCACGCATGCTGCGAGCTGACCGAGACGGACTCCCCGGTCATGTACGAGGCGTAGTCACCGGCCAGGAAGACGATCACGTTGGCCACCTCCCACGGCTCGGCGTACCGCCCGAACGCCTCCTTCGCGGTCAGCTCGGCCAGCAGTTCCGGGGTGGTCACCTTCACCAGGTGCGGGTGCATGGCCAGGCTGGGCGAGACGGCGTTGACCCGCACCCCGTACTCGGCGGCCTCCACCGCGGCGCAGCGGGTCAACGCCATCACCCCGGCCTTGGCGGCGGCGTAGTGCGCCTGGCCACGCTGGGCGCGCCAGCCGATCACGGAGGCGTTGTTGACGATCACGCCGCCAGCCCCGGTGGTCTTCATCCGGCGCAGCGCGGCCCGGGTGCAGCGGAAGGTGCCGCCCAGGGTGACGTCGAGGACCTTCGCCCACTGGTCGTCGGTCATGTCGACGAGATCGGCGGTGCCGCCGAGTCCGGCGTTGTTGACCACGATGTCGAGCCGGCCGTGCCGCTCCTCGGCCAGTGCGTACAGGGCCGTCACCTGCGCCTCGTCGGTGACGTCGCAGGGCAGTCCGGCGACCCGGTCGGCCCCGAACTCCTCGGCCAGCGCGTCGGCGCTCTCGGCCAGCCGGCGGGCGTGCGCGTCCCCGATGACGATCCGGGCGCCCTCCTCCAGGAACCGGCGCGCGGTGGCTCCGCCGATCCCCGCGCCGGCCGCGGCGGTGATCACGGCCGTCCGCCCCTTGAGCAGGTCGTGACCGGGCACGTAGGACGGTGCCGTCATGCCTTCGCCTCCTTCGGCAGGCCGAGCACCCGCTCGGCGATGATGTTCCGCTGGATTTCGTTGGAGCCCGCGTAGAGGGTGTCGGCGCGGGAGAAGAGGAAGAGCCGCTGCCAGTCGTCGAGGTCGTACGGCTCGCCGGCGGCGAGCATGCCGCCCGCGCCGCAGACGTCCATGGCCAGTTCGCCCAACTCGCGGTGCCAGGTGGCCCAGTAGATCTTCCCGATCGACGCCTCGGGGCCGGGGGCGCCGGCGGCGACGCCCTCCAGCATCCGCAGGGCGTTGCAGCGGATGGTTTCCAGGCCGATCCAGGCCCGCGCCAGCCGGTCGCGGAGCAGCGGGTCGTCGGCCGCGCCGTTCCGTCGGGCCACCTCCATCAGGGTCTCCAACTCCCTTCGGAAGCCGACCTGTTGTCCCAGTGTGGAGACTCCGCGCTCGAAGCCGAGGGTGGCCATCGCGACCCGCCAGCCGTCACCCGGCGCGCCGACCACGTGTGGGGCGCGGGCCCCGTCGAAGAACACCTCGTTGAACTCCGAGGTGCCGGTGAGTTGGGTGATCGGCCGGACGTCGACGCCGGGCTGGTCGAGTGGCACGAGGAGGTAGGAGAGCCCCCGGTGGCGGACGGAGCCCGGTTCGGTGCGGGCGACGACGAAGCACCATTGGGAATCCTGGGCGAGCGAGGTCCAGATCTTCTGGCCGTCGACGACCCAGTCGCCGCGCTCCTCGTCGAAGGCGGCCCGGGTCCGGACGTTCGCCAGGTCCGAACCGGCGTCGGGCTCGCTGTACCCCTGGCACCACAGTTCCCGGACGGCGCCGATCTCCGGGAGGAAGCGGGCCCGCTGCTCGTCGGTGCCGAAGGCGATCAGGGTGGGGCCGAGGAGTTGCTCACCGATGTGGTTGACCCGCGCGGGCGCGTCGGCCAGTGCGTACTCCTCGTGGAAGGCGACCTGTTGCTCCAGGGTCGCCCCGCGGCCGCCGTGCTCCACGGGCCAGCCGACGCAGGTCCAGCCGGCGGCGGCCATGTGCCGTTCCCAGGCCAGGCGTTCGGCGAACGCCTCGTGTTCCCGGCCGGGGCCGCCGCGGCCGCGCAGGGCCGCGAACTCCCCGGTGAGGTTGGCCCGCAGCCAACTGCGGATCTCGGTGCGGAAGCTCTCGACGGTGGTGGGGGCCTCGACGCTGCTCATGGCCGTACGTTAACCTACCAAACACTTGTTAGGGAAGGAGGTCGCTGATGACCGCCAGCGAGGAAACGTCCGTGGTGCGCTACGCCCGGCAAGGCCCGGTCGCCACCGTCACGTTGAACCGACCGGACTACCGCAACGCCCAGAACTCCGCGATGACCTACGCCTTGGACCGCGCCTTCTACCGCGCGGCGGAGGACGACGAGGTCAAGGTCGTGGTGCTGGCCGGCGAGGGCCGGCACTTCTCCGCCGGCCACGACATCGGCAGCCCGGGCCGGGACGCCCACCTGCCCTTCGACCGCAGGGCCGGACTGTGGTGGGACCACTCGGACAAGTCCGGCGCGGAGAGCCGCTTCGCCCGCGAGTCCGAGGTCTACCTGGGGATGTGCCGCCGCTGGCGGGAGTTGCCCAAGCCCGTGATCGCCTCGGTCCAGGGGGCGTGCGTGGCCGGCGGCCTGATGCTGGCCTGGATCTGCGACCTGATCGTCGCCGCCGACGACGCCTTCTTCGCCGACCCGGTCGTGCGGATGGGCATCCCCGGCGTGGAGTACTTCGCCCACCCGTGGGTGCTGCCGCCACGGATCGCCAAGGAGTTCCTGTACACCGGCGACCGCATGCCGGCCCAGCGGGCGTACGAACTGGGCATGGTCAACCGCGTCGTCCCGCGCGCCGAACTCGCCGAGAATACACGGGAGTTGGCGGAACGTATCGCCGAGATGCCGCGGATGGGCCTGGCCCTGACCAAGCGCGCCGTCAACCAGGCCGAGGACCTCCAGGGGCTGCACACCGGCCTGGACTCCGTCTTCGGCCTGCACCACCTCGCGCACGCCCACAACGCCGAGACCGCCCGGGACTCGCTGGGCGGGATGGACATCAAGAAGATGAAGGAGGCCGGTTCCTGATGGACCTGGAGGCAAGCGACGCCGACGCCGCGTTCCGGGCCGAGGCCCGCGCCTGGCTCGCCGCGCACGTCCCCGCGACGCCCCTGCCGTCGTTGGAGACCCGCGAGGGCTTCGCGGCACACCGCGCCTGGGAGCAGCAACTCGCCGCCGACCGCTGGTCGGTGGTCTCCTGGCCGGCCGAGTTCGGCGGCCGGGACGCCACCCTCTTCCAGTGGCTGGCCTTCGAGGAGGAGTACTACGCCGCGGGCGCCCCCGGCCGGGTCAGCCAGAACGGCATCAACCTCCTCGCCCCCACCCTCTTCGAGCACGGCACACCGGAGCAGCGCGCCCGCGTCCTCGGCCCGATGGCGGCCGGTGAGGTCATCTGGGCCCAGGCGTGGTCCGAGCCGGAGGCAGGTTCGGACCTGGCGGCGCTGCGCTCCACCGCCGTGCGGACCGACGGCGGCTGGCTGCTGCGCGGGCAGAAGACCTGGTCGTCCCGGGCCGCCTTCGCCGACCGCGCGTTCGGGCTGTTCCGCAGCGAGCCGGGGACCGCCCGCCCGCACCAGGGCCTGACCTACCTGATGTTCCCGCTGGACGCACCGGGCGTGACGGTGCGGCCGATCGGCCGACTGGACGGCAAACCGGCCTTCGCCGAGCTCTTCCTCGACGACGTGTTCGTCCCCGACGCGGACGTCATCGGCGAGCCCGGCCAGGGCTGGCGGGTGGCGATGAGCACCGCCGGCAACGAGCGCGGGTTGACCCTGCGCAGCCCCGGCCGGTTCACCGCCGCCGCCGACCGGCTCACCGCGCTGTGGCGGGAGAGCGGCGATCCGGCCGACACCGCACTGCGCGACCGGGTCGCCGACGCGGTGATCGGCGCCCGCGCCTACCAGCTGTTCACCCACGCCAACGCCTCCCGGATCGCCGGCGGCGGCACGCTCGGCGCCGAGTCCAGCCTCAACAAGGTCTTCTGGTCGGAGCTGGACATCGCCCTGCACGACACCGCACTGGACCTGCTGGGCCCTTACGGCATGCTCGCCGACGACGCCGACGACGCGCCCGCGCACGGGAGTTGGGCCGAGGGCTACACCTTCTCCCTCGCCGGCCCCATCTACGCCGGCACCAACGAGATCCAACGCAACATCATCGCCGAGCGGCTGCTCGGCCTGCCGAAGGAGGCCCGGGCATGACGCAGCACCGAACGGTCCGGGGCGCGCCGGTCCGCGCCGGTCTCGCGGGAGGGGCCCACCGATGCCCTTCCTGCTGACCGAGGAACAACGGGACTTCGCCCGCACCCTGGACGCCCTGCTGGGCGCGGCAGACACCGCCACCGCGGTGCGTGCCTGGGCGGCCGGCGAGCACAAGCCGGGCCGCGCCCTGTGGACGCGGCTCGCCGAGGCCGGGGTGTTCGCACTCGCGGTCCCCGAGGAATACGACGGGATGGGCCCGCTCCCCCTCGAACTAGCCGTTGCCTTCGTCGAGTTGGGTCGGCACGCGGTCCCGGGCCCGCTGGTGGAGACCGTCGCGGCGGCGGCCTTCCTGGACCGGTTGGGCGACGCCGGTGCGGCGGCCGACTGGCTGCCGCGGATCGCCGCGGGTGACGCCGTGGTCGGCCTGTGCGCGGACGGCGCCCCGTTCGCCCTCGACGCGGACGCCGCCGACACCGTCCTGGTCGTCGGGGGCGACACGGTGTGCCGCACCGAGACCCACGGTCCGGTCCAGGCCACCCTCGATCCGGCCCGGCGGGTGTCCCGGCCGCTCGGCGGCACCGTCCTCGCCCGCGGCCCGGCGGTCACCGCGGCCGCCGGACACGCCGTCGACCTCGCCCGGCTGCTGACCGCCGCCCAGGCACTCGGCCTGGGGCGGGCCCTGCTCACCGGAACCGTCGACTACGTGCGCCAACGCACCCAGTTCGGGCGGGCGATCGGCTCCTTCCAGGCGGTCAAGCACCGACTGGCGGACGTCCTGATCGGGTTGGAGTTCGCCCAGCCGCTGGTGCACGCGGCGGCCCTGGCACTGGCCGGCGGCGCCCCGTCGGCCGGCGCGGACGTGGCGGCCGCCAAGGTGGCGGCCGGCGAGGCGTGCTACGCGGCGGCCCGCGCCGCCCTCCAGTTGCACGGCGCGGTCGGCTACACCGACGAGCCGGACCTCTCGTTGTGGATCCGCAAGGCCCGCCCGCTGCGGGACGCCTGGGGAACCCCGGCCGACTGCCGGGCCCGGGTCCTGGCCGGATAGCCCGCACAGGCATCGGCCCCGTACCCCCGGCGGTGATCCGGGGGTACGGGGCCGATGTCTGTGCTCCCTCATGTCAGGGGCGGATCACGCTACTTGACGGGGTACCAGCTCCAGTTCCGCGGCCAGGCGCCGCCGGTGCTCGGCGGGCGCGCCGAGGAGCTGGGCGCTGCCGTGGGCTCGTTTGAAGTAGCGGTGGGCGTCGTGCTCCCAGGTGATGCCGATGCCGCCGTGCAGTTGGATGGTCTCCCCGGCCACCGCCGAGAACGCCTCCGAGCAGGCGGACTTGGCGGCCGCGGCGTACCGCGTCAGCTCCGCCGCACCGTCCGCGGCGACGTACGCGGCGCCGAGCGCGATCGACCGGGCCGCCTCCACCTGCACGTAGGCGTCCGCCAACCGGTGCTTGACGGCCTGGAAGGAACCGATGGGGCGGCCGAACTGGACGCGCTCCCGGGCGTAGGCGACGGTCAGTTCCAGACAGCGTTCGGCCGCCCCGACCTGCTCGGCGGCGAGCGCCACGCTCCCCAGGTCGCGCACCCGGGCCAGCACCCGCTCGCCGTCGCCGTCGGCGCCCAGGAGCCGGCCCGCGGCCCCGTCCAGCGCGATCCGGGCCTGCGCCCGGGTCGGGTCCATCGGCACCAGCCGCTCGCGGCGCACGCCGGGCCCGTCCACCGGGACCTCGAAGAGCGCGACCCCGGCGGCGGTGCGGGCGGCCACCACCAGCAGCGTGGCGTCCGCGCCGTCCAGGACGTGGTCCTTGGTGCCGGTCAGCCGCCAGCCGCCGGCCGGGCCGCGGTGGGCCGCGGTGCGGATCGCGGCCGGCTCCCAGGAACCGTCCTCGGCCCAGGCCAGGGCGCCCACCGCACGTCCCTCGGCGAGAGCGGGGAGCAGTGCGGCGTCGCCGCAGGCGAGCAGTGCCTGGGTGGTCAGCACCGCGGACCCCAGGAAGGGCACGGGCGCCAGTGCGCGCCCCAACTCCTCCATCACGACGTGGATTTCGAGCGGTCCGCAGCCGGCCCCGCCGTGCTCCTCGGGCACCGCCAGTCCGGCCGCGCCGATCTGCCCGGCGAGCGGCCCCCAGGCGTCCGGTCCGGGCTGCCGCGCCAGCAACTGGCGTATGGCGGACCGCAGTTCCTCTTGCTCCTCGGTCGGCCTCATCCGCCGTTGCTCCCTTCGTTCCTGGCCGTCCGGCGCAGTTCGCCCTTGAGGATCTTGCCGCCGGCGTTGCGCGGCAGTTCCGGTACGAGGTGGTAGCGCCGGGGCACCTTGAAGTTGGCCAGCCGTGCGCGGGCCCATTCGGTCAGCTCCTGTGGGTCGGGCGCGGCGTCGTCGGCGGGGACGACGAACGCCACTCCGACCTCGCCGAGCCGCTCGTCGGGCGCCCCGACCACGGCCACCTCGCCGATCGCCGGGTGATCGCGCAGCACCCGTTCCACCTCCGCCGGATAGGCGTTGAAGCCGCCGACGACGTACATGTCCTTGATGCGGTCGGTGAGGGTGAGGAAGCCGCGGTCGTCGAGGACGCCGACGTCGCCGGTGTGCAGCCAGCCGTCGGGGTCCACGGCCGCCGCGGTGGCGGCGGGGTCGTCGAGGTAGCCGGGCATGACGTGGTAGCCGCGGACCACCACCTCGCCCGGCTCGCCCGGCGGCAGCGGCTGGTTGGCCGGGTCGACGATGCGCAGTTCGGTGCCGGGCAGCGGCGGTCCGACGGTGTGCGCGAGGGTCTCGGCGTCGGCGTCGGTCGGGCAGATGCAGACGACCCCGGCGGACTCGGTCAGCCCGTAGGCGGTGAAGACGTCCGGGATGCCGAGTTCCGCGCGGATCCGCAGCACGAGTTCGGCGGGCACCAGGGCGGCTCCGGTGCCGGCCAGCCGCAGCGAGTCCAGCCGGTACCGGTCCCGTTCCGGATGGTGGAGCAGCCCGTGGAAGACGGTCGGCGGACCCATCAGGACGCTGATCCGTTCCTCGGCGGTGCGCCGCAGGATCCGGTCGGCGTCGTAGACCTGCTCGGGCAGCATGGTGGCGCCGCGCAGCAGGCAGGCCAGGATCCCGGCCTTGTAGCCGAAGGTGTGGAAGAAGGGGTTGACCAGCAGGTAGCGGTCGCCGGCACGCAGGGTGACCAGCCGCGCCCAGGCGTCGAAGACCCGCATGGTCTGGCCGTGGGTGGCGAGCACGCCCTTGGGGCGGCCGGTGGTGCCGGAGGTGAAGAGGATGTCGGACAGGTCGTCGGGGCCTACGGCGGCGGTGCGGGCGGCCAGTTCGGCGTCGTCCACCTGCCGGCCGGCCGCCAGGTAGGCGTCGTGGGTGACCGTGCCGGGGCGTTCCCGGTCCCGGGGCGGGGCGTCGTCGCGGAGCAGCACGGTGCTGCGCAGCCGGCCGAGGTCCTCGCCGGAGTCGTGCAGCAGGTCGTCGTAGTCGCAGCCGAGGAAGCCGCGGGCGGTGAACAGTACGGTGGCGCCGCTGCGCCGGATGATGTCGGCGGCCTCGGCAGCCTTGTATCGGGTGTTGAGGGGCACGAGGACGGCGCCGACGGAGACCGCGCCGAGGACGGCGGTGATCCACTGGCGGCAGTTGGGGGCCCAGACCGCGATCCGGTCCCCGTGCCGGACGCCGTGGGCGAGCGCGGCCCGTGCCGCGGTGGCGATCTCCTTCTCCAACTCGGTGAAGGTCCAACGGACTTCGCCGTCGGACAGCGCCTCCCGGTCACCGTGGGCGCGGGCCGCGTGGGCGGCGAGTTGTGCGACGGTGGCCGGTGCCGCCGGCTGCGGCGGCCCTTGAGGGGTGTGGTGTGCCCAGGTCATTGGCCCTCCCGCTCCCTTGCTCGGAGGTGACGGCGGCGTGTGGTGCGGAACCGCCTACTTGACGTGCGGACGTGGCCGGTATCCAATCACAGTGTTTCGGTTAGGCATATACCTAGTAGAAACACGTAGAGAAATTCACCCCACCTCGGGAGGACGCGTGTCCACCTACATCCCGCCCACCGCCCCCACCACGTCGTTCGACGACGCCGCGATGCGCGACACGCTCAGTCGCTTCTGCACCGGCGTAGCCGTGATCACCGCGATCCAGTCCGACGGCCAACCGACCGGCATGGCCGTCCAGTCGTTCTCCTCGGTCTCCCTGGACCCGCCGCTGGTGTGCTTCTGCCCGGCCGGGACGTCCACGACCTGGCCGAAGATCAGTGCCGCCGGCCGGTTCGCGGTGAACGTCCTCGCCGCCGACCAGGAGGACCTGTGCCGGCAGTTCGCGGTCACCGGCGGCGACAAGTTCACCGACGTCGACTGGCGCTCCGGCGTCAACGGCGCGCCACTGCTGACCGCGGCGCTCGCCACCATCGAGTGCGAACTCGCGGACGTGCTGCCCGGCGGCGACCACCTGATCGCACTCGGCCGGGTCACCGCCCTGACGCCGCCGGAGCGGCTGCGCGAGACCAGCCCGCTGCTCTACTTCCGGCGCACCTACGGGCGGTTGACCGCTTCGCCGTCGGCACCGTCGGTGCCGTCCGCGGCCACCATCTCGTCCAAATCGGCCAGCATCGCGTCCGCCAGGTCGCGTTCGGAGGCGTAGTACCGCTCCGACCACTTCAGCGCGAGCGACGGGTAGGCCCAGGCCGCTTCGGCGCGGGCGCCGGCGGCGTCCGCCTCGGCGCGCTGCCGCATCGTCTCCGCGTACTCCCGGTGCCGGCCGAGCACGTCGCGCATCTGCTCGACCTCCAGCAGGTGCCCCAGCCAGAGCCGCAGCATCACGCCGTGCTTGAGCACCGGCGGCTCCACGGGCGCCTCGCGCGCCCACCGGCGGACCGCCGCCATGCCCTCGTCGGTGATGACGTAGACCCGCTTGTCGCGGTTGCCGGTCTCCTGGGCGACCATCCGCGAGCTGACGTAGCCGACCTTCTCCAGGCGCTTGAGCTCGCCGTAGATCTGGCTGAACGACGGGCTCCAGTAGAAGAAGCGCAGCGACCAGTCCGACCACTTCTTGAGGTCGTAACCGGACAACTCCTCACCGAAGGAGAGGAGTCCGAGCACCGCCCAGCTGGTCGCCGGCAGCGCCGGACGCTCCGCGTCGACCCCGGCCTGCGCTCCGTGCGCCTTCTTCTCCGTCACGCTCCGCAGTCTACGGCCTCCCTGGTCCCCCACCTGACGGGACATCGTCGGCCCCCCTTCCTACTCGCCACGTATACCTGCTAGACATATTCCTATTAGAAATAGTCTCCGCACCTCCAGAACAGAGGAGGCAGTTCCGTGAAGTTCTCGATGATCTTCGAGGCACAGCTCGCCGACCCGACGCCCGAACGGGAGCGCCAGGTCATCCACGACTGCGTCGAACAGGCCGTCTACGCAGAGGAGATGGGCTTCGACCGCATCTGGGCGGTGGAGCACCACTCGCTCACCCAGTACGCGCACATGAGCGCCTCGGAGATCTTCCTCACCTGGGTCGCCGCCCGGACCTCCCGCATCCGGATCGGCCACGGCGTGGTCACCATGCCGTTCGGCTACCAGCACCCGGTGCGGGTCGCCGAGCGGGCCGCGATGCTCGACGTGCTCTCCGGCGGCCGGGTGGACATCGGCGCCGGCCGCGGCGCCACCAAGCAGGAGATGTCGATGTACGGGGTCCGCCCCGAGGACACCTACCCGCAGATGGAGGAGGCGCTGAAGATCTTCAGCAACGCCTGGCGGGAGGAGACCTTCGAGTGGCACGGCGGGCTCGACATCGGCCCCGGCGCGATCCTGCCGCGGCCCGTCCAGGGCCCGCACCCGCCGCTGTTCATGGCGTGCAGCAAGCACGACACCCTCAAGCTCGCCGCCGAACTCGGCATCGGCGCCCTGGTGATGGGCTTCGCCGGCGCGGACGACGTGCGCGCGATGCGCAAGGTCTACGACGAGGCGATCGCCACCCGCGGCGGCGACCGACTGGTCTCCACCGAGACCAACGACCACTTCTCCGCGCTCTGCCCGACCACCGTGCTGGACGACGGGCCGGCCGCCTACCGCATCGGCACCCGCGGTCAGCGGTTCTTCGCCGAGGCGATCGCCCACTGGTACGGCAACGGCCCGGCGCCCACCGTCCACGACGAGCACGACGACCACGTCGCCGCGCTGGCGCAGGACCGCGACGAGCTGGTCGCCAAGCTGCACGAGGCCAACATCCCCGCCCGCCCGGTCGACACCGGCACCTACAACGCCCAGCACGCCTACGGCACTCCCCAGGACGCCATCGCCTACGTCGAGCAGCTGCGCGAGATCGGCGTGGACGAGGTGATGTGCCTGATCCAGATGGGCACCGTGCCGCAGGAAGCCTGCTTGGAGACCATCCGGCACTGGGGCGAGACGGTCATCCCGCACTTCCGGGCGCTGGAGGAGCAGGCATGACGACCGACGCGGCGCGGTTGGACGGCAAGGTCGCGGTGATCACCGGCGCCGGGCGCGGACAGGGCGCGACCGAGGCCCGCCTGTTCGTGGCCTGCGGCGCCCGGGTGGTGCTCGGCGACGTCCGCGAGGAGGAGGGCCGGGCACTCGTCGCCGAGCTGGGCGACGCGGCCCGGTTCGTCCGGCACGACGTCACCGACGCGGACGGCTGGCGAACGGTCGTCGACACCGCGGTCACCGCCTTCGGGCGGCTGGACGTCCTAGTGAACAACGCCGCCCTGTGGCGGACCGCGCCGGTCGACCAGGAGACCGAGGAGAACTTCGCGCTGCTGATGCGGGTCAACCTCCTCGGCCCCTTCCTCGGCATCCAGGCGGCCGTCCCGGCCCTGCGGAACGCCGGCGGCGGCTCGATCGTCAACATCTCCTCGACCGCCGGACTGCGGGGCATCCCGGGGCACTCCGCCTACGGGGCGAGCAAGTTCGGGCTGCGCGGGCTCACCAAGTCCGCCGCACTCGACCTGGCCGGAGACCGGATCCGGGTCAACTCCGTCCACCCCGGCATGATCGACACGCCGATGGTGGCGGACGTCCTGGGCCCGGCACCCGGCGAGCAGGAGTGGCCGCGGGTGCCGCTGCGCCGCGTCGGCCGCCCCGACGAGGTCGCGGAGCTGGTGCGCTTCCTGGCCTCCGACGCCTCCGCGTACATCACCGGTGCGGAGTTCGCCGTGGACGGGGGGCTGACCACCCGATGACCGACGCCCGGCCGGGCCCCGCGTCCGGCGCCCCCGACCCGCTCCCCCCTCTGGCCCGGCGGATCGTGGACGCGATGTCCGCGGACTTCCCGGACCCGGCGCGCGGCCCGCTGGACGCCGGCGCACTGCGCCGCGCCTCCCGGGCCGCGCCGCCCGAACCCGGCGACGGCACGGTGACCTCGACCGACCGCACCGTGCCCGGCCCGCCCGGCGCACCCGCCCTCCCCCTCCGCGTCTACCGCCCGGACGCCCCCGCCACCGGCCCCCGCCCGCTGGTCGTCTTCTTCCACGGCGGCGGCTGGGTCCTGTGCGACCTGGACACCCACGACGGGCTCTGCCGGCAACTCGCCCGGCGCTGCGACGCGGTGGTGGTCTCGGTGGACTACCGCCGGGCCCCGGAGGACCGCTTCCCGGCCGCCGCCGAGGACGCCTACGCGGCGACCGGGTGGGCCGTCGCGCACGCCGCGGAGCTGGGCTGCGACCCGGCCCGGGTGGCCGTCGCGGGCGACTCCAGCGGGGGCAACCTCGCCGCCGCTGTCACCCTGATGACCCGGGACCGCGGCGGGCCCCCGCTCGCCGCCCAGCTGCTGGCCTACCCGGCGCTCGACCCCCGGCTGGCGGGCCGCTCGCCCGTCGACTACGCCACCGGCTTCTTCCACACCACGGCCCACATGCAGTGGTACTGGGACCAGTACCTGGGCCCGGACGGCGACCTGGAGCACCCGTACGCCGCACCCGGACGCGCCGCGGACCTCACCGGTCTGCCGCCCGCGCTGCTGGTGCTGCCCGAGTGCGACCCGCTCCGGGACGAAGGGCGCGCCTACGGGCGGGCGCTGCGGACCGCCGGCGTCGCGGTGCGGGTGGACGAACATCCGGGCACCTTCCACGGGTTTCTCGGCGCGGTCGGTGCGCTGCCGGCCGCGGACGCCGCGCTGGAGGCGGCCACCGTGTGGCTGTCCGGCACCCTGTGTGACCGCGGCGTGACGAGCCGGTGAGGGCCGGGTGGCGAGGATGGTGACAGTGTGCGGGGGAGCCGTGGCGGCCCGTCGATGCGGTGCGCCGCCGCACGTCGAGTGCCAGACTTGAAGCACCGCGCCCGGCGGCCGGCCGGGGCCTGGGGACCGAGGGGAACGACATGACCTGGGCATCTTGGACCACGGTGGGGATCCACGCCCGTCCCGGCGCGGTGCAGACCGAGGAGGTCGGCCCCATGCAGGGGGACCTGACCATCCACACCACGTGGTCGGAGGACGAGGCGCACGTCGCCGTCCAGTACACCGGGTCCTCGGACTGGTACACCATGATCGGCAGCCCCGTCCCCTGCCACTCGGAGGCGGACAGCCGCGCCTTCCACCAGGCCGTCGTCGAGGCGGTCCGCGGCGGCGAGAAGGCGCAGGCGTCGCTGGAGGAGCTCTTCCGCACCGGCTAGCGCCGCCGGAGCATCCCTGATCGAACCCGGCCGGGACGGCAGCCGCCGCCCCGGCCGTCGTCGTGCCCGGAAATTCCTCCGCACCCCGCACAACCCCCGTGCGCCTCGGTGAGTCTTCCCCCTCAGAACACAATTGGTCATCTTCCGACTACCTAAAGCTGATCAATTATCAATTTTTGACTACCTAGCACCGAAAATTGATCATTTCTCTTTACATGCTCATGCCAGACATACCAGGGTCTGTGCGGGGCCGGACGGCCCCCGCGGTGTGCAACGCCACCGCGTGTACGGGCGGTTGGCGCATGCCACCGTCCACAGCACATAAGGACGCCACACTGTGCGTAGACCCCACATACGCAGCCGCCGCCTGGCGATAGCCCTGGCCGTCAGCACGGCCGCCACCCTCACCGCCGGCGCCGCCGTCGCAGCCCCGGCCTCCCCCGCCGCCCCCTCGGCCACCGGCACCCCCTCGCTCGTGGCCGCCGCCCGCGCCGCCGCCTACGCGCACTCCGCGACCACCGGCGTCAGCCAGCAGGACACCCTCAAGGCCACCGACACCCTGGTCGACCCCGACGGCCGCCGGCACGTGCGGTTCGTCCGCATCCACCGCGGCCTGCCGGTGCTCGGCGGCGACCTGGTCGTCCACCTCGGTGCGGACTCCGCCTACCAGGGCGTGACCCGGGCCGCCCGGCACCGGGTCGACCTCCCCGCCACCGACCCGAAACTGTCGGCCGGCCAGGCCGCCACCAAGGCCGCCGCCGTGGCGCAGGGCACCGCCGGCGAGCCCCAACTCGTCGTCGACGCCCGGGAGGGCCGGACCACCCTCGCCTACCAGGTGCAGGTCACCGACAGCCGCACCGCCGAGGCCGGCGGCGCCCGGACCGTCGTCGTCGACGCCACCACCGGCGGCGTCCTGAGCAACGTGCCGGTCAACGACCCCTTCCTCTCCCCCTCCGTCCTGCGAAAGCTCCGGCAGCGCGGCGAGCGTCCCACCCCCAAGCCCGGTGCGGCCGCCACCCCGACCGCCCCGAGCAAGTCCACCGCCGGCAGCTTCCCGGCGCGGGCCACCGGCACCGGCGCGTCCCTCTTCGTCGGCACGGTGCCGCTGTCCACCACGCAGACCGCGAAGAACGCCTTCGTACTGCGCGACGGCACCCGCGGCAACACCGAGACGCGGGACGCCGGCGGCAAGGAACTGGAGAAGTTCATCAGCGCCAAGCCGCTCGTCAACGGCACCAACCGCTGGGGCGACGGCACCACCGCCAACCGGGCCACCGCCGCGGTCGACGCCCAGTTCGGCATCACCAGCACCCTGGACTTCTACAAGAAGACCCTCGGCCGCAACGGCATCAAGAACGACGGGGCCGGCGCGCACGCCCTGGTCCACTACGGCAAGAACGTCGGCAACGCCTTCTGGTCCTCGGACTGCGGATGCATGCTCTACGGCGACGGTGACGGCCAGCTCTTCACCAAGCCGCTGGTGGTCCTCGACGTCACCGGCCACGAGCTGACCCACGGCGTGGTCGACGCCACCGCGAACCTCCAGCCCACCCGCGTCGACGCCGAGGGCCGTCAGTTCGGCGAGCCGGGCGCCCTCAACGAATCGCTCGCGGACATCTTCGGCAGCGCGGTGGAGTTCGCCACCAACAACCCGAAGAACCCGCCCAACTACCTCATGGGCGAGAACCTCGGCCTGGCCCAGAAGTTCCTGCGCCGGCTGGACGAGCCGTCCCTGGACAAGCTCGAAGGGGCCGTCGACTACTGGTCGAAGGACACCTACGACACCGAGGTGCACGCCGGCTCCGGCGTCTCCTCGCACGCCTTCTACCTGCTGGCCGAGGGCAGCGGCAAGAAGACCATCGGCAAGGTCGCCTACGACTCCCCCACCTACGACGGCGCCAAGGTGACCGGCATCGGCCGGGACAAGGCCACGGCGATCTTCTACCGGGCGCTCACCCGGTACATGGTCTCCACGACCGACTTCCACGACGCCCGGACCGCCACCCTCCAGGCCGCCAAGGACCTGTACGGCGCGAACAGCACCGCCTACCAGGCGGTCGACCGCGCCTGGGCCGCCGTCAACGTCACCGCGGCCAACACGCCCACCCGCTGACCCGGCACGACACGACGGCGCCGGACGGCGCGACTGCCCGCGGGACGCGGTGCCCCGCCACGCGCGGCGGCACCGCGTCCTAGCCGGGGCGCGGTGCCGCCGCCTACGTTGACGCCATGACCGTGCGCACCGGCCCGACCCGCCACCCCGGCAGCCCCGCCGCGGCGGGCGTCTTCGCGATCGGCATGGCGGGAACGACCCTGCCCACCCCGCTCTACGGGCTCTACCGCCAACAGCTGGGCTTCTCCGAGCTGATGGTGACCGTGGTCTTCGCCACCTACGCCCTCGGCGTGATCACCGTCCTGTTCGGCGCGGGCAACCTCTCCGACCAGACCGGCCGGCGACCGGTCCTGTTCACGGCGCTGGGCCTGTCGGCGGCGAGCGCCGGCTGCTTCCTCTTCGAGGGCGGACTGCCGCTGCTGTTGCTCGGCCGGGTGCTGTCCGGCTTCGCGGCGGGGCTGTTCAGCGGCGCCGCCACCGCCGCCGTCCTGGAACTGGCCCGCCCCGGCCGGGAGTCCCGGGCCGGCTTCGCGGCCACCGCCGCCAACATGGGCGGCCTGGGCTGCGGCCCGCTGCTGGCCGGTCTGCTCGCGCAGTACGCGCCCCGGCCGCTCGCCCTCCCCTTCCTCGTCCATCTCCTCCTGCTGCTCCTCGCCGGGCTGGTGACCTGGTTCCTGCCGGAGACCGTCGCGCATCCGCACCGTCCACGGTCCCTGCGTCCCCAGGGGCTCGTGATCCCCCCGGCGGTCCGCGGGGTGTTCGCGCCCGCCGCGGTCGCCGCGTTCGCCGGCTTCGCCCTGCTCGGACTGTTCACCGCGATCGCCCCGAGCTTCGTCGCGCAGACCCTCGGCGTGCACAACCTCGCGGTGTCCGGGGCGGTCGTCTGCACGGTCTTCCTCGGCTCGACCCTCGGGCAGGCACTGACCGGCCGGATCGGCGTCCGCGCCGCACTGCCGGCCGGCTGCCTGATCCTGGTGGTGGGGCTGGTGCTGGTGGGGACCTCGCTCGCGACGGCGTCCCTGCCCGTCCTGGTCGCCGGCGCGCTCTGCGGCGGCACCGGCCAGGGCCTGGCCTTCCGTGCCGGACTGACCGCGGTGAGCGCCGCCGCCCCGCCGGAGCACCGCGGCGGCACCCTCTCCGCCTTCTTCCTCGTCGCCTACCTCGGTATCTCCCTGCCGGTGGTGGGCGTCGGCGCCCTGACCATGGCGCTGGGACTGCGCGGCGCGGGGTTGGCCTTCGCGGGGTGCGTCATCGCGGTGGCGGTGGCCGTCGGCGGGTACGTGCTGCGACGCCCGCTGCCGGCGCACCGACCGGCCTGACGCCGCCGGGGCGGGCCGGGGACTGGCCCGGCGAATTCCGGGCAGGGCTCCAACGACGTGTGCACCAAGCCGAGTTACGTCCCCATCCCAGGGACGTGAGACGTCAAGGAGGAGGACCGCCCGCCCGCCGGCAGACCCGGCGGTGACGATCCGGTGGCCGCGCACCACACCGGTACAGGGCCCGCGCGCATCCATCGTGCCCCGTGCCGGAGCCTCGGCACACCGCATCACAGGAGTCCTCGCATGGCCGACACCCACCACCACGCTCGTCCGGACGGCACCGCCGACCCGACGGACCACTGCGACCTGCTCGTCCGGGACGCCCGGCTGCTCGTCGTCGACGGTGACACCGAGATACCTGGCGGCTGGATCGCCCTCCGGGACGGCCGGGTCGCGGCGTACGGGCCCGCCGGCTCCGAGCCGGCGGGCGCCACCCGCACCCTGTCCGCCGCCGGTCGCCTGGTCACCCCCGGGCTGATCAACACCCATCACCACATGTACCAGAACCTCACCCGAGCCTACGCCCCGGCCGTGAACGGCACCCTCTTCACCTGGCTCACCACCCTCTACCCGCTGTGGGCCGCCCTCGACGAGGAGGCCGTGCACCTCGCCACCTACGTCGGCATCGCGGAACTGCTGCTGGGCGGCTGCACCACCTCGATGGACCACCACTACGTCCATCCGCGGCCGCGCCTGATCGACGCCCAGATCCACACCGCCCAGGAGGTGGGCTTCCGCTTCCACGCCACCCGCGGCTCGATGACCCGCTCGACCGAGGACGGCGGGCTGCCGCCCCGCTCGGTCACCCAGACCGCCGAGGAGGTGCTGGCGGACAGCGAACGCCTGGTGCAGACCTACCACGATCCGGCCCCGGGCGCGCTGACCCGGGTCGCGCTCGCGCCCTGCTCACCGTTCTCGGTGACCCGGGAACTGATGACCGCGACCGCCGAGTTGGCCGAGCGGCTCGACGTCCGGCTGCACACCCACCTCGCCGAGGACCCGGACGAGGACGCCTACTGTCTGGAGACCTACGGCTGCCGACCCGTCGAGTACTTCGAGTCGGTCGGCTGGATGACCGACCGCACGTGGGTGGCGCACTGCATCCACCCCACCAAGGAGGAGCGCGCCCGGCTCGCCGCCGCCGGGGTCGGGGTGGCGCACTGTCCCAGTTCCAACATGCTGATCGCCGGCGGTACGGCGGCGGTCCGGGAGATGCGCGGACTGGGCATGCCGGTCGGCATCGGCTGCGACGGCTCCGCCTCCACCGACCACGCCTCGCTGTGGTTGGAGACCCGCAGCGCCCTGCTGCTGGGCCGCTACCGCGGCGGCCCGTCGGCGATGACCGCCCGGGACGCCCTGGATATCGCCACCCGCGGCTCGGCGCGCTGCCTGGGCCGCGCGGACGAGTTGGGGCAGCTACGCCCAGGCGCCTGCGGGGACCTCGTCGTCTGGGACACCCCCGAGGTGGCGCTGGCCGGGGCGCTCACCGACCCGGTCGAGGCGTGGCTGCGCTGCGCCCCGTCGCGGGCCTGGACGACGGTCGTCGGCGGACGCGTCCTCGTCGACGAGGGAGAACTCCGACTCCCGGCACTTGACGAGAAGTTGAACGAGCACGCTCGGGTCGCCCGGCGGATGCAGGGCCTCGTCTGACCCTCCGCCCGTCAGACCTCGACCCCCTCGACCCGGCGCCGCCCGTGATGGAACGCACAGTGCAGTCCGAGCGCCACCACCAGCGCCGCGGTCGAGGGGCTGCCGAACACCAGCTGCCACCACTCCGGGAAGCGGTGGTACAGGCGCGGGGCGACGACCGGGAGCATGCCGGTGCCGATCGCCGCCGCCGCGATCAGCAGGTTGTCCCCCTGGTCGAGCCCGGCCCGGCGCAGGATGTTGATGCCCACCGCGGCGACGGTGGCGAAGCAGATCAACGAGGCGCCGCCGATCACGGGTTGGGGCAGGGAGGCGATCGCCTCGCCCAATTTGGGCAGGGTCCCCAGGAACACCATCACCACGCCGCCGGCGGCGGTGACGTACCGGCTGCGGATGCCGGTCATGAGGGTCAGTCCGATGTTGCCGGCGAAGACCGTGTCGGGGAAGGAGTTCATGGCGCCGCCGAGCACCCCGGACAGGCCGTCGGCGGCCAGGCCGCGGCCCAACGCCCGGTCGGTCAGCGGCCGTTCGACCGCCTCACCGACCGCGATCATCTGCGCGGTCGACTCGGCGAACACCACCAACATCACCACGCACATGGAGACCACGCCGGCGAGCGGGAAGGTGGGGGCCCCGAAGCGGAACGGGGAGACCAGCCCCCACCAGTCCGCGTCGGCGACGCCGGAGAAGTCGGTGAGCCCCATCGGCAGCGCCGCCAGCGTCCCGGCCAGCAGCGCCAGCAACACGCTCACCTGGGCCAGGAAGCCGCGCAGGAACCGCCAGAGCAGCAGCAGGAAGCCGATCACCCCGCCGGCCAGGGCCAGTTGGGCGGGCGGGGCGTAGTCCGCCGCCGCGGGGTCCGGCCCGGCGATCATGCCGGGGGCGGCGCCGATCAGCGCCAGTCCGACAACGGTGATCACCACCCCGCTGACCAGCGGCGGGAAGGCCCGCAACGCCCGGGCGAAGGGGAACGCGACCAGCATCCCGAAGAGCCCCGCCGCGATCATCGAGCCGTAGACCGCGGGCATTCCGTACTGCCGGGCAATCATGATCATGGGGGTGACGCAGACGAAGGAGCCGCCGGTCACCAGGGGCAGCCGGACGCCGAGGAACCGCCCGGCGCCCAGACTCTGCACGACGGTGACGATCCCGGCGACGAAGATGTCCGCGTTGACCAGGGTGCTGACCGCCGCCTCGTCGAGTCCGGCGCCGGCGCCGAACATCAGCGGGACCGCGATCGCGCCCGCGTACATCACCAGTGCGTGCTGCGCCCCGAGGCCCAGGGTCCGCCCGAGGCCGGGGTGCGGGGCGCCGCCTGCCGGGGCGGGGCGGGGGCGGCGCAGCGGCGCGCGGCGTGGTGTCAGGGCCATGACAGAACCTCTCGGCACGGAGGGGCCGGGCGGTGGGGGAAAGCACCCGCCCCCTGCCGGTGCGGCGCGGGGCCGGTCACAACTGGCCTGCGGTACGGACGCGTTGACGTCAGTCGCTGCGGGCCCCGAGCAGCCGGGCGGCTTCGCGCGGCGAGTTGGCGTTGGGCTTCCCGGCGCGCGAGCCGCCCAACTTCTCGGCGAGGTGCCGGCCGACGGTGGTGGGCGGGTACAGCGGGTCGGCACCCACCGGGACGCAGCCGGGCAGGCAGCTGATCTCGGCGTCCCAGTTGCCGTCGTGGAAGAACGCGGCGGACCGGCGGCGCACCACGCGCCCACTGGCGTCGGTCGGCGGCAGCACCCGGTGCATGGTCGACAGCCACTGGTCGTTGGTCCAACGAGCCAGCAGATCACCGAGGTTGACGAGAAGACAGCCCGGTTCCGGCAGGACGTCGTGCCAGCGCCCCTCGGTGTCGAGGATCTGCAACCCGGGGACCCGGTCGGCCCACAGCACGGTGACGATGCCGTAGTCGGTGTGGGCGCCCATCCCCATCTGGTCACGGTCGACGACCAACTCCCGTTCGGGGACCAGGTAGTGGTTCATCCGGAGCACGTCGAGCGAATGGTCGGTGAACGGGGCGAAGTAGTCGGCGGGAAGCCCCAGCGCGTGCGCGAAGATCCCGGTCAGCCGCCGGGCCAGCCCGCCCGCCTGTGCACACCACTCGGTCACCGCGTCCCGGAACCCCGGCACCGACGGCCAGAGGTTGGCCGGATAGTGCGCCTCGGGAAGGCCGAGGCCGGGGAAGGCGGCCGCTTCCGCACCGACGTTGAACGCCTCGAAGAGGTCCTCGGCGGCCGCGGGGACGCCCAGACTCAGGCTGAGCTTCTCGGTACGCGGCGGGGTGTAGCCGCGGTTGACGTCCGGCGACGGGGCGCACAGCGCCTTCTTCTCGTCCATCGGGAGGCCGAAGAACCCGTCCAGCGCCGCGGCGAACGCCCGCCCCGCGGCCTCGGGAATTCCGTGCCCCCGGATCTGCATGAATCCGACGGTGCGCGCCGCCTGGTCGATCTCGCCCGCAATGCCGGCCCGGTCGGCGTCGGTGCCGTCCGTCCAGGCGGAGATGTCGATGACGGGTACGTCGAGTACGCCGTTCACGGCCGTGGCCCTGCCCATCGCATGCCTTCCTTCCGTCGCGCTCGGTCCTCTCCGGCGGCGCTCCGCGGTCCCCCGCGGCGCCCACCCACCCCTATCCGCTTCAACAGTTTGATGAACGTCCTGTTAACGACCCCGTGGCGAACAAGCCGAAACCAGCCGCCCGTTGGCCGAGATGCCGATACGCCTCCCCTGTATGCGAGGCGGCCACACCGCATACCGAACGACCACCGGACCGCCTGCTTCCCCCACGCCCCCGCCCGGGGGGCGCCCGCGCCGCGTGACGCCCTGGCCGACCCAACTCGGCGGCACCGGCTCGATCCCAACGCGTACTACTTCCGAACCAACCCGCCAGCAGGACTCCCATCAAGATCTCAGGCGAGCCCGGCGCAATCCGCAGCAGCCGTAGGCGAAGTGGGGTCGGCAACGCCCCACGCCGGGCTGCGTCCGGCGTGCTCCGCGAACTCGCCGCGGGGGTGCCGGAGATCATTTGGCCGAGGGACGAGGCACGAACTCAGCCATCCCTAGAGGCAATCCCGGGAAGTCGCCTCGCGTCCGCGCAGGTCATGAAGTGTCGTCCCCGCTACTGCGGGGGGTCCCCTGACCGGCTCCGTTACGGGCGCGGGCCCCGCGAGACGGGCTGGCGGCGCTCGATCTCCCACCGTCACAACCGGCCAATGACACTCACCCTCGTTCTCCCACCCCACCCACCGTCAACTCCCCTCCATTTAAGCCAACTTGGCAACACCCGGGCCCGATCGCCGGCAGGGAGGTTGTCGTGTCCCCGACGAACTCGTTTACTTCGGACAGCAGCTGAAATCCAAGGAGGCGTACCAGTCCGATGATCAAGCGAATAGCCGCCCTGACGGCGCTCGTCCCGGCCATGTTGGGCACCACGGTCGGCGCCGCCGCGGCGCACCCCGCGGCGCACGCGACCACCTCCGTGGTCACCTTGACCTACGACGCCAGTGGTGCCGGTCAGTGGGCGGGCGCGATCAAGCAAGCCGTGCAGAACTGGAACGACGCGGTGCACAACGTGCGCTTGGAGCCGGCGAGCTCCCCCGGCTCGGCCGACTACGTGTACGAGGCGACCAGCGGGTGGCCACAGACCACGTTGGGGCCGATCTTCCCCGGCGGCAACGGTGACGTGCAGCTGGGCCAGCAGGCGGTCGACGAGGGCTATGACACGACCCGGATCACGGCGCACGAAACCGGGCACATCCTCGGGCTGCCCGACGACTACAGCGGGCCCTGCTCAGAGCTCATGTCCGGCCACGGCCCCGGCACGTCCTGCACGAACGCCAAGCCGAACGCGGCCGAGGCGGCCCAGGTCGACAAGAACTACGCCGCCGGCACGCCAGCCGTACGCCCGCAACACCACCAGGTCGTGATCGACATCTGGTCCGGCCGGACGCACACCGGGTCACGCTGACTGGCCAGCGAGTCAGACCCACTCGACACCGGCGACCTACGCCGGCCTACAGGGTCGTAGACCGGCGTAGAGCAACAGCAAGACGCGCGGAGCGAAGGCGAAACGGCCGAGACGTTGCCGTCGGACCGCACGACCACGACCACGGCTCCGGCCCGAGCCGCGAAGGTCGCCTGAGAGCCAGAAACACCCACACCTACACCAGGGGGCTACCTCCCGACCTGCGGCGATAACTCCGCTTTGCTGCCGCACCGTCAATCAGCAGATGGTGTACGGCTGCCGACGGTACCGAGTGCTGGTCCCGGGGACCGTTTGGATCGTTGGTCGAGACCGCGGAACGACTTTGGCGTGACATGTAGGGAACTGACGGACGAACAGTGGAAGCGGCTGGAGTCACTGTTGCCGCCGATACCAAGAATGGGGCGGCCGCCCAAGGAACGACGGCAGGTCTTCAACGGAATCTGGTGGCGGACGCCTCCGGGCACGTCCTGGCCGTCACGGTCACCGGAGGACAGCGCGGAGACGCGCCGCAGTTCATCACGCCTATGGGACGGATCCCCATTGCCCGGACCGGCGTCGGACGCCCGCGCACCCGGCCGGCGCATGTGATCGCCGACAGGGCCTACTCGTCCCGCATGATCCGCGGCTACCTCCGCCGCCGACAGATCCCGCACACGATCCCGGAGAAGCGCGACCAGGCCGGATGCCGGCTCCGCCCGGGCTCAGCGGGCGGCAGGCCGCCCGGCTTCGACCGCGACCACTACAAGCACAGACACAAGACCGCATGCCGGATCGGGCTGCTCAAACAGGCCCGGGCCGTGGCCACCAGGAATGACAAGCTCGCCATCCGCTACGAAGCGACCGTCCACCTTGCCTTGATACGGCAGTCGCTTTGCCCCCCTGCTCCCTCACAAGGTGTTCGGGCGGCCCGAACCGACCTCCGACAGCCTCGGATTCAGTCGGAAGAAATTGATGGCGGCATGCACGACGAGCGCAACCGGCAGAACAACGAGCAGGTCCCACGGCGCCGCGCCGACTGCAGCCAGGAGACAGATGACCGGAAGGGTGAGGAGAGTGGGGCACGTCGAGGCCAGGGCAATGCATATACGGGTTCGGCGGTTCATGGCCGGACTCCTTTGGCAGATGAAGGTGACAGGGTGACCACAGCACGCGCCCGTCAGGCGGGGCTGTTGCGAGCGCGGTCCAGGTAGTCGGCCAGCTCTCGCCAGTCGTCAGCCGGAGCACCGGGGTCGCCGAACATGACGGCTGGATCGTCACGCCAGGCAGCTCTTACACCCGCGGAAATGCCGGCATCGCCGCCGGTGACCAACGCGCTCAGCTCATCCATGCGGACCACCAGTCGGCGGACCTTCGGATCAGTGGGAGGAGTTCCAGCGGCACGGAGCCGTTCGGCCCTGCGGTACAGCTCAGGCCACTCGACCTCGAGCACGTAATGCATCGCAGGCCCCAGGGCAGTGGCACGGGCCCGCAGGACCTGAATCTGGTCGGCATCCAGGTGGTGGCCTAGCGAGTGCTCGCCCTCCGGTCCGGGGGCGCCGATCGCCCGCAGCGCATCGAGCAGAGCCGTGGCCGTCGGGTCCTGGTCAGCCGACAGCTCGTCACCGAGTCGCACGAGCCGCTCCCGCAGGACACCGAGCGCAGCGAGAGACGTCTCCACACTGGTCAAGTGGTCCCGGACCAACCGCGCAGGGTCGACCCCGGCATCCAGGCAGGCAGAGATGGTGTCCAGAGCCAGCCCCAGGCTACGGAGCGCCAGCACCTGATACAGGCGGACGAGGTCTTCCTCGGTGTATTCCCTGTGTCCTCCCGTGGTGCGCTGTGAGGGGCTGAGCAGGCCGATCGTGTCCCAGTGGTGCAGCGTGCGCACGGTCAGCCCGCTGGCCTCGGCAAGCCGGCCTACCTTCCAGGTTGCAGAAGTGGTCATAGAGCAACGATGCATCCTCACGCCGCGTGAGGTTCAAGCCGTGACAGCGACTGCTACTGCTACTCAACTCGACCTAGCGCTGGCCTTGACGCCGGTGTCAAGGTCTAGCGTCTCGGGTGAACCAGGGAGGAGCCACCATGCGGATCGGGGAGCTGGCCGAGCGTGCCGGGGTGAGTACTCGGTCGTTGCGCTACTACGAGGCGCAGGGGCTGCTACGAGCCCGGCGGGCCGCCAACGGCTATCGCGACTACGGGGACGAGGACCTACGGATCGTTCGGGAAATCCGCTCGCTGCTGGATCTCGGCTTCGGGCTGGAGGAGATTCGGCCCTTCGTGAAGTGTTTGCGCGACGGTCACGAGACCGGCGATCGCTGTGCGGACTCCATCGCCGTCTACCGCCACAAGCTCGCCGAGCTGGACGCGTGTATCGCCCACCTGAGCGAGGTGCGTCAGCGGGTCACCGGACAACTGCAACGGGCCATCGAGGTCCGGACCACCGATCCGCGCTGTGAGTTCTCCCCTTGTGTTTCCGAATGATCCAGCCCGACCCGCCCAAGGACAAAGGACACCACCTGTGAACGTCCCCGAGACCGCCGTCATCACCGTCACCGACGAGACCTTCGACCAACTGGTACTGCACAGTGCGCGGCCCGTCCTCCTCGAGTTCTGGGCATCCTGGTGCGGCCCTTGCCGACAGCTTGCGCCGGTCCTCGAACACATCGCCCGCGAGGAGGCGGCCCGCCTGACCGTCGCCAAGCTCAACACGGACGAGAACCCCGCCACGATGATTGCCTGCAACGTTCTCGCCGCTCCCACCTTGCAGGTCTACCGCGATGGCGAGCTGGTGAAGGAAATGGTCGGAGCGCGCCCGAAGCGGCGACTGATGCAGGAACTGGAGGACGTCCTGGGGCACGATCAACTGCAGAGCCAGTCAATGGCCATAGGCGATCAGTGACCAAGTGATCCGCGCACCCGGCAAGTGGTTCCGCGAGATGGCGGCGGCCATGGCGAGGGTGCGCTGGGCGACGCGGACCGGACAGCCCCTCCCACTCGGCGTCGTGCTTGCCGGCCTCCCGGTCCCGCAGTTGGTGATCGGCAGTGAGAGCTGCTCGCACCGCCGATCCCGTCTCGCCCCCAGCACGTGGACCGGGTGGGCGGCCGCCGATCGGGGACCGCTCCGCCCTGGTGGACGTCGAGTTCGTGCTGATCACGGGGGTGTCGCTGGCGCGATCCGCCCCGCAACTCGGAGTCGATTCGCCGACCTGGGCGACGACCGTCTCCGGCGCCGGCGCCATCCGCACCAGCACGGGATCAAGGTCCGCATCACCCGTCATGGGACCGAGGACGAGACCTCGCTCGGCCGCCACCGCTGGCTCGTCGAGCGCACCGTATCCTGGCTGCTGCGGTTCGAACGTCTCGGACTGCGCTCGACCGCACACAGCTCACCGTGCGCCCGCTGCCCACCTCGGGCTGCGTACTGATCGACTCGCGTCGACTCGTGCAGCACGGAGTCGCGCGACCAGGATTGTCTACGTCGCCGTGGGCTGCCGCTCGCACGAGTCGCTGTGGGCCTCGGCCGACGGCGTGAGGGGAGACTCTGATGGGTTCGTTCGATGTGCCGTTGGACGACGAACGCACCCAGCTCGATGCATTCATCGAGGAATACCGCAGCGCCATCGAGTTGACTCTCGACTGTCTCACCGAAGAACAGGCTCGCCGCCAACTCGTCCCGTCGGCAACGACGTTGCTCGGCCTGCTCAAGCACGTCACGTGGATGCAGCGGGTGTGGTTCGAAGAGTGCGTCGGCGGCACGTCCCGCCGTGAGCTCGGCCTAGCACCGAGTCCGGACGCATCCTTCCAGCTCTCCGACGACGACACCGTCGCCTCGGTCACGGCAGCCCACCGGCAAGCCTGCGCCACGGCCCGGACGACGATCGCAGACCTGCCACTGGACGCAGTCGTGACTGGCCATCGGACCGGGCCGCGCACGCTTCGCTGGGTGTACCTGCAAGTTCTGCGAGAGCTGGCCCACCATTGCGGACACGCCGACATCCTGCGCGAACAGGTACGTGCTGGCTGAGTCCTGAGACCACGTCTGACGAGTTGCATGCGCGGCGTCCGCCGCAGCCGTTCGCCGGCCAGCGGGCCCGGGCCTCGGTGGCGTCAAGGCGTAACCCGCCGCCCTCGGCCTGGGCGTAGGCGAACACGCCGCCCAGAGTTCGCAGGCACGGGTCGGGCCGGGGCCTTGAACCGCACGGCTCCGCCCTCCCAGGCACGGTCGGATCTGGCCGACGGCCCGGGTGATGGCGGAACGGTCGACACCAAACACCGTTGCGGCAGTATGTCGCGTCTCTTTCGGCGGGATCCCGATCGGCGCACAGAACGCGCCATCTCGATCTCGGCCAGGAGCACCTGTTCCCGCCTTCACTTCCCCCCAATTGCGCGTCTCTGACCTCGATGGATGCGACTCGGCAGAGATGTGCGCAGCCGGGATGAGGCCACTCCGAGGCGATGAAGTAGGCCAATTCAACAGCGCCTTAGTCCACTGATTCAAGCCGCTATTCTTTACATTCGCATTGCACTCACATTAAGTCGATTGACCTGTTGCGCGGCCAGCAGATGTAGTGGGAGCGAAGCAAACTCAAGCAGAGATGCGAAGAAGGGCCGCCACCCATTTCCCGAGGACCCGGAAGGGAAGAAATGTCAATTACGAGACGTGCGACTTTTCGCGAGCTCACCCATGAGGACATTCTCGCACTCATCGAAGGTACGGTATTAGCCGTACATATACCGGGGTTCGCCCCCGCCGAGGTCGTGACATCCGCACGTGGCCAGTTGGTCGACCACCCGGACAAGGGTGGCCTGAGTCAGGACACAACGTTCCAGCGTATAGGTTTCGCCTACTCCGAGATCAGCGATGACGCGTCCCGCGAGCGTTACCACTCAGAAGCCCGGGACAACATTCAAAGAATGCGGGATCTATTCTCCCCCTACGCCTCGCCGAGTGACACCCTCCGCCTTCTTCTCGAGGAGACCTGGAACCCCGGGGCAAGCCTGCTGAGCGTTGATGGGCGGAAGGCGTTCATCGGCATCTGCCGGTTCCAGGACCAGGGAGTGGATCTCAATCCGCATACCGACGCCCTGGAACGCAACCTTCCCTCGACGGACGCACATGAGCTGGTCGCACAGCTCTCGGCCAACATCTACATCAACATCCCGCACACCGGCGGCGAACTCGAACTGTGGGGCACCGAACCTGGCGAGCACGCCTAAAACGAACTCAAGGGGGAACGGGTCTGGGGCCTCGAACGCGATCAGTTGGGCCCGCCGAAGGCGGTCATCAAGCCTGCGCCGGGCGATCTGCTACTCCTCAACCCGCGCCAGATCCATGCGGTACGGCCGTCCAGCGACGAGCCCCGCATCACCTTGGGGCATTTCATCGGCTACCACGGTGCCGACCTGCCGCTCACCCTGTGGAGCTGAGGCAGGAATGAACTCCTACCTCGTCGACGGACGTACGAAGGCGAATTTCGGGGAGGCCGCCAAGAAACTCACCCTCGCCGGCACGCGAGCCATTCTACTGGTGAGTGTCGGTCAGCGCTATCACGAGGGTGACAAACTCAGAGCCACAGTGGAGCTGGTGAACCGCAGCGAATTCAAGCAGTTGACCATCGCGGTGGCCGACACCTTGCAGCGCTCCAACTACATCGACGTATCTCCCGAGCAGGCATATGCGCGTTCCCTGCGCGAGGGGGACGAATGGCTTGAGCGCAACGACAAAATCCTGGGCCAGCTTTCTGTGCCCAACGAGGTGCTCCGGTGGGACGAAGCACTGAAGGACCCCGACTACCCTCAATTCAGGCAGCGCATCGAACGCGCATACGCGGAGAATACAGAGTACCGCCAGGCAGTAGATTCCACCATCAAGAAGTTCATTGACCGGCTCACGGCACGCGACCCGAAAGCGGACACCGAGAAGGCATTCAAAGGATGCCTGGAATACCTCATAGAGGAGTGCCCCATCATCATGCCGATGTGGGCACACCAGGGCTACGACTACGTCATCTACCCCCAGCCGATGACGGCCGCCATGGCTGAATCCCAACGGCTGTTCGTCACGACGGAATACCCCGGAAAGGGAGGCTGGTTGTCCTTGAGGTTCAAGAAGCGGGCCGCCGCTACTGACCAACTTGCCTAGAGCTCCACGATCATCACCATCCGGTACAGAGGACACGACACTGTGACGTCATCGACCACCACCCCCAAGTCAGCGACGAAGGCCCCACCGGACCGCAGGTGGTGGGCCTTCGCCGGGGTGAGCCTGATCAGCTTCCTCGGCTGCATCGATCTCACCATCGTGAACACGGCCGCCCCGCAGATCCAGAAGGATCTCGGTGCGTCCGTCACCGATCTGCAGCTCATCGTCAACATGTTCATCGTCGCCTTATCCATGTTCATGGTGACCATGGGGCGGCTCGCCGACTCCTACGGCCGGCGTCGTGTCCTCTACATCGGCACGGTCGTCTTCGGACTCGCCTCGCTCGGCGCCGGCTTCGCCCCCACCACCGGCTGGCTCATCGCCTTCCGGTTCCTGCAGGGCGCCGCCGGGGCGATCCTCTATACCTCCACCGGCGCCATCGTCCAGAACGCCTTCCCCGAATCCCAGCGCGGCCGGGCCATCGGTGCCCTGTACGGGGTCAACGGTGTCGGTCTGGCCATCGGGCCCATGCTCGGCGGGGTGCTCGTCTCCGCCGCTGGCTGGCAGTGGGTGTTCTGGCTCAACGTGCCGCTCGTCGCGCTCGCACTGTCGCTGTGCTCGTTCAGCGTCCGTGAGTCCCGCAACGAGGAGGCCACCACCGGCGTGGACTGGCCCGGCCTCATCCTCATCAGCCTCGGCATCCCCGCCGTCGTGCTCGCTTTCACACTCGGCGGCACATGGGGCTGGACAAGCCTTCCCACACTGGGACTTCTCGCCTTCGCTCTGATCGTGCTCATCGCCTTCTACCTCGTGGAGAAGCGCGCCACCGACCCCATCATCCGCTTCAGCCTCTTCAAGCACCGTGCCTTCCTCGCCGCGATCGTCTCGGACTTCGCACTCGCCTCCTTCTACGCCACCGTGCTCTTCCTGCTGCCCCTCTACCTCGACGAGGTACGCGGCTACGACGGTTACGCCACCGGTGCCCTCCTGCTGCCTTGCACGGCGGTGATGGCGGTGCTGTCCCCCTTCGTGGGGCGGCTGACCGACCGCTACGGCCCCCGGAAGATCCTCGTCGCGGGGTTCACCGCATTCACCGTCTCGGCCCTGCTGTTCACCCAACTCACCGCCGACACCTCCCTCTTCCTCATCGTGGTGGCGCTGGTCGCGATGGGCCTGGCCTGGGGCAGCGTGCTCGGCCCCGCCACCGTCTCCGCCCTGTCCTCGGTGCCGGAACGTCAGGCCGGCCTCGCCATGGGCTCCTCCTGGACGTTCCACAACCTCGGCGGAGCCATCGGCCTGGCCGCAGGCATCGTGCTCTACCGGGTACAGGCCGAATCCCACCTCACCGACACGCTCTCGGCCAAGGGCGTGGCCATCGGCTCCTGGACCCGGGACGCCGTGGCCGACCCGGAGCGCGCCACTGAACTCCTCAAGGAACACACCTCCCTCAACGCACACGACATCACCGACGTCTTCAACCAGATGTTCGCGCACGGCACCCAGTCGGCGATGTGGATGCTGGTCGGCACCTCCGCGTCCGCCCTGATCATCCTCGGCCTACTGAGCCTCACCGACCGCCGCCAAGCCGCCTGACACGCCAAGGGGAGCGGCCCCATCCGGCCGCTCCCCTCGTCCCCTTCCAGGGCGTTCCGCGCACTCGCCAGGAGCCCGCAGTGACGCCGGACAGCAGCTCGACGACTGCGACGACCAACTGACGGCCAGTCACTCCAGGTGACGGGACCACGTCCGCCCTTGCGGGGACGACTGAGCAGGTTCAACGATCAGCACCCCGAAAGTCGACTGTCACGACGGGCCTGTCTCGGCGCCCTGACACAGAGCCCCGGCCAACCTCCGCTCAGGGTCCGGGCCAGAAGTCGACCGCAGGCCACCGTCATCGGAGTAGCGTGATGTCCGCGCGAGAGGAGTAGGACTTGGCGGATCTCCAGTGGGCCAGGGCCACGGGCCAAGCTCGCGAGGCAACCGGCTATGCCTGCGAGGACATCCCCCGAACCGTCGAGGCGGTACGAAAACGCTTGCGGGCCGACCTGCGGCAGGAGTTCGATCAGGAACTCGGCGCCCTCGATGGTGGCGGCGCGTTCGAGGCATGGCTCAACCACTGGTGGACACAGGCCCCTAGCCGACGCCGCCCTCGACGATGAGGCCAGGGAGGCAGCGATTGGTTCGCCGATGTCGCCGTCGCCCTGCATGTCCGCGCCGAAGGCGGGCCCACCTACACGTCTGATGAGGTCGAGCAGATGATCACGAGGAAGGCTTCGTGAACCATACCGTCATCTGGGAACGGGCCGCCTCCGAGGGACTGAAACGGTTACGCGCCAAGTACGGCGACACGGTCAAACCCTTCGTCCGCGCCGTCAACGCGCTCGCAGACAACCCCGAACCGCGCTCCAGCAACAGACTCGGCGGCACCCACCTGCGATGCGTGCAGGTCGGGGAGTTCCGTGCCACCTACGAATTCGACGGAGCCCACCTCGCCGTGAAAGTCCTGACCGCCGGCGCCACGCCTGCCTAACGCCGGGAACCCGAGCGCGGTAGCCGGTCTCCCGCGCCTGAGTCCAACCTCGAAGCCGGCACATCAGAGCCAGCACCAGCCGACTCACGAAGGCGGAACCACCACATGCGGGCTCCGCAGCCCTGGACAAGCACAGTCAGCGCAACGGACCAAAACCCGATGGAACTCGCCCATGGGTGTGGGGACGAGCGCCTGATGGTGGGAACGCAGCCGGAGCGGGCTCCCCGGCAGACGCGGGGGCGGCCACTAGCTAACGGGACAGCGGTTGGCTTGGCTCCTTCTCGTAGGCGTGTCGGGCACGTCATAGGGTGTGCGGGCACGGTGTACGAGGGCTTGCGCAAGGCCACGTACGAAAACGATCGAACGTATCGAGGGGGCGTCGTGGGTGACATACAGGTGGACACGGCGAAGGTCCGTGGCACCGGCGATGACATGAAGGCGCTGTCGAGCGACACCCAGCGGCGCTTGTCGCATGTCCTTGACAGCTCTGAAGAGGTTTACTTCGACGCCATGTTTTGGAAGAGCGGTAACGCTGTCATGTCGTGCCGCACTGCTTGGCAAGATCACATGATCGAGCTCGCCAAGCAGATGGGCGAGCTGGGGCAGCGTTTGCAAGACTCCGCCGACGGCTACGATGCTGCCGACCAGGAAGCCGTTACGCGGCTGAGGGCCGGTATGCGGGACCTGGGAAGGAACTGACACCGTGGTCTCGTACTCGGAACTTATCAGTGCCCATCCGCAGAAATGGAAAGAAGCCGCGGACGACTGGGCAGCACTGGCGAAGTATGCTTTGAATGCGGCGCACGATGTACGTGAGCAAGGCGTCAAGCCTCTTGCTGATAATTGGGCCGACGAAGTCGGTGCAGCTGCGGCCGGCGATTTCGTGACGTTGGCGAACCAACTCGAGTCGGCGTACGACCTGCTGCTCAGCGTCAAGATGGTCATGGAAGGCATGCATACTAGCCTTGAAACGGCGATGAGCATCGCGCACCAGATAGCCGATCTCTCACGAGCTCATGACCTTCCTCTAGGCGAGGACGGCATGCCGCTGGAGTGTCCCAGCGCGAACGCCGAAGCTGGCCAGCAGCAGGCATACCGCGAAATCGTCGCACTGCGAGATCAAGCGGTTCAGCAGGCGACTGAAGCGGACGAGAAGACAGCGGCCGAGCTGTACCGTCTGGCAGGTACGGTCAGTATCAATGATCCGGATAAGGCTCTCAAAGAGCAGAACCGCGCATCGCACGTCGAAATGGATATGCTCGCCGCCGACATCCCGAAGGAAGGCACTGACCCGTCCGTGGTACGGGCCTGGTGGAACGGCCTAAGCGAGAAGCAGCAGCACGACTTGATGCGTGCCGAGCCGGTAAAGATCGCTCATCTCGACGGAATTCCCGAGAACATCAAACGTGAAATGCGTGGCACGGATGGGAAATTCGACCGCGTGAAGATGGTGGAGTACGCGCTGGAGAACTGGGACAAGAAGGACCCGATCCAGTTCGACAACAACTGCACCAACTTCGTGTCCCAAGCACTTGACCACGCAGGCATGCAGCACAAAATCGACTTCTGGTCGGGCGCCCGCGGCGACGATACGTGGGGAAACACCGGCGGCATCGGCATCGACACAATCGACGCGAGCATGTACTACTCAAAGACTTGGGCTGGAGCCGAGAATCAGCAGAACTTCATGCTCAAGCACGGCGGGGAGGAAGTGCCACGATCCGAGGCACGGCCCGGTGACATCATCTACTACGAGCAGCAGGGCCCCAACGACAAGATCGAGCAGGGCAACACCCACCACGCCGCCGTGGTCACGGCCGTGATGCCGGACGGCGAGATCAAGTACACACAACACCAGGACTCGTACCAGAACGTGAGTCTGCAAGGGAGACTCCCAACGACGGAAAAGGCCGAAGGGCAGCAGCGAATCCGCATCGTCCGCCCGCACCCGGATTGGTACTGACGTGAGTACCGCAGCCACACCACAACAACGCGTCCAGCGCGGGCAACGTCCGTCGGGACGTTGGCAGAGGATGATCCTCTCCGTGCCGCTGCTCTCGGCAGCCGCCGTTGTCAGCTTCTTTGTGTCAGTCTCACTCTCCAACGGGCACCACGAATTCCAGTCGACGGCATGCCGGTACACGCTTCTGCCATGGACTCACTTCGCCGTCGCCTACGGCGGCCTGGCGGCGGCCGTCATGTCGGTGGCTGTCCATCTGCTGATGTTCCGGTCCGCACGGCATGCAGGGCAGAATCCCAACTGTGGTTGGCAGAGCACGGTTTCAACGATCTTCTTCATCATCGCCTGCCTCATGATCCTGCTGACGGCCGGCACGGTCGTCGTGGCACACATGGACGCTTCCCAGTCAGCTGCGAATATCGGAAAACCCATCTGCGAAGGCTGACCCTGTGGCCTGTGTCGATGGATACGTCCCACTGCTTGATCCGTTGACCCCGCGCTCGGCCTCGTGGCGCTCGCGGTGGTCGGCCTTGTCGAAGTTCGGCAGCCGACTGCCCTGAGCTCAGAGCCGCTTACGGTTGCGGAACCCGGTCCGCCGAGACCGGGATCGTCGACCGGCGACGGCGCTGGCCGCACGGTGCGGGGCATGCAGCAGAACTACCCCCGCGCGTGCAGGGGCGCGCTGTCCTGGATGAACTCCGAGCCACCCCCGCGCGTGCGGGCGCGGGGAGCGGCGCTCACCCTGGGCGCCCTGGTGGGTGCTGCGGGGCTCATCCCCGCAGGCACGGGGAGCAGGAGGCCACCGGCGATGTCGACGTCTACACCTCGGGCTCATCCCCGCGGGCGCGGGGAGCGGCAGACCAACGAGTGGAAGGACGGCGAGGCGCTGGGCTCATCCCCGCGGGCGCGGGGAGCGGAAACTCTCACGGGCATGCCAAGAACCCCGACCGGGCTCATCCCCGCGGGCGCGGGGAGCGGGGGCGGCAGGGGCTCCGGTCCGGTCAGGTGTGGGGCTCATCCCCGCGGGCGCGGGGAGCGGTCGCTCGCCCGCTGCGCGAGCCGGATGAGGTAGGGCTCATCCCCGCGGGCGCGGGGAGCGGCCAGCACATCCAGCCGCCCGTACGCGGTCTTCGGGCTCATCCCCGCGGGCGCGGGGAGCGGACGGACGCCTCGGAGACGTCGTTGATGGTCCGGGGCTCATCCCCGCGGGCGCGGGGAGCGGCGGCGAACCCTCCCCTGATTCGTGCACTCTGCGGGCTCATCCCCGCGGGCGCGGGGAGCGGACTTCGTGAGCTGTGCTTTTATCAAGGGGCGACGCTTGTTTCAGCAAAGATGAGAGAAAAGGGCATACGGGATAAACAGGAACCCCTTCGGTCAGAGACGCCTCCACGCCACAGGCTATGCCCTCACACCCAGGCCCCTCGGGGGAAACCGCCAAGGCCCCAGAGACACCCCCGACGAGCCCCGGCTGCCGTTCAACGTGCGGCTGCCTGATCGGCCCAAGGCGCGGCGACTGGCATGCGGGAGGTGCCAGGCCCGCACGGCACCGTCCTAGTCTCGACAAGCCCGGCGAGCGTTGCCCTGACCGCGACGGCCGGGATAGCGCTCCAGCTGGGGTGCCGCCAACCACTTCTCGGAGACCGTGGTCATGATGCTGCGGGACGATATCCCTCAAGACGCCCCCGGTGAGGCCGTCTGCGCGCCGTTCGGTACCCGGCCGGTTCGCCTTGGCCGGCGCCGTCAGGGCAGCACGCCGGCGGTGAGTGACGGGCCCGCGGCGTCCGCGTCAGGATGTCGAGGGGTGTCGCAGGACGGCGGCCTGGGGTCTATGCCGACGCCTTCGACTGCCAGGACAACACGGGCCTTTCGCGATCGACGGCAACTATCCGCACCGATATGCCCTGACCTTCGCGAACACTCAGGTCTGCGACCGGTCCGGTGAGCGGAACGAGCCCTTCGACGCAGTCGGCGTCGGGACGACCTGACGTACCGTATCCGCCTCGAGCGGCGTCCGGAACTGCCCCGCGAGCGCGGGGACGACCGCGATCCGGACACCGCCGAGGATGGAGTCCCGCGCCGCTCTCGTCGGCAGTCGGCGAACGTATCCGATCCGGCGGCAGCTGACGCCATGGGCAGTGGCGTGTCCGAAGCCTGTCGGGTCAGGTGGTGAGTGCGTGTCCGGTTGTTGAGTCGATGTGCTCTGGGATCTCGTCGTGGTGATCGCCCACGGTCGGTGTCCCGGTGGGCTCGAACATGAGGATTGCGGCGCCGGACGGAGCGTACGGCTTGTGCTCTGTGCCTCGGGGGACGGTGAAGACCGCCCCCTGTGGGAGCAGGACCGTGCGCTCCCCGTCGGGCTCGCGCAGGGAGATGCGCAGTTCGCCGTCGAGTACGAGGAAGAACTCGTCGGTGTCGTCGTGCACGTGCCAGATGTGTTCGCCGTCGACCTTGGCGATGCGGACGTCGTAGTCGTTGACGCGCGTGACGATGCGGGGGCTCCACAGGGCATCGAAGGTGGCCAGGGCCTGGATGAGGGGGATGGGTTCGCTGCTCATGGGCTCATCCTGAGCTGTTTCGCATGGCCGGCGTGAGTGCTAGGAATCGCATATGGCGAAAGAATCCTCGCATGCGGCTCGCGTGGCGGGTGTGCACAGCGTCGTCGTGATCGTGGACGAGAACTCGAACCCCTTCGAGCTGGGCTGCGCGACCGAGGTGTTCGGTTTGCGCAGACCGGAGATCGGCCGTGAGCTCTATGACTTCAGGCTCTGTTCGCCCGAGCCCCGCACCCTGATGCGCGACGGATTCTTCACGCTCACGGGAGTTGCCGACCTGGAAGCGGCCGACACGGCGGACACGTTGATCGTCCCCAATCGGCCGGACGTAGAAGTGCCCCGCCGTCCCGCCGTACTCGATGCCGTCCGCCGGGCACACGCCCGCGGTGCGCGCCTGGTCGGCTTCTGCAGCGGCGCCTTCACACTGGCCGAGGCTGGCGTCCTCGACGGGCGCCGGGCCACCGCGCACTGGCAGTGGGCGGATTCCTTCCGGGCCCGCTTCCCCTCTGTCCAGCTCGAAGCGGACGTGCTGTTCGTGGATGACGGTGACATCCTCACCGCGGCAGGAAGTGCAGCTGCTCTCGATCTCGGGCTGCATCTGGTCCGCCGCGACTACGGCGCGGAGGTCGCCAATTCTGTGAGCCGACGGCTGGTCTTCGCGGCACACCGGGACGGTGGGCAGCGGCAGTTCGTGGAGCGTCCCATGCCCGACCTGCAAGGCGAGTCCTTGGCGCCTGTCCTGGCCTGGGCTCAGGAACGGCTGGACTCACCGCTCACCGTGTCCGGCCTTGCCGCGCGTGCGGCGGTCAGTCCGGCGACGCTGCATCGCCGCTTCCAGGCGCAACTGGGCACGACGCCGCTGGCGTGGCTGACCGGGGAACGGCTTGCTCTGGCGTGCCGGTTGATCGAGCGCGGTGAGTCCCGGTTCGAGATGGTCGCGCGACGTAGCGGGCTCGGCACCGCTGCCAATCTGCGCACGCTGATGCGCCGCGAGACCGGCATCACACCGTCGGCGTACAAGCGCAGGTTCGGGCCGGAGGCGAACTGACGGCGCGCATCCCTGCCGACGAACCACGTGGGCGGGGACGGCTCAGCGCCGGTAGGCGGAACACAGGGTGCGCCACAGCCCGACTCCCCCGCAATCCGTCGCGACGGTCGAGCAGTCTTGCGGTCGTGGGGCCGTGTGGACGTGGGGCGGGATATCTTCCCTCTGCACTTGGGGTGATCTGCCCCTGGCGTTGCTCATGGGAGGAGGCCGATGTCAGACCAGCCGCCGCAGGATCTGCCGCCGGAAGAGGGCCGCAGCATCACCGCTCATGTCACCGCCACTGGTGAAACGGCCGATTGCCGACTTCGGCGCTTCGAGGTCAGTCCGGTCTGTCGAGAGTGAGGCCGGTCCCGGCGAGGAATCCGCCGAGGATGCCGTGCCGGTACTGCAGTTCCTTGAGTCGCCTGCGGAGCAGGGTCTCCAGCTCGCTGAGGCTGCGGGCAGCCAGGTTGGCAGGACTCCGCTTGATATGCGCCCACAGGCCCTCCACCGGGTTGAGGTCGGGCGCATATCCGGGCAGCAGGATGACCGTCAGCCATTCCTGCTCGGCCACGAGTGCCTGCATCGTCTTGGAGGTGTGGGTGCTCAACCGGTCCCACACCACGATGAGCGGCGGGGCCTTGAGCAGTTGGTGGGCGTCGTCGAGTAGGCGGACGTAGTCCGTCTCGCTCAGCGAGCGACGCTCCCCCTTGCGGCCGGCGTGCCGACGCGGCCGGTAGCACAGGCGGGCGGGCAGGCCCGGCCTGAAGCACAGCAGTCCGGCTACCGACAGGCGGCCACGGCTGCGGCCGGAAACGCGCACTGTGGGGGTGATCCCGCGCCGCCCCCAGGTGCGGCCTTGGGCGGCCGGCCGGTCATGCCTGCTTCGTCCTCGAAGCAGATGAACGCGCCGGTCGCCGCCCGGAGGGTTTTACCTCCTGCCAGGTCGCCTCCCGCCATGCGGTGACCGCGTCTTCGTCGCGTGTGGTCGCAGGCCGGGCGGGCATCTGCACGCTGTGGCCCATCCGGTGCAGCAGCCGGGTCACCCCGGAGACGCTGTAGGCGATGTGGAACTTCCTCCCGATCAGCATGCGTACCCGTGCCGCGGTCCACACCTGGTCATCCGTCCAGTCGTGCGCAGCCGGCTCCTCCTCCAGCCAGGCGGCGAGTTTGGCCTGCCGGTGCGGGCCGAGCCGGCAGTCGTAGCCCGAAGGCCCCTTGGAGCACAGCGTTTCCCGACCACCCAACTCCCAGGCACGGCGCCACTGGTAGACCGACTTCTTGCTCACCCGTAACTCCCGGGCGATGCACGGGACTTCCACGACCTTCTCAAAGAGGTCAGCGGCCCGCATCCGTACCTCTTCACGGCGCTTGCGCTGCCCGACGGCCAGCCCGCCCCCATCTGGATACCGCATGCCTCCGGCCTACCTGCCACCGCGGGATCCGTCACCAGGTCCGACAAAGAGACCTCAAGACGCCGAAGTCAGTAAGCGCGCAAAGCGACCGCCGCACGGGACCACACCTCGTCCGGCGCGCCGTTCGTCACCTCCCAGGCGGACGAGGTGACGGTGCCGCGCCCGCGGTAGCGCTGCATGACGGCCACGTGCGCCGGGGTGCTCAGGAAGCCGGTCAGGGCGGTGTGGTCGCGCCAGATCGCGACCGCCCCGCAGCGGCGTTGCCAGGGGCGGGTCCAGAGCCACATGCCGTGCGCGCCGTCCAGGTCGGGCCAGTCGGCCGCCAGGCGGCGCGCCGCGCGGTACACGTCGGGTAGGTCCGCGAGGCGGTGCAGCCGCAGGTCGGTGACGCTGACGAGGGCGGGTCCGGGCCGGCCGTCGTCCGGGCCGGCGATCCACGAGGTCCTCATCATGCCGGTGCCCGCCATTCCGGGGAGCGGCCCAGCATGGCCAGGATCCGGTCCAGCGCCCCGGCGTCCGCCTCTGCCGGGAGCCCGGGGCGGAACGCGCTGCCGGGTGCGAGCCGGGCCGCGCCGTCCGGGACCGCCCGGGCGATCGGGAGGGCCGCGGCGAGGAGTTCGGGGGCGGGGTCGTACCGCAGGTCCAGGCTGCGCGCGAGGTCCCAGCCGTGGACGACGTAGTCGATGAGGTGGAAGCCGACGGCCTGGACGGCGGGGAAGGTGCGGTCGGTGGTGAATTCCGGGAGGGCGCAGGGGTGGTCGGGGTCCGACACCGTCGCGAAGGCCGCGAGGACGTCTTCGGCGGCGAGGCGGTAGCGCATCGCCGCCACCCCGACGTCGTCGCCGAGCGGACGGACCGCCCAGTGCGTCAGGTCCCTGCCGCGTCCCAGGGCGGCCGCCGCGAAGCCGTGGTGCTGCGCCGTGAGGTGGGCGAGCAGGGCTGCCAGGTCCCAGCCGGCGCAGGGCGTGGGCCGGGCCAGGTCGCCGGGGGCCAAGCGGTTCACCAGCGCCACGCTGTCCCGCACCGCGCGGGCGTCGAGTCGTCGTAGCCGGTCCAGGGCCGTCGGCGCCGGCGCGTCGTCCGCGCCGGCCAAGTTCATATACATGCGCTTACGATCTGCCCGAGCGTACGATCTGTCAAGGGGTATTTTCCTGTGCATGGCCGAGCACGCAGCACCCCGCGACACCCCGCCCGGCGGGCGCCCCACCGACCGTCCCGACCTGGCCGCGATGCTGGTCCCGTTGTGCCGCGCCCTGGTGGACGCCGAGCGGCCGGTGCTCGACGCGCACGGGCTGGCGATGTGGGCCTACTCGGTGCTGCTGCACCTCGACGAGACCCCGATCCGCACCCAGGCCGCCCTCGCCGAGGCCATCCGGGCCGACAAGACCCGGATCATTCCGGTCCTGGACGACCTGGAGGCCCGCGGGCTGATCCACCGCCGCCCCGACCCCGGGGACCGTCGGGTCCGGCTGGTCTCGCTCACCCCCGAGGGCCGACGGCTGCGGGACGCCGTCCAGGCCGACATCCAGCGCGGCGAGGAACGGCTGCTCGCCCACCTCCCGGCCGCGGACCGGGACGGCTTCGTGCGCGGCCTCGTGGCGCTCCACGCCCTGCCCGAAATCCCCCCGCACCAGCCCTCGTCCGACGTCTGAGCAGGCCGGCACCATCATGGCCGCCGCACAACGGCGGATGCCGGCCGGGCTGCCCGAGGGCGGTGGTCCCGACCGGCATCCGCGGGCGCGGCGTCCGGTGACGTCAGACAGCGCCCGCGCCGCTCACTTCCAGCCGCCGTGCTTGAACCGGCCCTTGTGGGCGCCGTCGTGGAAGATCGGGTTGCCGTTGATGACGGCCGCGTCGAACGAGTAGCCGGCGTACCACCCCTTGCCGTAGTGGTGGTGCTTCCCACCGGCCGATGCGGTGCTCGCCCCGCCCAGGACGATGCTGGCGGCCAGGGCGCTGGCTGCGATCGCGGCGCGGATGCGCATGTCTGCTCCTCAGGGGAATCGAGGGGGTTGAATCGACCCTCTCAGGAATCACCCTGACGAATATGATTAAAACCTTTCTTACCGCCAATCGCGTGAGCCGCGGTCGGCCGGCGGACGGGCCGACCGCACGACGTCAACTTCCGCTGCCGGAAGTGGGGTTGGCGGTCGGTACCGGAACGTCCTGGGAGCCGTCACCCGGCCGGGCGGGCCCCGGCCGCAGCCCGAGCGTCGCCAGGACGACGGCGACCGCGAGGAAGGCCGCGAGCACGGCGAAACCGGTCAGGCTGCTCCCGGTGGCGTCGGTGAGCCAGCCCACCAGATAGGGGCCGGCGAAACCGCCGAGGTTGCCCAGCGCGTTGATCAGGCCCATCGCCACGGCCACCACCTCGAAGCGCAGGAGTTGGCCGGGGATGGCCCAGAAGGGGCCGTAGGGCGCGTACACCGCGGCGGCGGTGAGGCACAGCAGCAGCATGCGCGGCAACGCTCCGTCCACCACCTGCCCCAGCAGCAGGGCCACGATGCCGACGCCCAAGGGGACGGCGACCGCCTGCCGCCGCCGGCCGGTGCGGTCCGACCAGGCCGCGTTGGCGATCATCACGACCAGCGCGACGGTGAACGGGACCGCGGTCAGCAGCCCGACCTCGGTGGCCGAACCGTCGTGCGTGAGTTCCTTGATGACGGCCGGCAGCCAGAGGCTGAAGCCGTAGAAACCGGTGATCCAGAAGAAGTAGACGCCGATGAGGACCAGGACGGACCGCTGGCGGACCGCGGCGAGGTAGGAGCCGCCGGCCGCGGGCTTGGCGGCCTCGTCGGCGGCGATCTCCCGCGCCAGGTGGCCGGCCTCCGCGCGGGAGATCCAGCGGGCCTCGGCGGGGCGATCCGCGACCGCGAACCACCAGACCGCCGCCCACAACAGGGGCGGCACCCCTTGGAGGACCAGCACCCATCGCCAGCTCGTGTGGTCGAGCATCCACCCGGAGAGCGGTGCCATCAGCACCGACGACAGCGGCAGGCAGGCCATCCACAGGGCGTTGGCGCGGGCCCGCTCACGGAGCGGGAACCACGAGGCGAGGAGGATCAGCACGGCCGGCCAGACGCCGCCCTCGAAGAAGCCCAGCACGAACCGCGCGGCGTAGAACTGGGTGCGGGACTGCACCAGACCGGAGAGCGCCGCGGACAGGCCCCAGGCGACCATGAGGATCAGCACGGTCTTGCGGGCGCTCCAGCGCTGGGCGAGGACCGCCGCCGGGATCTGCAGGAAGACGTAGCCGAGGAAGAAGATGCCGCCGGCCAGGCCCTTGTCGGCGTTGGAGAGGTCCAGGTCGCCGTGCATGTAGGGCAGGACGACGGAGACGTTGTTGCGGTCCAGGTACGCCAGCATGTACATGATCGCCGCGACCGGGATGACGTAGACCCAGCGCTTGGCCGGCACCACACCGGCCGGTGCGGTGGCGGTCGGTGCGGTGGCGGCCGGGTGGTCGCCGCCGGCCCGCGGAGCGTCGTTCATCGGGCCACTGCCGTCCCGTAGGCGGCGCGGATCCGGTCCGTGCAACGGCTGAAGTCGGCGGCGGCGCGGAAGGCGGCGGCCATGGTGGCGTGCGAGGCGCGCCCGCTGCCGGCGAGGTCGAAGGCGGTGCCGTGGTCGACGGAGGTCCGCAGGATCGGCAGGCCGACGGTGACCGAGACCGTACCGGCGAAGTCGACCGTCTTGGCGGGGATGTGGCCCTGGTCGTGGAAGTGCGAGAGCACGCCGTCGAAGCGGCCTTCGAGCCCCTGGTGGAAGACCGCGTCGGCGGGCACCGGTCCGGTCACGTCCAGTCCGTCGGCCACCGCACCGGCCACCGCGGGGCCCAGCACGGTGATCTCCTCGTCGCCGAAGTGGCCGCCCTCGCCGCCGTGCGGGTTGACCGCGGCGACCGCGAGCCGCGGTGCGTCGTGGCCGAAGACCCGCAGTGCGGTGACCGCATGGCGGATGCTCGCGGCCACCCGGTCCTCGGTGAGCTGGTCCAGGGCCTTGCGGAGCGCGAGGTGCCGGGTGGTGAAGAAGATCTTCAGGCCGCGCACCACGAACATGGTGTCCACGCGGGCCGCCCCGGTCAGCTCGCCGAGCATCTCGGTGTGCCCCAGGTGCCGGGAACCCGCCGCCCAGATGGCCTCCTTGTTGATCGGTGCGGTGACGACGGCGTCGACCTCGCCGGCCAGCGCGGCCCGGGTGGCCGCCTCGATGGCGGCCACCGCCGAGCGGCCGGCGACCGCGTTCACCCGCCCCCAGGGCAGGTCACCGGGGGCGACGTCGAGGTCCCAGACGTCGATGGTGCCGGGGGCGAACCGTGCCTCGCCGGGCCCGCCCACCGGGTTCACCCGGACGTCGAGTCCGCAGAGCGCCACGGCGCGGCGCAGCACGGCGGCGTCGCCGACGGCCAGCCCGCGGCCGAGCGCCGCGCTCGCCGGGTCGGCGAGGGTACGGGCGGTGATCTCCGGTCCGATGCCGGCCGGATCGCCCAACGTCACGGCCAGCAGCGGGAGTTGCCCGGCAGGCGGCCGCCCGGATCTCATCGCCTCCGCTGTCTCCGCTGTCTCCGTCGTGTCCGTCATCGTCAACCGTTACCTTTCCGGGGTGAGCGCGGTGCGGGTGGCGGCCGCGCGCAGGTGTTCCAGGCAGTCGCGGGCCGCGTCCGGCCCGCCGATCAACCCGCCCTTCGTGGCGAAGGGCAGTCCATCACGGGGACCGCCGACCAGGCGTCCGGAGATGGCCAGCGGCAGCACCTCGCTGTCGATGGCGAAGCCGTCGGCGCCCAGCGCCGCGGTGACCGCGGCGGCGACGTCGCCGCCCGAGGCGTACAGCCCACCGGGGCGCAGTTCGTCCACCGCGCGCCGGGCGACGTCGGCCAGGCAGCGCAGGATGCCCGCCGCGGTGTCCGCACCGGACGGCGCCGCCCCCGGCGCGGCGGGCCGGACCCGGACGCCCAGGACGGTGGCGCCCGCGGCCGCGGCGGTGCGCAGCCCGTCCAGTGCCCGCTCGGCGTCGGGGCGGTCCGGGTCGACCTCGGTCCAGCGGGCGCCGAGTGCCGCCTCGGTGCGGGCGAGTTGGTCGCGGGTGCGGTCGGTGACGCTGCCGACGACGGCGAGCACCCGGACCGGGGCGACGGCGGGCCGGATGCCGAGCTCGGTGGCGAGGGCGGCGCCGAACGGGCCGGAGTCCAGGGCCAGCCAGCGGATGCCGTCCTGCGCCGCCAGTGCCGCGGCGGCCCGGGCGACCGTTTCGAGGTGGGTGTTGTCGGTGGCGTCGCAGACCACCACCTCGGCCGGGCTCGCCCGGAGCGCGGCGGCCACCGCATCGGGGCCGCACTCGACCACGTCCAGCGGCAGTTCGCCCGAGGTGCGACGGCTCTGGGCGCCCAGCACGGCGGTGACCCGGGAGTGCCGGACCGGATCGAACGGGTCGCGGGCCACCGCCGTGCGGGTCAGCGGCACCCCGTCGACGAGGTGCAGGCCGCCGACGGTGGTCCGGCCGGCGTCGGGGAAGGCGGGGACGGCCAGGACGCGCACCCGGCCGGCGGGGGCGCGGGCCGCCAACGCATCGGCCACCGCGTCGAGTTCGCTGCCCGGATTGCCGCGCAGGGTGGTGTCCACCCGCTTGACGACCAGCGGCGCGTCCCCGGCGGTGGCGGCGGCGGCCCGGACGGCGGCGTAGGCGCGGGCCGGGGACCAGTGCCGGGAGGCGGTGTTGACGACGAGGACGTCCACCCGGTGGGCGTAGCGGGCCACGTGGGTGGGGTCGCTGACGGTGACGGCCCGCAGGCCGCGTCGCGCGTACAGGGCGCCGGTGGCGTTGCTGCCGGTGAGGTCGTCGCCGATGACGAGCACCTGGGCCATGGGCTCCCCCTCCCGCCGGCTCCACAATGACCGGACCGCGCAAGGAAGTTGCGCGATTCACGCACTGGCAGGGTGGCGAGCGGCGGGACGCCTGTCAAGAGCCGGGCGTCGGGCCGGGGCCGTCCTCGGGCGCCGGCGGCCGACCGCACGGCAACACCGACCAGCCGGCCGCGGCGAACGTCGCCAAGTGCCGGGCGGCACCCCCGTCGTCCCCGTCGCGCGCCCCGCAACCGGGCTCCGCGGCGCCCGAGATGAGCCCGGTGCCGTGCGGCACCGCCGCCCAGTAGGGGAAGCCCCCGCCGCCGGCGAGCTTGGAGCCGTCGGCGAGCACCCAGGCGGTGCGGGCGCACCGCGCCATGGTCTCCTTCAGCGCGGCCTGCTCCGGGTCCGGGCAGTTCACCCCGCGCCGCGGGTCCAGGCCGTCGACGCCCAGGAAGGCGAGGTCCGGGGTGATCCCGCGCAGCGCCTGGTCGGTGCGGGTGCCCAGCAGCGACTCGTTGGGCCGCCGCAGCCGACCGCCGAGCACCACCACCTCCACCTCCGCGTCGGCCAGTTCGACGAGGGTGGACAGGCCGTTGGTGACGACCGTGATGTCGGTGCGGGCGCGCAGTTCGTGCGCCAGCCGCGCCACCGTGGTGCCGGCGTCCAGCAGGACCACGTCGCCGCTGCGGACCAGGGCGGCGGCGGTCCGGGCGATGGCGCCCTTCTCGGTGCGGTGCTGCCGGGCCTTGTCGTGCCAGGACCGCTCGGCGGCCCGGTGGTCGACCGCACCGCCGTAGGTGCGGGTGATCCGGCCGTCCCCGGCGAGCGCGGCGAGGTCGCGGCGGACGGTGGACAGCGAGACCCCGAAGGCGGCCGCCAGGTCGTGCACGCTGCCGTCCCCGACACCGAGCAGTTCCAGCATGCGTTCCCGCCGGTGGCGGGTGCTCGGACGTTCCCCACTGGTCACGTGACTGCGCCCCTCCTCGCCGCGTGCCGCCGCTCCCCCGACTGCCCCGAGTTGCGCGGTTCGCGCAACTTGAGGCTAGCAGCCGGGAGTTGTTCCGATCAGGGGCCGGCGTCGTCGGGGGCCGCCGGGGTCCGGACCGGGTCGGGCAGCGCCTGCTCCGTCCAGATCACCTTGCCGTCGCCGGTGTAACGGGTGCCCCACCGCTCGGCCAGCTGCGCGATCAGGAAGAGGCCGCGGCCGCCCTCGTCGGTGCTGGCGGCGTGCCGCAGGTGCGGCGAGGTGCTGCTGTGGTCGGCGACCTCGCAGATCAGCGAACGGTCGTGGATCAGCCGGACCCGGATGGGACCGGCGGCGTACCGGATCGCGTTAGTGACCAGCTCGCTGAGGATCAACTCGGTGGTGAACGCCTCCTCGGCCAGCCCCCATTCGATCAGCTTACGGACCGCGGCGGCGCGCACCTGGGCCACCGCGGAGGGGTCGGCGGGGACCTCCCAGTCGGCGATCCGCCCGGCGGGCAGCCGACGGGTGCGGGCGACGAGCAGGGCGATGTCGTCGGTCGGGCGGTCCGGCAGCAGCGCGTCGAGCGCGGCCTCGCAGGTCTCCTCCGGGGTCTGCTCGGGGCGACCGCCGAGGGTGCGGCCCAACAGGGCCATGCCGTCGTCGATGGCCCGGGAGCGGTGCTCGACGAGCCCGTCGGTGTAGAGCACCAGGCGGCTGCCCTCGGGAAGCCGGACCCGGCAGGTGTCGAAGGGCATCCCGCCGAGCCCGAGCGGCGGTCCGCCGGGCACCTCGACGAACTCCGCGCCGCCGTCCGGCCGCAGCACCAGCGGCTGGACGTGCCCGGCGCGGGCCATCGTGCAGTCGCCGGTGACCGGGTCGTAGATGGCGTAGAGGCAGGTGGCACCGGTGACGCCGGCCTTGGCGTCGCTGTCGGTGCCCTCGGCGCCCTCGTCCTGGTCGATGCGGGTGACCAGCTCGTCGAGGTGCCACAGCAGTTCGTCGGGCGGGACGTCGAGGTTGGCGAAGTTGTGGACGGCGGTGCGCAGCCGGCCCATGGTGGCGGCGGCGTGCAGCCCGTGGCCGACGACGTCGCCGACGACCAGGGCGACCCGGGTGCCGGGCAGCGGGATGATGTCGAACCAGTCGCCGCCGACGCCGCCCAGCCCGCCGAGTCCGGCGTGCGCCGGCAGGTAGCGGAAGGCGGCCTCGACGGCGTTCTGGTCGGGCAGGGCGCGCGGCAGCAGGCTGCGCTGGAGGGTGACGGCCATGGTGTGCTCGCGGGTGAAGCGGCGGGCGTTGTCGATACTGACCGCGGCCCGGGCGACCAGTTCCTCGGCGAGCGAGCGGTCCTCCTCGTCGAACGCCTCGGGGGTGTGCGAGCGCCAGAAGAGGACCACGCCGAGGACCACGCCGCGGGCCCGCAGCGGGACCGCGATCATCGAGTGGATGCCGTGTGCGACGATCTGCCGGGCGCGTTCGGGGTCCTGCCGCTGCCAGCCGGAGAACCCGGCCAGGTCGGCCTCCAGGACCGGCTCGCCGGCCGGCAGCCGGCTCCCGAGCACGGTGCTGGGGGCGAACCGCATCGGCTCCCCCACCGGGTAGAGCGACCCCTCGGGCACCTCGCCGCCGACCGCCGTGCGACGCATCTCGACGGCCGGTCCGTTCGGCTCGGGCTCCTCACCGTTCAGCACCGAAACCGCCAGGTCGACGGTGACGAGGTCGCTGAACCGCTCGGCGCCGAACCGCGCCAGCTCCTCGCAGGTGCGCACCACGTCGAGGGTGGTGCCGATCTCGGTGCCGGCGTCGTAGAGCAGTTTCAGCCGTCCGCGGGCGAGGTCGGCGCGGCCGGTCAGGGCCCGGAGTTCAGTGGTGTCGCGGAGCGTGGTGACGCTGCCGGGCGGGCCACCGGCGCGTTCGGTGGAGCGCTGGTTGACCGCGAGCAGCCGCTCCCCGACCGGATGCACCTCGTCGGTGACCACCCGGCCGGACTCCAGCAGCACCGCGGTGGCCGGGTCCAGGCCGATGGCGGCGACCTGCCGGCCCTCGACGTCCGGCGGCAGGTCGAGCAGGCGCCGGGCCTCGTCGTTGGCGAGCACCAGCCGCCCGTCGCCGCGGACGATGACCACGCCTTCCCGGACCGCGTGCAGCACCGCGTCGTGGTGCTCGTACATCCGCGTCATCTCTTCCGGGCCCAACCCGTGGGTCTGGCGCCGCAGGCGGCGGCTGACCAGGGCGGTGCCGCCGGTGGTGAGCAGCAGCACCCCGGCCGCGGAGCCGAACAGCAGCGGGAACTGGTCGTTGACGACGCCGCTCACCTTGGTGATGGTGATGCCGGCGGAGACCAGCCCGACGACCTTGCTGTCGTGGCCGACCACGGGCACCACCGCTTGGACCAGCGGTCCGATGGTGCCGTTGACCTTCTCGGTGGTGACGCGTCCGGCCAGCGCGGGCCCGATGTCGCCGACGAACTTCTTGCCGATGCGGTCGGGGAGCGGGTGCGTGTAGCGGATGCCCTGGGTGTTCATGACGACGAGGAAGTCGACCTGGGAGCCCTTGCGGGCGGCCTCCGCGCGGGGCTGGAGCACGGCGCTGGGGTCGGGGCCCGTCAGCGCGGCCGCGGTGCCGGGCGCGTTCGCGAAGGCTTGGGCCACGGCGACCGAACGGTGCCGGGCCTCCCGTTCGGAGTCGGTCCTGGACTGGAGCACCAGGGCCGCGATGGCGGCGGCGACGAGCAAGACGACGATCGCCACTTGCAGGAGAAAGACCTGACCAGCGAGGGTTCGCATCCTCAGAACCGAACGCGGGCGGCCGAAGCGTCCGGCCATGTCCTCTTTCTACACCTCCCGCATACCGTGGGCGAGCCGCGTGCAGCGCAGCGCAGCGGACCCCGAAATCCTGCGGCGCAGCAGCGTCAGTAAAACCTTTCGCCGGGTTTCCCGGCTACGGTCGTGCACTCCCCGAGCCGCCGCGTGTAACTCTTCCCACAGGCCGGAACGGTTGCGGAGCGGCCGCGGATCTGCCGGCCGCGGTTCGAGCCTCGCGCAACGTCCCTGGTCAGCGGTGCTTACTCGGGAGTCCGTCGGGGCGCGGGGGCGGCCGGTGGGCGCCCGGGGCCGGGCCGGGGGCCGTCGGGCGCGTATGAGACGTTCGTGGGATGCATGTTGCAGCAGAGGAGATCCGGGCCGAGGCGGCGGTGCTCATCGACCACCACGCGCGCGGCACGTGGCAGCCGAACGACGCGGACCGCCGGGCCGCCGTCGCGCTGTTCCGCTGCCTGGAGACGGGTCTGCCGCTCAGCGGCGAGCAGATCCGTACCGCCCTCGCGGGCCCGGAGCCGGCGGCGCCGGCGACCGCCGGGCTGAGTGCGCTGCTGCGGGCCACCGCCGGTCTGCTGGACGACGCGGACGTGGCCGACGGCCCCGCCGGGCGGGACGCCGTCGACCACGTCTGTCTGCTGTTGGACGCGCTGGCCCTGTCCCGGCCGAACGGCCGGTGAGGACGGCGCGGACCGCTCAGGAGCGGTCCGGACCGGTTGCCGTGGCCAGTTCGTCCTCGGGGACCGAGATCACCCAGCGGCTGTCCTGCCGCGGGCGGAGGTAGAGCGCCCAGTAGGCGGTGGCCACCACGATCAACCCGCCCGTGATCAGCAGGCTCTTGGCGCTCTGCTGCGCCAACACCCAGGCCAGGACCAGCACGATCAGCACCGGGATCACCGGCCACAGCGGCATCCGCCAGGCGAGCCGGTTCTTGTGCTCGCCGCGGCGGGAGACCAGCGCGCCCAGGGCGACGAAGACGTACATCCCGGCGACGGCCACGCCGGTGACCTCGTTGAGGGTGTCGAGGGTGGCGAAGCACAGCGCGGCACCGGGGACGCCGACCGCGAGGGTGGCCGCCCAGGGTGAGCCGAAGCGCTTGCCGACGTGCGAGAAGATCCGGTTGACCGGGGCCGGCCAGGCGGCGTCGCGGGCCGAGGAGAAGACCACCCGGGAGTTCTGGATCACCATCACGATCGCCGCGTTGATGATCGCCAGGGCGATGCAGAGGCTGACGAAGGTGCCAATGGCGGAGTTGCTCCAGCCCTGCACCATGCCGGCGACGTCGCCGGCGCCGAGCGTCTTGAGGTCGGGGGCGCCGAGGGTGATGGCGACGACCGGGACGAGGACCACGGCGGCGCCGATGCCCAGCGTCCACAGCACGGTGCGGGAGACGTTGCGCCGCGGGTTCTCCATCTCCTCCGCGAGGTACACCGCGGTGGAGAAGCCCTGGAGGATGAAGAGCGCGGTGGCGAGGCCGGTGACGATCAACCCGCCGGTGACCGCGGTGCTGGTGCCGTGTCCGGCGTCCATCACCGGGTGGACGAGGGTGGCGGCGGAGCGGTGGGTGTGGCTGAAGCCGAGGAAGGCCACGACCGCGGCGGCCACCACTTCCAGGACCAGGAAGATGCCGGTGATCCAGGCGTTGGCGCGCAGGTCGAGCAGGCCCATGGCGGTGGCCAGCAGCATCACCGCGGCGGCCGTCATCTGCTTGTCCAGGTGCACGATCGGGGCCAGGTAGTCGGCGGTGCCCAACGCGATGATGGGCGGCACGATCATGACGACGATCAGCGAGAGCACGAAAACCAGCCAACCGGCGAGCCGGCCCATCAGGGTGCCGACCATGGCGTACTCGCCGCCCGAGCTGGGGACGAGGGTGCCCAACTCGGAGTAGGTGAAGGCCACTCCCACGCAGAGCACCGCGGCGATGGCGATGGTCAGCGCCGTCCCGGTGCCGAGCGTGGCGAACGAGTCCGGCACGATCACGAAGAGCGAGGACGCCGGGGTCAGGCAGGACAGGGTGAGCAGGGTGCCGCCGACCACACCGATCGACCGGGTGAGTTTGGGGCTGTCCGCCGGTGTCGCGCTGCGGAATTCCGACGCTGCGGTGGCGGTGACAACGGGCGTGGTGGGCATATCGGTCATCCGGGTCCCATCGGTGCTGGAGGGCAGGAAGGGGGTGGCACTGTCGGAGGGAGTGCCGGAAAGCGGTCGCACCAAAGGCACTGCGGGGCCGCTTCGGTGACCGGAATACAACCTCCGTCAGACACTCCCGTCAAGAGTTCATTAAGGCCGTATGGCAACGAAATCCGTAGCCGCCAGAACGCCAAACATGGTTATCCACGTCACACAGGCGCCGTTCACGCGGATTCCGTGGGCCTGCGGCGGGCTGCGGATTCTTCGGCCGCACGGTCCGACGACTTTCTCCCCGCCGGTCCGCCAGGCCGCGGGCGTCAGCCCTCGGAGCCCCGGACGCGGGCGATCAGCAGCGCCACGTCATCATGGTCGTTGCCGTGCCGCAGCTCGCCCAGGAGGCGGTCACAGAGGTCCTCCAGCGGCCGCTCGGGCTCGGCGAGCAGTCCCAAGAGACGGTCCAGACGGGCGTCGATGGCCTGGTCGCGGGTCTCGATCAGCCCGTCGGTGTAGAGCACCAACTGATCGCCGGCGCGCAACGGCACGGTGGTCTGCTCGAAGGTGACGTCACCGACCCCGCCGACGCCGAGCGGGGCGCCGGTGGGCAGGTCGAGGAGTTCCGGCGGCCGGCCGGGGCGCACCACGACGGGCGGCAGGTGGCCAGCGACGGCGATCCGGCACTCCTCGCGGTGCGGGTCGTGCACGGCGTAGAGGCAGGTCGCGAAGGCCGGGTCGAGGCCACCGGCGATGTGGTCGAGGTGGTGGAGCACGCCGGCGGGGGCGAGGTCGAGGTCGGCCAGTGCGCGGGTGGTGGTGCGCAACTGGCCCATGGTGGCGGCCGCGTTGATGCCGCTGCCCATCACGTCGCCGACGACCAGAGCGGTCTTGTCGCCGGCGACCGGGATGACGTCGTACCAGTCGCCGCCCACCTCACTGGCCGCCTGCGCGGGCTGGTAGCGGTAGGCGATGTCCATCGTGGTGGGCTGCGGCGGCCGGTGGTTCATCAGGTGCCGCTGGAGGGTGAGCGCGGTGCGCCGTTCGCTCTGGTAGGAGCGGGCGTTGTCGATGCAGACCGCCGCCCGGGCGGCCAGTTCGACGGCGAGCACCGCGTCGTCCTCGTCGAACGGCACCGGATTGTCCGTGCGGTACAGCGAGAGCGCACCCAGCACCTCGCCGCGGGCGATCAGCGGCACCGCCAGGTAGGAGTGCAGCCCGGCCTCCCGCAGCAGCTCGGCACCCTGCGGGTCGGCGGCGATGTGCCGCCGCTCGTCCGGACCCACCTCCGCGACCAGCACCGGACGGGCCTCGGTGACGCAACGGGTGATCAACCGCTCGGTCTCGTAGGCGGCAAGCTGCCCGGTGGGGTCGGCGGCCCGGATGGCGGGCGTCTCGCCGGCCGCGGCGACCGCCAGGGCCCGGAACCGGGCCGGTCCGCCCCGGCCGGGCATGGGCGGACGACGGCCGTCCAGGACGGCGTCGAGGACGTCGACCGCGGCCAGGTCGGCGAGCTCGGGCACGATGACGTCGGCCAGTTCCTGGGCGGTCTGGCCCACGTCCAAGGTGGTGCCGACGCTCGCCGAGGCGTCCGCGATGATCGCGAGGCGCCTGCGGGCCCGGGCCGCCTCGGTCGCCGCCCGATGCTGCTCGGTGACGTCCACGACCGAGGTGGCCAGGCCCAGCACCCGCCCGTTGGCGTCCTCCAGCCGGTAGTACGACACCGACCACGCCTGGTCGACGTCGGGGTGGGCGGCGGTGCGGCCGACCGAGAACTGGTCCAGCAGTGGCCGGCCGGTGGCCAGCACCTCGCGCATCCGCTCCTCGATGACGCCGGTCTCCAGGAACGACAGGGCCTCCCGGACGTGCCGGCCGAGGTGCTGCTCGGCCGGCAGGTCGTTGATCCGCTCCAGTGCCGGGTTGACCATCACGAACCGCAGGTCGCTGTCGAGCACCGCCAGCCCGATGGGCGACTGGGCCACCAGCCGCACCGACAGCGCCAGGTCCCGCTCCACCTCGCGCAGTACGGCCTGGTCGGTGGCGATGCCCAGCGCGTAGGTGGCGCCGTGCTCGTCCTGGAGCCGCATGTTGCGGAATTCGACCAGTCGGGTGCTGCCGTCCTTGTGGCGGACGGGGAAGACCCCGGCCCAGCTCTCGCCGCCGGACATCACCTGCGCGAAGAGGCGCAGGACGAGTTCTACGTGCTCGGGGTGGACCAGCAGCCGGGCGGCGGACCGGCCGAGCGCCTCCTCGGCGGTCCAGCCGAAGAGTTCCTCGGCCTGGGGGCTCCACAACGCGATCCGGCCTTTGGCGTCGAGCATGACGGCGGCGACGCCCAGCACGTCCAGCAGACCGCCGGGCTGCGCCGGCCCGGCACCGGCCTGGGCAGCACTATCCGGGAACGCGTCGGTCGCACCCATCCAGGCACTCCTTCCGCCGGTCTCCTGACCGACAGCCGTGGCGCTCCGTGCACGGCCGTTTCTCGCCGTGCTGCCGCTGCCCTCCATCATCCCTCGACACCGGACGGACCCGCAGGCAGAGCGGGGCCCAGCGCAGGCGAGGGCCGTACCGGATGGAGCATTATGGGCCGCCCTCACCCGACCGGGCGACCCGGTTGACGATATTGATCCACTCAGCGGTGGCCGGACAACGCCCGCGCCGGGACACCCGACTTGGAGATGTCGATCTCTTGGGACTACCCTGACATTAGTTGCTGGAGGCAACCAATAATAGATTGTCGCACCCCCGGCGTACCCGCATGCGCCGCCGGGGTCAGGAGGAAGCCCCCGATGCCCATATCCGACCAGCCGTTCCGCACGTATGTGGAGGAGAACCTCGATGCGCTTAACCGCGACCCGGACCTTGAGGTCCTGGTCCACCAGGGCCGTCGGGTCACCGGCGGCGAGTTCCGCAGCCTCGTGCTGCGGATGGCCCGCGCCCTGCGCGACCGCGGCGTCGCCCGCGGCAGCACCGTCACCCTGCTGAGCGGCAACCTCCCCGAGACCGTCGCCGCCCGCTACGCCGCGAACCTCGTCGGCGCCCGGGTGAACCACCTGTACAACAAGCTCTCCGCCGACTCCCAGGCCGCGATCGTCCGCGACGTCGAGACCCGCGCCCTGATCGTGGACCCGCGGCTGGCCGAACGGGCCGCCGAACTGGTCGAGTTGGCACCCGTCGACGACGTCCTGGTGCTCGGACCGGCCAAGCTGGGCACCGACCTGCTGGAGCTCGCGGCCGGCCGGAGCGACGAGCCGTTCGCCTCCGACGCCCAGCCCGAGGACATCTGCACCATCCGCCACACCGGCGGCACCACCGGCCACCCCAAGGGCATCTGCACCACCTTCCAGCAGGTGCGCTGGTTCCAGGGCGTGCTCCCGGAGTACGAGGGCGTGCAGCACCGTCAGCTGGTCTGCACCACCCTCGCCCACGCGGCCGGGTACATGGCCGACACCATGCTCCAGTCCGGCGGCGCCGTCGTCCTGCTCGACGACTTCGACGCCGAGGAGGTGCTCGCCGCCATCGAGCGCGAGCGGATCACCGCCCTGTTCCTGCTGCCGCCGCTGCTGTACCAGCTGATGGACCACCCCAACCGGCCGCAGACCGACACCTCCAGCCTGCGCATGGTCACCTACGGCGGCTGCCAGGCGTCACCGGCCCGACTCGCCGACGCGGTACGGACGTTCGGCCCGGTGCTCGTGCAGGGCTACGGCCAGAACGAGGCCGGCGGCATCAGCGTGCTGCTGCCCGAGGACCACGACCCGGACCGCCCCGACCGGCTGCGTTCGGCCGGCAAGGTGCTGCCCGACGTCGAGGTGGCGATCCGTGACGAGTCCGGGCGGGACCTGCCGCCCGGCGAGCACGGCGAGGTCTGCGTCCGCTCCGCCATGATCATGCAGGGCTACTGGAAGCAGCCGGAGCTCACCGCCGAGGTGCTGCGGGACGGCTGGCTGCACACCGGCGACGTCGGGTTCCTCGACGACGAGGGCTACTTGACCATCGTCGACCGGCTCAAGGACATGATCGTCGTGGTCGGCGGCCACGTGTACACCACCGAGCTGGAGGACCTGCTGAACTCGCACCCGCAGGTGCTGCAGAGCGCCGTCTACGGCGTCCGCGACGCCGACCGGATGGAGCGGGTGCACGCGACGGTGGTGCGCACACCCGGCGGCGACGTCGACGCGGAGCAGCTGCGCGCGATGGTCCGCGAGGTCCGCGGCGCGATGTACGAACCGGCCCGGATCACCTTCGTCGACGCGCTGCCGCTGACCGACGCGGGCAAGCCGGACAAGAAGGAACTCCGCCGCCGCGCCGAGGAGTCGGTCGCCGCGGTCTGATCCTCCCCCGTCGGCCCCGGGACACCGGCGCCGGACGAGCAACGGCGGGCCGCCGCAGTGCGCAACTGCGGCGGCCCGCCGGGCTGCTAACGGTCAGAACCACCAGCCGAACAGGCCGTGGAGGATGCGTCCCAGCAGCCCCAGATCGCGGCCTTCGCAGCCCTCTCGGCCATGGTGGCCCTGCCGGCCGTGATGGCCTTCACGGCCCTCGTTGCCGAACCGACCGAAGCCGAAGAAGCCGCACTCGTCGTGCCGGCGGTGACGGAAGTCGCGACCGTGGTGGCCACGACCGTGGTCACCGCTCACCGCAACGGTCTGGCCCTGAGGAGCGGCCTCGGCCATACCGGCAACGGGAACGACGGTCGCGGCGGCCAGCGCCGCGGCGGCCAGGGAACGCCCTATGAACTTACGCATTGCGCTTCTCCTGATTGGCAGGAAATCGGACAACGTGATGGGTACCTCGCGCCGCGGCGTTCCTCGCAGGCGCGGCCCGCGGCCACTCCAACGGCCGCCGGAATTGGGCCGATCGAGGCAGCCACGGGCCGCCCGGGCGGGCCCTCCGCCAGCCGGAATCCGCTGGTCACCGGGGGCGCGCGGTCAGTGCTTGCGAGCCCGGCTCGGCTGGACCCGGGCCGGTTCGCCGGGCATCTTCGGGTGGTCCGGTGGGTACGGCAGGTCGCCCAGGCCCTCGTCTGCGGCGTGCCGGTCGGCCAGCTCCAGCAGAGACTCCAGGCCGAAGGCGTGGTCCGCCATGTCCGCGTGCACGTCGCCGAGTTCGGCGAACCGGGGCGGCACCGTCCGCAGGTCGAAGTCCTCGGGCACGACGTCGGCCAGCTCTTCCCAGTGCAGCGGGGTGGAGACCGTCGCCCGGGGGCGGGCGCGCAGCGAGTAGGGCGAGGCGATGGTGCGGTCGCGGGCCATCTGGTTGTAGTCGACGAACACCTTCGCGCCGCGCTCCTCCTTCCACCAGGCGGCGGTCACCAGCTGTGGCAGCCGCCGCTCCAGCGCCCGGGCCACCGCGATGGCCGCCCGTCTGACCTCGGTGAACGTCCAACGCGGGTGGATCGGCACGTAGACGTGCACGCCGCGGCCGCCGGAGGTCTTCGGCCAGCCGCGCAGCCCGTACTCGGCCAGCAAAGCGCGCAGTTCGTGCGCGACGGTGACGGCGTCGGCGAAGTCGGTGCCGGGCTGCGGGTCGAGGTCGATCCGGAGTTCGTCGGGGTGTTCGGTGTCCGCGCGGCGGACCGGCCAGGGGTGGAAGGTCAGGCAGCCCAGGTTGGCCGCCCAGAGGACGGCGGCGGGTTCGGTGGGGCAGATCTCGTCCGCGAACCGGCCGCTGGGGAAGGCGATCCGGGCGGTGGGCAGCCAGTCCGGCAGCCCCTTGGGGGCCCGCTTCTGGTAGAAGAACTCGCCCTCGACGCCGTCCGGGAAGCGCTGCATGGTGGTCGGCCGGTCGCGCAGGCCGCGCAGCACGCCGTCCGCGACGGCCAGGTAGTACTGGGCGACGTCCAACTTGGTGAAACCCCGCTCGGGGTAGTAGGTCTTGTCCGGGTTCGAGACGCGCACGGCGCGCCCCGCGACGTCCAACTCCACCGCTCGGGATCCGGCCATGCCTCCACGCTAGGTTCCGCCGGGTGCCGCCGCGCGTCGGACGGTCCGCCGGCGGAGGGGCTGGTTCCGGCGGGCGGGAACGCCCGTCGGCCCGCAGGATCGGGACCATGGACCTGCCCGTGATGCCCCCGGTCTCCCCCATGCTCGCCAAACCGGTGGCGAAGATCCCCGCCGGAATGCAGTACGAGGCCAAGTGGGACGGCTTCCGCGTCCTCGTCTTCCGGGACGGCGACGAGGTCGAACTCGCCAGCCGCACCACCAAGTCGCTCAGCCGCTACTTCCCCGAATTGCTGACGGCGGTCCGCACCGAACTGCCGCCGCGCTGCGTGCTCGACGGCGAGATCGTGATCGCGCACGACGGCCGGCTGCACTTCGAGGAGCTGTTGGAGCGCATCCACCCGGCCGCGTCCCGGGTACGGACGCTGGCCGCCCGCACGCCCGCCTCGCTGATCGCCTTCGACCTGCTGGCGCTGGATTCCGCGTCGCTGCTGGCCGAACCGCAGACGGCCCGCCGCCAGGCCCTGGTCGAGGCGCTGCGTCCGGCCCGGGCGCCGGTGCACACCGCGCCCGCCACCACCGACCGGGAGCTGGCGCAGCGGTGGTTCGGCCAGTTCGAGGGGGCCGGACTGGACGGGGTGATCGCCAAGCCGCTGGACCTGCCGTACCGGCCGGGCGAGCGCGTGCTGTACAAGGTCAAGCACGCCCGCACCGCCGACTGCGTGGTCGCCGGCTACCGCCTGCACAAGAGCGGGCCGGTGGTCGGCTCGCTGCTGCTCGGACTGCACGACGACGCGGGGCACCTCCAGCACGTCGGGGTGTGCGCGTCGTTCCCCATGGCCCGGCGGCGCGCCCTGGTCGAGGAGCTGGCGCCGCTGCGGATGGCCGACGACGAGACCGCCGGCCACCCTTGGGGCGACTGGGCGGACGGGGCTGCGCACGCCTCCCGCCGGATGCCGGGCGGACCGAGCCGCTGGAGCGGGGGCAAGGACCTGTCGTGGGTGGCGCTGCGGCCGGAGCTGGTGTGCGAGGTGGGCTACGACCACATGGAGGGCAGCCGGTTCCGGCACACCGCGCAGTTCCGCCGCTGGCGGCCCGACCGGACGCCGGAGAGCTGCACCTACGCGCAGTTGGAGGAGCCGGTCGGCTACGACCTGGGGGAGCTGCTGGGCGACTGAGCGGCGCGGCCGGTCAGCGCTCCGGCGGCCAGCGGCGGCTCTCCCCCGGGGCGAGGCGGTCCACCACCTCGGCGAGCTCCCAGCACACCTGCTCGATCCCCCGGCGGATGGTGTTCTGCTCGGTGACGATCGCCGACAGCAGCAGTGCGGTGAGCGCCGCGGAGGCGTTGAGGGCCTGGAGGTTGACCATGATCTCCAACAGGCTCAGGCCGTGGAACGGGCCGTACCGGCCGCTCGCCGCGCTGATCGCGAAGACCGAGATCACCAGGACGCAGGGCGCCGCGCCGATCAGTTGGAACCGCAGCGCCGCCCACACGATCACCGGGAAGACCAGGAAGAGCAGGGACATCGGGGACCGGGTCATCACCAGCGACACCAGCACCACGGTCCCCAGCAGTACGGCCGCCTCGGCCCACCGGTACAGGGGCATGTCGCGCGGCGGCCGGAACGTCCGGAAGGCGAGCACCAGCGGGGTGATCACCAGGACGCCCATCGCGTCGCCGGCCCACCAGGAGGCCCACGTGCGCCAGAAGTCCCCGGTGGGCAGCGCCCCGGTGAGCACCTGGGTGCCGCTGCCCAGCGTGGCGCTGAGCAGCATCGCGGCGAAGGCACCGAGGGCCACCAGCGCCACCCCGTCCCGCAGCCGGTCCAGTTCGACGCGGAAGCCCACCCGGCGCAGCATCAGACACGCGCACACGGGGGCGGCGGTGTTGCCCGCCACGACGCCGATGCCCGCGAGGTCCAGGCTGGTGAGCGTGGAGATGACCAGGAGGGTGCCGACGGCGATGCCCGGCCACATCCGCAGGCCCAACAGGAGCAGGAAGCTCAACGCGATGCCCGTGGGCGGCCACAGGGGGGTGACCACGGCACCCGCGACCACCACCTGCTCCAGCAGGCCGACCTTCGCGGCCCCGTAGTAGACGGCGGCGAGCGCGAGGTTCCCCAGGGCTGCCGGAGCAAGCCGACGAAGTTCCCCGGTGCGCACCACACCTGCCATCAGACAACGCCGGTGGCCGGGCACCGGACGCGACACGCGCGCGCGGTCCGCGCTTCACCCGGCCCCGTGCCGCGCCGCGTCGTGGCGCAGCACGATCACCGCGGCGTCGTCGGTGTGGCCGGTGAGCTCGGCGACGCACATCACCGCGGCGGCGACCTCGGCGGGATCGGCCCCCGCCTTGCCCCGGACCAGCCGGGCCACCTGCGCCAGCCCGGCCTCGATGGGGAACTTCGGCCCCTCGATCACCCCGTCGGTGAACAGCACGAACGCACCCGCCGCGGTGAGCCGCCGGCGGGTGACCGGGTAGCGCTGCCCGGGCAGCACTCCCAGCGGGATGCCGCCGGGGTCCTCGACCAGGCCCCAGCGCCGGTCGGTGGTCGCCCAGACGCCGGGGACGTGCCCGGCCCGGGCGCTGCTCAGCTCCCAGGTCGCCGGATCGAAGCGGACGAAGGTGCAGGTCGCGAAGAGTTCGCAGTCGATGGACAGGAGCAGGTCGTTGGCGCGGCTGAGCACCTCGCCGGGGTCGGCGGCGTAGGCGGCGACGGCCCGCAGGCCGATCCGGATCTGTCCCATGAACGCGGCGGCCTCGACGTCGTGGCCCTGCACGTCACCGACGGAGAAGGCCAACGATCCGTCCGGCAGCGCGAACCCGTCGTACCAGTCGCCCCCGACGGCGAGGCCGTGCCGGGCGGGGGCGTAGGTGGCGGCGGTGCGCAGACCGGGCAGCTCCGGGAGGGCGCCCGGCAGCATCTCGCGCTGCAGGACCTCGGCCAGCTCCACCCTGGCCCGTTGGAACTCGGCGCCTTCCCGCGCCTGGGCGGTCAGCCGCCCCAGCGTACTGAGCAGATCGTCGGCGCTCGCCGACCGCGGGGGACGACGCCGAAGCATGGCCCCATCATATTTCGGGGGTGCGGCATCCGCTTGGCGGCCGCGGGCGGCCCGTGGAGCTCAGGCGGCGGTCTGTCGGGCGGCGGTCAGCTGGCCGACGCCGGACCGCACCGCCCAGAAGAAGACCGCCAGCGCGACGGCGGCGACGGTCAGCGAGTCGTACGGGGCGGGCAGGTGCCCGGAGCCCTTGAAGGTGCCCAGCCAGGACAGTGCGGTGAGGGCGAGGAGGTAGACCACCAGCCACGCGCCGGTGCGGAGTTCGGCCGCGAGCGGGCGCCGGGGCCCTGCGCCGTCGTCGACCGTGGCGCGGGCGCCGGGCCGCCGCATCCCCACGAAGAGCAGCAGGCCGGCCAGGACCATCGGCAGCGCCAGGCGGAGGTGCTGCCAGCCCGACCAGTAGACGAACTCGCTGGCCACCACGAAGCTCAGCGGGGCGATCCAGCGCAGTCCCGGCACCCAGCCGGCGGTGCCGCCGCCGGCCTCGGTGCGGAAGACCGCCACGGCGACCGCGGAGGCCGCGTAGATCAGCAGGTACATGTCGCCCATGACGCTGACGATGTCCTGCCAGCCGCCGAACGGCAGCAGGAACAGCACGATCACGACGAGGTTGATCACCAGCGCCCGGCGCGGCATGCCGGAGCCCTCGTCGACCTTCATGAAGTAGCGGGGGATGGTGCCGTTCTTGGCCAGCGCGTAGGTGTGCCGGGCGTCGATCGCCACCCCGACGTAGGCCGAGCCGCCGGGCGAGAGCACCGCGTCGGCGTAGAGCAGCGTGGAGAGCCAGTGCAGGTTGAGGATCAGGGCCAGTTGGCCGAAGGGCGAGTCGAAGGAGACGCCCTGCCAACCGCCGCCGAGGAGGTGCTCGGGGACGGTGAACAGGTAGGCGACCTGGAGCGCCAGGTACATCAGCAGGGCGAGACCGATGCCCGCCAGGACGGCCCACGGCAGGGTGCGGCGCGGGTTGCGGGTCTCGCCGGAGAAGTCCAACGGCGCCTGGAAGCCGTTGACGGAGTAGACGATGCCGCCGCCGGCCAGCGCGGTCAGGCAGGCGACGTAGCCGTACGGGGCGAAGCCGCCGTGGTCGGTGAGCCGGCCGGAGTGCCAGCCGGAGGCGACCAGGGCGAGGACGGTGGCGATCGGCACCGCGATCTTGAAGATCGAGACCAGGGTGTTGAGCCGGGCGAACAGCCGGACCGCGAACCAGTTCAGCGCGGTCAGCAGCACGGTCAGCCCGCAGGCCAGCGCCAGTCCGGCGAGGGTGAGGGTGTGGCCGTTGTAGAGGCCGGGGAGGTAGTGCGCGGTGTACTGCATGATGGCGCTGATCTCGGCGGCGGTGCCGCCCACGGAGAGCAGCACCGACCAGCCGACGAGCGTGCCGACCAGCCGTCCGTTGGCGAACAGCGGCCACCGGACGGTGCCGCCGCCCTCGGGTCGGGAGGCGCCCAGTTCGATCATGACCAGGGCGACCAGCCCGCACAGCAGGCCCGCACCGATCCAGGAGAGCAGCGCGGCCGGGCCGGCGGTCTGTGCCGCGTACATCGCGGCGAACAGCCAGCCGGAGCCGACGATGTTGGAGAAGCCGATCCCGGTCAGTCCCCAGAACCCCAGGTCGCGTCGCAACCGGCGCTCCTGCGCCCGCACTTCGGGCCCGGTGCCCTGGGCGGACCCACCCGATACCTGACGTTCCGTCACAAAAAGCTCCTCCACCGACCGTCTGCGCTGGTCAGGACCCTACTCGACATGTTCGCGCCAGCAGGAGGCCGTTTGTTGCAGCAACGTGAAGCGTGCCGGCCCGGAGTCAGCGGAGCCGCTCGGGGGCGACGCCGAAGCTCCTCGTCAGGCCGTCGCGGCCGGCGTCGGTGAGCCGGACGACCCGTCGGTAGCGGCCGTTGCGCAGCCAGTCCAGGGCGAACAGCCGGGCGGTGACCGCGCCGCCCAGCGCGCCGGCGAGGTGGTGGCGGCGCTCGCCCCAGTCGACGCAGTAGCGGACCGCGGAGCGGCGGCGCGGCAGCCCCGCGAGGTCCACGCCGAGGGCGTCCAGTTCGCGGCGGCCGGACGGGGTCAGCAGGTAGGAGACCCGGGAGGGGTCGGTGCGCTCCGCGCGGAGGAGGGCGCCGGCCAGCAGCGCGTCCATCAGGGCGACGCCGAGGCGGCCCGCCAGGTGGTCGTAGCAGAGACGCGCGCGCAGCAGTGCCTTGGCACGCGTGTCGGCGTTCAAGGAGCGCACCGGCAGCGGCCGGGCGATCAGCGCGAGCTGCTCCAGGGCGCGGGCCACGTCGGGCGTGGCGAGCCGGTAGTAGCGGTGCCGGCCGTCGTGTTCGACGGTGAGCAGTCGGGCCTCGCGGAGCCGGGCCAGGTGGGCGCTGATGGTGGAGTTGCTCACCCCGGCCTCGGCGGCCAGGGCGCTGGCGGGCAGCGCACCGCCTCCGGCGAGGGCGAGCAGCACCTTGGCGCGGGAGGGGTCGCCGATCGCCGCGGCGACCGCGGCCACGTCGGTCTCGGTGCGGGTTTCGGGCTCCGTCCGGGCGTCCATGCCACGACCGTACGACGCACACGGTTCGCCGACCAGCGAAACGTCCTCGCGCTCCTGCGCGGCCGCCGCGCGCCCGCCATCGCCCCGCACCACGGTGCCTGCCACGGCGAGGACGTTTCGCCCGGCACCGCAACGACCGGACCCGACACTGACCGCATGTCGACGATCAACGCCTCCGCATCCGCCCCGGCGCGCACCGGCCGCGCCTCGCCGTTGCCCTTGGTGGCGGTGTGCCTGGGGTACTTCCTGGTGATCCTGGACGTCACCGTGGTCACCGTGGCGCTGCCGGACCTGGGGCGCGCGCTGGGCGCCGGGATGACCGGTCTGCAATGGGCGGTGGACGGCTACACCCTGGTCTTCGCGGGGCTGCTGCTCTTCTGCGGCGGGCTGGCCGACCGGCGCGGCGGACGACCGGTGTTCCTCACCGGACTGGTGGTGTTCGCGGCGGCCTCGGCCGGGTGTGCGCTCGCGGCGTCGATCCCGGTTCTGGTCGCCGCCCGGCTCGTGCAGGGCGTCGGCGCGGCGCTGCTGGTGCCGGCGTCGCTGACGCTGCTGCGGGCCGCGTACCCAGAACCGGCCGACCGCGCCCGCGCGTTCGGGCTCTGGGGCGCGGTCGCCGGCCTGGCCGCCGGCGCCGGGCCGGTGCTCGGCGGGGTGCTGGTCGCCTCGTTCGGCTGGCGCGCGGTGTTCCTGGTGAACCTGCCCGCCGCCCTGGTCGCCGTTGTATTGACGCTACGTCAGATACCGCGCTCCCCCACCACCCCGACCCGCCGCGGCCTCGACGTCCCGGCCCAGACCGCCGCGGCGGTGTGCGTGGCCGCGCTGGCCGCCGGCTGCATCGAGGCCGGGGCCCCGGGCCGACCGCGGGCCGTCGTCCTCGGCGTGTTCGTCGTCGCGCTCCTGGGCCTGGCCGCGTTCGTGCTGCTGGAGCGGCGCGCGCCCGCCCCGATGCTGCCGCTCGTCCTCTTCCGCAGCCGGGCCTTCACCGCCTCCGCGGTCGTCGGCGTCCTGCTCAACGCCGGCTTCTACGGGCTACTGTTCCTGGCCCCGCTCTACTTCCAGCAGGTCCACCACTACAGCGCGCTGCGCACCGGCTTCGCGCTGCTGCCGGCCGTCGGCCTGGTGGCGGTCGGCTCCGCATGGGCCGGGCGCCTGACGGCCCGGAGCGGGCCCCGGCCGCCGATGGTCGCGGGCCTGGTGATCGGGGCGGCGGGGCTGGCCGGCTGGCTGTGCGCGGGTCCCGGCACCCCCTACGCGGTGCTGGTCGCCCCGATGGCCGCGGCCGGCTTCGGCACCGCGCTGGCCGTGCCGGCCGCCACGGCGGCGGTGATGGAGTCCGTCCCCGGTGAGCGCGGCGGCGCGGCGGCCGCGGTGTTCAACGCCGCCCGCCAGCTGGGCAGCGTCCTCGGCGTGGCGGTGTTCGGCACGCTGACGACCGGTGGACTGGTGCCGGGGCTGCACGGCGCCGCGGTCGCCGGCGCCACCGGATTCCTGGCCGCGGCCCTCCTCGCGGCGCGCCGGGTGCCCGGCGCGGGCCCGCGGCCGGATCCCGTCGCGTAGCCCGCACCGGACGCACCGACCGGCCTGCCGCGTGCCCGTCCTGCGCGCCGGCGCACCCGCGTCCGCGTCAGGCGGTCACGCGCAGGTCCAGCAGCCCGCCCAGCAGGAGGAGCGCGCCCGGTGGTTGCGCAACTGGAGGTCGGTGAGCCCGCTGTCGGGTGGCTCCTTGAGGTGGCCGTCGGCGAGCGCGCGGGCCTGGGCCAGCCGGCCGTACACGACGACCATCAGCGCGGCCAGTTCCTCGGGCTCGGCACAGCCCCGGACGATGCGCAGCGGCGGTTCGGCGAGGTCCTCGGTCGGGCGAGTCACACGGCCGACGCTAGGAGCGGGTGCCGGCGGCGGCGCGGCGGCCTGCGCCGTTCGGCGGCCGGGCGGCCACCCCAAGCGTGATTTCGGTGGGCCCGGCCGTGTTGTTCCCGGACCGCGCGGGGCCGGCGGCGAGGATCGCGGCTCGGACACGCACACCGGCGGCACAGGCCGCAGTGGGGATGGTTGGGCGATGAGACGTGAGCGGACCGGCGACGACCGGGACCAGGCACAGGACGACGGGCGCCGGGGGTTCCTGAAGTACGCGGCGGGGGTCGCGGGGGTGGCGGCCGGCGCCGGACTGGGCGGCTGCCCGGCGGCGGTGGCCGTGCCGGCGGGCCGGTCGGCGGGCGACGCGGCGGCGGGCGGCCCCGCGCCGGAGCGGGCCTCGGACGGCCGGACGCTGCCCCCGGACCGGGTGCCGTTCCACGGACGCCGCCAGGCCGGCATCCTCACCCCGCAGCAGTTGTTCTCCGGCTTCGCCGCGTTCGACGTGCTGGTCCAGGACCGGGTGGGCCTGACCCGGCTGTTCAAGGCGCTCACCGAGCGGTGCCGGGTGCTGACCGCCGGGGTGAAGCCGAAGGACGAGCGGACGGCCTCGGAACCGCAGACCCCGGACTCGCTGACCGTCACGGTCGGCCTGGGCGCGTCCCTCTTCGACGACCGGTTCGGGCTGGCCGGCCACAAGCCGCGGCACCTGAAGGCGATGCCGGCGTTCCCCAACGACCGGCTGGACCCGGCGCGCTGCCACGGCGACCTCTCGCTCCAGGTCTGCGCCGAGCACCCGGACGCGATCGTGCACGTGCTGCGCGACCTGGGCCGGGCCACGCACGGCATGATCCGGCCGCGGTGGCGGATGGACGCGTTCATGAACCCGTCCCGGCCCTCGGGGTCGCCGCGCAACTTCCTCGGCTTCAAGGACGGCATCGTCAATCCCGACACCGCCTCGCGGGCCGAGATGGACCAGCTGATCTGGGTGACGCCGCCGTGCGGGGAACCGGACTGGGCCGAGGGCGGCAGCTACCAGGTGCTGCGGCTGATCCGGTTCCACTCCGAGTCCTGGGACCACGAGCCGGTGGACCGCCAGGAGAAGGTCTTCGGCCGGCACAAGGCCAGCGGCGCGCCCCTGGGACGCGTCAAGGAGGACGACCCGCCGGACTACCGCGACGACCCCGAGGGCCGGGTCATCCCGCTCGACGCGCACATCCGGCTCGCCAATCCCCGCACCCGGCACACCGACAAGTCCCGTTTCCTGCGCCGGAGTTATAACTACGACCAGGGCTACGACCGGCGCGGCCGGATGGACCTCGGGCTGGTCTTCTGCGGTTACCAGCAGAACGTGCAGCGGCAGTTCGCCACCGTCCAGCACCGGCTGCGGCACGAACCGCTGGCCCGCTTCATCACCCCGGAGGGCGGCGGCTACTTCTTCGCCCTGCCCGGCGTGCGGGACGAGAAGGACTGGTTCGGCTCCCGGCTGATGCGGGACACCCACTAGGCGAGCGGGCCCGAGGCCATCGGCGGGGCGCGCCGGGGCCTCGGGCTCGGCCGTCGGGTCCGGCGCGGCGTGCCGCCGGCCGGACGCCGTCGGGCGGGGGCGTCAGGCCGGGGGCTCCGGCGGGACGAGGGTGGTCAGTCCGTCGAGGAGCCATTCCAGGACCTGCTCGAAGGACTGCTCTTCCGGGGCGAGGCGTTGGGGGTCGGCGGCCCACCTGCTGAAGTGGGGGTGCCGGCCCTCGGCCGCGATGCGCGCGAGATAGGGGGCCGCGGCGGCGTCCAGGTCGCTGTCGGAGCGGAAGCCGACCCGGGCCCGCATGGTCCGCTCCTCCAACAGGGCGAGCCCGGAGCCGAGGACGTGGCCGAGCACCGTCGAGACGAACCTCATGCGGGTCGCCGCGTCGAGTCCGAGCGGTTCGAGCTCGGCCAGCGCCGCGTCGTAGAGGCGGAGGGCGTTGGGCCCCATGGGGGGACGGCTGAAGGCCAGGCGCGCGAACCACGGATGCCGCTGCACCGCGTCCCAACTGGTGCGGCCGAGCCCGCGCAGCGCGTCCCGCCAGCCCTGGCCCTGCTCCACCGTCATCTGGCCGTAGACCTCGTCGGTCATGAGGTCGACCAGGCCGTCCTTGCTGCCGACGTAGCGGTACAGGGCCATCGGGCTGCGCACGCCCAGGCGCGCGGCGAGCGCCCGCATGGTGATCTCGCCGGGCACCTGCTCGTCGGCGAGTTCCAGCGCGGCGGCCACGATGCGCGCGCGGCTGAGCTGCTCGGTGGCGCGCGGGGGTGCGGGCTCGTCGAACCACACCAGCCCACCGGGAGCGGTCCGGCGTTCAGAAGGAGTCATGGTCCGGTCACTCTAACGTGGTGTACGTTGTCCACCATGAGTGGACAACGTACACACGCGACGGAAGCGCTCGTGGTGGGCGGCGGACTGGTGGGGCTCACCTCGGCATTGGTGCTGCGCCATCACGGCGTGGCGGTGACCGTGGTGGAGAAGCGGTCGACCACCTCGCCGCAACCCAAGGCCCGCCGCTTCCACGTGCGCAGCATGGAGGTCTTCCGCGAGCTCGGACTGGCCGGCCTGGTCCACCGGGCGGCCCGGGACCTCGCCGGCCACGACCGCATGGCCGCGGGGCGGACCCTGGTCGAGGCGGAACTGCTGCCGCCGTGGCGCCCTTCCGGTACGGGCGGCGCCATCGTCGACGTCAGCCCGGAGGAGACCTGCCTGATAGCCCAGGACGCGTTGGAGCCGGTGTTGCGCGACGCCGCGGTCGCGGCCGGGGCCACGGTGCGCTTCGGCACCGAACTCGTCGCCTTCGCGCAGGACGCGGACGAGGTGGTCGCCGAACTCCTCGACCGCGGCAGCGGGGAGCGGTCCCGGCTGCGGGCCCGCCACGTGGTCGCCGCCGACGGCGCCCGCAGCCCCGTGCGCGAGGCGCTCGGCATCGGCCGCTCGGGCCACGGCCCCCTCGGCGACCCGAACGTGAACGTCTACTTCCACGCGGACCTCGGCGCGGTCGTCGACGGCCGGGAGTTCAACCTCTGCCAGATCGAGCACCCCGACGCCCCCGGCGCGCTGGCCTCGGTCGACGGCCGCCGCCGCTGGGTGTTCATGGGGCCCGGCGACTCCACCGACCGGGACTGGCCCGCCGTGCTGCGCACCGCCCTCGGCGTCGCGGCCCCGGACCTCGACGTCCGCAGCGTCCTGCCGTGGCGGGCCGAAATGCTCGTCGCCGACCGCTACTCCCGCGGTCGGGTCCATCTGGCCGGCGACTCCGCGCACGTCATGCCGCCGTTCGCCGCCAGCGGCGCCAACACCGGCATCGCCGACGCCCACAACCTGGGCTGGAAGCTCGCCGCGGTCCTGCGCGGCCGGGCGGCCCCGGCACTCCTGGACAGTTACGACGCGGAGCGACGGCCGGCCGGCTGGTTCGCGGCCGACCAGTCCAGCCGCCGCACCCAGGGCCTGCGCCCGCTGGCGACCGCCCCCGACCCCACACTCGCCCATCCGTTCGTGCTGGCCGCGGGCGGTTTCCAGTACGCCGAGGGGGCCCTCGTCCACGGTCCGGAGGGGCTCGACGACCCGGAACCGGTCACCGCGTTCGAGCCGGCCGGCCGGGTCGGGACCCGCATCCCGCACCGCTGGCTCGACCGGGACCGCACCCGGTCGACGATCGACCTCGCCGGGCCCGGCTGGGCCCTGCTGACCGGGACGGGGACGCCGATCGCCGCGCCGGGGCCGAGCGGCCTCGCGGTGCACCGCCACGACGTGGACTTCCTGCCCGCCGGGGAGTTGCTGCTGATCCGGCCGGATCACGTCGTCGCGTGGCGGGGCACCGACGCCGCCGCGGCCACCGCCGCGTTCCTCGGGCTGCTGAGCGGTCGGCACGCCGCGCCGGAGCCCGCCGGGGCGTAGCGCGGGGCGATGCCCGGGACGACTGTGCAGGTCAGCGCGGTGCGTGGCGATCGGGCCGACCAGCACGCGGTACCGGCCTCGACGACCGAGACGGCAGGGCCCGTGCGGTGCCACAGTGGAGGTTGTGGACGTCACAGAAAGGTGGCCACCATGCTGCTACTGGGACTGCTTCTCCTTGCTGCGACCGGGGCGTTCATCGGCGTGCTGATCGCCGACAACCTCTCCGGCGGACCGGATTACACCGTGGCGGTGTTCGGCAACCGGATCACCACCATGAACAGCCTCGCGATCTTCCTGGCCGGGATCGCGCTCACCTTGATCCTGGGCCTCGCGCTGGCCATGATCACGGCCGGTATGGCGCGGGCGCACCGGCGGCGCGCGGTCGTCCGCGACGCCCGGGCGGCCACCGCGGCGCGCGGCACGGCCGACGAAGTGCCCGAGGCGTCGGGCGGCACCACGACCAAACCGCCCAAGCACCACCACTTCCGATTCGGCCACTGAGTGACCGGGGCCCGGCCGTCGCCGGCATGGGTTCCGCGCCGGCGACGGCCCCCGGTCAGCAACTCAGCTTGTCCCCCGGCGTGGTGCCGAGGATCTGCACGAAGTTCTTGTAGTTGTCGATCCGGTTCTGTACCTGGGCGGGGTTTCCGCCGTTGCACTCCAGGGAGCCGTTGATGCTGCGGATGGTCTCCCCGAAGCCGGCGCCGCTGACCATGGCCTGGTGCGGGGTCATGGTGCCCGGGCCCTTCTGGGTGTTCCAGTACCACAGCGCGGTCTTCCAGGCGACGGCCGGATCCTGCTCCACCAGGTAGGGGTTGTTCAGCAGGTCGATCCCCAACGCGTCGCCCGCGGCCTTGTAGTTGAAGTTCCAGCTGAGCTGCATCGGCCCGCGTCCATAGTAGGCGGCCTGACCGGCCGGGCAGCCGTAGGGCTGGGTGGCGTCGCAGTAGTGCGGGTAGTTGCCGGTGTTCTGCTCCACCACGTAGACCAGACCGCCGGTCTCGTGGCCGACGTTGGCCAGGAAGGCCGCGGCCTCCTGGCGCTTGACCGTGTCGCTCCCGGTGTTCGCGAACTCCGGGTACGCGCTCAGTGCGGCGGTCAGACCGGCGTAGGTGTAGAAGGGATTCCGGTTCGGGAACATCTGGTTGAACTGGGCCTCGCTGACGACGAATCCCTCCGCCCGCGTGGCGGCGCCGGCCGGGGCCGTGCAGGACGGGCAGTCCGCCGTGGCCGCCGCGGGCGAAGCCGGTACGACGAGGGCGAGGCCCACGGCCATGGTGGTGGCGCTCAACAGGGCGGCGAGGCGAGTTCTCATGGCGGTGACTCCTTCGTGCGGCGCCGGGCTCCGGCGGAGGGTCCGGGGGCCGCGGTGGGGGGAAGTTCCGTACGAGAGGTGCGTGTTGACGTGCCGTCGGCAGCCGCCGGCCGTAGCGACTGACGGGGTCGGCGGTCTAGACCAGGTCACCCTACGAGCGGACATGTGAGCATGTCCATACCAATCCGGGGATCAGTCGGTGCCGTCTGGGCAACTACCGTTACGTCACGTGCAGTTGTCGGGTGCCGGCCGTCCCGCGAAGCGGTCGGCGAGCCAGTCGGCGGCCGGCGCCGCGCCCACGATCGCGCCGAGCACGTGCTCGCCGAGCGGGATCGAGGTCCACCGGACGCGGGCGCCCCTGGCGCACCACTCGGCGCGCAGCCGGGCGCCGACGGCGTACGGGATCAGCTCGTCGGCGGTTCCGTGGTACAGGTACACGGGCGCGTCCGGCGTCCGGGTACCGAGCGTGGACTCCCGCAGCCGCGCCTGCCAGTCCGGTCGCTCCAGCGGGTTGGTGACGGTGACGTCGGAGACCTTCCGGAAGAGTTCGGCGGCGACGTCGATCGCCACGCAGTGGTCGCGCAGGAAGGCGACGGCGCGCCGGCCCCGGTCGTTGAGGTACGTGTCCAGGTGCAGTTCGGGGAAGGCCGCGTTCTGGCCGATGGCGGCCATCAGGATCAGGCCGGCGCCGATGCCCCCGTCGTTGGCGGCCGCCACCTCGCGCAGGTCGGCCGGGACGCCGCCGGTCGCGGTGCCCTTGACGCGGAGTTCGGGCGCGTAGCTCCGATGGAGTTCGGCGGCCCAGCTACTGGCCTGCCCGCCCTGGGAGTAGCCCATGATGCCGACCGGGGAGTCCGCGGTGACGCCGGCGGCGGCCGCCTCGGGCAGCCGCTCGGCGGCCCGGGCGGCGTCCAGCACGGCCTGCCCCTCGGCGCGCCCGACGGTGTAGGTGTGCTCGCCGGGGGTGCCCAGCCCCTCGTAGTCGGTGACGGCGACCGCCCAGCCACGGGCGGTGAGTTGCTGGATGAGGTTGGCCTCCATGGTGGTGCCGGTGGGGAATCCGGCCGAGGGGGCGCAGGAGTCGGCGAGGCCGACCGTGCCGACCGCGTAGGTCACCAGTGGGCGGGGCCCGGTGCGGCCGTCGTCGGGCACGATGACGGTGCCGGAGACGGTGTTGGGTGTGCCCTTGGCGCTGGTCGAGCGGTACGTGAGGTGCCAGGATCGGGTCCGGGTCGGCTGGCCGGGCAGCGGGTGGAACGCGGTGGGGGTGGACGTCACGACGTCGCCGGGCCGGTCGGCCGCGGCCCGCGGCGGGTCCGCGACGGCGGAACCTGCGGTGCCGAGCGACAGGGCCAGCGCGGCGGCGGTGCCCAGTGCGGTGGCGCGGAGGTGCATGCGGCTCTCCCAACTGACCTGTGTGCCGGGGTGGTCGGGCCGACCGTAGTGACCTGCGGGTGCCGGGGCGCTGGCCGGAACGCTCAGCTTTGCTGGCCGCGGGGGGCGGTCGGCGGTTCGCCGCCGGGTGGACCGGCGCCGGCCAGCCGGTAGGCACCGGGGGTGGTGCCGGTCCAGCGGCGGAAGGCGCGGTGGAAGGCGGGGTCCTCGGAGAAGCCGATCCGGGCGGCGACCGCGGCGATCGGCTCCCGCCCGGCGGCCAGCGCGGTGAGCGCGGCGTCCCGGCGCACCGCGTCCTTGAGCCGCTGGTACGAGGTGCCCTCGGCGCGCAGCCGGCGCCGCAGCGTCGCCGGGCTGACCGCGAGCCGGGCCGCGACCTCACCGGCCTGCGGCAGCCGGGCCGGCGCCGGGGACCGCAGCGCCTGGGCGAGGGTGCGGCGCACCTGTTCGGCGACGGTGGTGCCGTAGTCACGGCGGGCCAACAGGTCGGCCGGGGCGCGGCGCAGCAGCGCGGCCAGCGCCGCCCGGTCCCGGACGACCGGTGCGGTGAGCCAGTGGGCGTCCCAACCGGCCGCGGTGTGCGGGGCGCCGAAGCGGACCGGGCAGCCGAACAGATCGGGGTACTCGTCGGCGTGGGCCGGCGCCGGATGGGCGAACCCGACCCAGTGCAGCGGGATGCGGCGGCCGATCAACCAGCCGGCGAGCCGGTGCCAGATGAGCAGCAGGCAGGCGGCGAGGAAGGCGGCCTCGTCGTGCCGGTGCAGCGCGCTGCGGACGGTGAAGACGGCGAGCCCGTCGTCCGGGCCGGCCCGCACGGCCAGGTCGGGGCCGCCGGGGAAGAGCCCGTAGAAGCGGGTGGCCCGGTCCAGGGCGGAACCGAGGTCCGGGCAGTCCAGACAGGTCTGGCACATCATGGCGAAGGTGCCGCGTCGACTGCGGACCGGGCCGAGGCCCAGGAACTCGTCGTCGGTGGCCCGGTGCAGGGCCCGGATCAGGCGGGTGAACTGGTCCGCGGTGACCCGGGCCCCGTCGTCGGCGAGCAGCAGCGGCGGGATCCCGGCGGCCTGGAGCAGCGGCGCGGTGTCGATGCCGAGCCGCCGCGCCCCGCCCAGCGCCGCCCGCACGTGGTGCACCGCGATCGATGACCGACTCATGTCCGCACACCGTAGCGGCGGTGCGCGCGGAGGTCAGCGGGCGGGCCGGCCCCGGTCCGTCGACCGCCGCCCGGGCCCGGCAGGTCCGGCTCGGGAGATCCGGCTCAGCAGATCCGCGGCAGTTGCTCGCCCAGCGGCAGGTCGACCACCCGCGTGCCGCCGAGCGGCGTGCGGGCCACCACCATGCCGGGGTGGGCGGCGACCGCCTCACCGATCACCGCGGCCCCGGCGCCCAGCGGGTGGGCGCGCATCGCGTCCAGCACCGCGTCGGCGTGCTCGCGGGGGACGAACGCGACCAACTTGCCCTCGTTGGCGACGTACATCGGGTCCAGGCCGAGGATCGCGCAGGCGTTGGCGACGGCCGGTGGGACGGGCACGGCGCGCTCGTCGATGACCACGCCGGTGGCGGAGGCGGTGGCGATCTCGTTGAGCGCGGCGGCCAGACCACCGCGGGTGGGGTCGCGCAGCACGTGCAGGTCGGGGGTGACGGCGAGCATGGTCTGGACGAGTCCGCCGAGCGCCGCGCAGTCGCTCTCGATCTCGACGCCGAACTCCAGGCCCTCGCGGACGCTCATGATGGCCACGCCGTGCAGGCCGATGGGCCCGCTGACGATCACCACGTCCCCGGGCACCACCCGTTGCGGACGCAGGTCCACGCCGGCCGGGACCACCCCGATGCCGGCGGTGTTGAGGTAGATCCCGTCACCGCGGCCGGCCTCGACGACCTTGGTGTCCCCGGTGGCCACCTCCACGCCGGCGGCCCGCGCCGCGGCGCCCATCGCGTCCGCGACGCCGGCGACCACCGGCATCTCCACGCCCTCCTCCAGGATGAAGCCGCAGGAGAGGTAGGCGGCCCGGGCGCCGCTCATGGCGAGGTCGTTGACGGTGCCGTTGACCGCGAGGTCACCGATGCTGCCGCCGGGGAAGAACAACGGCCGTACGACGTAGGAGTCGGTGGAGAACGCCAGCCGCTGCCCGCCGAGCGCGAACACCGCGGAGTCGCCGAGCTGGGCGAGGAGTTCACCGCCGAACGCCGGCGCGAAGATCTGCTGGACGAGCTCGGCGGAGAGCGCCCCGCCCCCGCCGTGCCCCATGACGACGCGCGGCGTCTCGCGCAGCGGCGTCGGGCAGGTCCAGCCGGTGATGTCGACGGTGGGCAGGTCCCGCGGGCCGGGCGCAGCGGTGCGGGCCTGGGGGGTGGTGTCAGACAACGGGGGTCGCCTCCAAGGGGGTCGGCGTGCTGCCGAGCCGGCGGTACAGGAAGTAGGCGGCGCAGGCGCCCTCGCTGGAGACCATGGTGGCCCCGAGCGGGTTGCGCGGGGTGCAGGTGGTGCCGAACGCCTCGCACTCGTGGGGTTTGATCAGCCCTTGCAGGACCTCGCCGCTGTGGCATGCCGCGGGCTCGCGGGTGGCGATGCCCTCGACCGAGAAGCGGTGTTCGGCGTCGTAGTCGCGGTAGCGCTCGGAGAGCCGCCAGCCGCTGGCGGGGATGGTGCCGATGCCGCGCCAGGACCGGTCGGTGACCTCGAAGACGTCGGCGAGCATGGCCCGGGCGGCCGGGTTGCCGTCGGCGCGGACGGCCCGCGGATAGGCGTTGTCGACGGTGTGCTCGCCCCGCTCCAGTTGCCGGACGGTGCGGCGGATGCCCTCCAGGATGTCCAGCGGTTCGAAGCCGGTGACGACGATCGGCACCCGGAAGCGGTCGGCCAGCGCCGGGTACTCGTCCATGCCCATCACGCTGCACACGTGTCCGGCGGCCAGGAACGCCTGGACCCGGCAGCTGGGCGAGGTCATGATCGCCTCGATCGCGGGCGGCACCCGGACGTGCGAGACCAGCATGCTGAAGTTGCGGATGCCCAGTTTGCGGGCCTGATAGACCGTCATGGCGTTGGGCGGAGCGGTGGTTTCGAAGCCGATGCCGAAGAACACCACCTCGCGCTCGGGGTTCTGCTGGGCGATCTTCAGGGCGTCGAGCGGCGAGTAGACCACGCGGACGTCGCCGCCCTCGCTGCGCACCCGGAACAGGTCACGGTCGGTGCCCGGCACCCGGAGCATGTCGCCGAACGAGCAGAAGATCACGTCGGGGCGGGCGGCGATCTCCAGCGCCTTGTCGATGACGGCCAACGGCGTGACACACACCGGGCACCCCGGACCGTGGATCAACTCGACCTCTTCGGGCAGGAGTTGATCGATGCCGTGTCGGATGATGGTGTGCGTCTGGCCGCCGCAGACCTCCATCAGCGCCCACGGGCGGGTCACCGTGGCCCGGATGTCGTCCAGCAGTCGCCGGGCCAGCTCCGGGTTCTGGAACTCGTCGAGGTACTTCACTGCCGCGCCTCCTGCGCCTGTGGTCCGTCCTGGCCGGCGGCCGCTTCCCACGGATCGCCGAACTCCTCCTGGAGCAGGCCGAGTTCCTCGAACAGGGCCAGGGTCCGCCGGGCCGACTCCTCGTCGAGCCGCTGGAGCGCGAAGCCCACGTGGACGATCGCGTACTCGCCGACCGCGAGGTCCGGCACGTATTCCAGGCACACCTCCTTGACCACCCCGCCGAAGTCGACGGTGGCCATCCGGGTGCCGCCCCGTTCCTCGATCTCCATCACCTTGCCGGGCACCGCCAGGCACATGGCTCCTCCTCGTCGTGCGGGTGCGGATGCGGGTTCGTGGGGGTCAGGCGCCGCGCCGGCGGGCCGCGACCAGCAGTTGGCCGAGCGCCAGCCCGCCGTCGTTGGGCGGGACCAGCCGGTGCCGCAGCACGGTGAAGCCGTCCTGCCGCAGCATCCGGGCCGCGGTCTCGGCCAGCAGCGCGTTGCCGAAGACCCCGCCGGTCAGTGCCACGGTCGCCAGGCCGGTGCGCTCCCTGGCCAGCCCGCAGCAGCGCCGGACCAGTGCGGCGACCGCGGTGTGGAAGCGGGCCGCGACCAGCGCCGGGTCGGTGCCGGCGGACACGTCCTCGACCACCGCGGCGAGGACCGGGCCGGGGACGGCGACCAGCGCGGCGCCCCCGCCGGACGCGGCGCCGGTGCGCAGCGCGAAGGTGTAGCCGGGGCCGCGGTCGTCGCCGGCGGTGCGGGCGGCGGCCTCCAGCGCGACGGCGGCCTGGGCCTCGTAGCCGGCGTGGTGGCAGATCCCGGTGAGCGAGGAGACCGCGTCGAACAGCCGGCCCATGCTGGACGTCGGCGCGCAGTTGAGGTCGCGCGCCAACTGACGTTCCAGCAGGCGCAGTTCGTCCGGTGGGCAGGCGACGACCGGCGGCAGCTCCGCGGTCCAGGGCAGGCCCGCGGCGTGCAGGTGGGCGAGGGCCATCCGGTAGGGGCGACGGACGGCGGTGTCGCCACCGGGCTGCGGGACGTAGTCGAGGTGGGCGAAGCGGCGGTATCCGGCGTAGTCGGCGAGCAGGATCTCGCCACCCCAGATCGCGCCGTCGTCGCCGTAGCCGGTGCCGTCGAAGGCGACGCCGATCACCGGCTGCCGGCCGTCCAGCCCGTGTTCGGCCATCGCCGCGGCGATGTGGGCGTGGTGGTGCTGGACCCGGACCAGCGGCCGGCCGGCGGTGTGCCGACGGGCCCACTGGCCGGTGCGGTAGGCGGGGTGCAGGTCGGTGGCGAACAACCGCGGCCGGACCCCGGTGAGGGTCTCCAGGTGCGCGCCGGCCCGTTCGAACGCCAGCTGGGTGGCCAGGTCGTCCATGTCGCCGATGTGCGCGGACAGCCAGGCCCGGCGCCCCTCCCCCAGGCACAGCACGGTCTTGAGGTCGCCGCCGGTGGCCAGCGCCGGCCGCACCGGCACCGGGAGGGGCACCGGGTACGGTGCGCAGCCGCGCGAGCGCCGGACGTACAGCGGTTCGCCGTCGCTGATCCGGACCACCGAGTCGTCGCACGGGACCTGGATCGCCCGGTCGTGGCCGAGCCAGGCGTCCGCCAGGTTCGCCAGTCGCACCACCGCGTCGGCGTCGTCGATGACGAGCGGGTCGCCGGCCACATTGCCGCTGGTCATCACCAGCAACCGGGGTCCGGGCGGGTCGCCCGGCAGGCCGAACAGCAAGTGGTGCAGCGGGGTGTAGGGCAGCATCAGCCCGAGGTCGGGGCAGCCGGGGGCGACGGCCGCGGCGACCGCGGGCGCCCCGGGCGCGGGCCCGCCGGCGCGCCGGCGCACCAGCACGATCGGCCGCACCGGCCCGGTGAGCAGCGCCCGTTCCTCCGTCCCGAGTTCCACCAGCTGCGCCACGTCGTCGACGTGACGGGCCATCAACGCGAACGGCTTGTCGCCGCGCGCCTTGCGGCGCCGCAGTTCCCGCACCGTGCGGTCGTTGCCCGCGTCGCACACCAGGTGGTAGCCGCCGAGCCCCTTGACGGCGACGATCGCGCCCTCGGCGAGCAGCCGCCGGGCCCCCGCCACCGGGTCGCCTGGCATCGGGCGCGGCGCACCGCCGGGGGCGTCCGGGGCGACGGCGAGCAGGTGCAGTCGCGGGCCGCAGTCGTGGCAGGCGACGGGCTGGGCGTGGAACCGCCGGTCGGCCGGATCGGCGTACTCGGCCGCGCAGCGCGGGCACATGGGGAAGCCGGCCATGGTGGTCTGGGCGCGGTCGTAGGGCAGCGCCCGCACGATGGTGAAGCGGGGACCGCAGTGCGTACAGGTGACGAAGGGGTGCCGGTAGCGGCGGTCGGCCGGGTCGGTCAGCTCCGCCAGGCAGGCGTCGCAGGTGGCGGCGTCCGGGGCGACCAGGGTGCGGGCGGGGCCGTGGGCGTGGGAGGGGAGGATGGCGAAGCCGGTGCCGCCGGTGACCGCGATGTACTCGCCGTCCACCGCCTCCACGACCGCCAACGGCGGCGCCTCGGCCCGTAGTCGGGTACCGAAGTGGTGCAGTGCGCCCGGTGGTCCCTCGACCTCGGTGACCACGCCCTCGCCGGTGTTGCTGACGTGGCCGCTCAACCCCAGCTCGGTCGCGAGTCCGTGGACGAACGGGCGGAATCCGACGCCCTGGACGATGCCGCGCACGGTGATCCGACGGCGGGCGGCGGCCGGGTCGACCTCGACAGGGCGCACGGTGCGCAACGCTCCGGCGCTCGGCGCCCGCCCCGCGCTTCCGGCACCAGCCTGCGGCAGCGGAGGAGACGCCTCGGGGGAGGGCGCGAGACCCTGTGGAGCGGTGCGTGCACCGGGCTGCCCGACGGTCATGAGCGGCTCGACCCCACCGTGCCGCGGTCGCCGATCCGGTCCTCGGGGGCGTCGTGCACGTGGTGCGACTGGCGGGTCATCACCGGGATGTGCGCCGGCCCGTCGTCCCGGGCGGCCAGCGCCCGGTCCAGCAGCGTTCCGACGCCCTCGCCGCCGCGGACCGAGGTGCGGACCACCTCGGCACCGGGGTTGACCCGCTCCACGTTGGCGCGGAACGCCACCTCGTCGAACTCCACCGCCGTCGCGATGTCGGTCTTGGTGACCAGCACCAGGTGGGCCAGGCCGAAGGCGGTGGGGTACTTGAGCGGTTTGTCCTCGCCCTCGGTCACCGACGCGAGCACCACCCGCAGCGTCTCCCCCAGGTCGTAGGAGGCGGGACAGACCAGGTTCCCGACGTTCTCGACGAACAGCAGCCGGGTGCCGGTGGGCAGCCAACCGTCCAGGTGCCCGCCGAGCATCTCGGCCTCCAGGTGGCACAGGCCGTCGGTGAGCACCTGCTTGACGGGGACGCCGGAGCGGGCCAGGCGGACCGCGTCGTTCTCGGTGGCGAGGTCGGCGGTGAGCGCCGCGACCGGCACCCCGCGTTCCCTGGCCAGGGTCAGTTCGCGTTCCAGCAGGGCGGTCTTGCCGCTGCCCGGACTGGAGAGCAGGTTGACGACCGCGGTTCCGCGCGCCGCCAGTTCCTCGCGCAGGGTGTGGGCGCAGGCGTCGTTCTTGGCGAGCACGGCCTGCTGCAGGTCAAGGACACGGCACATGGGATCAGCGCTCCTCGTGCGTCGGAGGGGGTGCCGGGGCGTCCAGCCAGCTGACGTCGGCGATCCGCAGTTCGCGGCCGGACAGCAGCTCCACGGACGCCCCGCCGCACCCGGGGCAACTCAGGCGCGGCGGCATGCCCGCCGGCCAGGTCCGGTCGCAGGAGGCGCAGCGGGCGCGGGCCGCGACCGGTTCGGTGATCAGCTCGGCGCCGGCCAGGACCGTGCCCTCGCAGGCGAGTTGGAAGGAGAAGGCCAGGGCGTCGGGGACCACGCCGGCCAGTTCGCCGACCTGGAGTCGGACGCGGCTGACCGCGCTCGCGCCGGCGGGCCGTACCGCACTCTCCACCTGGTCGATGACCGCCAGCGCGATGGACATCTCGTGCATCGGCCCGTCTCTCTCTGGTGTGCCGACCGGTTGCCGCTGGCCTCATTAGACGGTGCGACCCCCGGGCGTCCCGGGTGCCTCGCCGGGGCGGCGCGGCGGCATACACCGTTCGGTGCAGCCGCACCCGCCACCCGTGGGACCGGCCCGCGTCACATGGCGCGCATCCGCAGGTAGCGCCTGACGTCGGGCAGGTTGCGCAGGGCGAGGGCGAGGGCGGCGGCCAGGACGCCGCCGAGGGCGAGCTTCAACATGGTGTGGTGTTCCTCTCCGTGGTGGCCGGGGCAGCGGTGGCGGCCGGCTCCGATGCGTCGGCGTCGGCGCCGACCAGCCGCAGCACGAGGCGGACGGCCTCGTCGACGGCGGCGGCGACCGGCGCACTCAGGCCGATCCCTTCGGCGGTGTCGGCGGGTTCGCAGCCGACGACCAGGACGCGTTCCGGGCGCCGCGCGCCGGTGCCCGCGCTGAGCGTGTCGAGCAGCGCCAGGACGGCGTCCGGGGTCATGTGGTGGGCGTCGATCGGGGTGTTGCCGCGGCGGGGGGCGGCGTCGGCGGGGTCGGTGGCGTCGAGGAGGTAGAGCGAGCCGGGCTCGCCGCCGCGCGCCGCGGCGTCCACCAGCAGCACCGTCGCGTAGCCGTCCAGCATCCGGTAGGCGAGGTGTACGCCGCGGACGCCGGCGTCGACGAGTTCCACCCCGTCGGGCAGGGCGTGCGCCCCGAGCGCGCGGACCGCCTCGACGCCGAAGCCGTCGTCGCCGAGGAAGATGTTGCCGACGCCCGCGACGAGCGTGCGGCCGGACGGCGGGGTGGCGGGCGCGGCGCTGCTCACTCGTTCTCCAGGGGCGCGAGTTCGTCGGGTTGGAAGTAGAGGAACCGGCCCTGTTCGCGCCGGATGTCGGCGCCCGGGTCGCCGTCGACGGTCACCGCGAGGTGCACCCCGCCGTCCACGTCGTGCAGGACTGCCTCGACCTGCGCGGCGCGGCCGTGCAGGAAGAGGTCCTGGGCGTCGGTGCGGCGGCGTCCGGGGCGCAGGACGACGCGGCTGCCGGCCCCGACCGAGCGGCCGTCGAGGGTGATCCGGTCGGTGAGGGGGTCCACGTCGCGGTCGCCGCCCGGATCCCACCAGGGCGTGTCGGGGCGGGCCGGGTCCGGCGCCGGGTCGGGTCCGGTGACCTCGCGCAGCGCCCGGACGGCACCGTGCAGGCGCTCCAGCACCTCGGGCGGCATGCCGTCGGCGAGGTCGATCACCTCGGCGGCCCGGGGGTCGGTGCCGCGGGCCTCGCGCTTCTCCTGGTCGGTCAGGGCCGCGGTGCGCAGGGCGAGGATCTCGTCGATCTCCAGGGCGTCGTAGAGCGCCCCGGGGCTCTCAGGGGCGATCTCCGGGTGGTCCTCCAGGATGATCGGGGCGGACAGCATCACCTCGGCGCTCCCGGGCGGACCGGCCAGCACCGGCCAGGTGTGTTCGTTGCGGCAGTCGGCGACCGCGCCGCGGGCCCATTCGGGCGGGTCGGTCTGGGAGTGGAACCGACCGGCCGTCACGCCGAGGAACAGGTGCGCGGCGACGAGGGAGCGGGGCAGCGCCGCGTCCCGGTCGTCCGCCGCCGGGTCCGGGACCCAGCCGCTGGTGTTGCGCACCGTCGCGGTCAGCTTCAGCACCGCGTACGGGCCGGCGATCTCCTGCGCGGTCAGCCGCAGCACCGCGCTGATCTCCTCGCGGCGGCGCACCAGCCGGCCGACGACCCGGCCGTCCGCGTCGTGCACCGGCTCGGTGTCCTCGCCCGGGGGCCAGACCAGCGGGACGGTGACGCCGTCCCCGACGAGGTCGGCGACCGCCACGTCGAGCGGGCAGCGTTCCTCGGTGCCCTCGTCCCAGGGGACCAGCACCCGGTCGGGCAGTTCCAGTTCCGCGACGTCCTCGAACTCCCCGTCGGGGCCCCGCCGTTGGACGGTGCGGCGTTGGGTGCGCAGGAACCGCAGCTCGACGGTGAGCCGGGCGCCGGCGCGGGGTTCGACGAGGCATTCGGTGCGCTGGTGGGAGTGTTCGGCCCGGTCGGCGCCCCAGCCCGGCGGCACGAGGACGCCGAACTGCCAGCGCAGCCGGTTCTTGGCGGCGGACGCCCGGTAGGGGTAGAGGACGTAGCCCTCGAAGAGCACGGCGTCCGCGACCTGCCGGGCGGCGGCGAACCGGTCCGCCGGGGTGTCCGTGGGCGCGGAGGTGGTCACGGTGCGGTCCTTTCGGTGGCGGGGCGGACGACGGCGCTGGGGAAGCCGCGGGAGCCCGGCCCGCTGCCCTCCGCGGCGGCCAGCAGCGCCGCGACGGTGGCCTCCCAGGACGGCAGGGCGTGCCGGGACCGGAACGCCAACAGCGCGTCCAGGCTCTCCCGCGGCAGCCGCAGCCAGCCGCAGCCGGGGAAGTGGGTGTCGGTCATCTCCCGCCACACGGCGGTCGGCAGCCGGCACTCGGCTTCCTTGTGCCAGGGCACCGGGGAGACCTGGAAGCCGCCCGGGCCGGAGAAGACGGTGCCGGAGAAGAGCAGCAGCAGCGGTACCTCGCCGTCGCGCAGGGCGTGCACGTAGCGGCCGGCGGCGACCTCCAGGTCGTAGCTGCACGGGACCGGCAGGTCCACCTCGGTCTCGCCGGTGAAACCGGGGACCACCTGGGAGACCTGGGCGAACTGGAGGGGCTTGAGGGTGTTGCTCCACCGGGTCCGGGCGCCGAAGAGGTCGGCGAGCGCGGCGGTCTCCTCGTCGTCGTAGTCGCGGCGGGCAGGTTCGATGCGCAACTGGCAGCGCAGCGCCAGGGCGTGCACCCGCGCCCCGTCGGCGGCGGTGATCCGCAGCCGGAAGAGGAGCGTCGGGGCGGCGGCGTAGCGGTCGGCGCGGACGCCGGTGCAGTCGAAGGACAGCTCGGTCACGGCCGCCGGGCCTCCTCGCGCGGTTCGCGGGCCCGGTGGGTGATGTCGGCGAAGAAGTCCGCCAGGGCGGCGCGGGCCTCGGCGCCGCCGTCGAAGCCGCGCCACAGCAGCCGCAGCCGGCCGGTGAGTTCGTAGGCCAGGTCGACCGGGATCAGGTGGCAGTCGGTGCGGTCGTCGTCGCGGTGCAGCAGCAGCGCCTCGACGTCGGGTGCGAGCAGGTCGGCGAGGCGGGTGGCGTCGCGGACGGCCTGCCAGGCGGCCGGGTCGAGTTCGCTCTCGGTGGCGCCGGCCGGGCTGGGGTAGAGCGCCACCACCCGGCCCAGGGCGGTGTTGTCCAGCAGGAAGGCGACGCCGACGGGGATCCGCAGCCGGTCCCAGACGGCTTCGTCGAGGCGGTGCGCGGGGTCGGACAGGAAGCGGTCCGGCACGGTGCGGAACTGCCCGCCGCCGGCCCCGGGCCGCTCGAAGAGCAGCGCGCAGCGCGGGCAGGCGCAGGCCAGTCCGCGGTTGCGGGTGTCGACGAGGTGGCGGTGCCGGCCGCCGAGTTCGGTGCCGCACAGTTCGCAGCGTTCGGGCAGCGGGGGCGCGGGGGCCCGGAAGCGCCGCAGGCCCCGGTGGGCGGCGGCGGTCCGCGGGGCGCTCACGTCGCCGGGGCGGCGGTCGGCGGACGGCGGGAGATCTGGAGCAGGGGCGGCTCCGGCGCGGCGGCCCGGGTCTCCCACCCGACCGAGGTCACCTCCGGCACGAAGCACGACAGCGCGCCCTCGACCGCGGACCGGTCGGCCCCGGCGCCGCACCCGCAGCCGCCGGAGGCGCTCTCCACCAACCGCAGCGCCCCGGTCTCCGGGACGAACTCCTCGACGGTGACCGCGTCCTGGCTCCGGGCGCTGGACAGCGCCCGGTCGATCCGGGTGGCGGCGTCCTCGGGGTGCAGGTCGTGCAGCACCAACAGGCTGCTGACGAGGGCGTCGCCCAACAGCGCGGCCCGCGGCCCGGCGTCACCGGTGCGCCGCTCGACCAGCTGCATGACGCGGGTCAGCCCCGCGCCGTAGAAGTCCATCAGGACCCGGACGAGTTCCTCGGCGGTCTGCACGGTCGCGGCGTCGCCCTGCCCGGCGAGCCGGTCCAGCAGTTCCTCGACCCGACGGCCGGTCAGTTCGGCGTCCGGGGCGGCGACGGGCGCGGTCATCCGGCCAGCCCGCTCAGCCCGGTGGGAACGTGCATGGTCTCGACGGTCCGGCCACCGACGTACATGTGCACGCCACAGGGCAGGCACGGGTCGAAGCTGCGCACCGCCCGCATGATGTCGATGCCCTTGAAGTTCTCCGGGGAGTTCTCCTCGAAGATCGGGGTGTTCTGGACGGCGTCCTCGTAGGGGCCGGGGGTGCCGTAGGAGTCGCGGGTGCTGGCGTTCCACGGCGTCGGCGGGTACGGGTGGTAGTTGGCGATCTTCCCGTCGCGGATCACCATGTGGTGCGACAGGACGCCGCGCACCGCCTCGGTGAACCCGCACCCGATGGACTCGTCGGGCACCTCGAACTTCTCCCACGTCTGGGTGCGCCCGGCGCGCACCTCCTCCAGCCCCTGCTCGGCGAAGTGCAGCGCCATGGCCGCCGCGTACGCCTGGAAGTAGGTGCGGGCCCGGTTGCGCTCCAGCGCGTTGCTCCACTTCGGGATCTTCCACTCGAAGCGGGTCTCGGGCCGGGTCATGCTGCGCGGCAGGTCGATGACGACGCTGTTGCCGGTGGCCTTGACGTACGGGGTGTCGACGAGCCCGGAGAGCGCGGTGGACCACAGGCGGGCGATCGGGCCGCCGCCGGTGTCCAGCGCCAGGTGCTCCTTGCCGTCGAACCAGCGCGGCGACATCACCCAGCTGTACTTGTCGTTGAAGTCCCGCTTCTGCGGGGCGGGGATGGTGTGCTGGTTCCAGGGGTGGCGCGGGTCGATGGGGTTGCCGAGCGGGTCGTGGGTGACGAACTGCTCCTGGCCCTCCCAGTCCTGGTAGTAGGAGCTGCCGAGCAGGATGCGGATGCCGAGGTTGATCTCGGTGAGGTCGTTGGTGACGAGCTTCCCGTCCACGATGATGCCCGGGGTGACGAACATCCGCCGGCCCCAGTCCGTCATGTTGCGGTAGGTGAAGTCGCAGTGCTCGGGGTCGTTGAGGGCGCCCCAACAGCCGAGCAGCACCCGCCGCCGGCCGACCTCCTCGTAGCCGGGCAACGCCTCGTAGAAGAAGTCGAAGAGGTCGTCGTGGAGCGGCACCACGCGCTTCATGAACTCGACGTAGCGCATCAGCCGGCTGAGGTAGTCGGTGAAGAGCTGGACGCTGGCCACCGTGCCCACGCCGCCCGGGTAGAGCGTGGAGGGGTGCACGTGGCGCCCCTCCATCAGGCAGAACATCTCCCGGGTGTAGCGGCTGACCTGGAGCGCCTCGCGGTAGAACTCGCCCTCGATGGGGTTGAGGGAGGTCATGATGTCGGCGATGGTGCGGTAGCCGTGCTCGCCGGCGTGCGGGGCCTCGGTGCGCTGGGCCAGCTCCCAGACGCCCGGATTGGTCTCCCGCACCATCTTCTCGCAGTAGTCGACCCCGACCAGGTTCTCCTGGAAGATGTTGTGGTCGAACATGTACTCCGCGGACTCGCCGAGGTTGATGATCCACTCGCCGAGGTGCGGGGGCTTGACGCCGTAGGCCATGTTCTGCGCGTAGACGGAACAGGTCGCGTGGTTGTCGCCGCAGATCCCGCAGATCCGGCTGGTGATGAAGTGCGCGTCGCGCGGGTCCTTGCCGCGCATGAAGACGCTGTAGCCGCGGAAGACCGACGAGGTGCTGTAGCACTCGGCGACGCGCTTCTGCTTGAAGTCGATTTTGGTGTGGATGCCCAGGCTGCCCACGATCCGGGTGATCGGGTCCCAGGACATCTCCGTCAGACCGCTGCCGTCACCGGCCGTCTTGGTCTTCGGTGCCATTTCTGTGCCATGCCCTTCTTCGCGTGCCGGGGTGGGGATCTGACGGAGCGTCGGGTAGGGGTGGGGTCACCAGGGCCGGCGGTAGCCGGTGGTCAGCTGCTCGCCGCGGTGCCGCCACTTGGGTTCGTGGTCCACGGTCCGGGCGGTGATGCCGCGCAGTCGGCGGACGACGTTGCCGTAGGCGGAACTGGCGGTGCTGGAGAGCTTGGCGCCGGGCGGCTCGTCCATGAACGGCATGAACTTGTCGGGGAAGCCGGGCATGGTGCAGGCGATACAGACCCCGCCGACGTTGGGGCAGCCGCCGATGCCGTCCATCCAGCCCCGCTTGGGCACATTGCATTTGACCACGGGACCCCAGCAACCGATCTTCACCAGACACTTGGGCGAGTCGTAGGTCGTGGCGAACTGGCCCTGTTCGTAGTACCCGGCCCGGTCGCAGCCCTCGTGGACGGTCTCGCCGAAGAGCCAGGTGGGTCGCAGCTGGTCGTCCAGCGGGATCATCGGGGCCGCGCCGGCCGCCTGGTAGAGCAGGTAGACCAGGGTCTCGGAGAAGTTGTCCGGCTTGATCGGGCAGCCCGGCACGCACACGATCGGGATGCCGGCCTTGGACTTCCAGTCCCAGCCCAGGTAGTCGGGCACGCCCATGGCGCCGGTCGGGTTGCCGGCCATGGCGTGGATGCCGCCGTAGGTGGCACAGGTCCCGATGGCGACGACGGCGAGCGCCTTGGGGGCCAGTCGGTCGATCCACTCACTGGTGGTGATCGGCTGCCCGGTTTCCGGGTTGTCGCCGAAGCCGCACCAGTAACCCTCCGGCTTGATGGCTTCGTTGGGGACGGACCCCTCGACGACCAGCACGAACGGGTCGATCTCACCGCGCTCGCCCTTGAAGAACCACTCGATGAAGGTGTCCGCGCCCTGGGTGGGCCCGCTCTCGAAGTCGATCAGTGGCCAGTGCACCTGGATCTTCGGCAGACCCGGCAGCACGCTCAGGGCGATCTCTTCGATGCTCGGTTGGGTCGCGGCGGTCAGCGCGACCGAGTCACCGTCGCAGCTCAGACCGGCGTTGATCCAGAGGATGTGGATCGGGGACTCTTCCTCGTCCTTCCGGGCGGACGGGGTGGTCGCGGTGGCAGGTGCGGCATCCATGGCGATGTGCCTCCTCGGGGAGGTGGGCAGCGGAAGCGCTCGGCACGGCTTCCGTTCACCTTGGTAACACCGCCGGGGGAACGAGGAGAGCCGACGAGGGCCGTTCCGGTGACGCACCAGCACCGGAACGGCCCTCGGGCCCGGGGAGGGACTGCCGTCAGGACGGCACTCCCGCCTCCACCGTGGTGACGGTGAAGGTGCCGCCGCACACCCGCAGCCCGCTGCTGCCGGTGGTCATGGACTCCTTGGAGCCGGGCGGGTAGACGAACACGATCTGCGAGTTCTTCCAGCACGGGATGTCCGAGACGCCCTCGTTGACCGTGTGCAGCACCGCGTGCGCGCTCTGTCCGGGCTGCAGCCGCACGCTGCCGCCGGCGCCGCCCTCGCGGGAGGCGGGCGTGCCGACCGACGAGCCGTCGCGCTGGATGAGCGAGACGCCCGGGAAGCCGCGCAGCGAGCACGCCTTCTTGCCCTTGTTGGTGAAGACCAGCGGCACCCGGATGTTGCCCGCGCCGATGTCGGTGCGGCCCATGTGCAGCGACATGTTCGCGGCGGTGCAGCGGTCCGGGTCGGTCATGCCCGAGGGGTTGGCCTTGCTCGCGTTGGGGACCCCGGGGGAGCCGGCGGAGGGCTTGGCCACGCCGGAGGGCCGGGCGCCGTTGCCGGCGGACTGCGCACTGCCACCGGCCGACGGCGCACCGTTCGCGCTGGACGTGGCGGGCGCCGCGGCCGAGGAGGACTTCGACGCGCCGTCCGTGCCGTTCTGGCAGGCGGAGAGCGTCAGCGCGGTGACGGCGATCAGCGATCCGGCGGCGACACGGCGGCCGCGGCCGAGGGTCTTGAAGGTGAGCGACATGAGTCCCCCTCGTCTGGGGTTGGTGGGTACCCTCGTATCAGTGGGTGCGTACGGTCCGTCCGTTGCTCTTCCAGCGTGCTCCCGGGCACTGCCGGTCCGCTAACGAGGCACTAACACCCCGCTAACGAGGCCGCACGCCCGGCTCGACGCTGCTCCGGCGCCCGGTGTGACCAGGCGGAACTCCGGTGCGCCGCCCAGGCTCGCAGAAATCCGCGCGGTTGCGGGCGCGGCACTACGAGGTTCGGCCGTTTCAGCCTTCCTGCTCACGGGCCTCAGAAAACCCATGAATTCCCAGGCGCCCCACCTCGCGGCCCCATGCCACTGGTAAGTGCGCAGGGCCGATCCCCGAGCGCCGGTGCCGAGGGAGTCGCTGCGCGCCCGGGGCGGACCGGGGGTCCGCACTCGACCGAAATCCCACCATAGGGTGTGGACGAGACGCTCTCCTTGACGCCGGGGTTGCACGGCGACGGCACTTTCCGGCCACAGGCCACCAGTCACCCGGCCGCGCTACCTTGGCGCCGCGCCGTCCGCAACTGACGGCGTTTCCGGACCGGCCCCCTGCGGTGGCACTCCTCCGCTCCGCTCGATGGCGGCCGGGCGCGCGCGAGTGGCGCGGGCCGTTGCCGGGGCCCGGGAGGAGGCGGCGGGGAGGCGGCGAGCGCGAAGGTGGCGGGGCAGAGGCGCGGGCGTAGGCGCGAGGCCCGCCCGGGGATTACGTGCGCGGGCCGACGGTTGCCGCAGGGCGACGCCCACCGGGCGGAGCCCCACCGTCGAGGGCCGGATCCCAACCCCTCCCGGGGCCTTCCGCCTCTCAACTGGCGTGCGAAAAGGCGGAGTTGGCAACTCCCCGCCCCGGGCAGGCAGCCTCCCCCGGCCGCCGGTCCGGGACGACGCCCCGTCGGCCGTGGCAGGCGGGGCCGACGGGGAGGGTCGTCGTGGTGGGGGTCGTCGTGGGGGTCGTCGTGGTGGGGCGTCAGCGCCCGCCGCCGGCACCCGGCTGGGCCAAGTCGAGGTCCAGTCGCTCGTCGGCACCGCCCGTCAGGGATATGGGCTCCGCGTGCGGCGGATACCCGGCCGCCGACAGCGTGTACTGACGGCCCTTCAGGTCTGCGAACGCGTAGGCGCCGTCCGCGCCTGTGACGGTGTGGCCGGTGACCGTGCCGTCCTCCAGCAGCGTCACGGCGGCATCCGCCAACGGCCGTCCGTCGGGCCCGCGGACGGTACCGCGCACCGTGGCGGTCGGCCGCAACCGCACGTCCTGACTGCCCGGCCGGTTCGGGGAGTCCGTCCCGTCAGCGCCGGTCAACTGCACCGCAAGGGCCTCCGGCTGGTGCCCCGCGGCGCTGAGGACGAGTGTGTAGTCACCGTCCGGCAACTGGCCCACCTCCCAATGCCCGTCGGCGTCGGTCGACGTGCAGGTCACCACGTCCCCCCGGCCGTCGGTGACCACCACGCCGGCGCCGGTCAGCGCCGCGCCGTCCGGACCGCCCCGCAGGGTGCCGCGGAGCCGGCTGCCGGTGGGCACCAGGGCCAGTCGCACCTCGGCGACCGTGCCCTCGCCGTAGTGCGTGGCCGAGGCGGCCTGCGGGGTGTGGCCCGGGGCGGCGCCGGTGAGGACGTACGTGCCGGCGGTCGGGACGGCCAGCGCATAGCTGCCGTCGGCCGCGGCCGTGGTGACCCCGGCCTGCTGCCCGTGCCGGTCGATCAACGTGACCGTGGCGCCCGCGACCGGCCCACCCGCGGAATCGACGACCCGCCCGCGGAAGCCCGCACCGACCGCCTCGGCCGCTTCGGTCTGCTCCGCGACCGGCGCCCCGGCCGCGCTCGGCTCCTCGGACGCGACCGCACCCGGGGAAGGAGCCGTCGGCCGGACCGCCGTCGACTCCTGGCCGGCGGCCGGAGTGCCCTCCGTGCTCTGCGCCACCCGTGTGCCGGTCGCCTTCCGCTGGGACGGCAGGAAGGCCGCCACCAGCACGCCGAGCACGACCGCGGCCGTGGCGATCAGGAACGAGACCCGGAACCCGGCCATCGTCGGCACCGCCACCGGCCCCAGCGGCTCGGACATGTGGGCCAGCACCATGCCGATCACGGCGCTGGACACGGAGGTGCCGATCGAACGCATCAGGGTGTTCAGGCCGTTGGCCGCGCCGGTCTCGGACGGGTCGACGGCCTTGATGATCAGCGCCGGCAGCGAGGAGTACGCCAGGCCGATGCCCGCGCCGACCACCACCGCGATGATCACGGTCTGCCAGGGGGCCTGCATCAGGCCGATCCCGCCGCCATAGCCGACGCCGATGATCAGCATGCCGAGCAACAGCGAGACCTTGGGGCCGCGGCGGGCCGCGATCCGGGCGTACACCGGTGCCACGACCATCATCGTCAGCCCCAGCGGGGCCACGCACAGCCCGGCGACCACCATCGACTGACCGAGGCCGTAACCGGTCGACTTGGGCAGTTGGAGCAGTTGTGGCAGCACCAGCGAGATCGCGTAGAACGCCACTCCGACGGTGATGGACGCGAGGTTGGTGAGCAGCACCTCGCGCCGGGCGCTGGTGCGCAGGTCGACCAGCGGATCGGCGATCCGCAGCTCCATCACGCCCCACAGGACCAGGATCACCAGGGCGACCCCGAACAGGACGAGGGTGCGCGGCGATGCCCAACCCCAGTCACTGCCCTTGGTGATCGGCAGCAGGAGGGCGACGAGTCCGGCGGACAGGCCGATGGCGCCGGCGACGTCGAAGCGTCCGGGCGCCCGCACCGAGGTCTCCGGAACGGCGAAGAGAGTGAGCAGCATCGACAGCACGCCGAGCCCGGCGGCGGCGAAGAACAGCGTGTGCCAGTCGGCGTGTTGGGCGATCAACGCCGCCACGGGCAGCGCCAGACCACCGCCGACGCCGATCGAGGAGCTCATCAGGGCCATGGCCGAGCCGAGCCGCTCCCGGGGCAGTTCGTCACGCATCAGCCCGATGCCGAGGGGTATCGCGCCCATCGCGAAGCCCTGGAGCGCCCGGCCGACGATCATGATGAGCAACTGGCTGGTGAATCCGCAGATCAGGGAGCCGATGACCATGACGGCCAGGCTCGCCAGCAGCATCCGGCGCTTGCCGTAGAGGTCACCGAGACGCCCCATGATGGGGGTGGCGACGGCCCCGGCGAGGAGGGTGGCCGTCATGACCCAGGTGGCGTTGCTGGAGGCGGTGCCGAGCAGCGTCGGCAGGTCCTTGATGACCGGCACCAGCAGCGTCTGCATCACCGCGACGACGATGCCGGCGAAGGCGAGGACGGGGACGAGGCCGGCGCGCGCTCTGCGGTGCCCGCTCGCGGGGAGCGGGGCGGGCGGCGGCCCGGCGGCGGAGTCCGCCGTCCTCACGGGAAGCTGGTCGGTCGTCGTCTGGGACATGCGGGCGGCCTCCAGGGCGGCAGGAGCAAGCGAAAGGGTGCGCCGTGCGCTGCGGTGCGCGCTACGCGGGCAGGGGAATACACCCCCTGATACGTGCATGACGAACGTTTCAGCGCAAGGGGCTATTCCAGGCCAGTGGGCCGTCTCGCACCGTGGGCAGTGATCTCCCTCACGCCCGCCGTGTACACCCGAGCACCACACCAACTTCCGTACGCGGCACGGCCGGTCGACCCCCTCGGCCCCTCAGCCTCTCCGGCCCGCCCGGGCACCGCACCTCGCCCGCACCCACTCGTCACCCCGTCCATCGGCCCTCCCCCGGCCTCGATCCCGATCCCGTTGCGCACGTGGAATCCAGTGAACCGCACGCCACTGACAATCGGTCGCCCGAGGGATCAAGAGCGGGTCAAGAGCAGAGCGCACCGCTTGACGGCACGCCGGGACGGAACCGACGTACCGGCACACCGGGGGATCTACCGCCCCAGGCCCGGCACGGCCTTCCGCGCCGCCGCATCGCGCACAGTACATCCACCCCAACCCGGTTCGAGCCGATTCCGAGCACCGATCCCCCGAGCCGCACGACGCCGACGGCACAGTCCGGGAAGGCTCCGCGCGCAAGGTCGGGCGCCGCCCGCCACGGCATGAGGGATTTCCCGCCGGGGTCATCCCGCACAACCACTGAGGATTCACCCTTCAACACCGCGTGCGCGGTATATTTCAGCCCCGCATGAGGCCCGTGGCCAGCATCCCGGGCCGGGGTCGGTCAGCTCGCCACGGCCTCGCCATCGCCCTGGGGCTGCGCACTCGACACGGCCTTCTCCTGCAATGCGGCGTCGATCTTCTCCCCGCGCTCGGGATCCAGTTTGAGCTTGGCGAGCACCGCGGGCACCGCGATGCTCGGCAGCGTGTGCTCGAAGAAGACGGCCAACCGATGGCCGAGGTCAGCACGGTTGGTCAGCGCGTGGGACATCATTTGGAGCCCTGCGAACGCACCAACGAACAGTTCGGCGGTGTCACGCACGTCCACGCTCTCCATGATTTCGCCGCGCTCCCGCGCCTCGCTCAGCAATCCCTCGACGAACCGGGTCCAGGAGAGCATGGACTGCTTGCGATCGAGGTGGGTGGAGCCCTGCTCGACGGCCAACCGAGCCGCCCCCCGCTGGATCGGGTCGTTGCGCAGGCGGTACGCGAGCACCTGTCCCGCGTCGACGAATTCCTGCAGTCTGACCTGTTGCGGCTCCACGGCGATGTCCAGCACGTGCTCATTCAGCACGGCGAGCGCCAACTGCTCCTTGGAAGCAAAGTGGAAATACAGGGCGCCCTTCGTCACGCCGGCGCGTTCAAGAACCTCGGCGATGGTCGCGCGATCGTACCCTCGGTCGTCGAAGACCGATGCCGCCGCCTCCAAGATCATTCGCCGGGTCCGAATCGCGCGGTCCTGCTGTGCCACAGGAACGCCTCCTGTCTCTCGAATTCCTCAAGTGTGCCAACCGCTCGCTGGAGCTCAAGTCTCCGCTCGGTCAGCCTATTTCCTCTTTCCGTCAGCCCGGCATTGAAAATAAAACCGGATGGTACGTATCTTATCAGCGACGGACCTCAACCTGTAAAAACGCCTGGGGGCATACATGAGCGACACGATGCACGTCAGCGGCGCGGTACAGCCCAGGGCCCCGCACCAGCTACGTCCGGATCAGGACGAGCGGGACGCCCAGCAGAACCGCACCGACGCCCCAGTTCCTTGTGAATACGTGCACCGTCCGGTCGTCGACGACATTCTGGTCACGTCCTGGAGTCGCGTGGACGACTGTCATTTCTCGGTCACCGCCCACTGGCCACGGGATCACGGGTATTTCGCGCCGCGGCGTGGCCGGGACTCGCTCATCCTGACCGGTGAAACCATTCGCCAGGCCGGACTGCTGCTCTCGCACACCGAATTCAACGTGCCGGTGGGACACCACTTCATCCTCGGTGACCTCGTCTACACCATGCGGCCCGAGCACCTCCCCGCCGACGGTGGACCCACCACGCTGACGATCGACGTCGCCTGCAGCAGCCTGCGCACCCGACGCACCACGCTGACCAGCGGACGCTTCGACATGACCATGCGCACCGCGGACCAGGTCGTCGTGGTCGGGCACTCCCACGTCACCGTGGCCTCCCCCGCCGTCTACCGCCGGATCCGCGGGGAGCATCTGACGGCCCAGCGCGACGTCGGACCCCTGCCATCGCCCGTCGTCCCCCAGCTGACCGGCAGCGACACCGAGCACGACGTCCTGCTCTCCCCCACCAACCGGCCCGGGCGTTGGCACCTGCGCATCGCCCCCGGCCATGCCGCGGTCGTCAACCCGGCCAACGACCACGTCCCGGGCATGGTGCTGGTCGATGCCGCACAGCAGGCCGCGCACGCCCTGACCGCGCCCGAGCGCTTCGCGCCGCACACCTTCGACATGCAGTTCAGCCGCTATGCCGAGCACGGAACCCCCTGTGTCATCGAGGCCAGCCGGGTCGCGTCCGCGCCCGGCACCGCGACCGTCCGGGTCACGGGAGTTCAGGACGGTGAGCCGGTGTTCCTATGCACCCTGACCGCGCAGGACGAACGCGACTGAAGGACCGTGCCGGCCTTCTGCGCCGCATGGCGCGGGGCCGGACCGGCCAGGCATCCTCACAGCAGGCGGACGGGCTGACGCACCCGCACGGAACGTCGCACCGCAACGCCCGGCAACGCACCCCGTTGCCCCGCAATCAGCACGAGATCGACAGTCCGCGTCGGCGCACGCCGGCCGCGGAACGAGAAAGGCCAACGACGACATGGGTGACCTCAACGGAAAGACCGCACTGGTGACAGGCTCGAGCCGGGGCATCGGCCGGGGCATAGCCCAGCGCCTCGCTCGGGAGGGTGCGCTGGTCGCCGTGCACTACAACACCGATGACGTAGCGGCCAAGGAGACCTTGGACGGCATCAAGGCCGAGGGCGGGCGGGCCTTCGTCATAGGCGCGGAGCTCGGGGTGCCCGGCGACGCGGCGGCCCTGTTCGCCGCCTTCGACGCCGAACTCGCCGCGTACGGCGCCGAACCGGGTCTCGACATACTCGTGAACAACGCAGCGACGCGGTTCTCCGGGCACATCGGCGAGACCACGGAGGACGAGTTCGACCGCACCGTCGCGATCAACCTCAAGGCGCCGTTCTTCATCGTCCAACACGCCCTGCACCGCATGCGGGACGGCGGACGCATCATCAACATCTCGTCGGCGGTGACCAGTACGGCGTACCCGTCGTCGATCGCCTACAGCGTCTCCAAGGGCGGCATCGACACGCTCACCCGTACCCTCGCCAAGGATCTCGGCGCGCGGGGCATCACGGTGAACGCCCTCGCCCCGGGCTGGGTCGAGACCCACGTGACGGCGGCGCGGACGGCGGTGCCTGAGCAACGGGCGGCACTGGCGGCCTATTCCGTGTTCAACCGCATCGGGCAGCCCACCGACATCGCCGACGTCGTCGCCTTCCTCGCCTCCGACGACTCTCGTTGGATCACCGGCCAGCGCATCGACGTGACCGGCGGGTCGATGCTGTGACGGCCGGGCCCGGGTGCTCCGACCCCCGTCCGGAGCGCCCGGGCCGGGCCGCGCCGTCTCAGGCGGCGTCCGCTGCCGCGCCTTCCAGGTCCAACAGCAGCCGCTTGCGCGCCAGGCCGCCCGCGTATCCGGTGAGCGAGCCGTCGGCTCCGATGACACGGTGGCAGGGGCGGACCACCAGGAGCGGGTTGGCGCCGATGGCCGTCCCGATGGCGCGGACAGCGCCGCGCGGGGCGCCGATGGCGGTGGCGATCGCGCCGTAGGTGGTGGTCGTGCCGCGCGGGACGGCCTCCAGCGCCGTCCAGACGCGCTGTTGGAACTCGGTGCCGCGGGGGACGCACTCGACGGTGAACGGTGCCGTCGCGCCGTCGAAGTACGCGCGGAGCTGGCGGGCGATCTCGGCGAACGCGGTCGGGTCGTGGGTCCAGCCCTCCTGGACGACCGCCCCGCGCTTCTGGTCCGGCACCGAGAGCGAGGCCAGTGCGGTGCCGCCGGGCGCGGTGGCCGATCGCTCGCCCACCAGCAGGAGTTCGCCCAGAGGGCTGTCGAGGGTGGCGTACAGGGTCATGCGTCGATCCGTTCTTCCTGGGGCGAGTGCCGGGCCGGGGTGCCGGCGGGGTCGGCCGCGTGGAGGTAGTGGGTGGCGTAGGAGCGCCAGGGGCTCCAGAGTGCCGGAGTGGTGCCCGGAGGCGGTGTGCCGAGGAGGACGTCGGGGTCGCCCAGGGCCCGCATCCGCACGTAACCGGCGGTCCACGGGCCGATGCCCGGCAGTGCGCGCAGGGCGCGTTCGGCGTGGTCGCGGTCGGTGCCGGCGTCCAGGACGACGTCCCGGGCGGCGAGCGCCGCGGCGAGGGCCCGCAGTGCGGCGGCCCGCGACGGGGACGGGGCGAGCCCGGCGAGCGGGGCCCGGGCCAGTTCCCCGGCCCGCGGGAACAGGTGGGTGAGGCCGCCGACGGGGCGCGGCAGCGGCTCCCCGTAGCCGGCGACCAGGCGTTCGCCCAGGTCCCGGCCGGCGGCCGGTCCGGTCCGGCGGGCGAGGACGGCCCGCACCGCCAGTTCGACCGGGTCCACGGTGCCCGGGGAGCGCAGTCCGGGGGAACGGGCGACCAGCGGGGCCAGCACGGGATCCGCACCGAGCCGTTCGCCGACCGCGTACGGGTCGGCGTCGAGGTCGAAGAGGCGGCGGACGCGCTGGGTGGCGGTGGTGAGGTCGCGCAGTTCGGCGAGGTGCAGGCGGCAGTCCAGCCAGCCGTCGCCGATCACCTCGTCGACCTCCACGATGCCGGTGCCGTTCGGCAGCCGCAGGGTCCGCCGGTAGGTGCGGCGGCCGGGCGCCCCGGTGACCTCCTCGATCCCGCCGAGCGCCTGCGCTTGCAACTGGTCGAAGACCTGCCGGGCCGCGTACGGGCCGCGGAACGCGAGCCGCAGCGGCAGTATGCCGGGCGTGCCGGGCGGGGGCGTCGGGCCGCTACGGGCGCCGGGGCGGACCGCCCGCAGCCCGCTCGGGGTGAGGGCGTAGACCTCCTTGATGGTGTCGTTGAACTGCCGGACGCTGGCGAAGCCGGCGGCGAAGGCGATCTCGGCGATCGGCAGGCCGGTGGTCTGCAACAGGACCCGTGCGGTGTGCGCGCGCTGGGCCCGGGCCAGTGCGGTGGGCCCGGCGCCGAGTTCGGCGGTCAGTTGCCGTTGGAGTTGCCGGGCGCTGTAGCCGAGCCGGGAGGCCAGCCCGGCGACGCCCTCCCGGTCGACCACCCCGTCGCCGATCAGCCGCACCGCCCGTCCCACGACGTCGGCCCGGGCGTTCCACTCGGCCGAGCCGGGGACCGCGTCGGGGCGACACCGCCGGCAGGCCCGGTAGCCGGAGCCCTGGGCCGCCGCGGCGGTCGGGAAGAAGGTGACGTTGCGCCGTCGCGGGGTGGTGGCGGGGCAGCTCGGCCGGCAGTAGATCCCGGTGGTGGACACCGCGAAGAAGAACGCCCCGTCGAACCTGGCGTCCCGGCTCCGCACCGCCTCGTACCTGCTGTCCTCACTCATCACACCCCCCACTGTGCGCCATCCCGCGCCCGCGCTCTGGCGGAAATCGGACATGGCGTCTGGTGCGGTGGGTGCCTCTGTGGTCGGTCGGCGGACGGTGCCCGCTCCACCGGCCGGGGCGGGGCCGTCACGCCGGCGGCATCGGCCAGTCGTCCAGGGAGCCGCCGCGCCACTCGATCAGGCGGGGGTCGTCCAGCGAGACGTCGTGCGCCGGATCGGCGACGCCCGCGCGGCGCAGGAACTCCGCGACGTCGCCGCGGCCGTGGGCCAGGCCGACGATCTGCCCGTGCACGGTCACCCGGCGTCCACCGGACGGGGTCGGTGGGTGCACGATGACAGGCGGATGCTCGGACATGCCTCAAGCGTGCGCCGGGCTCCGCGCGCTCGCACGTCGGCGGCCTGATCTCACCCGGGTGGTTGGGATCCCGGCCGGGCGGTGCCGCCGGCGCCGGTGCGGGCGTGGTCCTGGGCCGGCCCGGGACGGCGGGCGCGGACCCGAACCGCGAGCGAGAGCCGAGGACGCCAGTGAACGACCCCATGGAATCCGCCGAGTTCTCCCGGGATCCGTATCCGCTGCTCGCCGCGCTCCGGGCGCGCGGCCCGGTGCAGCGGGTGCGGACCGGGAAGGACCGCACGACGTGGGTGGTGACCGGTTGGGCCGAGGCGCGTGCGGCGCTGGCCGACCGACGGCTTTCGAAGGACACCGCCCGCTACTTCGCCAATCGGCCCTCCGGGCGCGATCTGGCACCGGCGGTCAGCCAGAGCATGCTGGCCACCGATCCGCCGGACCACGGCCGGCTGCGGAAGCTGGCCGTGGCGGCCTTCACCCCGGCGGCGGTGGGCCGGCTGGAGCCGCGGATCCGGGAGATCGCGGAGGGGTTGGCCGCGGAGCTGGGGCGGTCGGCGGGGGCTGCCGGCGGTCCGGTCGATCTGGTCGAGGGGTTCGCGGTGCCGCTGCCGATCGCGGTGATCTGCGAGCTGCTGGCGGTGCCGGAGGCGGACCGGGCCGTGGTGCGCCGGTGGTCCGACGACCTGTTCGCGGCGGCGGACCCGGACACCGCCGACCGGGCCTCGCATGCCCTGGCCGGGTACGTGGCGGAGCTGATCGCGGCCCGGCGCGCGGCGCCCGGGGACGATGTGCTCAGTGCGCTGATCGCCGCCCGGGACGCCGGCGACCGGTTGTCCGAGCGTGAACTCGTCTCGCTGGCCGTGCTGTTGGTGGTCGCCGGGCACGAGACCACGACGCACCTGATCGGCAACGGGACGCTGGCCCTGCTCCGTGACGACGCGCTGCACGCCCGCCTGCGGGACGATCCGGGGCTGCTGCCGGCCGCGGTGGAGGAGTTCCTGCGGTACGAGGCGCCGGTGACGCTGGCGACCTTCCGCTACGCCACCGAGGCGTTCGACCTCGGCGGGGTCCGCATCGGAGCGGGGGACGTGGTGCTGGTCTCCCCGGGTGGCGCCAATCGCGATCCGGCGCGGTTCGACGAGCCGGACGCCGTGCGGCTGGCCCGGTCGGGCGCGGGCGGGCACCTGTCGTTCGGGCACGGTCCGCACCACTGCCTGGGGGCGCCGCTGGCCCGCGCCGAGGCGCGGATCGCGTTCGAGGTCCTGCTCGCGCGGTTCCCCGGACTGCGGCTGGCAGCGGGCTGGGGCCAGGGCGCCGGGAGTTCCGACGGCGCGGACGGGGTCACGTGGCGGCGCACGCGGTTGATGCGCGGACCGGCCCAACTGCCGGTGCTCCTGGGGCCGTTGCGGGAGGCACCGGAGGGTCGGGACTGACCGCTCCCGCGGAGGCGGGCGGGGCGGACGCCCCTTGCACGCACCCCATCCATTCTCGTGCACTATGAATTGATTTGGTCGAAAAAAGCGGAATGTATGATGCTGGCGACCTCCAGGGTTACCCCTGGTCCGCCGACCCGTCCGACCCGTCCGACCCGTCCGACCCGTCCGACCCGTCCGACCGAGAGGGTGCCCGTGGGCAAGCCGAAGCCGATGCGTCCGGCGCCCGCACTGGCGCTGGCCGTCGCGCTCACGGCGGTGGCGGGGTGCGGGGAGGTCGCCCCGCTGCGGGTGGAGGGCGCGGCTCCGCAGTCCGGTGCCACCCACGGGCCGGTGTACGCCGCGGACGCCATGGGCCAGCCCCTGGGGCGGCCCGCGCACTTCGCACTCACCGAACACGCCTCGCTGTCCAGCTTGAGCTGGCGCCGCTGGGGCGGCCCCCAGGCCGTCGCCACCGGCCGGGTCGGCGGCATGTGGTGCCTGCCCGGCTGCGCGTCGTCCGGCTACCCGGCCACGGTGGAACTCTCCGGGCTGGAGCACCACGAGCGGGTCTCCTACTACACCCGCGCCACGGTCCGGTCCGCGGACCTGCCGCCCGACCGGGCGCGCGAGTTGCGCGACGTTCCCCTGCCCGTCCCCGCACCGTGAGCGGCCCCGCCATGAACGCCGTCCCGGCCGTCCCGCCGCCCCCGCCGCGCCACGGGCGCGAGGACCCAACCACCCGCCCCCGCGGGTGCCCGACCGCGGGCTGAACCATGGGGCTGCGTACCAAGACCGCGCTGGTCATCGCCCTGACGACCGCACTGGCCGCCGCCGTCATCGGGTTCCTGGTCCACCACCGCACCGCGGAGAACCAGCAGCAGAACGCCCGGACCGCGGTGGACGACCTGCTGGTCGAGGCCCTGCACGACGCGGCCTCCGGCACCGGTGGCAGCGCCCTGCTCGATCCGCCGGAGCTGCCCGCCGCCCTGCGGCGGGCCGTCACCGAACGCCCGGTGCGGGCCACCTACTTGAGCGCGCCCGGCGGCGCCGACGGACCGGTGATGTGGGCCGCCGCCCGCCAGGGGGACGAGGTCATCGCCGTCCGCCGCTCCTACGCCCCGCAGGCCCGGGCGCTGGCCGACCTCGACCGGGTGCTGTTGGGCTCCGGGATGGCCACCACGGTGCTGGGCTGCGCGCTGGGCGGCGGGGCGGCGGCCGTCATCGGGCGCCGGATCGGGGCGTCCGCCAAGGCGGCGCGGCAGATCGCCGACGGTGACCTCACCGCCCGGGTCCGGCGGGCCGGCAAGGACGAGATCGGGCAGTTGGGCGCCGCCGTGAACACCATGGCGGACGCCCTCAACGACCGTCTGGAGGCCGAGCGGCGGGTCACCGCGGACATCGCGCACGAGCTGCGCACCCCGGTCGCCGGGCTGGTCACCGCCACCGGCCTGCTGCCCCCGGGCCGGCCCACCGAGCTGGTCACCACGTCCGTCACGGCCCTGCGCGACCTGGTGGAGGACGTGTTGGAGGTGGCGCGCCTGGACGTCCCCGGTGTCGAGCAGGCGGACTGCGCGGACGTCCTGGTGAGCGCGCTCGCCGAACGGGCCGTGCGGCGGACGGGGAAGGCCGCGGAGGTCCGGGTCGTTCGGGACGGCACCGTGCGGACCGATCCCCGTCGGGTCGAGCGGATCATCGCGAACCTGGTGTCCAACGCCCACCGGCACGCGGCGCCGCCGGTGGTGGTCGAGGTGGCGGGACCGGTCGTCGGCGTCCGGGACCACGGCCCCGGCTTTCCGGACGCGCTCCTCAGCGAGGGCCCGCGGCGGTTCCGCACGGGTGCCCGGGGCCGGGGATTGGGCCTGGGCCTGACGATCGTCGTCGGTCAGGCGCGGGTGCTGGGGGCGCGCGTGCGCTTCGAGAACCTGCCCGGTGGCGGCGCCCGAGCGACCCTCGACCTCGGCCCGGCCGCCGGGGCCGCGTCCTCATCGGCCGGCGACGAGGACGCGGCATAAAACGGCGAACCGGCGCCGTGACCGCAGTGCGGCGGTCACAGCGCCGGTTGTCCGGTGCCGGTCGCGGTCCGGGACCGCTACCGGGTCTCAGCCCTTGAGGTCGTAACCGGAGAGGCGTTCCACGCCGCGCAGGAGGGCGGAGTGGTCCAGGCCGCCGTCGCCCTGGGCGCGCAGGGAGGCGACGAGGGAGGCGACGACGGAGCCGACG
>NZ_JAJPWK010000025.1:0-107303 GCF_046549115.1 Streptomyces sp. x-19 | reverse complement strand
TGTTTCGGTGGTTATAGCGTTAGGGAAACGCCCGGTTACATTTCGAACCCGGAAGCTAAGCCTTTCAGCGCCGATGGTACTGCAGGGGGGACCCTGTGGGAGAGTAGGACGCCGCCGAACTAAATTTAAGCTCCGGTCCCTGAACCTTCCTGGTTCAGGGACCGGAGCTTTTTTGTTTGTTGGGTGCAGTGCTGGTCGTAACGTGACGTTCAACTGACCTGGACATGCTCCGCGGCATGGGGACAGTGGGAACGCTCAGGTCGGCCGGTGTCCGTGCGGGTGACGAAGTGGTGGTGCCGGCCTACGGCAACGCCGAAGTCGCCAGGGCGGTGGTGGAGTTGGGGGCGGTGCCGGTGTTCGCCGACGTGGATGCCGAGAGCTACTGCCTGGATCCGGCGGCGGTGGCGGACGCGGTGAACGGGCGGACCACCGCGGTGGTGGCGGTGCATCGGTTCGGACGGCCCGCGGACGTGGCGTCGCTCCGTGAAGTCGGCCAGCGGTACGGGGTGTTGGTGCTGGTCGAGGACGAGCCGGGAACACGGCCGGACGGGGCGGAACTGCGGCGGGAGCACGCCGCGTACCTGGACGGACGGCTCAGCGGCGTGCGGACGCCGGTGCCGGTGTCCGGGCACCGCTACGAGCAGTACGTGGTGCGGGTGCCGGGGAACGGTCGGCCGGATCGGGACGCGTTCGCACGGGCCCTGCGGGACAAGGGAGTTGTGTGCAAGGTGCCGGTGCAGGCGCCCGTGTACCGGATGCCCGGGCTGCGGCGGGACGTGTTCCTGCCGGAGACCGAGCGGGCGGTCGACGAGACGTTGGCGCTGCCGTTGGACGCGTCGATGACGCGGCGTCAGGTCCAGCGCATGGCGGGGGCCTGCAATGCGCTGGGGGGATTGCTGCAGCCGGCCTTCTAGGCGGGCTCGGGGCTGGTTCTGAATTACCTCAACAGTGGGGTAGTATTTATCTCGTTGCCGGCCCCAATAGCTCAGTCGGCAGAGCGTCTCCATGGTAAGGAGAAGGTCTACGGTTCGATTCCGTATTGGGGCTCACATAAGGGAAAGTCCCCCGCCGTTCGGCGGGGGACTTTTTCGTTTGGGGGCATGGGGGCCAGTGGCCCGAGGCCGCAGGCCCGCCCCGGTGGGGGCTAGGCGGCGGGGACTTCGGGCACGCGCAGGGCGAGGATGGCCATGTCGTCGGAGGCCGGTTCGGCGGCGAAGCGCTCCACGGCGCGCAGGACGCGCGCGGCGACCGCGCCGGCGGTGAGGCCCGTACACGTCGTCAGGACGTCGGTGAGGCCGTCGTCGCCGAGCATGCGGGTGCCCTCGCGGCGTTCGGTGACGCCGTCGGTGACGCAGAGCAGCACGTCGCCCGGGTCGAGGGTGACGGTCTGTTCGTAGAGTTCGAGGTCGTCCATGACGCCCAGGAGCGGTTGGGGCTCGGCGGCCGGTTCGACGGTGCCGTCCTGGCGGAGGCGGAGCGGCAGCGGGTGGCCGGCGCAGACCACCTTCAACAGGGCGCTGCCGTCGGACTGGGGCCACAGTTCGCCGTAAAGGAGCGTCAGGAAGCGGCTGCGGGCGCCCTCGTCGAGGATGGCGGCGTTCAGGCGCTCCAGGACGGCGGGGCCGCCGAAGCCCTCGCGGGCCAGCAGGCGCAGGGCGTGCCGGGCCAGGCCGGTGACGGCGGCGGCCTCCGGGCCGGTGCCGCAGACGTCGCCGATGGCGAAGCCGTAGGCGCCGTCGCGGATCGGGAAGAGGTCGTAGAAGTCACCGCCGACCTCGTTGCCCTCGCCGGCCGCGCGGTAGATGACCTCGGCCTCGACGCCGGGGATGTCGGGGAGCTCCGGGGGCAGCAGGCTGCGCTGGAGCGACTGGCTGATGGCGGTGCGCTCGCTGTAGAGGCGGGCGTTGTCCAGGGCCAGGGCGGCGCGGCGGGAGAGGTCCTCGGCGAGTTCGAGGATCTCCTGGCGGAAGTGCTCCTCGGCCGGCTTGCCGAGGGTGAGCATGCCGATGACGCGGTTGCGGGCGACGAGGGGGAGCACGACGGTTTCGCCGCCGACGGCGGAGGCGGTGGCGAGGGTCGCGCCCGGCCCCTTGGACGGGCGGGCGGACTCCTCCAGGCCGAGGCTGCGCAGCGAGGTGCGCAGCGCCGCGTCGTGGGCGGCGTCGGAGGGGGCGGTCCAGACGCGGGCCCCGGGGGTGGGGACCGGTTCGGGCGGATCGACCTTCCTCAGCAGGGTCTTGAGGCCGTCGATGCGGTCCTCGTCCTCGTGCAGGACGTAGGAGAGCTCCGGCTCGGACGCCTGGTCGGCGACGGTGTAGACGGCGCACCAGGTGGCGAGGGTGGGGACCGTCATCTGGGCCATCAGCGCCAGCGTCTGGTCGCGGTCGAGGGTGCCGGCCAACAGGTCGGACGCCTCGACGAGGAAGGAGAGGGAACCGCGGCGGAGCTTCTCCAACTCGGTGAGGCGGGCCCGCTCCACGGCGAGGGCGATCCGGTCGGCGGCGAACTGGAGGCGCAGGGCCTCCTCGTTGGTGTAGCGGGCGGCGTTCTCGGCGGCGACGCCCAGCGAGCCGGTGAGACGGCCCTCGACCTTGAGCGGGACGGTGACGACCGAGCGCATGCCGGTGCCGGCCAGCAGCGGGACGGCTCCGGGGACCGCGGTGAGGTCCTCGTGGACGGCGGGCATCCGGGCGGAGCCGTAGCGTCCGGAGCCGGCCTCGACGGGGACGCGGGCGAAGCGCTGGCGGGCGGAGGGCAGGCCGGTCGAGGCGCGGACCTCCAACTCGGTCTCGTCGTCGGTGGCCAGGAGGAGGTAGGCGGCGTCGCCGTCGAGCATGTCGCGGGCGCGTTCGACGGTGCGCTGGAGCAGGCCGTCCAGGTCGTCGGGGGCGGGGGAGCCGATGAAGACCTCGAAGGGGTCGGCGGGGCGGCCCTCGGCGGAGGTGACGCCGTCGGTGGCCGGTGGCCGCTGGGGGCTCTGCAAGATGGCGCGCTCGTGGTCGCGGACCAGGAGGCAGACGGTGGACGCCTCGCCGTCGGCGTCGCGGACCCGCAGGTGGGAGGCGTAGACCGGGACGACCCGGCCGTCGGCACCCCTTATGCCGTAGGAGCCCTCCCAGCGGGAGAGCAGGAGCGCCTCGGCGATGCCGGTGCCGGTGCCGGGGGTGTGCGGCCAGGCGGCGAAGTCGGTGAGGGGCTTGCCGACGACCTGTTCGGGGTCGTAGCCGAAGAGGTCCTGGGAGTCCTCGTTCCAGGAGGTGACGCAACCGCCGCGGTCGATCTGGATCACCGCGACCCGCACCCGGGCGTCGGTGACGGGGAGGGCGTCCACGGGGAGCGCGGGGCCGGCCGAACGGGTGCCGGCCGGACGTTCGGGGAGGTCGAGGTGGAACCAGACGTGTTTCTGGGCCGTGGTGTATTCCACACCCCAGCGGGCGGCCAGGGCGCCGCAGAGGAGCAGCCCGCGGCCGCCCTCGCGGTCGGGGTGGACCATGGCGGGGCCGGTGCTCTGGAGTGGAATCTCACGTTCGGGGTAGCGGTCGGCGACGGAGATGCGGACGCCGCCGTCGGTGCGCAGGCACAGGACGTCGGCCGCGGTACCGGCGTGGACCACGGCATTGGTGACCAGTTCGCTGGTGAGGACCACGGCGTCGTCGACGATGTCGGCGTAGCCCCAACCCTGGAGGGTGTCGCGGACGAAAGCACGGGCAGTGGCGACCGAGCGCCCGACCGGCTCGAAGGTGGCGGCGGCCCGCGCGGTGATCACTGGTCTCCTCATGCGTGTGTCGGTGATCTGCTCCCCCATGGTCGCGGTGCCCCTCCGAATACCTGTCGTGCTCGCACCACCGCCCGTCGGGAAACGCCGGGGCGGGTGGACAGCCGTATGCCAGGTTACTTACCTTCGCCGGGCCCGGGGATGCCGGTCACGTGTCTTTCGCCCCAATCGTGCATCGGGACGGTGTGCGATGCTGCCGAACTGTTATGGCCTGGTTGAGCCATGGTGAAACACTGGGCAAGCATGAAGAGAGAGCACGAGAGAACGGTCGACCCTGCGGGAGGGACACGGTGGAGTCTGGCGCAGCGGCGCGGGGCGCAGGCACGCGCGCGAAAGGCGGACGATCCCGCAGTAATGGGACGACTGAGGTCGATGCAGCTGCCCTGAATCGGCTGCTCGCCGCGCTCGTCGCCATGCGGGACGGAAACTTCCGGAAACGGTTGACGGTTTCCGGCGAAGGCGTCATGTCGGAGATCGCGGCGGTCTTCAACGAGGTCGCCGACCGCAATCTTCATCTGACCGGCGAGCTGGCGCGGGTGCGTCGGGTCGTGGGTCGTGAGGGAAAACTCACGGAACGGCTGGAGGCCGGCGCGGCCGAGGGGTCCTGGGCCGCGGCCATCGAGGCGTCCAACGCCCTGGTGGACGATCTGGTGCGGCCGGTCTCCGAGGTGGGCCGGGTGCTGTCCGCGGTCTCCGAGGGCGACCTGGAACAGCGGATGGACCTGCGGTCGCGGAGTTCGGACAGCTCTTCGGAGCATCCCCTGCGCGGTGAGTTCCTGAAGGTCGGGCGGACCGTCAACGGTCTGGTGGACCAGCTCTCCGCCTTCACCGACGAGGTCACCAGGGTGGCGAGCGAGGTCGGTACGGAGGGCAAGCTCGGCGGGCAGGCGCGGGTGCGCGGCATGTCGGGCTCCTGGAAGGACCTCACGGACTCCGTCAACACGATGGCGTCCAGGTTGACCGCGCAGGTGCGGGACATCGCGCTCGTCACCACGGCCGTCGCCAAGGGCGACCTGTCGCGGAAGGTGACCGTCCACGTCGCGGGCGAGATGCTGGAGCTGAAGAACACCGTCAACACGATGGTGGACCAGCTCTCCTCGTTCGCCTCCGAGGTGACCCGGGTCGCCCGGGAGGTCGGCACCGAGGGCGAACTGGGCGGTCAGGCGCAGGTGCCCGGCGTGGCCGGGGTGTGGAAGGACCTGACCGACTCGGTCAACCTCATGGCCGGCAACCTCACCGCGCAGGTGCGCGGGATCGCCCAGGTCACGACCGCGGTCGCCAGTGGTGACCTCTCGCAGAAGGTCACGGTCAGCGCCCGCGGCGAGGTGGCGCAGCTGGCCGAGACCATCAACACGATGACCGAGACGCTGCGCACCTTCGCCGACGAGGTGACGCGCGTCGCGAACGAGGTCGGGGCCGAGGGGCAACTCGGCGGTCAGGCGCAGGTGCCCGGCGCGGCCGGCACCTGGAAGGACCTCACCGACTCGGTGAACAACGCCTTCCGCAACCTCACCGGGCAGGTCCGGGACATCGCGCAGGTGACCACGGCGGTGGCCAACGGCGACCTGTCGCAGAAGGTCACCGTCGATGTGGCCGGCGAGATGCTGGAGCTGAAGAACACCGTCAACACGATGGTCGACCAGCTCTCCTCGTTCGGTGCCGAAGTGACGCGGGTGGCCCGGGAGATCGGCGTCGAGGGCGAACTGGGCGGCCAGGCCGCCGTACCGGGCGCCGCGGGCACCTGGAAGGACCTCACCGACTCCGTCAACACGGCCTTCCGCAACCTCACCGGGCAGGTTCGCAACATCGCGCAGGTGACCACGGCGGTGGCCAACGGCGACCTGTCGCAGAAGGTCACCGTCGACGTCTCCGGCGAGATGCTCCAGCTGAAGAACACCGTGAACACCATGGTGGACCAGCTGTCCTCGTTCGCCGACCAGGTCACCCGCATGGCCCGGGACGTGGGCACGGAGGGCCGGCTGGGCGGTCAGGCACGGGTGGACGGCGTCAGTGGCACATGGAAGGAACTCACCGACTCCGTCAACTTCATGGCGGGGAACCTCACCTCGCAGGTGCGCCAGATCGCCCAGGTGACGACGGCGGTGGCGCGCGGTGACCTGTCGCAGAAGATCGACGTCGATGCCCGCGGCGAGATCCTGGAGCTGAAGAGCACCATCAACACGATGGTCGACCAGCTCTCCGCCTTCGCGGAGCAGGTGACCCGGGTCGCCCGCGAGGTCGGCACCGAGGGCCGGCTCGGCGGTCAGGCGCAGGTGCCGGGCGTCGCCGGCGTCTGGCGCGACCTGACCGACTCCGTGAACGGCATGGCCGGCAACCTCACCGCGCAGGTCCGCAACATCGCGCAGGTCGCGACGGCGGTGGCGCGCGGCGACCTGTCGCAGAAGATCGACGTGGACGCGCGCGGCGAGATCCTGGAGCTGAAGAACACCCTCAACACGATGGTGGACCAGCTCTCCTCGTTCGCGGAGGAGGTCACCCGGGTCGCCCGCGAGGTCGGCACCGAGGGCATCCTGGGCGGCCAGGCCGAGGTCCAGGGCGTCAGCGGCACCTGGAAGGACCTCACCCAGTCCGTCAACTTCATGGCGAACAACCTGACCTCGCAGGTGCGCAACATCGGCGAGGTGACCACCGCGGTGGCCCGCGGCGACCTGTCGAAGAAGATCACGGTCGACGCCAAGGGCGAGATCCTCGAACTCGTCACGACCGTGAACACCATGGTCGACCAGCTGTCGCTGTTCGCGGAGCAGGTGACGCGGGTGGCCCGCGAGGTCGGCACCGAGGGGCAACTCGGCGGCCAGGCACGGGTTCCGGGCGTCACCGGCATCTGGAAGGACCTCAGCGACAACGTCAACCTGATGGCCAACAACCTGACCATCCAGGTGCGGAACATCTCGCAGGTCTCGGCGGCGGTCGCCAACGGTGACCTGACGAAGAAGGTGACGGTCGAGGCGCGCGGCGAGGTCGCGCAGCTCGCCGACACCGTCAACACCATGGTGACCACCCTCTCGTCGTTCGCCGACGAGGTGACCCGGGTGGCCCGTGAGGTGGGCACCGACGGCATCCTGGGCGGCCAGGCCCGCGTGCCCGGCGTCGCCGGCACGTGGAAGGACCTCACCGAGTCGGTGAACTCCATGGCCAACAACCTGACGGGTCAGGTCCGCAACATCGCCATGGTCACCACCGCCATCGCCAAGGGTGATCTGACCAAGAAGATCGACATCGATGCGCGGGGCGAGATCCTGGCGCTGAAGACCACCATCAACACGATGGTCGACCAGCTGTCGTCCTTCGCCGAGCAGGTCACCAGGGTGGCCCGTGAGGTGGGTACGGAGGGCCAACTGGGCGGTCAGGCGCAGGTGCGCGGCGTGGCCGGCACCTGGAAGGACCTGACGGAGTCGGTGAACGAGATGGCCGGGAACCTCACCCGGCAGGTGCGGGCCATCGCCGCGGTCGCCGCGGCGGTGACCCTCGGCGACCACAACGTCCGCATCGACGTGGACGCGGCCGGCGAGATCCTGGAGCTCCAGGACAACATCAACACCATGATCTCCACGCTCCGGGAGACCACCCTCGCCAACGAGGAGCAGGACTGGCTGAAGGGCAACCTCGCCCGGATCTCCGGTCTGATGCAGGGCCGCCGCGACCTCAAGGACGTCGCCACGCTCATCATGAGCGAGCTCTCGCCCGCGGTCTCGGCGCAGCACGGCGCGTTCTTCCTCGCCGCGCGGCCCGAGGTGCAGGAGATCGGCAACGACGGCGACGGCCGGTACGAACTGCGGCTGATGGGCTCGTACGGCTACTCCATGGGGGAGATGCCGACGACGTTCAAGCCCGGCGAGACGCTGATCGGGACGGCGGCCGAGGAGGGCCGCACGATCCTGGTGGAGAACGTGCCGTCCGGATACCTCAAGATCGCCTCGGGGCTCGGGGAGGCGCCGCCGGCCAACGTCATCGTGCTGCCGGTGCTCTTCGAGGACAAGGTGCTCGGCGTGATCGAACTGGCGTCGTTCCAGCCGTTCACCCAGATCCAGAAGGACTTCCTCAGCCAGATCGCCGAGATGATCGCGACCAGCGTCAACACCATTTCGGTCAACACCAAGACCGAGGTGCTGCTGGGCCAGTCGCAGGAGCTGACCGAGCAACTGCGGGAGCGCTCAGCGGAGTTGGAGAGCCGCCAGAGGGCGCTGGAGCTGTCCAACTCCGAACTGGAGGAGAAGGCCGAGCAACTGCGCGCGCAGAACCGCGACATCGAGGTGAAGAACACCGAGATCGAGGAGGCGCGGCAGGTCCTGGAGGAGCGCGCCGAGCAGCTCGCGGTCTCGATGCGCTACAAGTCGGAGTTCCTGGCGAACATGTCGCACGAGCTGCGCACGCCGCTGAACTCGCTGCTGATCCTCGCCAAGCTGCTGGCCGACAACGCCGAGGGCAACCTCTCCCCGAAGCAGGTGGAGTTCTCCGAGACCATCCACGGCGCCGGCTCGGACCTGCTCCAGCTGATCAACGACATCCTCGACCTGTCGAAGGTCGAGGCCGGCAAGATGGACGTCAGCCCGACCCGGATCGCACTGGTCCAGCTTGTCGACTACGTCGAGGCCACTTTCCGGCCGTTGACCGCCGAGAAGGGACTGGACTTCTCGGTACGGGTCTCCCCGGAGCTGCCGGCGACGCTGCACACCGACGAGCAGCGGCTCCTTCAGGTGCTGCGCAACCTGCTCTCCAACGCGGTGAAGTTCACCGACAGCGGCGCCGTCGAGCTGGTGATCCGGCCTGCCGGGGAGGACGTCCCGGTGGCCATCCGCGAGCAGTTGCTGGAGCACGGTTCGCTGCGCGACCCGGACGCCCCGATGATCGCCTTCTCGGTGACCGACACCGGCATCGGCATCGCGTCGAGCAAGATGCGCGTCATCTTCGAGGCGTTCAAGCAGGCGGACGGCACCACCAGCCGCAAGTACGGCGGCACCGGCCTGGGCCTGTCCATCAGCCGGGAGATCGCCCGGCTGCTGGGCGGCGAGATCCACGCCCAGAGCGAGCCCAACCGCGGTTCGACGTTCACCCTGTACCTTCCGCACAACCCGGGCGGGCTGCCGCCGCAGGGCTACCCGCAGCTGGTCGCCGGTGGCCTGGCGATGGACGCGGAGGCGCGCGAGACCGAGGACGGGCGCCAGGAGGGCGAGCAGCCGCCGAACGATGCGGGGAGCGGCGGCAGCCTCAACCGGCGGCGTCGGCGGGCGGTCTCCGGCGGGACGCAGCGGTTCGCGCTGCCCGGCCAGCCGACGCCCGTGGCACAGCAGCTCTCCGCGGCGGCGCAGCCGTCCGCGCGACAGCCCGAGGAGTCCTGGCTCGGCAACGGACAGGACCTCGTCGACCCGGCCTTCGAGGGCGGTTTCCACGGTGAGAAGGTGCTGATCGTAGACGACGACATCCGCAACGTCTTCGCGCTCACCAGCGTCCTGGAGCAGCACGGCCTTTCGGTGCTGTACGCCGAGAACGGCCGGGAGGGCATCGAGGTGCTGGAGCAGCACGACGACATCGTGCTGGTCCTGATGGACATCATGATGCCGGAGATGGACGGCTACGCGACGACCGCGGCGATCCGGCGGATGCCGCAGTTCGCCGGGCTGCCGATCATCGCGCTGACGGCGAAGGCGATGAAGGGCGACCGGGAGAAGAGCATCGACTCCGGGGCGTCGGACTACGTGACCAAGCCGGTGGACACCGATCATCTGTTGTCGGTCATGGAGCACTGGATGCGCCAGAGGTGACGGGCCGTCCAGTGGGCGTCCAGTATGGAACCGGGAAGAGGATCACCGCGTGCTGACTGAGTGTGGCCGTGGACGTGTGGAACCGCGCGATTCGGGGAACTTTCTCGTCTCTCGCTGCGTTTCTGCTACGTGCACTGTGACATCGCGGTGACAGGGTGTGGCGACAGGCGGGGTGCAGCTACGATGACCGGCACAAGGACGGGCGGCGTGACGGAGTCGTCCCCTGGGGCGGCGTCCGGTTCCATGCCGGGGCGAGGAGGACGGGCCATGGTGCAGAAGGCCAAGATCCTCCTGGTCGATGACCGGCCGGAGAATCTGCTGGCGCTGGAGGCGATCCTCTCCGCGCTCGATCAGACACTGGTGCGGGCATCGTCCGGGGAGGAAGCGCTCAAAGCACTGCTCACCGACGACTTCGCGGTGATCCTGCTCGACGTGCAGATGCCGGGGATGGACGGGTTCGAGACCGCCGCGCACATCAAGCGGCGGGAGCGCACCCGCGACATCCCGATCATCTTCCTCACCGCGATCAACCACGGTCCGCACCACACCTTCCGCGGGTACGCGGCCGGTGCGGTCGACTACATCTCCAAGCCGTTCGACCCGTGGGTGCTGCGCGCGAAGGTCTCGGTCTTCGTCGACCTGTACATGAAGAACTGCCAACTGCGGGAGCAGGCGGCGCTGCTTCGGCTCCAGCTGGACGGCGGCCGGCAGAACGTCGGCGAGACCAAGGAGACCGCCGGGCTGCTGGCCGAACTCTCCGCGCGGCTGGCCGCCGTCGAGGAGCAGGCCGAGGCGCTCTCCAAACAGCTCGACGAGACCGCGGACGCCGCGGCGGTGGCCACCGCCGCGCACTTGGAGCGCAAACTGACCGGCCTGCGGCGGGCGCTGGACGCCCTGGAGCCCGGTGCGGGGACGCCCGCCGGCTGACGGGGCGTCCGCGGCCGGCTGACGGCCTGTCACCCGCCCGGCGCGCGACACGAATGGGTGAAGCGCCGTGCGCTCGTGCCGCGCGCGCCGGCGCCTGTAATCTCGTCGGCATGGCCTCACGTACGTCCGGCAAGGGAACCCAGCGCACGGCGGGCCCCTCGAAGCCGCGCGCCGGACAGTCCGGGGGCGCAGCGAAGAAGGCCGCCGCCAAGAAGGCACCCGCGAAGCGGCCGCCGGCCAAGAAGGCCGCGGTCGCCAAGAAGGCGCCGGCGAAGAAGGCGACCGCCAAGAAGAAGGCGGCGCCGAGGCCGGCTCCGGCACCGTCGCCGACCGGCGGCGTCTACCGGCTCGCGCGGGCCTGCTGGCTGGGTGCCGCGCACGGCATCGGAGCGGTGTTCCGCAGCTTCGGCCGCGGTGCCAAGAACCTCGACCCGGCGCACCGCAAGGACGGGCTGGCGCTGCTGCTGCTCGGCCTGGCGCTGGTCGTCGCGGCCGGCACCTGGTCCAACCTCTCCGGCCCGGTCGGCAACCTCGTCGAGCTGCTGGTGACCGGTGCGTTCGGGCGGCTCGACCTGGTCGTCCCGATCCTCCTCGGCGGCATCGCGATCCGGCTCATCCGGCATCCGGAGCGGCCGGAGGCCAACGGACGGATCGTCATCGGGCTCTCGGCGCTGGTGATCGGGGTGCTCGGCCAGGTGGCGATGGCCTGCGGCTCCCCGGGGCGCGGCGACGGGCTCGCCGCCATACAGGACGCCGGCGGCTACGTCGGCTGGGCGGTCTCCAAACCGTTGATCTTCACCGTCGGCCAGACCCTGGCGGTGGCGCTGCTGGTGCTGCTCACCGTCTTCGGGCTGCTGGTGGTGACCGCGACACCGGTGAACGCCATCCCGCAGCGGCTGCGGGCGCTCGGCGCGCGCCTGGGCGTCCTGGAGCCCGCCGACGCCGACGTGTACGACGAGGAACCGGAGTACGCGGAGGACTGGCGCGAGGCACCGGCCCGCCGGTCGCGGCGCGCCCCCGCCGACCCGACCGAGCCGGAGGCGTTGGAGGAGGCGGCGCTGGCCAAGCGGCGGCCGCGCCGGACGTCGGCCCAGCCCGCCGACCGGCCGATGGACGCGGTGGACGTCGCCGCCGCGGCCGCCGCGGCGCTGGACGGCGCGGTGTTGCACGGCGTCCAGCCCTCGCCGCTGGTCGCCGAGCTCAGCGGCGGCATCTCCGGGGAGCGCCGGGAGCGCACCGGCGACGTCACCGAGGAGAGCGGCGCGGTGCCGCCGGCGCGGGGCGCGGAGCCCGCCGCGGCCGCCCCGCCGGTCGCGGCCGAGCGTTCCGCGAAGGTGCCGGACCTCACCAAGGCCGCGGTGCCGGACCTGACCAAGGCCGCCCCCGAGCCGTCCGGCGACCTGCCGCCGCGCGCCGAGCAGCTCCAGCTCGCCGGCGACATCACCTACGCCCTGCCCTCGCTGGACCTGCTGACCCGCGGCGGCCCGGGGAAGTCCCGCAGCGCCGCCAACGACGCCATAGTGGAGTCGCTGACCAACGTCTTCACCGAGTTCAAGGTCGACGCCTCGGTCACCGGCTTCACCCGCGGCCCGACGGTCACCCGCTACGAGGTCGAGCTCGGCCCCGCGGTGAAGGTCGAGAAGATCACCGCGCTGGCCAAGAACATCGCGTACGCGGTGGCCTCCCCGGACGTGCGGATCATCTCGCCGATTCCGGGCAAGTCCGCGGTCGGCATCGAGATCCCGAACACCGACCGCGAGATGGTCAACGTCGGCGACGTGCTGCGCCTGGCGGACGCCGCCGGGGACGACCACCCGATGCTGGTCGCGCTCGGCAAGGACGTCGAGGGCGGCTACGTGATGGCGAACATCGCGAAGATGCCGCACGTGCTGGTCGCCGGTGCCACCGGCTCCGGCAAGTCGTCCTGCATCAACTGCCTGATCACCTCGATCATGATGCGGGCCAGCCCCGACGACGTCCGGATGGTGCTCGTCGACCCCAAGCGGGTGGAACTGACGGCCTACGAGGGCATCCCGCACCTGATCACGCCGATCATCACCAACCCCAAGCGGGCCGCCGAGGCGCTCCAGTGGGTGGTGCGCGAGATGGACCTGCGCTACGACGACCTCGCGGCGTTCGGCTACCGGCACATCGACGACTTCAACGAGGCCGTCCGCTCCGGCAAGCTCAAGACGCCCGCGGGCAGCGAGCGGGAGCTGTCGCCGTACCCGTACCTGCTGGTGATCGTGGACGAGCTGGCCGACCTGATGATGGTCGCGCCGCGGGACGTCGAGGACGCCATCGTCCGCATCACGCAGCTGGCCCGCGCGGCCGGCATCCACCTGGTGCTGGCCACCCAGCGGCCGTCGGTCGACGTCGTCACCGGCCTGATCAAGGCCAACGTGCCGTCCCGGCTGGCGTTCGCGACCTCCTCGCTGGCCGACAGCCGCGTCATCCTCGACCAGCCCGGCGCCGAGAAGCTGATCGGCAAGGGCGACGGGCTGTTCCTGCCGATGGGCGCGAACAAGCCGGTCCGGATGCAGGGCGCGTTCGTCACCGAGGACGAGGTGGCGGCCGTCGTCCAGCACTGCAAGGACCAGATGGCGCCGGTCTTCCGGGACGACGTCACCGTCGGCACCGCCAAGAAGAAGGAGATCGACGAGGACATCGGCGACGACCTCGACCTGCTGTGCCAGGCGGCGGAGCTGGTGGTGTCCACCCAGTTCGGGTCGACCTCGATGCTCCAGCGCAAGCTGCGGGTGGGCTTCGCCAAGGCCGGACGGCTGATGGACCTGATGGAGTCGCGGAACGTCGTAGGGCCGAGCGAGGGCTCCAAGGCGCGCGACGTGTTGGTGAAGCCGGATGAATTGGACGGAGTGCTCGCCGTCATCCGGGGGGAGGCTACCCAGTAGCACGCACGTGCGGGCCCCTTCGTCCGCGCGCGGAGGCAACCGTTTTCCTTGGCCGCACGTCAAGTTGAGGGAAGCGGGGGAGGCCGCTGCGGCCTCCGGCCCCGAGGCAGCGCCGCGGGGCGTTCTGATGGCGTACAAACCCGGCTCTCCCGCTTGCCCGACCCTTTCGCAACACCCCTAGACTGAACTTCCAGCAGGTGGCTACACGCTCGAAAGGCGCCCCCGTGTCCATCGGCAACTCCCCCAACTCCCCCGAAGAGGACCGGGCTTCCCCCGGTCCGGACCGGCCTTCGGTCGGCCGAGCCCTCCAGCAGGCCCGCATCGGCGCGGGACTGACCGTCGAAGAGGTCAGTACGGCGACACGGGTGCGGATCCCCCTCGTGCACGCGATCGAGCAGGACGACTTCTCCCGCTGCGGCGGCGACGTCTACGCACGCGGACACATCAGAGCGCTCGCCCGAGCCGTCTCCCTCGACCCCCAATCCCTGATCGAACGCTACGACGCCGACCACGGCGGCCGGCCCACCCCGACCGTCGCCGCCCCGCTCTTCGAGGCGGAGCGGATCCGGTCGGAACCGCGCCGCCCCAACTGGACCGCGGCGATGGTGGCGGCCATCGTCGCGGTGATCGGCTTCGCCGGCTTCACGTTCTTCAGCAGTGGCAGCAAGCACCAGGGCGGGCCGATCGCCTCCGACACCGCCAAGGCCGACAAGCCCGGCCCGGCCCCCAGCACCATCCGACCCCAGGCCCCGCAGCCGCCCCGTCCGGCGCCCTCCGACAGCGCCATCGCCGGACTGCCCAAGGACAAGGTCACGATCAAGGTGACCGCCAAGGACGGCCAGAGCTGGGTCTCCGCCAAGGACGCCAACGGCAAGCTCCTGCAGGACGGGCTGCTCAAGCAGGGGGAGTCGAAGACGTTCACCGACAAGAAGCGGATCGACCTCGTCGTCGGCAACGCCGGGGCCGTACAGCTGTACGTCAACGGCAAGGAGGTCAAGAAGGTCGGCGACGAGGGCTCGGTGGAGCGGCTGAGCTACACGCCGGGGGACCCGCAGGCGGGCTGAGCAGCGCCGGTCGGAACCCTTCCGCCGCCCCTCCCGGGACCCCTGGGACGGGCGGCGGAGACCTGCGCGCCATGGGGGTGTCCGGGACGAAGTAGGCTGAGCCCCATGCCCGAACGCCGTACCGTCGCCCTCGTCACCCTTGGCTGCGCCCGTAACGAGGTGGACTCGGAGGAGCTCGCAGGCCGCTTGGCAGCGGACGGCTGGGAGCTCGTCGAGGACGCCACCGATGCGGACGTCGCCGTCGTCAACACCTGCGGCTTCGTCGAAGCCGCCAAGAAGGACTCCGTCGACGCCCTGCTGGAAGCCAACGATCTGAAGGATCAGGGCCGGACCCAGGCCGTCGTCGCCGTCGGCTGCATGGCCGAGCGCTACGGCAAGGAACTCGCCGAGGCGCTGCCCGAGGCGGACGGGGTTCTCGGGTTCGACGACTACGCCGACATCTCCGACCGCCTGCAGACCATCCTCAGCGGCGGAGTCCACGCCTCGCACACCCCGCGCGACCGCCGCAAGCTGCTGCCGATCAGCCCGGCGGAGCGCCAGGACGCCGCGGGGATCGCGCTGCCCGGCCACGCCCAGTCCGACGCCGAGGAGCCCGCGGCGCCGCCGCAGGACCTGCCCGAGGGCGTCGCACCGGCTTCGGGGCCGCGGGCGCCGCTGCGCCGCAGACTGGGCAACGAGCCGGTGGCCTCGGTGAAGCTGGCTTCGGGCTGTGACCGGCGCTGTTCGTTCTGCGCGATCCCGTCCTTCCGCGGCTCGTTCATCTCGCGCCGTCCCTCGGACGTGCTCGGCGAGACCCGCTGGCTGGCCGAGCAGGGCGTCAAGGAGATCATGCTGGTCTCCGAGAACAACACGTCCTACGGCAAGGACCTGGGCGACATCCGCCTGCTGGAGACGCTGCTGCCGGAGCTGGCCGCCGTCGACGGCATCGAGCGGATCCGGGTCAGCTACCTCCAGCCCGCCGAGATGCGGCCCGGCCTGATCGACGTGCTGACCGGCACCGACAAGGTGGCGCCCTACTTCGACCTGTCCTTCCAGCACTCCGCGCCCGGGGTGCTGCGCGCGATGCGGCGGTTCGGCGACACCGACCGCTTCCTGGAGCTCCTGGAGACCATCCGCAGCAAGGCGCCGCAGGCCGGCGCCCGCTCGAACTTCATCGTCGGCTTCCCCGGCGAGTCGGAGGGCGACGTGGCGGAGCTGGAGCGGTTCCTCGGCGAGGCCCGGCTGGACGCCATCGGCGTCTTCGGCTACTCCGACGAGGACGGCACCGAGGCCGCCGGCTACGGCGACAAGCTCGACCCCGAGGTGGTCGCCGAGCGGCTGGCGCGGGTCTCCCGCCTGGCCGAGGAGCTGACCGCGCAGCGGGCCTCCGAGCGGGTCGGGGAGAGCGTCCGGGTGCTGGTGGACCGGATCGACGACGAGGACGACGGCGTCGTCGGGCGGGCCGCGCACCAGGCGCCGGAGACCGACGGCGTCACGCTGCTCACGGGCGGCCAGGACCTGCGGCCCGGTCGTATGGTCGAAGCAAAGGTGGTCGCCAGCGAGGGCGTGGACCTCGTGGCGGAGGTGCTGTCGGTGGACGGTACGGGATGTACCGAGGAGGCGGGCAGATGAGCGGAGCCTCGGCTTCTGCCGCCGGGAGGCCGCGCACGGCGCCGGTCGCCCGGCAGGCCGGGCTGTGGAACATCGCCAACGTCCTGACGATGCTGCGGTTGCTGCTGGTCCCGGCGTTCGTGCTGCTGCTGGTGCACGACGGCGGCCACGACCCGGCCTGGCGGGCGTTCGCCTGGGCGGCCTTCGCCATCGCCATGATCACCGACATCTTCGACGGTCACCTGGCGCGGACGTACAACCTGGTCACCGACTTCGGCAAGATCGCCGACCCGATCGCGGACAAGGCGATCATGGGGGCGGCGCTGATCTGCCTGTCGATGCTGGGGGACCTGCCCTGGTGGGTGACGGGCGTGATCCTCTTCCGGGAGCTGGGCATCACCCTGATGCGGTTCTGGGTGATCAAACACGGAGTGATTCCGGCCAGCCGGGGCGGCAAGATCAAGACATTGGCGCAGGGCACCGCCGTGGGCATGTACGTCCTGGTGCTGACCGGGCCGCTGGCCACCTTCCGCTGGTGGGTGATGGCGGTGGCGGTGGTCCTGACCGTGGCGACCGGGCTCGACTACGTCCGACAGGCCGTGGTGCTGCGCCGGGCCGGGCTGGCCCGCGAGCGGGCCGAACAAGTCGAGCGGGCCGTGCGGGCGGAAACGGGCGAGGACCGGTGAGTGCGCCGGGTTCTGCGGCGGCCGGGGCGCTGGAGGTGCTCGCCGGGCGGCGGCAGAGCCTGGCGGTGGCCGAATCGCTCACCGGCGGGCTGGTCGCGGGCGAGCTGACCGGCGTTCCCGGGGCCTCGCGGGTGGTGCGCGGGTCGGTCACGGCCTACGCCACCGACGTCAAGCGGGAACTCCTGGGCGTGGACGGCGCGCTGCTGGACGCCCGTGGGGCCGTGGACGGCGAGGTCGCGCGGCAGATGGCGGCCGGGGTGCGCCGGGTGCTCGGGGCCGACTGGGGCATCGCCACCACCGGCGTCGCGGGGCCGGAGCCGCAGGACGGGCAGCCGGTGGGCACCGTCTACGTGGCCGTCCAGGGGCCGGACGGTGTGGGAAAGGCACGGCGGCTGGCGCTGGCGGGGGATCGTGACCGGATCCGTCGGGACAGCGTTCAGGCGGTGCTCGCGCTGCTGTTGGGCGAACTCGCAGAAAATGCGCGGGCACAGGATACGGAACAACACGGGGGGAATGGATGTTTGCAGCCCTGAGTGAACACGTACTCGCTCCCGGCACGGCTGCGGCCCGAGGCGGTACGGTGGGGCGAGAAGGATCCGCGTCCGAGGTCCGAGGAGGGAGCCAGCGATGATTCTGCTTCGTCGCCTGCTGGGTGACGTGCTGCGCCGACAGCGTCAGCGCCAAGGCCGCACCCTGCGCGAGGTCTCGTCCTCCGCCCGGGTGTCACTCGGCTACTTGTCCGAGGTCGAGAGGGGCCAGAAGGAGGCGTCCTCCGAACTGCTCTCGGCGATCTGCGACGCGCTGGACGTGCGCATGTCCGAGCTGATGCGGGAGGTCAGCGACGAGCTGGCGCTCGCCGAGCTGGCGGCCTCCGCGGCTGCGACGGACACGGTGCCGGCGCCGGTGCGACCGAAGCTCAACTCGGTGTCCGTCGCGTCCCTGGCCGGAGTGCCGGAGGAGCGCGTGACCATCAAGTCCCCGGCCGACGTCGTGGATGTCGTCGCGGCCTGACACCGCAGACCAAGCACGGCCGGAGCCCCGGCGGGCAGCAGCCCGCCGGGGCTTCCTGCTGGCCGGATGGTGCCCCGGTGCGGGCCCGGCCGGACCGGCTGGGCTGCTCGGAGCGGAGCCCTGGCCCGTACCATGGGGCTAAATCGGATTATTCGCATGAATGTCCTTAATGCGCCTGAAAGGGAGTATCTGGATGTCTGTGGTCACAAGCACGCTGTCCGAGGAAGCCCGAGCCGTCGTCGGCAACGCCCTCCAGGGGGCCCTGGTGGACCTGGTGGACCTCTCCCTGGTCGCCAAGCAGGTGCACTGGAACGTCGTCGGTCCGCGCTTCCGCTCCGTCCACCTCCAGCTCGACGAGGTCGTCGCCACCGCCCGGATGCACGCCGACACGGTGGCTGAGCGGGCCTCGGCGATCGGGGTCTCGCCGGACGGCCGGTCCGCGACGGTCGCCAAGACCAGCGGCATCAGCGAGGCGCCGGACGGCTGGGTCAAGGACGTCGACGTCGTCCGGACGCTGGTGGACGCGCTCGGAGTGATCATCGGGCGGATGCGGGAGCGGATCGCCGCGACCGACGAGCCCGACCCGGTCAGCCAGGACATCCTCATCGGCCTCACCGCCGACCTGGAGAAGCACCACTGGATGTTCCAGGCCGAGGCCCACTGACCGCGGCCCGTCGGACTCGGCCCGGTGACCGGCCGGTGAACGGGCCCGTCGCCGGGGTTTTCGGAGCGCACCGCACGCGCCGGGCGTGCGCCGGTGCGCCCCTGTCGCCGGTGACGGGCCCGGTCTAGCGTCGGCCCGAGGAGGCAGGCATGGCGAGGCGTGCGTGGTACGTGCCGGGACGGTGGATATCCGCGGCGCTCGTCGGGGGCGTGTGGTGGTGGGCGGTGTGCCGGCTGGTCCTGTGGCCGGGGTCGGCCGGACCGGTGGAAGGGGCGGTGGCGACCGCGGGCTGGGGGCTCAGCCTGCTGCCCGTGCACTGCGTTCCGTGGAGCGGGCGACGGGCGGGGGCGCGCGGTCCGTTCCGGCGGGACGGCGCGGTCGCGGCCGTGGAGGCACGGCTGACGCAGGCGTGGCGGCGCTCCGAGGCGGGGCGGCTCGTCGGGCAGTGGTGGCGCAGGTCCCGGAGCGGGGGCGACTGACGGAGCGTCACGGCGCGGATGGGGGCGGCTGGCAGGTGGGGCACCAGTAGGTGACCCGTTCTTCGCTGCCGGGGCCCTGCTCGGCGGTGTGGACGACGGTACCGCAGCGCAGGCAGGGGCGGCCGGCGCGGCCGTAGACCCACAGGCGGCGGTCCGAGCGGGCGGCCGCGCCGCCGTCGAAGGGGCGGGAGCGGGCGCCCCAGGGGGTGGTGACCCGGGTCGGGCGGTCCTTGTTGGCCTCCAGGAGCTTCTTGGCCAGCGCGGGGGCGCGTTCCGGGGCGGTGAGGCGGCCGATGGGCAGCCAAGGGGAGGCGCCGAGCAGGAAGCACAGCTCGGACTTGTAGACATTGCCGATGCCGGCGAGGTTGCGCTGGTCGAGCAGGGCCTCGCCGAGGGGGCGGTCGGGTATGGCGAGCAGCCGGCTCAGGGCCTCGGCGGCGTCCCAGTCCGGGCCCAGCAGATCGGGGCCCAGATGCCCGGTGACCCGGGGCTCGTCGGCGGTGCGCAACAGCTCCAGGACGGGCAGGCGGTAGCCGACGGCGGTGTGCACGGTGGTGCCGAGGACCGCCCGGATCTGGTGCGCGGGGCCGCCGCGCCAGCGCTCGGCCGGGGCGTAGATCTTCCAGGCGCCGTCCATCCGCAGGTGGGAGTGGAGGGTCAGGTCGCCGTCGAAGCGGGTGAGCAGGTGCTTGCCGCGGGACACCACCGCCCGTACCTCGCGGCCGGTGAGGTCCACCGTCGCCAGGCGCGGGACGCGGAAGTCGCAGCGGATCAGCGGGGCGCCGGCCAGCGCCTGGTGGAGACGGTGCGCCAGCCGCCAGACGGTGTCGCCTTCGGGCATGGGGCCATCATGCACCGTGGGCTGCGGGCGGGCGGCCCGGTCCACGGCCCGGAGACCGCCGGCGGGGTCAGACCGCCGGCGGGGTCAGCCGCGCAGCCGCATTCCCCGGGGCGTGGGGTGGAAGCCCGCGGCCTCCAGGACGGGCGCGTAGGGGGAGGTGAGGGCGGAGGTGCCGTTGATGCGCTCGGTGGTGAGGGTGCCGACGGCGCCCGCCCGGGCCCCGTCGACGAGGGCCTCGACGGCGGAGTGCAGGCGGGGGTCGGTGGCGGCCTGGGCCGGGTCGCCGCCCAGCGGCCACATCAGGAGCGTCTTGCCGCCGCGCTCCAGGTAGAGCGTCAGCTCGCCGTCGACCAGGACGACCAGGGAGCCCGCCTTGCGGCCCGGCTTGTGGGTGGCGCCCTCGGGCGGCTCCGGCCAGGGCAGCGCGGCGCCGTACGCGTTGGCCGGGTCGGCCGCGGCGAGGACCAGGGCGCGCGGCCCCCCGCCGCGCCCGCGCCGGGCCGGGCCGCCGTCCGGGAACGGGCCGTCGGTGCCGCGCTCCCGCTGGGTGCTGATCGCCCGGAGGCGGTCCACCGCGCCGTCCATGGCGAACTGGGCGGCGCCCAGCCCCTCGACGACGTAGCCGCGGCGGGCTTGCCCGGACTCCTCGAAGGCGGCCAGCACGCGGTAGGCGGCGGAGAAGCCGCCGGTGACCCCCTCGGCGGCGACCGCGCCGCGGGTGACGATGCCGTGCCGGTCGAGGAGCGTGCGGGCCAGGGCGTGGGCGCGGTGCGTCGGATCCGGCTCGGGCGCGGGGAGCAGGGACCAGCGGCCGCCGACGGTCGGCGGACCCGAGCGGGACGCGGTGGGGCGGGCGGCGGCGGTCAGCGTGCCATACCTCCCCCGGGGGACGGCGCGGCGGGCGCGGTGGGCCGTGGAGCCCGCCGTGCGGCCCGAGCCGAGCAGGGCGCGCAGCGGGGCGAGGGTGTCGTTGGTGAGCCGACCCGACCAGGCCAGCTCCCACAGGGCGTCGGCGAGCTGCGGATCGGTGGCGTCCGGATGCGTGGTGGCCCGGACCTGGTCGGCGATCTGCCGGAAGAACAGGCCGTAGCCGGGGGCGAGGGCGCGCAGCACCGACTCGTGCAGCGCGGACAGTTCCAGGGGCAGCGGGGGCCGGAGCAGGAGGGGCGCGGTGTCGGCGAGGTGGAGCGAGAGCCAGCCGTCCTTGCCGGGCAGGGCGCCCGCGCCGGCCCACAGCACTTCGCCGGTGGCGGTGAGCTCGTCCAGCAGCGCCGGGGCGTAGCCGCCGACCCGGGACGGCAGGACCAGCTTCTCCAGGGCGGAGGCCGGCACCGGCGCGCCCTGGAGCTGCTCGACGGCGCGGACCAGGCCGTCGAGGCCGCGCAGCCCGGACGAGCCGGCGGCCGGCGGCGCGGGCGCCCCGGAGGAGGGCGCCGGCCGCGGCGCGCCGACGTGCTGCCACTGGGGGAGGAAGGCGGCCAGCGCGGCGGGCGGCACCGGCTCCAACTCCTCGCGCAGCGCGGCCAGCGAACGGCGGCGCAGCCGGCGCAACACCTGGGCGTCGCACCACTCCTGACCGATCCCCTGGGGGTGGAACTCGCCCTGGACGAGGCGGCCGGTGGCGGCCAGGCGCTGGAGGGTGCCGTCGGTCACGGCGGTGCCCAGGCCGAAGCGGGTGGCCGCCTGCTCGGACGTGAACGGTCCGTGGGTGCGGGCGTACCGGGAGAGCAGATCGCCCAGCGGGTCCTTGACCGGCTCGGTGAACGACTCGGGGACGCCGACCGGGAGCGCGGTGCCCAGGGCGTCCCGGAGGCGGCCGGCGTCCTCGACGGCGGCCCAGTGCTCGGTGCCGGCGATCCGCACCCGGATGGCGCGGCGGGCCGCGGCCAGCTCCGCGGGCCAGGCCGGCTCGGCGCCCCGCTCGGCCAACTCGGCGTCGGTCAGCGGCCCCAACAGGCGCAGCAGGTCGGCGACGCCCTCGACGTCCTTGACGCGACGGTCCTCGGTGCGCCACTGGAGCTCGGCCTCCAGCTCCGTCAGGACCTCCGCGTCCAGCAGCTCGCGCAGCTCCGCCCGGCCCAACAGCTCGGCCAGCAGCCGGGAATCCAGGGACAGCGCGGCGGCGCGACGCTCGGCGAGCGGGGAGTCGCCCTCGTAGAGGAACTGGGCGACGTAGCCGAAGAGCAGCGAGCGGGCGAACGGGGACGGCTCGGGGGTCGTGACCTCCACCAGGCGCACCCGGCGGGCCTCGATGTCGGCCATCAACTCCGTCAGCCCCGGCACGTCGAAGACGTCCTGGAGGCATTCGCGGACCGCCTCCAGGACGATCGGGAACGACCCGAACTCGCTCGCCACCTGGAGCAACTGGGCCGCGCGCTGGCGCTGTTGCCACAGCGGGGTGCGCTTGCCGGGGCTGCGGCGGGGCAGCAACAGGGCGCGCGCCGCGCACTCCCGGAAGCGGGAGGCGAACAGCGCGGAGCCGCCGACCTGTTCGGTGACGAGCTGGTCGACCTCGCCGTGGTCGAAGACCACGTCGGCGGCGCCGACCGGGGACTGCTCGGGGTCGAACTCCGCGCGGTCGGCCGCACCGGAGCCGCCGCCGTCGCCCTCGCCGTCGAGGAAGTCCAGGCCCATCAGGTCGGCGTCCGGCAGCCGCAGCACGATGCCGTCGTCGGCGTGCATCACCTGGGCGTCCAGGCCGTAGCGCTCGGAGAGCCGGGCACCCAGGGCCAGCGCCCACGGGGCGTGCACCTGCGCCCCGAAGGGGGAGTGGATGACGACCCGCCAGTCGCCCAGCTCGTCGCGGAAGCGCTCGACGACGATGGTGCGGTCGTCCGGGACGTGGCCGCAGGACTGGCGCTGCTCGGCGAGGTAGCCCTGGACGTTGGCGACCGCCCAGTCGTCGAGGCCGGCGGCGGACATCCGGGCGCCGGCGTCCTCGGGGGCGAGCGAGCCGATCTCCCGGAGGAACGCGCCCAGTGCGCGGCCCAGTTCGAGCGGGCGGCCGAGCTGGTCGCCCTTCCAGAACGGCAGCCGGCCGGGCACCCCGGGGGCGGGCGTGACCAGGACCCGGTCGCGGGTGATGTCCTCGATGCGCCAGGACGTGGTGCCGAGCGTGAAGACGTCGCCGACGCGGGACTCGTAGACCATCTCCTCGTCCAGCTCGCCGACCCGGCGTCCGCCGCCGCCCTTTCCGGAGCTCTCGCCGGCCAGGAAGACGCCGAACAGGCCGCGGTCCGGGATGGTGCCGCCGGACGTCACGGCCAGCCGCTGGGCACCGGGACGGCCGGTGACGGTCTGCGCGACGCGGTCCCAGACCAGGCGCGGGCGCAGCTCGGCGAAGGCGTCGGAGGGATAGCGGCCGGCGAGCATGTCCAGCACGGCGGTGAACGCGGACTCCGGGAGCGCGGCGAACGGGGCCGCCCGGCGGACCACGGCCAGCAGCTCCTCGACGTCCCAGGTGTCCATCGCGGCCATCGCGACCACCTGTTGGGCCAGCACGTCCAGCGGATTGGCGGGCACCCGAAGCGCCTCGATGGCGCCCGCGCGCATCCGCTCGGTGACCACCGCCGCCTGCACCAGATCGCCGCGGTACTTGGGAAAGACGATGCCCTTGGAGACCGCGCCGACCTGGTGGCCGGCCCGCCCCACCCGCTGGAGTCCGGAGGCGACCGACGGCGGCGACTCCACCTGGACGACCAGGTCGACCGCGCCCATGTCGATGCCCAGCTCCAGACTGGACGTGGCGACCACGGCCGGCAGCCGCCCGGCCTTGAGGTCCTCCTCCACCTGGGCCCGCTGCTCCTTGGAGACCGAGCCGTGGTGCGCGCGGGCCAGCAGGGCCGGTGCTCCCTTGGCGGCGCCGGCCTCGGCCATCAGCTCGGCGGGGGAGTGGTGCTCGGGCAGCGGCGTGCCCGTGGTGCGCTCGTAGGCGATCTCGTTGAGGCGGTTGCACAGCCGCTCGGCGAGGCGGCGGGAGTTGGCGAAGACGATCGTGGAGCGGTGCGCCTGGACGAGATCGACGATCCGCTCCTCGACCTGCGGCCAGATGGAGGGCTTCTCGCCCGTCTCGCCCTCCTGGACGGGGGCGCTGCCGAGCTCGCCCATGTCCTCCACCGGGACGACCACCGTGAGGTCGAACCGCTTGCCGGACGGCGGCTGGACGATCTCCACCCGGCGCCGGGGCGAGAGGTAGCGGGCCACCTCCTCCACCGGGCGGACCGTCGCGGACAGCCCGATCCGGCGTGCCGGGCGGTCCAGCAGCTCGTCCAGCCGCTCCAGGGACAGGGCGAGGTGGGCGCCGCGCTTGGTGCCGGCGACCGCGTGCACCTCGTCCACGATCACCGTCTCGACGCCGGCCAGCGCCTCCCGGGCCGCGGACGTCAACATCAGGAACAGCGACTCGGGCGTGGTGATGAGGATGTCCGGCGGGCGGGTGGCCAGCGCACGGCGCTCGGCGGCCGGGGTGTCGCCGGAGCGGGTGCCGACCCGGACGTCCGGCTCCGGCAGCCCGCGGCGGACCGACTCCTGGCGGATGCCCGTCAGCGGACTGCGCAGATTGCGCTCCACGTCGACGGCGAGCGCCTTCAGCGGCGAGACGTACAGCACCCGGCAGCGCTTCTTCGGCTCGGCGGGCGGCGGGGTGCTCGCCAGGGCGTCCAGCGACGCCAGGAACGCGGCCAGCGTCTTCCCGGAGCCCGTCGGCGCGACCACCAGGACGTCCGACCCCTCGGCGATGGCCCGCCAGGCGCCCTCCTGCGCCGCGGTGGGCGCACGGAACGCCCCCGCGAACCAGCCGCGGGTCGCGGGCGAGAAGGAGTCGAGCGCTGACTGGGTCATGTCCCCCATCGTGCACCGGACCACTGACAATCCGGTCCGCAGGCGGCCGCGGCCGGGTCGCGGTCGGTCCACCGGGCGGACGCCGCGCCGCCCGACCGCGCGCCGGACGCACAATGGCGGCATGGCCATGATCAGTGCGGGGGGCGCGCCGACCGTGCCGCGGGCGCGCGGCGAATGGGCGCGCCACTGGCGCCCTCCCGAGTTGCCCGGCCTGGACCTGCTGCGGGCCCGCTACGTCGGGCACTCCTTCCCCCGCCACGCCCACGACGGCTACGTGATCTGCGTGGTCACCTCGGGGGTGGAGGCGGTCGGGCTGCGGGACGGCGTGGTCCGGGCCGGCCCCGGCGGCATCGTGATGCTCAACCCGGAGGTGCCGCACAGCGCGCGGGCCGGTGCCCCCGAGGGCTGGAGCTACGCCACGCTGTACCCGTCGGCGGAGGTCGTCGCCGGGATCGCCCGGGAGACCACCGGGCTGCGCGGCACCGCGGGCTTCGTCCGTACCGTCGCCGACGAGCCCGGCACCGGCCGGTTGATCGCCGGCATCCACCGGGCCGCCGAGGCCGGCAACGCGCTGGCCGCCGACAGCCTGCTGCGGATCGCACTGGCCCGGCTGCTGCGCGGCCACGGGGGGCCGCTGCCGGCCCGCGCGCCCCGCACGGCGGGCACCCGCGCCGCCGCCCGGGCCAGGGCGGTCCTGGAGGAGCGGATGGCCGACCCGCCCACCCTGGAGGAACTCGCCCGGGAGCTGGGGACCGGTCCGTTCGCGCTGCTGCGGGCCTTCCGTGCGGCGTACGGGATGCCACCGCACACCTGGCTCACCGACGCCCGGGTACGGCGCGCCCGCCGCCTCCTGGAGGCCGGCACTCCGCCCGCACGGACGGCGGTGGCGGTCGGCTTCACCGACCAGCCGCACCTGAACCGGCACTTCACCCGGATCGTCGGGGTGCCGCCGGGCGCCTACCGCCGGGAGCGCGCGGCGCCGCACGGCGCGCTGGGAGGGGAGCCCGGGGGGCCCGGGAGCACGAGGCCGCGGGCCCGCGGCGACGCCGAGCGCTAGCCGGCGCGGCCCCGTCCCCCCGCTTCCCCGGAGGCCCGGTCGCGCGCAAGAACGTACAAGACGGTGGCGGCGGCGCCTCCTAGGGTCCGGGGCGTGGCGAAACAGAGAGCGCAAGCAGACACGCGGCAGACGGCACCGAGAGGGGCGCGGGGCGCGCCCGCCGAGCAGGCGGTCCGGGCGGTGGCGCCCCTGCCGCAGTGGCCCGACTCCGCCGTGATCCGGGACGCGTTGGGCGTCGGCGTCGCGGTCGGGCTGTCCGGCTTCGCCTTCGGCGTGACCTCCGCCGGGGCCGGGCTCAGCGTCTGGCAGAGTTGCGCGCTGAGCCTGCTGGTCTTCACGGGGGCCTCGCAGTTCGCCCTGGTGGGCGCGCTCGCCGCGGGCGGCAACCCGTTGACGGCCGCGGCCGGCGCCTTCTTCCTCGGCGTCCGCAACGCGTTCTACGGGCTGCGGCTCTCCGCCGTCCTGGGCTACCGGGGAGCGGTCCGCCCGCTGGCCGCCCACTGGATCATCGACGAGACCTCCGCGGTCGCCCTGGCCCAGCCCGACCGGCGCAGCGCCCGGCTGGGCTTCACCGTCACCGGGCTGTCGCTGTACGTCCTGTGGAACCTCACCACCCTCGGCGGCGCCCTGGGGGCCCGGGCGCTCGGCGACACCGACGCCTGGGGCCTGGACGCGGCCGGCCCCGCCGTCTTCGTCGCGCTGCTCGCGCCGATGCTGCGGTCCACCGTGGAGCGCTGCACGGCCGGCCTCGCGGCGCTGCTGCTCCTGGTGACGCTGCCACTCGTGCCCGCCGGGGTGCCGGTGCTGCTCGCGGCGCTGGCCGCGCCCGTCGTCCTCGCCGTCCACGGGCGGCGCGGGCGGGCGCCCGCCCCGGGGGAGGCGATACCCGAGGCGCCGGTCCTACAGGAGCGGGCCGGCGCGTCCCACGACGGACCGGGGGAGGACCGGGCATGACCGTCTGGATCGCGATCGGCGCCACCGCCGTGGGCTGCTACCTGGTCAAGTTCCTGGGCCTGTCGGCGCCCGCCGGCCTCTTGGAGCGCCCCCTGGTCAGACGGTTGGCCGCGCTGTTGCCGGTGGCGCTGCTGGCCGCGCTGACCGCCCAGGAGACCTTCAGCGAGGGCCGGCACCTGCTGCTCGACGCCAAGGCCGCCGGGGTCGCCGCCGCGGTCGTCGCCCTGCTGCTGCGCGCGCCGTTCCTGTTGATCGTCGTGGTCGCGGTGGCCGTCACCGCGGGGGTGCGGGCCCTGGGCGGGTGACCGCGCCGCCGGCCCGGCGGCGCGGCCCCGGTCAACCCAGCGGCCGCCCGTAGGCGCGCAGGGTGAGCAGCGCCTCCAGTGTCACCATCGGACGGCTCTCCAACGCGGTGCCCGGTGCCCACAGGCGCCAGGTGACGGGCCAGCCGCCGTCGTCCCCCTGGAGCGCGACGAGGTGGTCCAGCGCCCGGTCCACCTCCTGGTCGGTGAACCAACTGCGGGCCAGCGAACGGGGCGTGGCCGCGTAGTGGTAGGCGAAGTGGTGCTCCCCGGGGGCGTACCCCTCCGGTACCGGGGCCTCGGCCGCCCGCGCGGGATCGAGGACGACCAGGCCCTGCTCCCGCACCAGTCGGCCCAGTCGCTGCGCCGCGGCGGCCGCCCGCGGCCGGTCCGGGGCGCCGTCCAGGAAGGCCACGGCCGCCGCGGCCTCGTAGGGGTGGGTCTGCTCCAGCGACTCCACGACCGCCCAGCAGTAGTCGGTGGCCCGGAAGAGCCAGGCGTGCCAGACCTGGTTGCGGTGCAGGAGCCCCACCACCGGGCCGGTGGCCAGGAGGGAGCTCGGCGGGGTGTCGACCACCGGGATCCAGGGTGCGGCCGGGTAGCCGCGCAGTGAGGGGTGCACCGCGGGCAGCGCCCCGTCGGGGGTCGAGATGCGGGTGAGGTAGCGGCAGATCCGTTCGACCCGGCGGCCGTCGCACCGCTCGATGCGGTCCAGGACCTTCAGGGCGTGCGCGGTGTGCAGCGGCTGGCTGACCGGGCCGCGCAGGTCGGGTTCCAGGGCGTGGCCGTAGCCGTCGTCGTCGTTGCGGTACGCGGTGAGCGCGGTCTCGACCGGGTCTGCGCCGCCGCCGAGGAAGTGGTACGCGAAGAGCCGCTGCTCCAGCACCCGGGCGGTCAGCCAGACGAACCGCTCGGCGCGCGCGAGAGGGGGCGCTGGGGGACTTTCGTTTTCGGCCATGGCCCGACCGTAGGGGCCAAACCCCGCGTGGGCACCGGCTCGCGGCCCGCTGCCCTCCGAGGGCGGGACCCTGGAGGCATCCGGTTGACGATCTCCGCGGTGGGCGCGGGGCGTCTTCAGGGGTGGGACGGGGATTGCGGGTTCGCGGTGCGCATGCTGCAATGCCGCGCGTGATGGGTCAACTCCCGCTGCACAGACGCCTCTTCCTGGACCTCGCGCGGCTCGCGTCCGCGGCGTGTCGTCCGGCGGGCCGCTGACCCCGCCCCGTTCGTCCTCTTTCGTACGTGTTCGTACCGGGCGTCAGTCGTCCGGGACGGCGGCCGGACCACCGTGCCCGGCCGATTCCGCGCCGGACCGCCGTGCGCGCGGCGTGCGGGACCGATCGTCCCGGATGCCGCCGCGCCGCCTGCCGGCCCCCGGGGTGCCGATGCCAACCGATCCTCCCGGTGGGCCGGTTGATCGGCGCCGCCCGTTCCGCACCACCGTCCCCACCGCTGACCGTGCGACCCGCGCGTGCACCGTCCCGCCCGCGCTTCCGGCGCGCCCGAATCCGGTGCGCGCCGTCCCCCTTCCCGAATCCTGGAGCCGATCCATGCCCCCTCGCAGCACCCGCGTTCTCGCGCTCGCCGCCGCCCTGGCCGCCGTCCTTGGTACGGCCGGGCCCGCGCGGGCCGCGGCCCCGCCCGCCAACCCCCACCTCGCCGCCGGTGGGGCGGGGGCCATGCACGGCGACAGTGCCTCGTCGGACACCACGCCCCGCAGCGGCCCCGGGGCCGGCGGGACCGTCAGCCACCGCACGGCGCTCCAGGCCGCCTGCCCGACCGTGGTCGCCGGGTCGGACGGCTACCCGGTGGCCGTGTGCACCGGCATGTTCGACCGGGCGCCGCACGTCCACCTGCTCGACCCGGCGACCGGCGCCTCGCTCACCGAACTGACGCTCGCCAAGTCCAGCGTCCTGGGCGGCATCTACAGCTATCTGGACGAGCGGGACCGGCTGGTGGTCGCCGACGGCTCCGGCGACCTGCTGCGGATCGCCCACACCAAGAAGGCGGACGGCGGCTGGGAACTGAAGGTCGTCGAGCGGACGCCGCTGACCGGCGCCGTGCCCGCCGGGGACAGCGTGGTCGGGCTCTCCCCGGACTGGCGGGGACGGGTGTGGTTCGCGACCGCGCACGGCCTCGTCGGCACGGTGGACACGACGACGAAGACGGTGCGGACGACGGACCTCGGCGAGCCCGTCGCCAACTCGATCTCCACCGCGCCCGAGGGCACCGCCGTCGCCACCGACCGCGCGCTGTACCTGCTGCGCGCGGGCGCGGACGGCACGCCGCGGGTGCTCTGGCAGCGGTCCTACGACCGCGGGCCGGCCCGCAAACCGGGGCAGCTCAGCCACGGGACGGGCGCCACCCCGACGTTCTTCGGGCCGCGCACCGGCTCCGAGTACCTGGCGATCACCGACAACGCCGCTCCCCAGGAGCACCTGATCGTGGTGTCCACCGAGGACAACCGCACGGTATGCCGGATACCGGTCCTCGACCCCAACGGCAGCGGCACCGAGAACTCGCCCATCGGGGCCGGCAACAGCGTCTACGTGGCCAGCACCTACGGCTACCCCTACCCGGCGGTGCCGGACGGCGCCGGGGCGGCGGAGCCGGCGAGCGCCCCGTTCTCCGGCGGGCTCACCCGGGTCGACGTCGACCGCGACGGGAGCGGCTGCGCGATCCGCTGGGACACCCGGATCCGCTCCGCCGCCGTGCCCAAGCTGTCCGTCGCGGACGGCACGCTCTACACCGTGGAGCGCACCGGCCTGCTGGACCCGGCACGGACCGGCATCCTGGACCGCTACGACTTCCTGGCCGTCGACGCGGAGACCGGACGGGTGACGAGCCGTCACCGCATGGGGACCGGCTTCCTCTTCGACACGCTCCAGATGGCGGGCAACGCCACGCCGGGCGGCGTGTGGTGGCAGGGCACCCTCACCGGGGTGGTGCGGATCGCGCCCCAGTGAGCGCGCGGGCGGCCCGGTGCCGAACGCGCCGGAGCCCGGCCGTGACGGGTCACGACCGGGCTCCGGCGGGTGCTGCCACGCGGCGGATCAGTACTCGTCGCCCTCGTAGTAGTTGTTGACGACCACCTCGGGCTCGTCGTCGTCGAACGCCTCGTTCAGCAGCGCACCGCCCACCAGGCCGGCGGCACCGGCGCCGATCAGCGCGCCGGTGCCGAAGCGCCGGCCGCCGCCCTGCTGGTGGTCCGGCTGCTGGGCGTAGCCCTGCTGGGGGTAACCCGGCTGCGCCTGCTGCGGGTAGCCCTGCTGAACGGGCTGCGGATAGCCGGCCTGGGCCGGGGTGTAGAACGGCGGCGCGGTGGTCTGCACCCGCTGCGCACAGCCGCCGCAGGTCTGGACCTGGCGCGGCACGCCCCACTGCGGGGACCACGTCACGGGCGTCATCCCGGGGCCGTGGCTGGGGTCGAAGAAGCAGGTCATGTCGGAACTTCCTGTCGGTTGCGGTGAGGTGGCAGGGGCGTAGCCCGGCCCGGACGGCGCCGCTCCGGCGGCCGGTGCCACGGCCACGGACGTCACCGTGGGCGTGGGCGGCGCCGGCGGGGCGGCGGGCCCGGTGGGCGCAGTGGAGGGGTGGGCGGGCGGCGCGGACTGGGCCGGTGCGGCCGCGGGGGCCGGCTCCTGGCGCAGCACGTCGACGCCGTAGTCCTGCGCGATGCCGGCGAGCCCGGAGGCGTAGCCCTGGCCGATCGCGCGGAACTTCCAGTCCGTGCCGTGGCGGTACAACTCGCCGAAGACCATGGCGGTCTCGGTGGCGGCCTGGCCGGACAGGTCGAAACGGGCCAGCTCGGCGCCGCCGGTCCGGTCGACCACGCGGATGTAGGCGCTGCTGAGCTGGCCGAAATTCTGCCGGCGCTGCTCGGCCTCGTAGAGCGAGACCGGGAAGACGATCTTGGCGACCTCGGGCGGGACCGCGGCGAGGTCGACCTCGATCTGTTCCTGGTCCTCGCCCGTGGGGCGGCTGCCCGAGTGGCGCACCGAACCGTCGGGGCTGGTGAGGTTGTTGAAGAAGACGAAGTGTTGGTCGGTCAGGACCGTGCCGGACTCGCCGCACAGCAGCGCGCTGGCGTCCAGGTCGTGACCGGTCCCCGTGGCGGTCGCCACCTGCCAGCCCAGCCCCACCCTGACGGCGGTCAGACCTGGGGCCTGTTTGCTGAGCGACACGTTGCCGCCCTTGGTCAGGGCCACGCCCATGAGCTTCCTCCATAACGTTCCCGGCGTCCGGCGTCCGGCGTCCGTCGGCTACAACGCCAAGGAAATCAGCAAGGTTCCCTATCTTGCGCAATGCCTGAAGTATCAGGGTGAGGCGGCGTCAAAAGCGCGCCACCACCGCGTCCTGACGCCTTCCTGTCGCCGGACCGTCACGGGGGTGACGGTCGCCTCACCGGTTGACGGCCCGGCCGGCCCGCGCCCAGTTCTCGTGCAGGCGGTCCAGGTAGGACTGGGCCTGGACGCCCGGCGGGGTGCCGTGCGCGAAGGCGCGCATGTTGCCCGCACCGGCGTTGTAGCCCAGCGCCAGCAGTTCGTCGCGGGTGTGCCCGACGGGCCGTGCGGGCAGTTGGCGGTCCAGGTCGTGCAGGTACCAGGCGGCCGCCTCGACGGCGAGGTCCCGGTCGTCCGGCAGTTCCTCCCACTTCCGGTCGGCGAACGCCCGGCCGCGCTTGACCTCGTCGAACGCGGCCCGGTGCATGTTGGCGACCCCGAACGCGGCATCGGGTTTGTAGCGCTGCCAGGCCCGCTCCAGGGCCGGGTCGTGCGGCTTGTAGGACTCGTTGTAGAGGATCGCCATCAGCAACTGGGGGCGGATGCCGGCGGCCGCCGCGTACCGGCGGACCGCGGCGGCGCAGTCGGCCGGGTCGTACGCCCCCGCCGACTGCGGGGCGGTCGTGCTGCCACCGGGCGTCGCGGACGGGGTGGCGTCCGGCGCGGCGGACGACGTGGCGGCCGGGCGCGGTGCGGCGTCCGGGGTGGTGCCGCCGCGGTCGGTGTGCGCCACGGCCCAGACGGCCAGGGCGGCACCCGGCAGCACCCACCACCGCCACCGCACCCGGGATGCAGCCATCTCCCGCTCCTTCCGCCCCGCACCGGCGTCCGGCGGACACCCTGCCCGGCGCGCCGTTCAGCCGACGTTGACCCCGAAGTCCTGGGCGATGCCGCGCAGGCCCGAGGCGTAACCCTGCCCGATGGCGCGGAACTTCCACTCCGCGCCGTGCCGGTAGACCTCGCCGAAGACCATGGCCGTCTCGGTGGAGGCGTCCTCGGTGAGGTCGTAGCGGGCGATCTCGCGGCCGTCGGCCTGGTTGACCACCCGGATGAACGCCTCGCGGACCTGGCCGAAGCTCTGACCGCGTTCCTCGGCCTCGTAGATGGAGACCGGGAAGACGATCTTGCCGACCTCGGCCGGGACCGCGGCCAGGTTCACCTGGATCTGCTCGTCGTCGCCGTGGCTGCCGCCGGTGAGGTTGTCACCGGAGTGCACCACGGAACCGTCGGGGCTGGTGAGGTTGTTGAAGAAGACGAAGTGCTGGTCGGTGAGGACCTTCCCGGACTGGGCGCACAGCAGGGCGGAGGCGTCCAGGTCGTAGTCGGCGCCGGTGGTGGTGCGGACGGCCCAGCCCAGGCCGATGGTCACCGCGCTGAGGCCCGGGGCCTCCTTGCTGAGCGAGACGTTGCCGCCCTTGGACAGGGTCACACCCATGAAAAACCCTCCAGCTGTCCTGAAACCTGTCTGTGCCGTCGTCCTGGACAACGCCGGGAACCCCGTCTTGGTTCCACGATTGCGCAATATCTAAAATGTCCGCGGACGTGCGTGACGCAGCGGTGCGGCGCACCGGCGACCCAAGAGGAGTGGCGGGATGTTCCTGGGCATGAGTACCCCCGACGTGCTCGTCATCGGCATCCTGGCGGTGCTGCTCTTCGGACCGGACAAACTACCGGAGTTCCTCCAGAACGCCACCGCGCTGGTACGCAAGGTGCGGAACTTCTCCGACCAGGCCAAGGAGGAGGTGCGCGCCGGACTGGGCCCGGAATTCAAGGACTTCGAGTTCACCGACCTGCACCCGCGGACCTTCGTGCGCAAACAACTGCTCGGCGACGACGGACTGGGCCTCGGGGAACTCCGCGACGGCCTCGGGGAACTGCGCGCCGCACTCGACCCGGAGCCGGCGGCGGCGCCGCACGCGAGCCGCGTGCCGGTGGACCTGCGCAAGCGGTCCGCGGCCGACGCCCCAACGGGGGAGCGCCCGCCGTTCGACGCCGACGCGACCTGAAGCGGTCCGCGCGCCCGGTGGGGCCCTCAGCCGCCCAGTCGGCGCAGGCGGGCCGGCGGCGCGTCCGCCTCGCGGGCGGCGAGTTGGACGACGAGCGTGCGCATCACCGCGACCGTGTCCGGGTCGTCGACGAAGTACACCACCCGCCGGCCCTCGCGGCGGGAGCGGACGAGGCCGGCCAGTTTGAGCTTGGACAGGTGTTGGCTGATGGCGGGCAGGGCGCCGCCCACGCGTTCGGCGAGGCCGCTGACGTCGCTCTCGCCCTGGGCGAGCGCCCAGACGATGTGCAGCCGCGGCGGCGAGGCCAGCAGGCCGAACATCCCGGCCGCCTCGGCCAGCACTTCGGCTGACGGGTCGACCGCCGCGCCCCTACTCCCGCCCGCACCTTCGACGCTCTTCACCACTGCGGCTCTCCCCGTATTAGGCCCCCGGTCGGCCCAGTCTAGGCGGCGCACCCCCGGCCCGTACGGTCGCCGGGGCGGGCGGTGCCCCGGAGGCGGCCGGGGCACCCGGTGGCCGACGGGGCCACCGGCCGCCCCTCGGGCGTCAGTTGACGCACGGGATGCCGCCCTCCTTGACGGAGTCGCCGGCGAAGGCGTCGGACGGCACGGGCGTGGGGGCGGCGTCCTGCCCGCCCGAGCCGGTGGACTTGCCCGACGTCGCCGGCGGGGTGGTGGCCCCGGTCGCCGGCGGGGCGGTGAAGTCGGCGCCGAGGACGACCTGTACGTGCCCGGCGGGCACCGAGGCCGAGGAGGCCGGCGCGCCGGCGCTCACACGGTCGGCGATCTGCCGGGCGGCGTCCTGGGCGCCGGCGCCGTACAGGACGGTGGTGCGCTGCCGGGGCGCGGCGTTGTCGGCGCGGCCCGGGGTGTAGCCGAGCGCGGTCAGCGCCTTGAGTTCGTCGGCGGCGGCCCCCGGCTTCGTCTGTCCGGCGCCGTTGAGGACGTCGACGGTGCCCGGCGCGGCCTTCGTCGACGGCGCGGGCGACGACGCGTCGTCGCCCGCGCCGCCCGGGCTCCCGGACTTCCCGCCGATCAGGGACTGCACGATGGACTGGATCTTGGGGACGTCCACCAGGTTGACGGACTCGCGGTTGCGGGTGGCGAATCCGGCGATCGGCAGGGTGTGGAACACCACGTTCCCGCCGGTCAGGTTGGTGGCCTGTTGGGCGAAGTCCAGGACGTCGAACTTGCTGTCGATCACCAGGTCCTTCTTCACCACGTCGAACAGCCCCTGGAGCTTGCCCAGGTCGCCGAAGACCCCCTCGCTCTTCAGCTTGTGGGTCACCGAGGACAGGAACGCCTGCTGGCGGTGGGTGCGGTCCAGGTCGCCGCCCTCCAGGCCGTGCCGCTGCCGGACGAAGGCGAGCGCCTGCTTCGGGTCGAGCTGTTGGCGGCCCGCCGGGAAGTCGGCGCCCGAGTAGCGGTCCTTCACCGGGTGCTTCAGGCAGACCTCGATGGGCTGGAGGACCTTGGCGATGTCGTAGAAGCCCAGCAGGTTGACCTCGGCGAAGTGGTCGATCGGCACCTTGAGGAAGTTCTGCACGGTGGCCAGCGTCGCCTCCCGACCGGCCTCCCGGCTCCGGCTCTCCAGGTCGGCGCCCTTGACCCCCTGGGCGGAGAACTTGTCGTGGGCGACCGTGTAGGCGTTGGCGTACGCCTCCTTGATCTTGAAGTGCCCCTGGGAGGTGCCGTCCCCGTTGAAGGTCTGCACGTAGTCGTCGCGCGGGATGGAGAACGCGGTGACCTTCCCGCCGTCCGCCGGGATGTGCATCAGGATCAGGGTGTTGGTGTTGTAGTAGCCGATGTCGCTGGACCCGGCGTGCAACTGGTCCCGGACGAACTCCCGCGGCAGGTCGTTGCCGTTCATGTCCTTGCGCGAGTCCAGGCCGATCAGCAGCAGGTTGACGGAGTTGTCCAGGTGCTTGGGCGCGTCCTTGCCGCCGATGGCGTTGAGCGCGTCGGAGGTGGTCAGCCCGCTGCTGACCCAGTTGTACGCCGCCCACGACACCCCGCTGGCCAGGAGGACCAGCGCCGAGGACAGGGCCAGCGCGGTCCGGCCGGCGACGACCAACGGGGAGCGCCGTCGGTCGCCCCGCCCACGGGGCGCGCGGCGGCGTGCGGCCCGGCCGCCCGTCCCGCCGGACTCCCGGTCGTCCGGTCCGTACGGACTCCGCCCGTAGGGGCTCCGCTCGTCATGCACCGCTGTTCCTCCCGCTCCGCTTCCGGCCGCCGCGCCGGCCCGCCCGCACGCCGCGGACCAGCAGCACCGCGATCAGCACCGCCTCGGCCGCCGCCATGGCCGGGAACCCGTCCACGGCCCAGCGCACCGCCGCCGTCGCCAGCCCCTTGCCCTGGAGGGTGGTGGTGCCGGCCGCCTCCTCGCACGCCACGGTGACCATCGCCACCACCAGGGGCGGCGCGGATATCAGCCACCAGGCGCCGGCCCGGGTGCAGGTCCGCGCGGCCAGCGCCGCACCGAGCGCCGCGGTGACCGCGAACACCCAGCCCGGCCGGCCCCAGAGCGCCGTGTCGACCAGGGCGCCGGCGGCGGCCACCACCAGCGCCACCGCGGCGGCCCGGGCCGCCCGGCGCCCGCGGCCCGCCCGGTCCGGTCGGGCGCCGGCCCGTCCTGGCGCCGGCCCGATGTCCGTTCCCGGATGCCGCTCCCCGCGGCGGCGGGGACCCGGCACCCGGCGTGACACCCGTGTCGGGTTCCGGGCCAGGTCGTCGTAGCCGTCAGGGGCTTCGGTGCGCTGACCTGTCATTCGCATCCTTTGGACGGTCGGACCGGCGAAGCGGTCTCGGGGCATGCCGCACGGTGGCGGAAGAGGGTGGTTCCGGCCAGGAAGACGACGATTGCGCCGAGCCGGTTTCACGTTCGACTGCTTGATTGCGCAATCTAGCAAGTGTGTCGGGGTGGTCCGTGCCAGCCTCCCGGGGCGCGCCGCGACCGGCCGGGGTGCGGGCGGGCAGGCCGCCCCGCCCCGCCGGCACACCCCGCGGCTTGGACGGCCGCCCGCCCTCGCTGGCCCTTCGACCGGCTCCGGCGGTATGAAGGGGCCGGACCCGGAACGCCCCTGGGGCGCGTGCACCGGGCGGCGGGAAGCCGGGGAAGGTGCAGGCCGAAGCGGGTGTGAGGCGGGAATCATGCGGTTGACGGTGTTCTGGGAGCGGATGGCGGACCACTTCGGTGCGGCCTACGCCGACTCGTTCGCGCGCGACCACGTGATGGCGGGGCTCGGTGGCCGCACCGTCCACGAGGCGCTGGCGGCGGGCTGGAGCGCCAAGGAGGTCTGGCGCGTGGTCTGCACGGTGATGGACGTGCCGCAGGACAAGCGCTGAGCCGGCCCGGGCCCGGTGTCGGCCCGGTGCGCGACACTGGGCAGCGTGCGCGTGACAGATGAGACCAGCAGCCACGACGGCTCCCGCCCCGCCGACCCGCCCCAGGCCCGGCCCGACGACGACCGGTACGGGGCGCGGATGCCGCGCTGGCTCCCGCGCGCCATGGTGCTCGCGCTCGCCCTGGTGGCGTGCTTCCAGCTCGCCACCTGGGGCTTCCACCAGCTGATCGGGCTGCTGCTGAACGTGCTGATCGCGTTCTTCCTGGCCCTGGCCGTCGAGCCGGCCGTCGACTGGATGGCCGCCCGCGGCATGCGGCGCGGACTCGCCACCGGCCTGGTGTTCCTCGCGATCCTCGTCGGCACGATCGGCTTCTTCGCGCTGCTGGGCTCCATGGTGGCCGGGCAGATCGCCACCATGGTCGAGGAGTTCCCGCAGTACCTGGACTCCGTCATCAGCTGGATCAACGAGACCTTCCACACCCACCTCTCCCGGGTCCAGGTGCAGAACAACCTGCTGAACTCCGACTGGTTGCAGAAGTACGTCCAGGACAGCGCCAACAACGTCCTGGCGGTCTCCGCGCAGGTGCTCGGCGGGCTCTTCAACCTCCTCACCATCGCGCTGTTCTCGTTCTACTTCGCCGCCGACGGCCCCCGGCTGCGGCGGGCGCTGTGCTCGGTGCTGCCGCCGCGCCGGCAGGCCGAGGTGCTGCGCGCCTGGGAGATCGCGGTCGCCAAGACCGGCGGCTACCTCTACTCCCGTGGCCTGATGGCGCTGATCTCCGGCGTCTCGCACTACGTCCTGCTGGAGATCCTGGGCGTGCCCTACGCGCCGGCGCTCGGCATCTGGGTCGGCCTGATCTCGCAGTTCGTGCCGACGATCGGCACGTACCTGGCGGGTGCGCTGCCCATCCTGATCGCGTTCACCGTCAACCCCTGGTACGCGCTGTGGGTCTTCGGCTTCGTCGTGGTCTACCAGCAGTTCGAGAACTACCTCCTCCAGCCCCGGATCACCGCGAAGACCGTGGACATCCACCCCGCCGTCGCGTTCGGCTCGGTGATCGCCGGCACGGCCCTGATGGGTGCGGTCGGCGCGCTGATCGCGATCCCGGCCACCGCGACCCTTCAGGCGTTCCTCGGCGCCTACGTCAAGCGCTACGAGGTCACCGCCGACCCGCGGGCCGGCTTCCGGGCGAGGCGTCGGAGCCGGGCCCGGGACGGTGGCGGCGAGGGCGCGTCGGAGCCGGCCCGGGCGGCGGACGGGGAGCCGGTGCGGGCCCCCGAGCGGGAGCCGGCCGCCGGTGCGCCGGGCGGCGAGGAGAAGGCCGTGCCGCAGGCGGCGCGGCCGGCCGGCGAGTGAGGCCGGCGGTGCCGCGGTGCCGGGCGCGGCGCGCTTGACACCAAAATCGAACATCCATTCTCATGGGGGCTCCGGCCGCTCCACGCGGCTCCGGCCCACGGGAATCCCGGGCCGAGCGCCGAGTTATCCACAGGCCGGGGCCGGGTCCGGGCGCATTGTCAGTGGCAGGCGTTAGCGTCATGGACGTGAAGCGATCGACTCAAGCAAACCGGGTGGAACCCATGGCAGGCACCGACCGCGAGAAGGCGCTGGACGCCGCACTCGCACAGATTGAACGGCAATTCGGCAAGGGCGCGGTCATGCGCATGGGCGAGCGGTCCAGGGAGCCCATCGAGGTCATCCCGACCGGCTCGACCGCCCTCGACGTCGCGCTCGGCGTCGGCGGCCTGCCGCGCGGCCGGGTCGTGGAGGTCTACGGACCGGAGTCCTCCGGTAAGACCACCCTGACCCTGCACGCGGTGGCGAACGCACAGAAGGCCGGCGGCCAGGTCGCGTTCGTGGACGCCGAGCACGCCCTGGACCCCGAGTACGCGCAGAAGCTCGGCGTCGACATCGACAACCTCATCCTGTCCCAGCCGGACAACGGCGAGCAGGCGCTGGAGATCGTCGACATGCTGGTCCGCTCCGGCGCCCTGGACCTCATCGTGATCGACTCCGTGGCCGCCCTGGTGCCGCGGGCCGAGATCGAGGGCGAGATGGGCGACTCCCACGTCGGCCTCCAGGCCCGTCTGATGAGCCAGGCCCTGCGGAAGATCACCAGCGCGCTCAACCAGTCCAAGACCACCGCGATCTTCATCAACCAGCTCCGCGAGAAGATCGGCGTGATGTTCGGCTCCCCGGAGACCACGACCGGTGGCCGTGCGCTGAAGTTCTACGCCTCCGTCCGGATCGACATCCGCCGGATCGAGACCCTCAAGGACGGCACCGATGCGGTCGGCAACCGCACCCGCTGCAAGGTCGTCAAGAACAAGGTCGCGCCCCCCTTCAAGCAGGCCGAGTTCGACATCCTCTACGGCCAGGGCATCAGCCGCGAGGGCGGCCTGATCGACATGGGCGTCGAGCACGGCTTCATCCGCAAGTCCGGCGCCTGGTACACCTACGAGGGCGACCAGCTCGGCCAGGGCAAGGAGAACGCCCGCAACTTCCTCAAGGACAACCCCGACCTCGCCAACGAGGTCGAGAAGAAGATCAAGGAGAAGCTGGGCGTCGGAGTGAAGCCCGAGGCCGTCGCGGCGGAGCCCGGTACGGACGCCGCCGGCCCGGCCGAGGCTCCGGCCAAGGCCGCCGCACCGGCCGCGGCCGCCAAGAGCGCCAAGGGCGCCAAGGCCGCGGCGGCCAAGAGCTGACGCGCCATGACACGGCGAACGGAATGGCCGGACAGCGCCGGTTTCGGCAGCGCTGCCGGCGACGCCGAGAACCGTAGCCGCCGCAACCGCGGTGCCGCCCCCGAAGAGGACGGCGCCGCCAGGGACGGCGGTGGCTCCCTCCCGTCGAGGGCCGGGTCGGGGCCGCCGCGCACGCCCGAGGAGCAGGCGCGGGCGATCTGCCTGCGCCTGCTCACCGGGAGCGCGCGCACCCGCCGGCAGCTGGCGGACGCCCTGCGAGAGCGGGGCATCCCCGACGAGGCCGCGGAGGAGGTGCTCGCCCGCTTCGAGGACGTCGGGTTGATCGACGACGCGGCCTTCGCCGACGCCTGGGTGGAGTCCCGGCACCACGGCCGGGGCCTGGCCCGCCGCGCCCTCGCCCGGGAGCTGCGTACCAAGGGGGTGGACTCCGCCCTGATCGACGAGGCCGTCGGTCGGCTCGACGCCGAACAGGAGGAGTCCACCGCGCGCGAGCTGGTCGCGCGCAAGCTGCGCACGACCCGCGGTCTGGACCGCGACAAGCGGTTGCGCCGGCTGGCCGGCATGCTGGCCCGCAAGGGCTACCCGGAGGGCCTCGCCCTCCGCGTCGTCCGCCGCGCGCTGGAGGAGGAGGGCGAGGACCCGGACCTCCTCGACCACCACCTCCCGGACGCCTGACCGGGCCCGGGACGCCGGCCCACCGCGCTCGCCCCGGCCCACGACTCCCGGGGCCCGGCCGACCCGGTCGGGGAGTTGAGCGGGCCGGGCCGCGGCACCGCCCAACCCGCCGCCCCACGACGGGAGTCGACTCGCCGCCGGCGCTAGCCCTCCGCCGGCAAACCCGCCCCCTGCACCGGCAGCCCCGCCTCCCGCCACGCCTGGAAGCCGCCGATCAGGTCGGTGGCGCGGTGCAGGCCGAGGGCGTGCAGGGAGACCGCGGCGAGGCTGGAGGCGTACCCCTCGTTGCAGATCACCACGATCGGCAGGTCGTGGTGGGTCGCCTCGGGGGCGCGGTGCTCGCCCGTGGGATCGAGGCGCCACTCCAACTCGTTGCGCTCGACGACCAACGCCCCGGGGATGGTCCCGTCGCGTTCCCGCAGCCGCGCGTAGCGGATGTCCACCAGCAGCCCGCCGGCCTCCTGGAGCGCCGCGGCCCGTGCGGGGTCCACCCGGTCCAGTCCGCGCCGGGCCCGTGCCAGCAGTTCGTCGACCGTGCTCATCACCACTCCTCCGGACGTTCGACCTCTTCCAGCCGCAGCACCGCGCCGGTGCGGCTGTACCGCCGCATCAACGGCAGTGGCGGGTAGTAGGCGTGCACCGACACCGCATGGGCGTCGGACGAGAGGTTGAGCACCTGGTGCACGTGGTGCGGGCCGAACGCCCTTCCCCGGCCGTCGCTCAACCGCCGCTCCCGGTCGACGTCGTCGGCGAGTTCCAGGGTCTTCCACCCCTCGGTGGGGATCGCGGCGGCGAGCGACTGCTCGGTCAACTCCCCGGCGGCCGCCGCGAAGGCACCGCGGGAACCGCCGTGGTCGTGCCAGCCGGTGCCGGTGCCGGGCGGCCAGCCGATCAGCCATGCCTCGCTGCCGCCGGGCCCGTCCAGCCGGACCCAGGTGCGGCCCTCCGGATCGAGCGGCAGGGACGCGACCAGCGCGCGGTCGGCGGCGGTGCGGCGGGCGAAGTCGAGGAGTTCGGCGGCGCTGGGGCCGCCGTCCTGGGCGCGGGCGCGCGGGCGCGCAGGCAGGTGTACGTCGGGCACGGGAACCGTCCTGAGTGATCGGGGGCGCGACCGCCGGAGTCCGGCGCACTGCCGCGCGGGGAGGACCACCGCGGCGAACGACCGCGGCGGTGGGGATCAACAGGACGGACGACACGTGCAGCCCGCGTAGCGGACCAGGTCCAGATGGACCCTCCGCCAGAACCGCGAGCTGTGATCAGTCACCCTCGGAGTGAAGCACGGAGCTTCCCGGAGGGTCAACCGGCACCGCGTCCCCCACCGGCTCCGTCACCGCGTCGAGCGGCCCGCCCCCTTGGGCCGGCACGTCCGCGGTCGGTCGGCGGCCCGCCGCCCCGTCGGCCCCGCCGCGCACCGCCTCGGCGCAGGCGGCCAGTTCGTCGGGCCGGACCCCGGACAGCGCGGCGACCAGATGGCCGTCGGGCCGCACCACGAGCACGGTGTGCGCCGCGGCGCCCGGATACGCCTCGGTGACCAGGATCTCCGCACGCATCGGCAGCGCCCCGACCGCGTCCGTCAGCCGCGGCATCAACCCCGCCGACTGCCAGTGCCGTCGGTCCCAGACCCCGGTGCCGGGCGCCACCAGCACCACCAACAGCCCGCGCCCGAGCCGGTCGCGCAGCCCCACCGACGCACCGTCGGAGGCGGTCACCGGCACGTCCACCACGGGTGCCCCCGGGAGGGTGCCGACCGCCGTCTCGCCGGGCAGGCCGTCGGGGGCGGCCAGCGGCGTCCGCGGGTAGGCCGGGGCCGCGCCGAGCGGACCGCGGCCCAGATGGCCGTCGGTCAGCAGGGTGCTGCGTCCGCGCGCCGCGCCGGGCAGCACCGTCCGCCACCGCACCGCGCCGCCGTCCCGCAGCAGCGGCAACGCCGAGTCCGCGGCCCGCAGTCGGGCGGCGACCGCGCCCCGCCGCTCGATCTGGTAGCTGTCCAAGAGGTCCTCGGTGGCACCGTGATGCCAGGCCAGGCCCAGTTTCCAGGCGAGGTTCTCGGCGTCCCGCAGGCCCTCGTCCAGGCCCTGGGTGCCCAGGGCGCCGAGCAGGTGGGCGGCGTCGCCGGCCAGGAAGGCGCGACTCCGCCGCCAGGTCCGGGCCAGCCGGTGGTGGACGGTGTGGACGCCGGTGTCGAGGAGTTCGTAGGGCGGGACCAGGCCGGTGTGCGGGCGTCCGCCCGCGGCGCCCTCGTCGGCGGACCCGTCGGCGGCCTCGGCGGCCCAGCCGGCCAGCGAGTCGCGGATCCGGGCCACCAGCGCGTCCGGGGTGACCAGCTCGCGCCCCGGGGGCAGCAGCCAGTCCAGCCGCCAGACCCCACCGGGCAGCGGCCGGGCGGACACCTCGCTGACCCGGCCGCCCCCGTGTCGGGCCGGCGCGCGGTGCAGCAGCGCCTCGTCGGGCCAGGGGAGTTCGGTACGCAGCGTGGCCACCGCGTGCCGCTCGACGGCGGTGCGGCCCGGGAAGCGGACGTCCAGCAGCTTGCGGACGGTGGACCGCGGGCCGTCGCAGCCGACCAGGTAACTCCCGCGCCACCACGTCCCGTTGTCCCCGCGGGTCTGGGCGCTGACGCCCTTGTCGTCCTGTTCGACGGCGGCCAGCCGGCTGTCGTGGACGATCTGGGCGAGCGGTTCGCCGGCCAGCGCGGCGCGCAGCGCGCGGGTGAGCGCGTGCTGGGGCAGGTGCACCGGGGACGCGCCGGCACCGGAGTCGTCCCGGTCCGGCGCGGCGGTGCCGTCGGCGGCGAAGGCGACCCGTTCCAGCAGTCGGCGGCGGCGCATGGTGCGCCACGCCGACCAGCGGGCGCCGTCGGCCGCCAGGGATTCCGCGCAGCCGAGCCGGGCGGCGAACGCCGCGGTGTCCGGGCGGAGCACGACGGTGCGGGCCGGCCGGACCTCCTCCTTGCCGCCGGTCTCGTCGAGGACGACGACGGGGACGCCGTGCCGGGCCAGGGCGAGGGCGAGGGCGAGACCGACCGGGCCGGCCCCGACGACGATCACCGGCTCCACGGGGCGGCTCCCTGGATCCGGCGGTGCGTACGGGACGTGCGGGAACTGACGGTGGGGGCCCGGTGCGTGATCACACAGCGTATGCAACCCATTGCGACCGCTGGCGTCAAGTGACGGAGGCGGTGGCGCCGTTGCCACCGCCTCCGGACGGTCGGTGTCGGCCGCGGGGCGACCGGACGTTCCGTCAGTCCTTCGTGGCCGCCGGCGCGTCGGCGACCGGACCGGTCGGTTCCGCGGCGTCCCCGGCCGCCACCGGCTCCGCGGCCGGGGCCACGCCGATGCCGGTGCGGGCCCGGCGGCCGCGCCGCTCGATCCAGTTGGCCAGGGCGGACAGCGCCAGGCACATCGCCACGTAGATGCTGCCGATGACGGTGATCACCGGGATGTAGGTGTCGTTCCCGTTGACGATGATGTTGGTGCTCATCAGCCGGGCGGTGTAGAGGAGCTCCTCGAAGGTGATGATGTAGCCCAGCGAGGTGTCCTTCAGGGTCACCACCAGCTGGCTGATGATCGTCGGCAGCATCGCGCGGATCGCCTGCGGGACCAGCACCGTCGTCATGACCTGCGTCTTGGTCATGCCGAGCGCGTACGCGGCCTCCCGCTGGCCCTTGGGCACGGCGTTGATGCCGGCCCGCAGCACCTCGGCCTGCACCGAACCGTTGTAGACCGTCAGGCCCACGACCAGGGCCCAGAACTGCGGCTGGCTGCCGGTCAGGCCCAGCGCGTCACGGTTGGTGAGGAGGATGACCCACAGCGCGTAGATGGTGATCAGCAGCGGGACGGCGCGGAACAGCTCGACGAAGCCGGTGGCCAGCCAGCGGATCGGCTTGTGGTCGGAGAGCCGGGCCACCGCCAGCAGCACGCCCAGCGCCAGCGACAGCACCGCCGCCACCGCGAAGACCTGGAGGGTGGTCAGCACGCCGTCGCGGATGCTGGTCCGCACGCCGGCGTAGTTGAAGATCCGCCAGACCTCGGGGTCCAGCTGGCCCTTGGAGTCCAGCCGCAGGATCGCGAAGGCGATCAGTCCCAGCACCGCCAGCGCGCCGATGACGCTGTAGATGCGGTTGCGGGCCTTCGCCTTCGGACCCGGCACGTCGTAGAGGACGCTCGCGCCACTCATGCCCTTACCTCGCTTCGTCCCGCCCCGCCGGTGCGCGGCGACGGCGCCCGTCCGTGGGTGTCGTTCCTGGTGTTGCGGCCGTCGGATCCGCTCATCGGGCGACCCCCATCCGGCGCTCCAGCAGCCGGAACAGGCCGCTGACCGCGAAGGTGATGACGAGGTAGGCGAGTGCCGTCCACAGGAAGATCCAGGCGATCGCGTAGCCCTTGTCGTTGAGCAGCTTGGAGACGTTGAAGAGCTCGCCGTACCCGAACGCGCCGGCGATCGCGGAGTTCTTGGTGAGCGCGATGATGATGCTGCTCAGCGGCGGGATCACGGTGCGGGTGGCCTGCGGGAGCACGATCAGCCGCAGCGTCTGGGAGAAGCTCATGCCCAGGCTCCGGGCCGCCTCCGCCTGCCCCAGCGGCACGGTGCTGATGCCGGACCGCACCGCCTCGCACACGAACGACGACGTGTAGAAGCCGAGCGCCAACGTGCCCAGGACGTAGGGGCTGGCCCCCTGGAAGATGATCTGCGGCACGACGAAGAACGCGACCAGGAAGAGCAGCGTCAGGGGCGTGTTGCGCAGCACCGTCACCCAGGCCGTGCCGAAGACGCGCAGCGGCGGGACCGGAGAGACCCGGAAACCGGCTATGAGCACGCCGAGCACCAGCGCGAGCAGCGCGGCGGACGCGGTGATCGCCAGGGTTCCGAGGAACCCGTCCCGGAACTCGGGCAGATAATCGAGGAGTACGTTCATGGGGTCTCCGCGGTAGCGGTCGGGTCGGCGGCGGGGAACGGCGGGGTACTACGGGGCACCGCGCGGCACCGCCCGCAGGTCGGTGGGGCGCGCGGAAGGCAGCGCGCCCCGCACACCCGTCGCGGCGGGCGTACGGGGCGGCGCTGTCCGGTGCGTTGCGCGGGCCGTCAGTAGCGCGGCAGCGGCGTCTCCGGGGCGACGTAGGGGGAGCCGGACTTGCCGAGCGTGCCCTCGTACGCCTTCTTGTAGTCACCGTTCTTGATGTGGTTCTCCAGCGCGGTGGTGATCGCCTCGCGCAGGGCCTTGTCGTCCTTGCCCAGGCCGACGCCGTAGGGCTCCTTGGTGAAGGGCTTCCCGACGACCCGCAGCTTGCCCGGGCGCTGGGCGGCGTAGCCCTTGAGGATCGCGTCGTCGGTGGTGACCGCGTCGACCGACCCGTCCAGCAGGGACTTCACGCAGTCCGAGTACTTCGACAGCTCGGTGGTGACCGCGCCGTACTTCGGCTTCTTGATCTCCTGGAGCGGGGTGGAGCCGACGATCGAGCAGACCTTCTTGCCCTGGAGGGCGTCCGGCCCGGTGATGGCCTTGTCGTCCTGGCGCACCAGGAGGTCGGCGCCGGCGGTGTAGTACGGGCCCGCGAAGCTGACCTGCTTCTTGCGCTCGTCGTTGATCGTGTACGTGCCGACGTAGTAGTCGACCTGGCCCTTGGAGATGGCGGTCTCACGGACGTTCGAGTCGACCGTCTGGAAGTTGATCTGCTTGTCGGAGAAGCCCAGGTCGGCGGCGACCATCTTGGCGATCTCGATGTCGAAGCCGGAGTAGGTGTTGGTCGCCGGGTCCTTGAAGCCGAGGAACGGCTGGTCGGCCTTGACACCGATGGTGATCTTGCCGGCCTTCTGGGCCTTCTTCAGCGTCGCGGAGTCGACCTTGACGTCCTTGGCGACCTTGTAGTCGGCGCTGTAGACGTCGCTTCCAGGCTGCTTGTCGCCCGCCGAGCCCGACTCGCCACCGCAGGCGGTCGCCGTCGCCGCCAGCGCGAGCACCATGGCACCCGCAGCAGCCGTCTTACGCATCCTCATGGTGAACATCCTTTGGTTCAACAGGTGTTGGCAATCATGGTGGCCCAACCGCGGCCTCAGTGATGGAGGATCTTCGACAGGAAGTCCTTTGCCCGGTCACTGCGCGGGTTGTTGAAGAACTGGTTCGGTTCGGCCTCTTCGATGATCTTGCCGTCCGCCATGAAGACGACCCGGTTCGCCGCGGAGCGCGCGAACCCCATCTCGTGGGTGACCACGACCATCGTCATCCCGTCCCGGGCGAGCTGCTGCATGACCTCCAGCACCTCGTTGATCATCTCCGGGTCCAGGGCCGAGGTCGGCTCGTCGAAGAGCATCACTTTCGGGTCCATCGCCAGGGCGCGGGCGATCGCCACCCGCTGCTGCTGGCCGCCGGAAAGCTGTGCGGGGTACTTCTCCGCCTGGGCGCCGACGCCGACCCGGTCGAGCAGCGCGCGGGCCTTCTCCTCCGCGGTCGCCTTGTCCGTCTTGCGGACCTTGGTCTGGCCCAGCACCACGTTTTCCAGCACCGTCTTGTGCGCGAAGAGGTTGAAGGACTGGAACACCATGCCCACGTCGGCGCGCAGTCGCGCCAGTTCGCGCCCCTCCTGGGGCAGCGGTTTGGCGTCGATGCTGATGTCGCCGGTGTCGATGGTCTCCAGGCGGTTGATCGTGCGGCAGAGCGTGGACTTGCCGGACCCGGAGGGCCCGATCACCACGACCACCTCGCCGCGTCGGATCGTCAGGTTGATGTCCTGGAGCACGTGCAGCGCGCCGAAGTGCTTGTTCACGTTGTCCAGGACGACCAACGGGTCACCCGTGGGCGCAGGGCCCCCGGCGTTCTTGGTCACCGATACTTCGCTCATCGGCGTACAGCTCCGTCCTCCTCGGTTGGGAGGACCCTAATGACGGCCCGCGACCAGCGTCATTACATCTGAGGGAGAATTGAGCATAACGATCCGGCCGCAAACGGACACTTAGGGTGAACGGGCGGCTCGGGGGCCCGCGGCCCAGTTACCGACGGTATGCGGTCGGGGGGTACCGGCTGGGTAACGGATGGCGGCGCGGAGGCGGCATCCTCTTGACGGGCGGGCCACCCATCGCCGTAGATGCCCTGTGGCCCGTACGCACACCGGAGGGGAGGGCCCATGAGACTGCTCCTCGTCGAGGACGACGACCACGTCGCCGCGGCCCTGTCCGCGGTGCTGTCCCGGCACGGGCTGACCGTCGTGCACGCCCGCAGCGGCGGGGAGGCGCTCCAGGCGCTGCTGCCCGACGACGCCGAGCCGTTCGCCGTGGTGCTGCTCGACCTCGGGCTGCCCGACCAGGACGGCTTCGAGGTGTGCGGCCGGATCCGGAAGGTCTCCGCCACCCCGGTCATCATGGTCACCGCGCGCTCCGACGTCCGCTCCCGGATACACGGCCTCAACCTCGGCGCCGACGACTACGTCGTCAAGCCCTACGACACCGGTGAACTCCTCGCCCGCATCCACGCGGTGAGCCGGCGCACCGGCGCCCCGGGCGGCCCCGGCGACGCACCGGTCGAGGAACCCGGCCCCGGCGAGCCGCTCCGGCTCGGAGCGCTCACCGTCGAACTCCCCACCCGCCAGGTGTCCGTGGACGGTGCCGCGGTCCCGCTGACCCGCAAGGAGTTCGACCTGCTCGCGCTGCTCGCGCAGCGCCCCGGCGTGGTCTTCCGCCGGGAGCAGATCATCAGCGAGGTGTGGCGGACGAGTTGGGAGGGCACCGGCCGCACGCTGGAGGTGCACGTCGCCTCGCTCCGCGCCAAACTCCGCATGCCGGCGCTGATCGAGACGATCCGCGGCGTCGGCTACCGCCTGGTCGCACCGGCCGCCGGCCCCGCCGCGGGCCTCCGCCCGCCGGCCCCCTGACGGCTGCCCGGCCCCGTGCACACCCGACTCCTCCCGCTCCTCATCGTGCTGATGGCCGGCGTGCTGCTCGCGCTCGGCGTCCCGCTCGGCGTGATCACCGCCGGGGTGGAGCAGCAGAAGGTGGTGGTCGACCGGATCGACGACGCCGCCCGGTTCGCCTCCCTCGCCCAGTTCGTCACCGCCCGCCCCAGCGCCGCCGCCGGCAGCAAGACCCCCGAGGAGGACGAACGGCTGGCCACCCTGCGCGCCGAACTCCTGCGCTACCAAGAGCTCTACGGGATCCGCGCCGGCGTCTTCTACCGCGACCGCACCCCGATGGCCGCCGCCCCGCGGGACCTGACGGTGCCCGCCGACGGCGAGGGCGCCCAGGCGTTCAGCGAGGCGCTGGCCGGCCGCCGCAGCCACGACCCGCACCAGGTCTGGCCCTGGGACGACACCGGCCGGATCGCGGTCGCCTCGCCCGTCGTCCGGGACGGCGACGTGGTCGCCGTGGTCGTCACCGACTCGCCCACCGGGCAGATGCGCAGTCGCATCCTGCACGGCTGGCTGCTGATCGCGGCCGGCGAGTGCGCGGCCATGCTGGTGGCCGTCGCGGCGGCGTTCCGGCTCACCGGCTGGGTGCTGCGGCCCGTGCGGGTGCTCGACGCGGCCAGCCACGACATCGCCACCGGCCTGATGAAGGCCCGGGTCGCCGCCACCGCGGGACCGCCCGAACTCCGCCGGCTGGCACGCTCGTTCAACGAGATGGCCGACCACGTCGAGGACGTCCTGGAGCAGCAGCGGGCCTTCGTCGCCGACGCCTCGCACCAACTGCGCAACCCGCTCTCCGCGCTGCTGCTGCGGATCGAGCTGCTGGCCCTCGAACTCCCCGAGGGCAACGAGGAGATCGCCTCGGTGCGCACCGAGGGCAAGCGGCTGGCCCGGGTCCTGGAAGACCTCCTCGACCTGGCGCTCGCCGAGCACACCGCCGCCGACCTCCACCTCACCGACATCGCGGCGCTGACCGTCGAACGCGTCGACGCCTGGCGCCCGCTCGCCGAGGACCGGGGCGTCCGCCTCAGCTACGAGGGCCACCCCGCGGTCACCGGCTGGGCCGACCCGGTGGCCCTCTCCAGCGCCCTGGACGCGGTGGTCGACAACGCCCTGAAGTTCACCCCGGCCGGAGAACCCGTCACGGTGGCCGTGGCCCCCGACGGCGAACGCGTCACCGTCACCGTCGCCGACCGCGGCCCCGGGCTCACCGAGGACGAACTGGCCCGGATCGGCGACCGCTTCTGGCGCAGCAGCCGCCACCAGAACGTCTCGGGCTCCGGCCTGGGCCTGTCCATCACCCGCGCACTGCTCGCGGCCGGCGGCGCCACCATCGACTACGCGCCGCACCCGCCGCACGGCCTGGAGGTCACCGTCTCGGTCCCGCGCAACGCCCCCTGAGCGGTCGGCCCCCGCGCCGCGGCGCGCCGACGCCGCCACCCGGACGCGCCGTGCGCACCGCCGCCGTCACTGCTTGGCCGAGACGTAGTACTCCCGGGCGCCGGCGTGCAACGGCAGCGGATCGGTGAACACCGCCGTCCGCAGGTCCACGTTCTGCGCCGCGTGCACCACGTGCCCGATCGCGTCCCGGCTGTTGATCACGGCCTTGGTGATCCCGAACGTCAGCGCGGCGTCCTCCCGGTCCGTGGTCACCAGCAGGTTCGCCACCGCGATCGTCTTCACCGCCTCGCCGTTCTGCACCCGCGGATACGCGTCGGCCGGCATCACCGCCGCCCGGTAGTAGCGGGTCGACTCGCCCTGCCGGTGCAGGGCCGGGATCAGGTCCCCGAGCTGCACCAACCGCACCGGGAACCGCTGCGCCAACTGCTGCACCGCCAGCGTCGGCAGCCCGCCCGACCAGAAGAACGCGTCGATCTGCCCGTGCTCCAGCATGCTCGGCATCCGGTCGATGCCCACCCGCACCGGGGTGATGTCGGCGGCGAAGTCCAGCCCCGCCGCCTCCAGCAGCCGCCGGGTGATGAGCTGGACGCCCGACCCGTCCGAGCCGACGCCCACCCGCAGCCCCTTCAGGGCACGGGCCGAACCCACCGCGGAGCCCCGGGGCACCACCAGCTGCATGTAGTCGTCGTAGAGCCGGGCACAGGCCCGCAGCCGGTCCGCGCCGGACTCGTGCCGGGCCTGGTAGTCGGCCACCGCGTCCGCGGTCGCGATGGTGAACGCCGCCCGCCCGGTGGCCAGTTGACGCAGGTTGTCGATCGACCCCTCGCTCCGCAGGAGCCGCAGGTCCACGCCCGGCAGGTCCCGCGCGACGTCGTCCTTCAGCAACTCCCCGTAGCGCGCGTACACCCCGGTCGGCACGCCGGTGGCCAGCGTCACCCGACCACGGGGCGCGGCGGCCCCGCCCGGCTGCAGACACCACAGCACCAGCCCGAGGAGGGCCAGGGCCGCGGCAGCCGAGGTCAGCGCCCGGCGCCGGCCAGGGCGGGGGAGTATCGCCATGGGCGAGATCCTGCCAGTCCGCAGGCCCCGACGGGAGGGTCCGGAAGGTTACGGCTTCGCCGCCGCCCGATCACCCTTGCGGCCCGGTGTTCCCAAGGCCGCCCGCAGGTGGTCCAGCAGCGCCCTGGCCGCCGGCCCGGCCGGCCCGTCGGCCCGCCACGCCAACGCGATCCGGCCACGCGGCCGGGCCCCGTCGAACTCCAGCGTCCGCACCCCCTCGGCCCTCGCGGCGGCCGGCGCCGGCACGACCGCCACGCCCAGACCGCGGGCCGCGAGCCCGGCGAGCAGCTTCGGCGCGGCCGCCTCGAACGCGATCCGCGGCCGGAACCCGGCGTCGGCACAGACCCGCTCCAGCACCCCGCGGACCCCGGTGCCGCGCGGCAGGCAGATCAACGGCTGGTCGCGCAGCGCCGCCGGCGGGATCCGCCCGTCCTGTGCGACCGCCAGCAGCGGGCTGTCCGGGGCGACCGCCGCGACCAGCGCCTCGTCCACGACGATCCGGAACGACAGGCCCGCCGGGGGCTCCGCCTCGGCGGTCCCCAGCAGCGCCAGGTCCAACTCCCCGCGCTGCAGGGCGAGGAGCATCCGTTCCGAACCGTCCGTGGTGACGGCGACGTCCACCTGGGGATGCGCGTCGTGGAAGTCCGCCAACAGCGACACCGCCCGGCCCTCCCAGCCCGCGTCGGCCCCCGACACCAGCCCGAAGGCCACGTGGCCGCGCAGCAGCCCCGTGAACTCCGCCACGGTCTGCCGCGCACCCTCGACGGCGGCCAGCGCCGCCCGCGCGTACGGCAGCACCGCCGCGCCCACCTCGGTCAGCGTCACCGACCGGCCCGAGCGGTCCAGCAGCGTTTCCCCCAGCTCCCGTTCGAGCTGCCGGACCTGCGCGCTGACCCCCGGCTGCGCCAGGTGCAGACGGGCCGCGGCCCGGGTGAAGTTGGCTTCCTCCGCCACCGCCACGAAGTAGCGCAGCTGCCGCAGTTCCATAACCAGCGATTCTAGTGACCAGAAGAACCAAGTCTTGGACTTATGACTGCTCCCCCACCAGCCTGGAGGACGAGCGGCCCACCGCACACCCGGGCCGCACCGGACAGGGGGAGCACCGATGGACATCCGCGCCGCGATCGCCGCCGAACGCCGCGAACTGGCCGACCTGCTGGACACCCTCACCCCCGCGCAGTGGGACGCGCCCTCGCTGTGCGCGGGCTGGCGGGTCCGGGAGGTCGCCGCCCACATGTCGCTGGGCTTCCGCCGCCCACTGCGCACGCTCGCCGTCGAGCTCCTCAAGGCCCGCGGCAGCCTGGACCGGATGACCGACCGGTGCGCCCGCCAGGACGCCGCCGCCCTGACGCCGGCGGCCCTCGCCGCGGCCCTGCGGGACCACGCGCACCACCCCTGGACGCCACCCGTCGGCGGCCTGGCGGCGGCCCTGGGCCACGACGTCGTGCACGGCCTCGACATCGCCGTCCCGCTCGGCCTGGACCGCCGCGTCCCCGAGGACCGGCTGCGCGTCCTGCTCGACGGCCTCACCCCGCGCGGCACGAAGTTCTTCGGCGCCGACCTCGACGGCGTCGCCCTGCACGCCGACGACCTCGACTGGTCCTACGGCACCGGCACCGCGCTCCGCGGCGCCGCCCAGGACCTCCTCCTGGTCGCCTTCGGCAGGAAGCTGCCCCCGGGCCGGCTGCACGGCGCGCCGCAGGCCCGCTTCGCCGCGGCCTGAGCCCGACACCGCCCCGTGGTACCGCCGCGCGTAGCAGGCCGCCGAACGCCCCGCCGGGAGCCCGTACCCTGGACGGGTGAGCGGTAACGACGTGCCCGGTGGAGCAGTGGCCGAAGTGAAAACGTACGAGGTGCGCACCTACGGGTGCCAGATGAACGTCCATGACTCCGAACGGCTCTCGGGCCTGTTGGAGGACGCGGGCTACGTACGGGCCCCGGAGGGCACCGGCGAGGGCGAAGCGGACGTCGTCGTCTTCAACACCTGCGCGGTGCGGGAGAACGCCGACAACCGGCTGTACGGCAACCTCGGCCGGCTCGCGCCGATGAAGGCCCGCCGCCCCGGCATGCAGATCGCGGTCGGCGGCTGCCTGGCCCAGAAGGACCGCGACACCATCGTGAAGAAGGCGCCCTGGGTGGACGTCGTCTTCGGCACGCACAACATCGGCAAGCTGCCGGTCCTCCTGGAGCGCGCCCGCGTCCAGGAGGAGGCGCAGGTCGAGATCGCCGAGTCGCTGGAGGCGTTCCCCTCCACGCTGCCCACCCGCCGCGAGAGCGCCTACGCGGCCTGGGTCTCCATCTCCGTCGGCTGCAACAACACCTGCACCTTCTGCATCGTCCCGGCGCTGCGCGGCAAGGAGAAGGACCGCCGCCCCGGCGAGATCCTCGCCGAGGTCGAGGCGCTGGTCGCCGAGGGCGTCTCCGAGATCACCCTGCTCGGCCAGAACGTCAACGCCTACGGCTCCGACATGGGCGACCGCGAGGCGTTCAGCAAGCTGCTGCGGGCCTGCGGCGCGATCGAGGGGCTGGAGCGGGTCCGCTTCACCTCCCCGCACCCGCGCGACTTCACCGACGACGTGATCGCGGCGATGGCCGAGACGCCCAACGTGATGCCGCAGCTGCACATGCCGCTGCAGTCGGGGTCCGACACCGTCCTGAAGGCGATGCGCCGCTCGTACCGCCAGGAGCGCTACCTCGGCATCATCGAGAAGGTGCGCGCCGCCATCCCGCACGCGGCACTCACCACCGACATCATCGTCGGCTTCCCCGGCGAGACCGAGGAGGACTTCGAGCAGACCCTGCACGTCGTCCGCGAGGCACGCTTCGCCCAGGCGTTCACCTTCCAGTACTCCAAGCGGCCCGGCACCCCGGCCGCCGAGATGGCCGACCAGATCCCCAAGGAGGTCGTGCAGGCCCGCTACGAGCGCCTGGTCGCCCTCCAGGAGGAGATCTCCTGGAGCGAGAACAAGAAGCAGGTCGGCCGCACCCTGGAGCTGATGGTCGCGGAGGGCGAGGGCCGCAAGGACGGCGCCACCCACCGCCTCTCCGGCCGCGCCCCCGACAACCGCCTGGTCCACTTCACCAAGCCGGACGAGCCGGTGCGCCCCGGTGACGTGGTCACCGTCGAGATCACCTACGCCGCCCCGCACCACCTCCTGGCCGAGGGCGAGGTGCTCGGCGTGCGCCGTACCCGTGCCGGCGACGCCTGGGAGAAGCGCAACGCCAAGGACACCGCGCAGGCCGCCGCGTCGGCCGGGGTGCTGCTGGGCCTGCCGAAGGTCGGCGTCCCCGAGCCGCTGCCGGCCGCCGCGGGCGGCTGCGGCTGCGACTGACCCCGGCCACCCCAGGACCCGGGCGGCGACCCGGGCGTTACGCTGCGTGCATGCTCGTTGCCGCAGCCATCTGCCCCTGCCCGCCGCTGCTCGTCCCCGAGGTCGCCACGGGCGCCGCACCGGAACTGGACCCGGTGCGGGCCGCCTGCCGGGACGCGCTCGGGGTGCTCGCCGCGGCCCGTCCCGACCGGCTGGTCGTGCTCGCCCCGACCACCGACGGGACCGCCGAGGCCCGGTATCCGCAGGGTTCCACCGGCTCCTTCCGCGGCTTCGGGGTGGACCTCGACGTCACGTTGGGGGCCGCCGGTCCGACGCCGTCGGGCGGGCCGCAGCTGCCGCCCGCGCTGGCCGTCGGCGCCTGGCTGCTGTCCCGCGCGGACCGGTGGGAGGTGCCCGTGGAAGGGTTCGGCGTGCCCGAGTCCCTGCCCGGCGACCGCTGCCGTCCGCTGGGCCGTGAGCTCGCCGGATCCGCGCCCCGGGTGGCCCTGCTGGTGCTCGGCGACGGCAGCGCCCGCCGCTCCGTCAAGGCCCCCGGCTACTTCGACGAGCGGGCCGAGGCGTTCGACGCCGGCGCGGCCCGCGCCCTGGGGGCCGCCGACACCGCCGCCCTGGCCGCCCTGGACGAGCGGCTCGCCGCCGACCTCATGGTGTCCGGGCGGTCCAGCTGGCAGGTCCTGGCGGGCGCCGCCGAGGGCGCCGGGCTGCGCGGCCAGCTGCTGCACGAGGAGGCCCCGTACGGCGTCGGCTACGCCGTGGCGGCCTGGACGTAACCACACCGGCGGCGCACGCCACCCGCACCGCACGCGAGGGCGCGGCGGACCGGGAGCCTCACCGGCTCCCGGTCCGCCGCGCCCTCGCGTCGAGCGGCTACTTCTGCGCGCCCTCGCCGGCCTCGCTGTCCACCGCGGTCGGCACCGACTGCTGCCGCGGGATCGCGGCGCCGCCCTCCACCGGACCCGACCCGGCCGGCTCCGGCGCCGCTTCCGCCCGCTCCGCCGAGTCGGCCTCCGCCGTGGCCCCGGCGCCCTCCGCGCCGGCCGCACCGTCCGCCGCAGGCTCCCCGACCGGTTCGACCGGTTCGACCGGTTCGACCGGCTCGCCCGGCTCGGCCGGGGAGTCCGTCACCACGGCCTCCGGCGCCTCCGCGGCGTCGGCCGTCGCGGGCTCCGCCGCAGCCTCCGCCGGCGCACCCGACTCCGCCGCTTCCGGGGCGGCGGCCTCGTCCGCCCCCGGCGTCCCCTCCGCCGCAGCCTCCGCCGCGGCCGTCGCGGCACTCTCCTCCGCCGCGTCGGACTTGCGCCGGCGGAACCGCGAAAACACGCCCATAACTTGCTCCTACGCACCTTGTGTGGGGGAAATCCCGCGTCGCCCGGAGCGTCACCTTGCGCCGCCCGACGGGCCCCGGCAGCGCACCGGCATTCGGGATCTCGCAACAGGCAACGACGCCGTCCGCGCCCCGTCACGTCGCTCGTTCGAGATGACCGGGCGAGGTTTGCGAGACTGACGGGGTGAACACCGTCGTCCCCACCCCCCGGGTCATCGCCGTCGTCGGCCCCACCGCGGCCGGAAAGTCCGACCTGGGCGTCGCGCTCGCCCAGCACCTCGGCGGCGAAGTGATCAACGCCGACTCGATGCAGCTCTACCGGGGCATGGACATCGGCACCGCCAAGCTCACCCCCGAGGAACAGCAGGGCGTGCCGCACCGCCTCCTCGACATCTGGGACGTCACCCGCGCCGCCAACGTCGCCGAGTACCAGCGGCTCGCCCGCGCCGAGATCGACCGGCTGCTCGCCGAGGGCCGCACCCCGGTCCTGGTCGGCGGCTCCGGCCTCTACGTCCGTGGCGCCCTCGACGCCCTGGAGTTCCCCGGCACCGACCCCGCGGTCCGGGCCCGCCTGGAGGCCGAGCTCGCCGAACTGGGCAGCGGCGCCCTGCATGCCCGGCTCGCCGCCGCCGACCCGGAGGCCGGCCGCGCGATCCTGGCCGGCAACGGCCGCCGGATCGTGCGCGCGCTGGAGGTCATCGAGATCACCGGCCGCCCGTTCACCGCCAACCTCCCCGGCCACGAAGCGGTCTACGACACCCTGCAGATCGGCGTGGACGTCGAGCGCCCCGAGCTCGACGAGCGCATCGCCACCCGGGTCGACCGGATGTGGGAGGCCGGCCTGGTCGACGAGGTGCGGCGGCTGGCCGCCGAGGGGCTGCGCGAGGGCCGGACCGCCTCGCGGGCGCTCGGCTACCAGCAGGTGCTCGGCTACCTGGCGGGGGAGTGCACCGAGCAGGCCGCGCGCGACGAGACGGTGCGCGCCACTAAGCGCTTCGCCCGCCGCCAGGACTCGTGGTTCCGCCGTGACCCGAGGGTCCACTGGCTCAGCGGGGCCGCCGACCGCCGGGCCGACCTCGCGCCCCTGGCACTGGGGTTGCTCGAACGACCGGTCACAGCCTGATCACGTCATGGCATCGGGACGCTCCGGCCGTCATCCGGGTCGCTGAGGGCGTGTCATCATCGACCTTCGATCGAGGCGTGCAATCTGGCAGTGGGGAGGGCGCGTGGCAATGGAGGCCAGCCCGCGCAACCGTGCCCAACAACCGGACCAGGACGGCGCCGGAACCGCACCGCCGGCCGAGGACGGCCCGCCGGTCCACGACGCCGACGGCCTCCCCGACGGTCCCCCGGCCACCCTCGACGCCTCGGACGGCCCCGACGCCGAGCCGGGCCCGTCCCCCGAGGGCGGCGAGTCCTTCCGCGACCTGCGCCCGCCCCGGCGGCTGCGGCTGTGGCAGCTCGCCCCGATCGTGGCGCTGGCCGCCCTCGGCTCGCTGATGTTCGCCTTCCCGTTGGCCTTCGAGTTCGGCGGCGACGGCGGCGCGGTCATCGCGATGCTCGGCCTGCTGTTGTGCTGCTGCGCCGCCGGCACCGGCATGATGGCGGCCCGCCGGGTCGGCCACACCTGGCCCGGCCTGCCGGTCCGCGGTTCCGGCCGCCGCGCGGACTGGCGGGTGGTCCTCCTCTACGCCGCCGTGGTCGCCGTCCTCGCGGCGCTGGCCATCTGGCGGGTGGCCCGCCTCCGCTGAGGCCCGCGGCCCGGTCCGTCGCCGGGCCCCGCCCCGTCCGGCCGGCGCGCCGCGCTGGCCGTAGGATTCAGGGGTGACCAGCACGCAGCGCATCGCCTTCCTCAAGGGCCACGGCACCGAGAACGACTTCGTGATCGTCCCGGATCCGGACGGCCGGCTCGACCTGCCCGCGACCGCCGTCGCCCGGATCTGCGACCGCCGTGCCGGAGTGGGCGGCGACGGACTGCTGCACGTGGTGCGGTCCGCCGCGCACCCCGACGCGCGGGCGCTGGCCGACGAGGCCGAGTGGTTCATGGACTACCGCAACGGCGACGGCTCGATCGCCGAGATGTGCGGCAACGGCCTGCGGGTCTTCGCCCGCTACCTCCTGCACGCCGAGCTGGTCGAGGCCGGCGACGTGGCGATCGCCACCCGCGCCGGAGTGCTCCGCGTGCACCTCGCCAAGACCGGTGACGTCACCGTCGCCATGGGGCGCGCCGCGCTCCCCGAGGACGGCGTGGTGGTCGAGGTCGACGGGCGCAGTTGGCCGGCCCGCAACGTCAACATGGGCAATCCGCACGCCGTCGCGTTCGTCGAGGACCTGGCGCACGCCGGGGAGCTGCGCGCACAACCGCAGTTCAGCCCGGCCGCGGTCTACCCGCACGGCGTCAACATCGAGTTCGTCGTGGACCGCGGACCGCGCCACGTGGCGATGCGGGTCCACGAGCGCGGCTCCGGCGAGACCCGTTCCTGCGGCACCGGCGCCTGCGCGGTGGCCGTCGCCACCGCCCGCCGGGACGGCCTGGACCCGGCCGCGACCGGCACCCCGGTCACGTACACCGTCGACGTCCTCGGCGGCAGCCTGACCATCACCGAGCTGCCGGACGGCACGGTCGAGATGACCGGGCCGGCCGTGATCGTCGCCGAGGGCACCTTCGCACCGGAGTGGCTGGCGGGCGCACTCGCCGGCTGACGGGTACGGGCCGCGAGCGCCGGAGCACGCCCCTCGACCAGGGGAAACGGTTTCGGCGAGGAGAAACGATTCCGGCCAGAAACTTCCCTCGAATGGGTGATCCGTTTCACGCTGAGCGAGAGGTGGACAGCGCTGCGTGATGGGCTCGGTAGCATCAAGCACCGGCCCGGGCGCCCGAACTGACGGCCTCCCACCGCCGGTCGACGCCGCCGGAGGTGCCCATGAGCGCAGAGGCCACGAATCCTGGAAACCCTGAAGCAGCGGATCGCAGGCGCGGCCGCCCCCGGCCGGCGCTCCGGGGGCTGCGCCGCATCGGCCGTGCCGCCCTCCTCGGCCCGGCCGCCCGCGACGGCCTCCCGGACGCCCTGGAACACGTCGCCAAGGTGCACCGCCGCCACCACCCCGACGCCGACCTGGACATCCTCAGCAAGGCGTACCAGCGCGCCGAGTCCTCGCACCGCGGTCAGACGCGCAAGAGCGGCGAGCCGTACATCACCCACCCGCTCGCGGTGACCCTGATCCTCGCCGAACTCGGCGCGGAAACCACCACGTTGACCGCCTCCCTGCTCCACGACACCGTCGAGGACACCGACATGACCCTCGACCAGGTGCGCACGGAGTTCGGCGCCGAGGTCTGCTACCTGGTCGACGGCGTCACCAAACTGGAGAAGGTCGACTACGGCGCCGCCGCCGAGCCGGAGACCTTCCGCAAGATGCTCGTCGCCACCGGCAACGACGTCCGGGTGATGTCCATCAAACTCGCCGACCGGCTGCACAACATGCGCACCCTCGGCGTGATGCGCCCGGAGAAGCAGGCCCGGATCGCCGGGGTCACCCGGGACGTGCTGATCCCGCTCGCCGAGCGCCTCGGCGTCCAGGCGCTCAAGACCGAGCTGGAGGACATGGTCTTCGCGGTCCTGCACCCCGAGGAGTACACCGCGACCCGGCACCTCGTCGCCTCGTACGCCGGCCGCCCCGACCCGCTCGCCGCGCTCGCCGCCCGGGCCCGCGCGATCCTCGCCGACGCCGGCATCGAGGCCCAAGTCCTCGTCCGACCGCGGCACTTCGTCTCCGTGCACCGGGTCCTGCTGGCCCGCGGCCGGCTCACCGCCGCGGACCTGGGGCGCCTGCTGGTCCTGGTCGCCGAGGACGCCGACTGCTACGCCGTCCTCGGCGAACTGCACACCTGCTTCACCCCGGTGGTCTCGGAGTTCAAGGACTTCATCGCGACCCCCAAGTTCAACCTCTACCAGTCGCTGCACACCGCCATCAGCGGCGAGACCGGCGACGTCGCCGAAACCCTGATCCGCACCCACCGCATGCACCGGGTCGCCGAGGCCGGGGTGATCGCCCTGGGCGATCCGCACGTCCCCACCGACGGCGCCGACGCCCCCGAGGGCGAGCGGGCCGACCCGACCCGCCCCGGCTGGCTCGACCGGCTGCTGACCTGGCAGCGCACCACCCCCGATCCGGACACCTTCTGGACCTCGCTCCGCGACGACCTCGCCCAGGAGGGCGAGATCACCGTCTTCTGCACCGGCGCCGCCGCGGACGACCCCGGCGGCACGATCGGACTGCCCGCCGGGGCGAGTTGCGTGGACGCGGCCTACGCCCGGCACGGCGACGCGGGGCACGGCTGCATCGGCGCCCGCGTCAACGGCCGCCTGGTCACCCTCGGCACCGTCCTGCGGGACGGCGACAGCCTCCACCTGCTGATGGCCCAGGACTCCGCCGGCCCCTCGCCGCAGTGGCTCGACCACGCGCGCACCCCCGCCGCCCGGCTCGCCATCTCCCGATGGCTGGCCCGCCCACAGGACACCGGCGAGCCGCCCGCCACGCCCGCCGGCCGCCGCACCGAACGCCGTCGGGTGCCGGCCGGCGGGCGCGGCGGGCGGCTCACCGGCCCGGACCACGCCGCCACCGCCTCCGGCCTCGCGGTGGCCGACCTGCCCGGCGCGGCCGTCCGCCTGGCCGGCTGCTGCACGCCGGTGCCGCCGGACACCGTCACCGGCTTCGCGGTCCGCGGCGGCGCGGTCACCGTCCACCGCGCCCTGTGCCCCGCGGTGGCCAGGATGGCGGCGATGGGGCGGCAACCGGTCGGGGTGCGCTGGCGCGGCGCCGGCCCGGGCGGCCCCGGCTGCCGGGTGACGCTGCTGGCCGAGGCGTTCAGCCGGCCGCACCTGCTGCCCGACCTGACCGAGGCGATCGCCGCCCAGGGCGCCGCCGTGGTCTCCGCTGCCGTCGAACCCCCGCACGAGCAACTGGTCCGGCACACCTACACCCTCCACCTGCCCAACGCCGCCGGCCTGCCCTCCCTGATGCGCGCGATGCGCGACGTACCGGGCGTCTTCGACGTGGTCCGGGCCACCACGACGGTGCGTTCCTAGCCCCCGGACACCCGCGGGCAGGACCGGGGTCAGATCCGGCGCGCGGGCGCAAGCCGGATGGCCGAGGTGCCGCTCGTTCGGGTGCCGTGCTGACGTGCCGTCCACGGGCGGGCGGGCCGCGCTGATAGCGGTAGCCCATGTCGCTTCCCTTGCGCCGCCCGTCCCGCGAGCCCGACGGGACCGCTTTTGACCGCACCACCGACCGTTCCGCGGACGCCACCGCCGGCCGGCGCCCCGGCGCCCGCCACGGCCGGACGCCCCGCCGGGTCGCCGCCCTCGGCCTCGCGATCGCCGCCACCGTCGCCGCGGCCGCCCCGCAGCCCGCCGAACCGCAGGGCATCGGCGACCGCCTCTTCCCCTTCCTCGGCAACCCCGGCTACCACGTCACCTCGTACGACATCTCCCTCGACTACTCGGGCCACAACGACCGCCCGATCGACGCGGTCACCGTGATCAACGCCGAGGCCACCGCCACCCTCGAACAACTCAACCTCGACTTCGCCGACGGCGCCGTGCGCTCCGTCCAGATCGACGGCCGGCCCGCCGCGCACCAACAGGCCGGCGAGGACCTCGTGCTCACCCCGGCCGCGCACATCACCCCCGGGCAGAAGCTCCGCATCGTCGTCCACCACACCAGCGACCCGCGCGGCAAGGGCAACGGCGGCTGGATCCGCACCACCGACGGACTGGCGATGGCCAATCAGGCCGACGCCGCCCACCGGGTCTTCCCCTGCAACGACCACCCGTCCGACAAGGCCTACTTCACCTTCCACGTCACCGCCCCCCAGGGGCTGACGGTCGTCGCCAACGGGCTGCCCGTCGGCGAGGGCACCCGTGGCCCGCGCCGCACCTGGACCTACCGCACCGCCCACCCCATGGCCACCGAACTCGCGCAGGTGTCCATCGGCCGCTCCAGCGTGGTGACGCACCGCGGTCCGCACGGGCTGCCGCTGCGCGACGTCGTCCCGGCCGGCTCCCGCGGCGCGCTCGCCCGCTGGCTCGCCAAGACGCCGGACCAGGTGGCCTGGATGGAGCAGAAGGTCGGCCCGTACCCGTTCGAGACGTACGGGGTGCTGATGGCCGACGCCAGCACCGGCTTCGAGCTGGAGACGCAGACGCTCTCGCTCTTCGAGAAGCGGCTGTTCACCACCACCCAAGTGCCGGACTGGTACGTGGAGTCGGTGATGGTGCACGAGCTGTCCCACCAGTGGTTCGGCGACAGCGTCAGCCCCCGCCGGTGGTCCGACGTCTGGCTCAACGAGGCCCACGCCACCTGGTACGAGGCGCTCTACGCCCAGGAGAAGGGCGGCCCGCGGGCCTCCCTGGAAGCCCGGATGCAGCGGGCCTACCAGGCGTCCGACGGGTGGCGCGCGGAGGGTGGCCCGCCGGCCCTGCCCAAGCTCCCCGACCAGGGCCGCAAGATCGGCATCTTCCGGCCGGTGATCTACGACGGCAGCGCCCTGGTCCTGTACGCCCTGCAGCACAAGATGGGCAAGGCCGGCTTCGACCGTCTGGAACGGGAGTGGGTGGCCAAACACCACGACGGTTCGGCCGGCACCGCCGACTTCATCTCGCTGGCCTCCGACATCTACGGCCACAACCTCTCCGGCTTCTTCTGGGAGTGGCTCTACGGGGCCAAGACCCCGCCGATGCCCGGACACCCCGAGTGGAAGCCGCAGGCGGCCAAGCAGGCCGCGGCGGACGGCAAGACGCCGCAACCGGCGCCGCGGGTCGCCGTCACGCCGGGTGCGCCGCACCTCCACAAGGCGTGACCGCGGTCGGGGCGGGCGCCCCGCGGCCCGTGCGGGAGCCGCCGGGCCCGCACGGGAACCCCGCCGAAAGCACCGGAAAACCCGCGTGACGCCCGTCTCCCGGCCGTGCGACCATCATCCGGTCGGCCCGGGTCGACGCCCGGGAATCTCCGGGCCGGCCCGGACGTTGACACAGCGAACGGCACAGTCAACCAGTCCCGGCGGGACCGACCGGTCCCCGGGGGCTCCCAACGACACAAAGGATCAAATGACCTCCTCTTCTTCCCTTCCGCAGGACCGGCAGCGCCTCCCCGAGAGCCTTCGGGCCGACGCCCTGATGGAAGAGGACGTCGCCTGGAGCCACGAGATCGACGGGGAGCGCGACGGCGACCAGTACGACCGCTCCGCACGCGCGGCACTGCGCCGCGTCGCCGGGCTCTCCACCGAGCTCGAGGACGTCACCGAGGTCGAGTACCGACAGCTGCGCCTGGAGCGCGTGGTGCTGGTCGGCGTCTGGACGTCCGGGACGGTGCAGGAGGCGGAGAACTCCCTCGCCGAGCTGGCCGCGCTGGCCGAGACCGCCGGTGCGATGGTGCTCGACGGCGTCATCCAGCGCCGCGACAAGCCGGACCCGGCCACCTACATCGGCTCCGGCAAGGCCCTGGAGCTGCGTGACATCGTCCTCGAATCCGGGGCCGACACCGTGGTCTGCGACGGTGAGCTCTCCCCGGGCCAGCTGATCCACCTGGAGGACGTCGTCAAGGTCAAGGTGGTCGACCGGACCGCCCTGATCCTCGACATCTTCGCCCAGCACGCCAAGTCCCGGGAGGGCAAGGCGCAGGTCTCGCTGGCACAGATGCAGTACATGCTGCCCAGGCTCCGTGGTTGGGGCCAGTCGCTGTCCCGGCAGATGGGTGGCGGCGGCTCCGGTTCGGCGGGCGGCGGCATGGCCACCCGTGGTCCCGGTGAGACCAAGATCGAGACGGACCGGCGGCGGATCCGCGAGAAGATGGCGAAGATGCGCCGGGAGATCGCGGAGATGAAGACCGGCCGGGACGTCAAGCGCCAGGAGCGCCGGCGCAACAAGGTCCCCTCGGTCGCCATCGCCGGCTACACCAACGCCGGCAAGTCCTCCCTGCTCAACCGCCTCACCGGCGCCGGCGTCCTGGTGGAGAACGCCCTGTTCGCCACCCTGGACCCGACGGTCCGGCGGGCCGAGACCCCCAGCGGGCGGCTCTACACCCTCGCCGACACCGTCGGCTTCGTCCGCCACCTGCCGCACCACCTCGTCGAGGCGTTCCGCTCCACCATGGAGGAGGTCGCCGACGCCGACCTCATCCTGCACGTGGTCGACGGCTCGCACCCGGTGCCGGAGGAGCAGCTGGCGGCGGTCCGCGAGGTGATCCGCGACGTGGGCGCCACCGAGGTGCCCGAGATCGTCGTGGTCAACAAGGCCGACGCGGCCGACCCGTTGACGCTCCAGCGGCTGCTGCGCCAGGAGAAGCGCGCCCTGGTGGTCTCCGCCCGCACCGGCGAGGGCATCACCGAGCTGTTGACCCTGCTCGATGAGGAACTCCCGCGCCCGCAGGTCGAGATCGAGGTGCTGGTGCCCTACACCCAGGGTGCCCTGGTGTCCCGGGCGCACGCCGAGGGCGAGGTCCTCTCCGAGGAGCACACCGCCGACGGCACGGTCCTCAAGGCTCGCGTCCACGAGGAACTGGCCGCCGAATTCCGGTCGTTCGCCCCGGCTGCCTGACGGCTGCCTGACGGCTGCCTGACGGCCGGTTGACGGCCGCGGAGCGCACCGCCACGCGCACGTGACGAAGGCCCGCCCCCGGATCATCGGGGGCGGGCCTTCGTCGTGCGCCGAGCGGAGCGGACCGCGCGGCGGGGTGGCGCCGTGACCCGGCGCCACCTAGTGGGTCCCTACTGCTGGTTGGCCCACTTCTTGCTCATCGCGTCGAAGATCGACTTGGCCTCGGTGCCCAGGTGCGGACCGGCCAGCCACTGGGCCGGACGCGGCCCCATCGAGGTGTTCGAGATCAGCACCGGCTGACCGTCGGAGCCCTTGATGAACCAGGGGCCACCGGACGAACCGCCGGTCATGGTGCAGCCGATCCGGTACATCGTCGGCTTCTTGGCGTCCATCGTCAGCCGGCTGGGCTTGTCGGTGCAGGACTGCTGCGCCGCACCGTCGAACGGGGCCTCGGCCGGGTAGCCCTGCGCCGTCAGGCTCGGGATCTTCGACATCGCCGGGGCGCCGAAGTCCACCGCGTACGCGCCGCCGGCCATCTCCTCCAGCGACTTGCCGCCGGTGCTCTCCTCCGGCTTCACGTGCATCAGCGCGAAGTCGTACGGGGCCATCGGCACGCCCGGAACGGCGCCGCCGCCGGCGATCCACTCCTTGGTCGTCGCCATGTCGTCCGCCCACCACTTGCCCGACGGGACCCGGTCCTCGTAGGGCGTGGTCTTCATCTGGGCGGCCGAGACGCCGGTCCGGTTGAAGTTCGGGACGAACATCATGTTCCGGTACCAACCGCCGTTCTTGCCGGCGTGCACGCAGTGCGCAGCAGTCCACACGAGGTTGGACTTGCCCGGGTGCGCCGGGTCCTTGACGACGGTGGCGGAGCAACGGGACTCACCCTGCGGCGTGCTGAAGAGCAGCAGGCCGACGCCCGGCGCGGTGGAGGTGTACGGGGTCTTGACCGCCTGCGCGGGCACCGCGGTCGGCTCCGGGTCCGTCTTGCCCTGGTCCTCGGTGATGTCCGAGATCTTGCTCGGGTCCTGCGGGGGCTTGACCTTACCGATCTTGTCCGGGTTCCAGAAGTTCTTGATGACCGGGTTGATGAACTCGCCGGCCTCGCGGAGCCAGGTGTCCTTGTCCCAGTTCTTCCACTCGCCGTTCTTCCACTTGTCCAGGTCGACGCCGTGTTCCTTGAGCTTGTCCTGGAGCTCCTTGGGGATCTTGATCGCACCTCCGCCCGCGGTGTCCTGGGCCGACTCGGACGGCTTGGCGTCCGCGTTGTCGCCCGAGGGCCCGCAGCCCGTCGCGGTGAGCGCCACCACGGCGGTGAGGGCGGCGGCGGCCAGCACGGGCCGACGTATCGATCGCATGGGTGGTTCTCCCCCTGTGTCAAACGGACGGAGCCGGTAGGGCTCGTGAGCGGTGCCCCGGTCAGGGCCTTGTCATGAACCGCAAGATCCGGGTGCAGCCCCCCACTATGCCGGTGTTCGCAGGGACGGCGGTACCCGGGGCCCCGGTTCCCGGCCGGCAAGGATCTTGCCGTCGGCCGTGTTCCCGTGCGGCCGGCGTCGTTGGTACGTACGGGGGACGGCCGGGCCGCCGGTCGGGCCCGCGCGGTATACCAGCCGTTCACCAGCAGGAGGACACAACTGCCGTGGCGTTGACCGAATCCGTGCCGGCGGCCGTGCCGCCGGCCCACGAGGGGATCCTGCGCCGCCAGGCCCTGCGTGAGTCCGCCGCCCGCACCTACGCGCGCTCGCTGCCGATCGTCCCGGTGCGCGCCCGCGGGCTGACCATCGAGGGCGCCGACGGCCGGCGCTACCTCGACTGCCTCTCCGGAGCCGGCACCCTGGCCCTGGGCCACAACCACCCCGTGGTCCTGGAAGCCGTCCGCGCCGTCCTCGACTCCGGCGCGCCGCTGCACGTCCTCGACCTGGCCACCCCGGTCAAGGACGCCTTCACCACCGAGCTGTTCGCCACCCTGCCCGGCGAGTTGGCCGAAAAGGGACGGATCCAGTTCTGCGGCCCGGCCGGTACCGACGCCGTCGAGGCCGCCTTCACCCTCGTCCGCACCGCCACCGGACGGGACGGCCTGGCGGCCTTCTCCGGCGCCTACCACGGCATGACCGCGGACGCCCTGGCCGCCTCCGGGGGCGCCCGCCACCCCGGCGTGACCCGGCTGCCCTACCCGTACGCCTACCGCTGCCCCTTCGGCGTCGGCGGCGAGCACGGCGCCGAACTCTCCGCGCGCTTCACCGAGAACCTCCTCGACGACCCCAAGGGCGGGGTGCCCCGGCCCGCCGGGATGATCCTCGAACCGGTCCAGGGCGAGGGCGGCGTGATCCCCGCGCCGGTCGGCTGGCTGCGCCGGATGCGGGAGCTCACCGCCGCCCGCGACGTCCCGCTCATCGTCGACGAGGTGCAGACCGGCGTCGGCCGCACCGGCACCTTCTGGGCCGTCGAACAGAGTGGCATCGTGCCCGACGTCCTGGTGCTCTCCAAGGCCATCGGCGGCAGCCTCCCGCTCGCCGTCATCGTCTACCGCGAGGAACTGGACGCCTGGCGCCCCGGCGCGCACGCCGGCACCTTCCGCGGCAACCAACTCGCCATGGCCGCCGGCACCGCCACCCTCGCCTACGTCCGCCGCAACGGCCTCGCCGCCCGCGCCGCCGAGCTCGGCGCCACGATGCTCGGCCGGCTCCGCGACCTCGCCGCCGCCCACGACTGCATCGGTGACGTCCGCGGCCGCGGCCTGATGCTCGGCGTCGAGATCGTCGACCGGGACGGCGCCGCCGACGCCCTGGGCGCCCGACCCGCCGACCCGGCCCTCGCCGCCGCCGTCCAACGGGCCTGCCTGGACCGCGGCCTGATCGTCGAACTCGGCGGCCGGCACTCCGCCGTCATTCGCCTGCTGCCGCCCCTGACCCTCACCGACGAACAGGCGGACGCGGTCCTCGACCGCCTCGCCGACGCCATCGCGGCGGCCGTCCGCGCCACTCCCGGGCCCCTGGGCTCGCCACCCACCACCCTGCGAGGCACCCCCGCATGAACGAACGCCCCGGTCCCGACGGCACCCAGGCGACCGAACGATTCCCCGCCCACCACCCGGGCGCCGGCCTCATCGAGTCCGTCCCCCGTCAACAGCGCCGCCCCGGCGACGACACCTGCCACCAGCAGACCCCCGCCGCCGACCACCGCGAGCCCGACCCGTACGACCCCGTGCGCCACCCCGACGCCGACCCCCTCGACCACCCCGACCCGGCCGCCGCCGCCGACGCCGCCGGCATCGAGAACCTGCTCCGCTGCTGGCTCCGCGAGCACGGCACGCCCCGCCCGGCCGCCGGCCGGCTGCGCCTGGCCCTGCACGCCAGCGCCGCCGCCCTGCACATCCCCGTCCGCTACTGGTCACCCACCGGCTGGCACCGCCTGGGCGCCCCCACCCTCGAAGGCACCCCGCCCGGCTCCGCCCCGCTGGACGCCGTCACCCTCGCCGCCCTCCTGCGCCGCGAGGCCGCGCACCACGGTGACCGACGGGCCTCCGACGGCGGCGAGCACCGGGTCGCCGACGGCGACGGGCCGCCCGCCGACGACGACGCCCCGCAGGCCCCGGACGGCGACGGCGCCGAACTCGTCGGCCGGGTCGCCAACTCCGTCCGCACCACCGCCCTGTTCATCGCCGACCGGCGCGCCCACCCCGCCGCGGACCAGGGCTCCCGCTTCCTCGAAGCCGAGCAGTCGCTCCTGCTGGGCCACCCCCTGCACCCCACGCCCAAGAGCCGCGAGGGCCTCACCGAAGCCGAGACCCACGCCTACTCGCCCGAACTCCGCGGCGCCTTCCCGCTGCACTGGATGGCCGTGCACCCCTCCGCGGTCGCCACCGACTCCGCCTGGACCGAGCGCGGCCGCACCGTCCCGGCCGCCCAACTCGCCGCCGAACTCGCCGGCGAAGGGCTGCCGTTGCCCGACGGCACCGTGCCGCTGCCGCTGCACCCCTGGCAGGCCCGGGACCTCGCCGCCCGCCCCGAGACCGCGGCCCTGCGCGCCGCCGGACTGCTGCACGACCTCGGCCCGCACGGACCCCACTGGTACCCCACCTCCTCCGTCCGCACCGTCTGCCGCCCCGGCGCACCCGCGATGCTCAAGCTCTCCCTGGGACTGCGCATCACCAACTCCCGCCGGGAGAACCTCCGCAAGGAACTGCTCCGCGGCGTCGAGGTCCACCGGCTGCTGCGCACCGGCCTGGCCGCGCAGTGGCGGGCCGCCTTCCCCGGCACGCCCGGCTTCGACGTCGTCCGCGACCCCGCGTACCTCGCCGTCGACGGACCGGACGGCACCCCCGTCCAGGGCCTCGACGTCGTCATCCGCCACCAGCCCTTCGGCCCCGCCGAGGACGCCGTCTGCATCGCCGGGCTCACCGCCCCGCGCCCCTGGCCGGGCCACGGCGCGATGCGCTCGCGCCTGGAGAGCGTGGTCGGCGCGCTCAGCTCCCGCACCGGCCGGCCGGCCGGGCCGGTGGCCATCGAGTGGTTCCTGCGCTACCTCGAAACCGTCGTCCGGCCCGTCCTCTGGCTCGACGGCACGGCCGGCGTCGCCCTGGAGGCCCATCAGCAGAACACCCTGGTCCTGCTGGACGCCGACGGCTGGCCGGCCGGCGGCCGCTACCGCGACAACCAGGGCTACTACTTCCGGGCCTCCCGCCGCGCCGAGTTGGAGCGCCGACTGCCCGGCGTCGGCACCGCCAGCGACACCTTCGTCGCCGACGACGTCACCGACGAGCGCTTCGCCTACTACCTCGGCATCAACAACGTCTTCGGGCTCATCGGGGCGTTCGGCGCGGCCCGCCTGATCCGCGAGGAGGTCCTGCTCGCCGCCTTCCGGCGGTTCCTCGTCGACGCCGCTGCGGCCCCCCGGGCCCACCGCTCGACGCTGCCGGAGCGGCTGCTCTCCGCTCGCACGCTGCGCTGCAAGGCCAACCTCGCGACCCGCCTGCACGGCCTGGACGAACTCGTCGGCCCGGTCGACACCCAATCCGTCTACGTCACCCTGTCCAATCCGCTCGCGCCCTAGGCCCCGTCGTCCCCGTCGACCCAGCCCCACAGGAGTGCGTCACGTGTCACCCCTCGAATCCGGCCTCACCCCCGCGCCGGACGACACCCTCGGCGACCCGCCCGCGCCCGACCCCGGCGCGCTGCCGCCCGCTGCCACCATCCCGGCCGCGGGCCCGCTGCTGGACGACCTCGCCCACTGGCCGCCGGCCGACACCCCCGCCGGGCCGTTCGCCCTCGTCCCCGTGGACCCGGACCGCGACCTCGACCGGATCGCCGCCTGGATGAACGACCCCGCCGTCGCCGCCTTCTGGGAGTTGGCCGGCTCCTCGGAGATCACCGCCGCCCACCTGCGTCCCCAACTGGCCGGCGACGGACGCAGCGTGCCCTGTCTGGGCGTCCTGGACGGCGCCCCGATGAGCTACTGGGAGATCTACCGCGCCGACCTGGACCGCCTCGCCGGGTACTACCCGGCCCGCCCGCACGACACCGGCATCCACCTGCTCATCGGGCCCGACCGCGACCGCGGCCGGGGCCTCGGCACGGCGCTGCTGCGCGTCACCGCCGACCTCGTCCTCGACCAGCGCCCCCGGTGCGGCCGGGTCCTCGCCGAACCCGACCTGCGCAACACCGCGTCCGTCGCGGCGTTCCTGGGCGCCGGCTTCCGCTACGCCGAGGAGATCCGCCTACCGGAGAAGCGCGCGGCGCTGATGGTCCGCGACCGCGCCCACCGCCACCAGCTCTGACCCCGGGGCCGTCCGTCGACGGCCCCGGTCCGGTCCGCCATCCATCCCGCCGGCCCGGTTGTCCCCCGCACGTGCCGGGCCGGTCCCGTACCGAGGAGTCCCACCTTGTCTCCCGTGTCCCGTCCCCCCGTCCCCACCGGCCGACCCGGCCCGGCCGCCGCCGGCCCGTCCCCCGCGCCCGCCGGACGTCCCGCGTCCGACGCCTGGCAGCGCGCCGCCCGCCGGCTCTTCGCCAAGACCCTGGCGGAGTTCGCCTACGAGGAGATCCTGGCCCCGCAACCCGACGGCACCGCCCCCGACGGCAGCCCCCGCTACCGCCTGCCGATCACCGACGACCTCACCTACCGCTTCACCGCCCGCAGGGGCTCCTACGGCCACTGGCGCATCGACCCCCACTCGATCACCCCGCACGCCGACCCGCTGCGCTTCCTCACCCACGCCCATGACACCGTCCTCGGCCTGTCCGGCGACACCACCGGCCACCTCATCCGCGAACTGACCGCCACCCTCGCCGCCGACACCCACCTGGACGCCACCGCGCTGAGCGCCGCGGAACTCGCCGACCTCGACTACGCCGCCCTCGAAGGCCACCAGACCGGCCATCCCTGGCTCGTCGCCAACAAGGGCCGGCTCGGCTTCTCGGCGACCGACGCGGAGACCTGGGCCCCCGAGGCCCGCAGCCCCCGGCGCCTGCCCTGGCTCGCCGCGCACCGCAGCCTCGCCCACTACCGCGGCGTCCCCGCCCTGGCCACCCCCGACCGCCTCTACCGCGAGGAGCTCGCACCCGCCCTCCGGCACGCCTTCGCCACCACCCTCACCGACGCGGGCCACGACCCCGCCGACTACCTCTACCTCCCCGTCCACCCCTGGCAGTGGGACGAGACCATCGCCCCGCTCTTCGCCCCGCAGCTCGCCGACGGCTCCCTCGTCCCGCTCCCCGCCGACGACGACCTCCGCCTCCCGCAGCAGTCGATCCGCACCTTCCTCAACCTCACCCGCCCCCACGCCCGCACCGTCAAGCTCCCGCTGTCCATCCTCAACACCCTGGTCTGGCGCGGCCTGCCCACCGAGCGCACCCTCGCCGCCCCCGCCGTCACCAGCTGGGTGCACGGCCTGCGCGACGGCGATACGTATCTGCGCGACGAGACCCGGGTGATCCTGCTGGGCGAGACCGCCTCCGTCACCGTCGAGCACCCCCTCTACGACCGGCTGCCCGGCGTCCCCTACCAGTACAAGGAACTGCTCGGCTGCATCTGGCGGGAACCGCTCGCCGACCACCTCGACCCGGGGGAGCGGGCCCGCACCCTGGCCTCCCTCCTCCAGACCGACCCGACCGGCCGGGCGCTGACCGCGGAGCTGGTGCACCGGTCCGGCCTGCCCGCGCGGACCTGGCTGGCCCACCTGTTCACCGCCCTGCTGCCGCCGCTGCTGCACTTCCTCTACCAGTACGGCACGGTCTTCTCCCCGCACGGCGAGAACGCCATCGTCGTCTTCGACGAGGACGACGTCCCCACCCGCCTGGCGATGAAGGACTTCGTCGACGACGTGAACACCAGCGCCCAACCGCTCCCCGAGCACGACGCCATGCCGGACGACGTGCGGGCGGTGCTGCTGACCGAACCCCCCGCGTTCCTCACCCAGTTCATCCACTCCGGCCTCTTCGTCGGCGTCTTCCGCTACCTCGCGCCGCTGTGCGAGGACCAACTGGGCGTGCCCGAGGAGGAGTTCTGGTCGCTCGTCCGGGCGGAGATCCTGCGCCACCACGAGCGCTTCCCGCGCCTCAAGGCGCGGCAGGAGACCTTCGACCTGCTCACCCCGGAGATCGAGCGGCTGTGTCTGAACCGCAACCGGCTGCACGTGGACGGTTACCGCGATCGTCGCGACCGCCCGCACGCCGCCGTCCACGGCACCGTCCCCAATCCCCTGTACGGTCCGTGACCCCTGTACGCCGCGTGACCGCCGCGTGCTGTCGGTGGTCCCGCGTAGGCTTGCAGACGCTATGACGAAGCCCTCTCTCCCCGATCTGCTCCACGCCGCCGTCTCCGCCGTCGGCGGCACCGAGCGGCCCGGCCAGGTGGCCATGGCCGAGGCTGTCGCCGACGCCGTGGACGACCAGGCCCACCTGCTGGTCCAGGCCGGCACCGGCACCGGAAAGTCCCTCGGCTATCTGGTGCCGGCGCTGGCCCACGGCGAGCGGGTGGTGGTGGCCACGGCCACCTTGGCCCTCCAGCGCCAGCTCGTCGAGCGCGATCTGCCGCGGACGGTCGAGGCGCTCCATCCCCAGCTGCGTCGCCGGCCGCAGTTCGCGATGCTCAAGGGCCGCTCGAACTACCTCTGCCTGCACCGCCTCCACGAGGGCGTCCCGCAGGAAGAGGAGGACGGCCTCTTCGACGTCTTCGAACAGGCGACGCCGACCAGCAAGCTCGGCAAGGACCTGCTGCGGCTGCGCGACTGGGCGGACGAGACCGAGACCGGCGACCGCGACGACCTGACCCCCGGCGTCTCCGACCGCGCCTGGGGCCAGGTCTCGGTCGCCTCCCGGGAGTGCCTGGGCGCCTCGAAGTGCGCCTACGGCGCGGAGTGCTTCGCCGAGGCGGCCCGGGAGCGGGCCAAACTCGCCGACGTGGTGATCACCAACCACGCGCTGCTGGCGATCGACGCCATCGAGGGCGCCCCGATCCTGCCGCAGCACGAGGTCCTGATCATCGACGAGGCGCACGAGTTGGTCTCCCGGGTCACCGGCGTGGCCACCGGCGAGCTCACCCCCGGCCAGGTCGGCCGGGCGGTCCGCCGCGCCGCCAAGTTGGTCAACGAGAAGGTCGCCGATCAGCTCCAGACCGCTTCGGACACCTTCGAGCGCCTGATGGAGCTGGCCCTGCCCGGCCGCCTGGAGGAGGTCCCCGAGGACCTGGGGTACTGCCTGATGGCGCTGCGGGACGCGGCCCGCACGGTGATCGTCGCCCTCGGTTCGACCCGCGACAAGTCCGTCCAGGACGAGGACGCGGTCCGCAAGCAGGCCCTGGCCGCGGTGGAGAACGTCCACGACGTCGCCGAGCGGATCGTGAACGGCTCCGAGTACGACGTGGTCTGGTACGAGCGCCACGACCGGTTCGGCGCGTCGCTGCGGGTGGCGCCGCTGTCGGTCTCCGGCCTGCTGCGGGAGAAGCTCTTCACCGACCGTTCGGTGGTGCTGACCTCCGCCACCCTCAAGCTGGGCGGTGACTTCAACGGCGTGGCCGCCTCGCTGGGACTGGGCCCGGAGGGCACCGCGCGCGAGGACGAGCCGGTGTGGAAGGGCCTCGACGTCGGCTCGCCCTTCGACTACGGCAAGCAGGGCATCCTCTACGTCGCCAAGCACCTCGCCCAGCCCGGCCGGGAGGGCAGCCGCGACGACATGCTCGACGAACTCGCCGAGCTGATCGAGGCGGCCGGCGGTCGGACGCTGGGGCTCTTCTCGTCGATGCGGGGCGCCCAGGCCGCGGCGGAGGCGATGCGCGGCCGGCTCGACGTCCCGGTCCTGCTCCAGGGCGAGGAGACCCTCGGCGAGCTGATCCGGACGTTCGCGGCGGACGCCAGGACGTGCCTGTTCGGGACCCTGTCGCTGTGGCAGGGCGTGGACGTGCCGGGGCCGAACTGCCAGCTGGTGGTCATGGACCGGGTGCCCTTCCCGCGGCCGGACGATCCGTTGATGAGCGCCCGGCAGAAGTCGGTGGAGGAGGCCGGCGGCAACGGCTTCATGGCGGTCGCGGCGACCCATGCCGCGCTGTTGATGGCCCAGGGGGCGGGCCGTCTGGTGCGGGCCACGGGGGACCGCGGCGTGGTGGCGGTGCTGGACCCGCGAGTGGAGCGGGCCCGCTACGGCTCCTTCCTCCGCAAGTCCATGCCGGACTTCTGGTACACCACCGACCGCAATCTGGTCCGCGGTTCACTGGCCCGCATCGACCAGGCGGCCAAGGCCGCCGTGGGCGAGGACGCGGCGGGGGAGTAGCGGGCCCGTCGGGACAGCGCAGAGCCCCGGGACGGAACCGGCGCAGTGGTTCCGTCCCGGGGCTCGGTCGTGGGGGCCGGGCGGTCAGACCCGGCGCAGCACCGCGACCACCTTGCCGAGGATCGTCGCCTCGTCACCGGGGATGGGCTGGTACGCGGCGTTGTGCGGCAGCAGCCAGACGTGGCCGTCCTCGCGCTTGAAGCGCTTGACGGTCGCCTCGCCGTCGAGCATCGCGGCGACGATGTCGCCGTTCTCGGCGACCGGCTGGCGGCGGACGGTGACCCAGTCGCCGTCGCAGATCGCGGCCTCGATCATGGAGTCGCCGACGACCTTCAGCACGAACAGCTCACCGTCGCCGACCAACTGGCGGGGGAGGGGGAAGACGTCCTCGACGGACTCCTCGGCGAGGATCGGGCCGCCGGCCGCGATCCGGCCGACCAGCGGGACGTAGGACGCCGCGGGCTTGCCGGCGGTCTCGGTCGCCGCGCTCGTGGACTGGTCCGAGGCGCGCACCTCGTACGCCCGCGGGCGGTGCGGGTCGCGGCGGAGGAAGCCCTTCCGCTCCAGCGCCATCAGCTGGTGGGCGACGGACGACGTGCTGGAGAGCCCGACGGCCTGCCCGATCTCCCGCATCGACGGTGGATATCCGCGCCGCTGCACCGAATCCCGGATCACTTCGATCACGCGGCGCTGGCGGTCGGTGAGTCCGGAACTGTCGGCGCGAATACCCGGGGGGCGCCCCGGGAGCGAGCGAGTCGGCTTGTGCTCTTCGGAGTCCGACGTGGTGTCGTCCATCGGCCGCGGTGCCCTTTGCGGTTGCTCGAATCGGCTCGGGGAGTGGCTTTGTGCGGTGATGGTCGCGCTGTCTGCGGTGGTGGTCACGTCGGCCCCTCTCGAAATGTTCTCCCTAGTTAGCCAACGGTAGTTGCTTTCGAAAGGTTGCGCCAAACACACGTTCGAGTGAAAAATTCCGCGATTGGCTGACCTGATCAAGCAGCGAGGTGTATGGCCGAATGGCAATTCGGGCCTCCGGGACGTCCTGCCCCGGATTCCCGTCCGGAATCCACTGCGGAATGCCGGCCGGAACCCGTCCCGAATAGCGGCGAGCGGCACCGCGGCGGAGCTTCTCCGCGGCCTCGCCGATTGTGTCATCCCCGCCCCTCCGGTCCCCGCGCCGGGTGGCTTCCCGTACTCTCGTGGACGGCCCGCCGGCCCGCCGCCGCCGCGACACGCGGTAGGCAGATATAAGCGCCCCGACACCACATGTAGTGCTTAGATGCGTTCGGCCTCCTACAAGTTGTGGTGTCGGGTCTGTCGGGCCCCAAGGATCGCCTATGCTTGTGGCTGCTCCGAAGGGCCCGTACGGACCGGCCGGAGGTCAGTCGCCGTACGCCGGTTCTCTTTGGCGTGCGTCCGTTTCCGAGGGTGAGGAGGGTGGAGCCATGCACTGCCCCTTCTGCAGGCACCCGGACAGCCGGGTCGTCGACAGTCGCACCACGGACGACGGGACGTCGATCCGTCGGCGTCGCCAGTGCCCCGACTGCTCCCGCCGTTTCACGACCGTCGAGACGGCGTCGCTGATGGTGATCAAGCGGAGCGGGGTCACCGAGCCCTTCAGTCGCACCAAGGTCATCGCCGGGGTGCGCAAGGCGTGCCAGGGGCGGCCGGTCACCGAGGACGCCCTCGCCAAGCTCGGCCAGCGGGTCGAGGAGGCGGTGCGTGCCACCGGCAGCGCCGAGCTGACCACCCATGACGTCGGGCTCGCCATACTGGGCCCGCTGCAGGAACTCGACCTCGTCGCGTACCTGCGCTTCGCGTCCGTCTACCGGGCGTTCGACTCGCTTGAAGACTTCGAGGCGGCCATCGCCGAGCTGCGTGAGCAGCGCGAGCAGGGGCCGCCCGCGCACGGCGGGAGTGACGAGGAGGCCGGCGACCCGGCCGTTCCCGTGCCCGCCACGGCTGCCGACTGAGTTCGGCACGCATCCAATCCTGAACCGGGGCGAGAGCAGGGCGCCCCGGTTCCGGCAAGACATACACCGTGCCACGGAATTTGTGTGCACATATGGGCGTTTGCCCGTATAGGGAGGCGGAATGACAGAGACGACGAGCGGCCCGGCACGAGGCTCCCGCGCCAAGGGCAGCAAGGCGAGCAAGGGTCTGCGCATCGAGCGCATCCACACCACCCCCGGCGTGCATCCGTACGACGAGGTTGAGTGGGCGCGCCGTGACGTCGTCATGACCAACTGGCGCGACGGCTCGGTCAACTTCGAGCAGCGTGGCGTCGAGTTCCCCGAGTTCTGGTCGGTGAACGCGGTCAACATCGTCACGAGCAAGTACTTCCGCGGTGCGGTGGGCTCCCCGGCCCGCGAGTCGAGCCTGAAGCAGCTCATCGACCGCGTGGTCAAGACGTACCGCAAGGGCGGCGAGGACAACGGCTACTTCGCCTCCGCGGACGACGCCGAGATCTTCGAGCACGAGCTGGCCTACGCCCTCCTCCACCAGGTCTTCAGCTTCAACTCCCCGGTCTGGTTCAACGTCGGCACCCAGCAGCCGCAGCAGGTCAGCGCCTGCTTCATCCTCTCCGTGGACGACTCCATGGAGTCGATCCTGGACTGGTACAAGGAAGAGGGGATGATCTTCAAGGGCGGCTCCGGCGCCGGCCTGAACCTCTCCCGCATCCGCTCCTCCAAGGAGCTGCTGTCCTCCGGCGGCAACGCCTCCGGCCCGGTCTCCTTCATGCGCGGCGCCGACGCCTCCGCCGGCACCATCAAGTCGGGCGGTGCCACCCGCCGCGCGGCCAAGATGGTCGTCCTGGACGTCGACCACCCCGACGTCGAGGCGTTCATCGAGACCAAGGTCAAGGAAGAGGAGAAGATCCGCGCGCTGCGCGACGCGGGCTTCGACATGGACCTGGGCGGCGACGACATCACGTCCGTCCAGTACCAGAACGCCAACAACTCGGTCCGCGTGAACGACGAGTTCATGAAGGCCGTCGAGACCGGCTCGAAGTTCGGCCTGCGCGGCCGGATGAGCGGCGAGGTCATCGAGGAGGTCGACGCCAAGGGCCTGTTCCGCAAGATGGCCGAGGCCGCCTGGGCCTGCGCCGACCCCGGCATCCAGTACGACGACACCATCAACCACTGGCACACCTCGCCGGAGACGGGCCGGATCACCGCGTCCAACCCGTGCAGCGAGTACATGCACCTGGACAACTCCTCGTGCAACCTCGCCTCGCTCAACCTCCTGAAGTTCCTCCGCGACGACGACAAGGGCAACCAGTCCTTCGACGCCGCGCGGTTCGCCAAGGTCGTCGAGCTGGTCATCACGGCCATGGACATCTCGATCTGCTTCGCGGACTTCCCCACCGAGAAGATCGGTGAGACCACCCGCGCCTTCCGCCAGCTGGGCATCGGCTACGCCAACCTCGGCGCGCTGCTGATGGCCACCGGTCACGCCTACGACTCCGACGGCGGCCGCGCGCTGGCCGGTGCCATCACCTCGCTGATGACCGGCACCTCCTACAAGCGCTCCGCCGAGCTGGCCTCGGTCGTCGGCCCGTACGACGGCTACGCCCGCAACGCCGACGCCCACAAGCGCGTCATGAAGCAGCACTCCGACGCCAACGGCGTCGCGGTGCGCATGGACGACCTGGACACCCCGGTGTGGGCCGCGGCGACCGAGGCGTGGCAGGACGTGCTGCGCCTCGGCGAGAAGAACGGCTTCCGCAACGCCCAGGCGTCGGTGCTGGCCCCGACCGGCACCATCGGCCTGATGATGGACTGCGACACCACCGGCGTCGAGCCGGACCTGGCGCTCGTCAAGTTCAAGAAGCTGGTCGGCGGCGGCTCCATGCAGATCGTGAACAACACGGTCCCCAAGGCGCTGAAGCGGCTCGGCTACCAGCCCGAGCAGGTCGAGGCGATCGTCGCCCACATCGCCGACCACGGCAACGTCGTCGACGCCCCCGGCCTCAAGCTGGAGCACTACGAGGTCTTCGACTGCGCCATGGGCGAGCGCTCCATCTCCCCGATGGGCCACGTCCGCATGATGGCCGCGGCCCAGCCGTTCCTGTCTGGTGCGATCTCCAAGACGGTCAACGTCCCGGAGACCGCCACCGTCGAGGAGATCGAGGACGTCTACTTCCAGGGCTGGAAGCTCGGCCTGAAGGCGCTCGCGATCTACCGCGACAACTGCAAGGTCGGTCAGCCCCTCTCCGCCAAGAAGAAGGAAGAGGAGAAGAAGCCCGAGGCCGTCGCGCAGACCGCCGAGAAGAAGGTCGTCGAGTACCGCCCGGTCCGCAAGCGCCTCCCCAAGGGGCGCCCGGGGATCACCACGTCCTTCACGGTCGGCGGTGCCGAGGGCTACATGACCGCCAACTCCTACCCGGACGACGGTCTCGGTGAGGTCTTCCTGAAGATGTCCAAGCAGGGCTCGACCCTCGCGGGCATGATGGACGCCTTCTCCATCGCGGTGTCGGTCGGCCTCCAGTACGGCGTGCCGCTGGAGACCTACGTCGCGAAGTTCGTCAACATGCGCTTCGAGCCGGCCGGCATGACGGACGACCCGGACGTGCGGATGGCGCAGTCGATCGTCGACTACATCTTCCGCCGCCTGGCGCTGGACTTCCTGCCGTTCGAGACCCGCTCGGCCCTCGGCATCCACTCCGTCGAGGAGCGTCAGCGCCACCTGGAGACCGGCTCGTACGAGCTGCCCGAGGACGAGGTCGACGTGGAGGGCCTGGCCCAGTCCGCGCCGCGGCAGATCGAGCCGCTGAAGGACGCCGCGCCGGTGGCGAAGGCCGTCGAGGAGGCCGCAGCACCGGCTCCCAAGCAGGCGCACACCAACGCCGAGCTGGTGGAGATGCAGCTGGGCATCAACGCCGATGCGCCGCTGTGCTTCTCCTGCGGCACCAAGATGCAGCGGGCCGGCAGCTGCTACCTCTGCGAGGGCTGCGGCTCGACCAGCGGCTGCAGCTGAGCCCGGCGCCCCTCGGGGCGGCGGCCGATGACCGGCCGCCGGGCATGAGCTGAACAGGGCGGTGGCCCCGGATGACCCGGGGTCGCCGCCCTGTCGTGCTAGGAGGCCGGCGCGGTGCCGGCCGGCCCAGGGGGAGGGTCGGCCTACGCCGGGACCTCCGCCGCACGGAGGAATGCCGCGACGGTCCGGGTGAAGCGTTCCGGGGCGTCGAGCCAGGGGTAGTGACCGGCCCCCGGCTGGACGGTCAGGGCGGCGCCCGGCAGCAGCGCGGCGACCTCCTCGGCGACGCGGGGCAGCGGGCCGCTGTCCAGGGCGCCCGCGAGGAGCAGCACGGGCGCGTCCAGCGTGGCCAGGGCGGCCCGCGTCGCGGCCGGGTCGAAGGCGCCGGCGGCGGCGTACCGCTCCCCGGCCTCCTCATTGCTCTGCGGCACCTCCTGCGCGGCGTGCCGTTGCGCGGCCGCGTCCCAACGGCCGTAGAAGAACGGTGCGATGGCGTCCCAGTCGGCGTCCGTTGCGGTATCCGACCACACCGCCTGGTAGCTGCGGTACGCGGCCGGGAACCACGGTTCGGCGGACCGCAGGGCGGCGGCTTCGCGCCGGTGCTGCTCGGTGAAGTCGATCCCCAGGGCGCGGGCCCGGGCGGTGACCAGGGTGAGGCTGCGGATCCGGTCCGGGTGACGGGCGGCGTGGAGTAGGGCCAGGTCGCCCGCCGCGGAGTGCGCGAGGACGTCCACGCGGTCGAGTCCGAGGTGTGCGCGCAGCGTTTCGACGTCGTCGACCTGCCGGTCGCAGCGGTAGGTCGCCGGATCGGCCGGAACGCCGGATTCACCGGTGCCGCGCAGATCGAGCCGGATCAATTGGCGATGGGCGGCCATTCCCCCGAGATCACCGAGGTAGGCGGAAGCGCGCATCGGTCCGCCGGGCAGGCAGAGCAGTGGTTCGCCCTCCCCCACGACGTGATACGCGAGCGGGGTCCCGTCGAGCGCGGTGAGAACAGGCATGCGGCAATCCTCGGCATGTGGGAACGGTGTGGCAAGGGGTGATGAGGCAAGGGGTGATGAGGGGGCTGACGGACGGCAGTGGACGGCAGTGGAAGCCGGTGAACGGGGGAACGGAGGAATGGGGGAATGAGGGAATGGGGGGGAATGGGGGAATGGCGGAATGGTGCAAGACGGCATTCCCCTGGGAAGGGTGGGGCGGGAGAGCCTTATGTGGTGGCGGGGGAATTGCTCGGCGGGGGCGGCCCTCCCGACGTGGCACGCGGGCGGACGACGGGTGCGCCGCACCCCGGGAACGTCGGAGGGGAGGCGGCTCGTCACCGCCTCCCCTCCCCGTCCGTAGCCCGAGCCGTCAGCCGCCCATCAGCCTGCTGAACGCGTCCGGTTCGGCGTCGAACCCGCGCAGTGCGGACCGGAACCGCCATTCGCCGGACGCGTCCCGCGCGAACTCGGCGACGGTCGCCGAGGTGGCGTCCGCGACCCCGGCGAAGTCCTCGTGCGCGAGCCTGCTGTAGCCCTCGCGCACCTCGATGAGTGTGTTCGCCACCTCGCCGAAGACCCGCCGGCCGTGCACCTGTTGGATCACCACGCCCACCACGACGCGGGAGTAGCGCTCGGACAGTCGCTCCAACTCCAGCGTCATGACCTCGTCGTCGCCGAAGCCCTGACCGGTGCGGCTGTCGCGGTTGAGGGTGATGGTGCCGTCGGGCGACCGGCTGTCGAAGTGCACCAGATAGGCCGGTTCGCCCTGCGGCGCGTCCGTCGTGTACGTCGCCGCGATGATGTCCAGGTCGATGTCCGGCTCACCGATGGGGCTGGGATCCCATCCGAGCGCCACCACGACCTTCTCGATCCCTTTGTTGAGCGTGCTCACCGGGCTCCCCTTCCGTCAGCTCCCGCGGCCCAGCCCGTCCGCGTCCCCGCGGACAACTCCCCGGGATTTCCCCGTGTTCGACCATCGTCCCACGCTGCGGGGAAACCCGGCCCCGTATGCGCGCAGCCGCGCGCGGCGGCTGCGCCCCCGCTCGGGGCGTTCCGGAGGTGCGAGGCGCGGTTTGTCCACAAGTCGGCTTTTCCATAAGGCAGTTCAGTGGGGCGGCGGGTAGCGCGGCGCGGCGTGTCCGCGCCGCCCCGGGACGGCGGCGGTCACCGTCGCTCCCCCGTAAGGGAGTTCGGGCGGTCGATAGTCGGTGAACAGGGGGTTCGGTGGCTGTCGGGCCGTACGATGGCGCGGTGCTGGTCAAGTGGATTCGCCTCACCGTCGTGGACCGCCGAGGGTTCGAACGGGGGCAGCGGAAGTGGGCCGGGCTCTTGGGCGAGCCCGGCTTCCGGGGACAGGCCGGGGGCTGGAGCCGGTCCCGCCCCGGCGTGGCCCACCTGGTCGGCTTCTGGGAGAGCCGGGCGTTCTACGACTCCTTCATGGCCCGCTCGCACGACCGGTTGGCGGCCGCCCAGTCCGGCACCTACAAGGACACCCAAATCCGGCTGTTCGAGCATGAATTCGACGTGAAGGTGGGGTTCCGGCCGACGTTCGGGGACGCGGACGTCTTGCGGTTGGCGCACTGCCAGGTGCGCCCGGAGCGGGTGGAGCACTTCGTGCTCATGCAGGAGAAGGTCTGGAACCCGGCGATGGCCGGATCGCCCGGCATGCTCCGGGGGATGGTCGGCCGGGCGCCGGGGGAGGAATTCCTGGTCCTGTCGATGTGGCAGTCGGCGGCCGAGCGCGGCAAGTACCGCCCGGAGCGGGTGGAGCGGCTGGCGCTGCGCGCCCAGATAGCCGCCGACGTCCAGGCCATCGCGGGCGACGTGGTGCAACTCGAACCCTCCTGGACGGTGTGAGCGCGACGCTCGGCCGGCCCGTTGCGGCGCCTGGTCCGTCCCGTGGCCCGGGGCGCGCCGCCGGCCGGTCGGAGCCGGAACGGGGTCGGCGGTCGCGCCGAACCTCCTTCGCGCAATGGCGACTCCTGTCGCTTTAGCGGCCGCATGGCGCGCCGTCCCCACGTCGTCATGCCACGCGAGCCGCGAGGGCCGACGGGTCAGGGGCGCCGACCGAAGCGCACGACGCCCCACCGGCCCCGCCCGCCACGCCCGGCATGTACAGGGCAGGCGATCTAGGCTGGCCGCATGGCCCGGCCCCGACGCATCGTCCTGCTCCGCCACGGCGAGTCCGTGGGGAACGTCGACGACACCGTCTACGAGCGCGAGCCGGACCACGCGCTCGCCCTGACCCGGACCGGGCTGCGCCAGGCGGAGGAGGCCGGCCACCGGCTGCGCGCGATGTTCGGCAACGAACGGATCTCCGCCTACGTGTCGCCCTACCGCCGCACCCACCAGACCTTCCGGAGCCTCGACCTGGACCCCGGCAACGTCCGGATCCGCGAGGAGCCCCGACTCCGCGAGCAGGACTGGGGCAACTGGCAGGACCGTGACGACGTACGGCGCCAGAAGGTCTACCGCGACGCCTACGGCCACTTCTTCTACCGCTTCGCACAGGGCGAGTCCGGCGCCGACGTCTACGACCGCGTCGGAGCCTTCCTGGAGAGCCTCTGGCGCAGCTTCGAGGACCCCCACCACCCGCCCAACGTCCTGATCGTCACGCACGGCCTCACCATGCGGTTGTTCTGCATGCGGTGGTTCCACTGGTCGGTCGCCGACTTCGAATCGCTGTCCAACCCGGGCAACGCCGAATGGCGCACCCTGATCCTCGGTTCGGACGGCCGCTACGTCCTCGACCGGCCCTTCGACCGCTGGTGTGAACCCGAGCCGTACGGCATCACCGGTTAAAGTGCACAGCGATGACGACCCCCGACCCCCGTGACGCGCACCGCTGTGCGCGGGCTCTGGCGAGCCTGCGCGGTCTCTCCGTGGGCGACGCCCTCGGAGCGCAGTTCTTCGTCCCCGCCCACTACCCGACCCTCAAGCGCCGCGAGCTGCCGCCCGCGCCGTGGCGGTGGACCGACGACACCGAGATGGCCTGTTCGGTCCTGGCCGTCCTCACCACCCACCACCGCGTCGACCAGGACGCCCTGGCCCGTTCCTTCGCCGACCGCCACGACGACGCCCGCAACTACGGCCGGGCCGTCGACCGCCTGCTCCGCCTGATCCGGGGAGGCGGCGACTGGCGCGAGCTGTCCGCCGCGCTCTTCAACGGCCACGGGTCCTGGGGCAACGGCGCCGCCATGCGCATCGCCCCCCTCGGCGCCTGGTACGCCGACGACCCCGAGCAGGCCACCCACCAGGCGGAGATCTCCGCCTACCCCACCCACCAGCACCGCGAGGCCGTCGTCGGCGCCATGGCCGTGGCCGCCGCGGCCGCCCTGGTCGCCGACCCGGACCGGACCCTCCGCCCGGAGGAGCTGATCGACGGCGTACTGGCCCTCATCCCGCGCAGCGCGGTACAGGCCGGCCTCCGCCGGGCCCGCGACATGCTCGACTACGCCGACCCCGGCACCGTCGCCGCCGTCCTGGGCTGCGGGCGCCGCACCAGCGCCCACGACACCGTGCCGTTCACCCTGTGGGCCGCCGCCCGCAACCTCGGGAACTTCGAGCAGGCGTTCTGGACCACCGCACGGGCCGGCGGCGACGTCGACACCACCTGCGGCATCGTCGGCGGCATCGTCGCCGCGTCCCCCGGTGGCGCCCCGCCCCGGGAATGGCTCGACCGCACCGAGCCGCTCCCCGCCTGGACCCCCGCCCTCTGACCGCCGCCGCACCGCCTGCCCGCCCGACCCGTCCGCCCCGCCACCCAACGGGCCCCGCCGACGGGTGACTTCACCCACCGCTCCCGCCTGCCGCGCGCCCGCCCGGCCGCCCGAACCGACCCGCCGAAGGGCGCTCCGGCCCGCCGCGTCCGGCCCTCCTGGCGGGCCCGTGGGCGCCAGCTTCGGATCCGATGCGGACGGCCGCGCCGAATAGGCGTAATCTGGCTGGCGCCATGCCGTACGAGCCCCCCACCCATACCGTCGAACGATCGCTGCGCGCCACCACGGGCGCCAAGATCGTCGCAGGGATCGACGAGGTCGGGCGCGGAGCCTGGGCCGGCCCGGTCACCGTCTGCGCCGCCATCACCGGACTGCGCCGACCACCGGACGGACTCACCGATTCCAAGCTGCTGACCCCCAAGCGCCGCACCGAACTCTGCGAGGTGCTCGCCACCTGGGTCACCTCGTACGCCCTGGGGCACTCCTCTCCGGAGGAGATCGACGCCCTGGGCATGACCGCGGCACTGCGGCTCGCCGCCGTGCGTGCCCTGGAGGCACTCCCGGTCCCACCGGACGCGGTCATCCTCGACGGCAAGCACGACTACCTGGGCGCGCCGTGGCGGGTCCGTACGGTCATCAAGGGAGACCAGTCCTGTATCGCGGTCGCCGCTGCGTCCGTGATCGCCAAGGTGCAACGGGACGCCATGATGGCCGAACTCGGCCTGGAGTACGCCGACTTCGACTTCGCGACCAACGCCGGCTACCCCTCGCCGACCCACCGCACCGCCCTGGAGGAGTACGGTCCCACGCCGTACCACCGGGTGTCCTGGTCCTATATGGACGCCCTGCCCAGGTGGCGGCACCTCAAGAAGGTGCGCGTCACCCCCGAAGCAGCCGCTCTGGAGGCCGGTGGCCAACTCGGCTTCGACTTCTGAGCGGAGCGGGGCAGGAATTCGGTACCCACTGACATGTCCCGCACCTACGTTTGATAGACATCCCTTTATGCCTCTCATCCCCGAGGAGCCTCAGATTCACGAGAGTGTCCCGGGTCCCCGCGCAACTCCGGCCGCCGGCCGCACCGCGCCGACCCCCCGTCCCGTCCCTGGTCCCGGTCCCCGCCCCGCCCCGCCGCGAGGCGCCCCGGCCTCCAGTGCCCGTCCGGGCAAGCCCGGACCCGCCGCCCCGTCGCGCGGGCCCGTTCCCGCCCCGCCGGTGCAGCGCACCGACTCCCCGCAGCCGCCGGTCGCCCCGACCGGCACCGCCGCGGGCCCCCAGCTCCAGCTGATCCCGGCGCCCGCCGGGGGAGCTGTCGACGCCGCCGACGAGGCCGTCGACCTGCTCCTCGACTCCGGCCGTCCGCCGGGCGAGATCCTGGTGCTGACCACCGGCGAGAACCACCCGTGGGCCACCCACGAACTGTCCTTCGGCGCGGCGTCCTACTGGGCCCAGCAGGACGCCGCCGACGACGTGTTCTACGCCGACGCCGGCGCCGAACGCGTCACCGGGCGGCCCGTCGTGGTCGTCGCCGTCAACGACGGCAACGACGGCAACGACGGCAACGCTGTCAACGCCGACAACGACGACGCCACCGCGCGGGCACTGCCCGCTGCTCTGGCCCGAGCCGGAGCGCTGCTGATCGTCTGCGGCGACCCGGAGCGGATCAACGCGGTGCTCGGCGCCCACGCCTGACCGCCGCTGCCCGGCGTGGCCCGCCGGCCCTCATGGCCGGTCGGGCTCGTTGGCGCGCCCGGACTGCGGGCGTCCGCCCGGGCCCGCGGCGCTCAGCGCGACGCCCGGCGCAGCCGGGCGTCCGCCGCACCGCCGGCAGTCCGCACGGACGCACCCCGACCGCCGTTCCGCGGCTGCTCGCCCGGCGCGGCACTCCGCGCCGACGGCACATGCTGCGCGGCCGCCTGCCCCTGGCCGGACGGCACGTCCTCAGGGGCCGCCGGCCCCCCGGGGGGTCGCACGTCACGCGGCGGTGCCGCAGGCGGGGGAGTGACGTTCCCAGGGGCGGCTGCTCCGGTCCCGCCGCGCGCGCCGTGGCCGGAGCCCGCGCGCACCGCGTCCTCACCACGGGGCTTGCCGGGGGCCGGCGCCCTGGGCCGCCGCCCGCCCCGCCCTTCGCCCAGGACCTGCCAGTGGTCCCGGGTCAGCGCGATGAACGCCCCGCAGCGGAGCCCGTGCAGGGTGCAGGCGTCCCGCAGCCCCCACATCCACGCGCCGTCCGCCTCGGTCCAGCGGAGCCCGTCCTCCCGGCAGTGCAGGAGCACGGCAGTCCGGACCGGCACGCGCAGCCGCAGATCGTGCGGAATGACCCGACGCAACTGGTCCAACAGCGCGTTGCGGTACGCCCAGCCGTCAGGGGCCACCGTCGGAGCGGTGAACGACGCGCTGGCGACGACCCGTCCCTGACCGTCCAGCACCGCCACGATCACGCTGGACAAACCCGGCAGATGGAGGCCGTACAGGTCGGCGACGACGTCACGGGGGTTGCGCAGGAGGGGGATTCCGGCCGACGCCCACTCCGCAGGTTCCAACAGTCGCCCCAGGCGAGCGGTGGAATCGGCCGATTCGGGCGGCGGGTCCTGCGGGGGCCGGGCGAATCCGAAGGCCATCGTCCTCCCTTCGTCTGCGCGTCCACGCTCCGGGCTGCTACCGGGCGCGCCGGCGCACCACGGCATGACCCTGTCGGACCGCGCACGGCCGGACACCGGGAAGCACCTCCCATTCTCGCGGCTCGTACAGGCTTGCGGCAACGAGCAAATCCCCGCGCACGGCTGGAAATCCCGGTACACCGCTGCTATCTCTGCCCACCGCACCGCCCTCCGATACCCGGGTGATCCGTCCCGCCCCCGCGGCCCCGGCGGCCGTGCCGGCTACCCCTGCACGGCGAGGACCAGCGGGAACACCACGTCGGCCCCGGCCCTGCGCAGCAACCGATGTCCGAAAGACGCCCCAACGCCCGGCCTGTCGCGGTCAGTTCGCCCGCCGGGATCCGGCCCTTGAGGTCGACGCCGACGGCCGGCAGCCCCGTCGGCCACATCCGCCGCGGTTCCACCTCGACGCCGGGGCGGCCCAGCTCACCACGGGCCGCGTCCAGCGCGGCGGCGGACACCTCGGGGGTGAACCGCGCTCCCGCGCAGTTGTCGCACCGGCCGCACGGAGCCGCCTCCTCGTCGTCCAACTGCCGCCGCAGGAACTCCATCCGGCACCCCGACCCCGCGGCGTAGTCCCGCATCGCCTGCTGCTCGGTCGCCCGCTGCCGCGCCACCCACGCATAGCGCTCCGCGTCGTACGCCCACGGCCGGCCGGTGGCCGTCCAACCGCCCTTGACCCGGTGGACGGCACCGTCCACGTCGAGCACCTTGAGCATGATCTCCAGGCGGGAGCGGCGCAGTTCGACCTGCGGCTCCAGCGCCGGCAGCGACACCGGCCGGTCCGCCGCCGCCAACACCTCCAGCGTCCGCCGCACCTGCTCCTCCGGCGGGAACGCCAACGAGGCGAAGTACTTCCAGATCGCCTCGTCCTCCCGGCCCGGCAGCAGCACCTCCGCGTGCTCGACACCGCGGCCGGCCCGGCCCACCTGCTGGTAGTACGCGATCGGCGACGACGGCGAACCCAGGTGCACCACGAACCCCAGGTCGGGCTTGTCGAAGCCCATCCCCAGCGCGGACGTCGCCACCAGCGCCTTCACCCGGTTCGCGAGCAGGTCGTCCTCCGCCTGCTGACGGTCGGCGTTCTCCGTCTTGCCGGTGTACGAGGCGACCGTGTGCCCCCGGTGCCGCAGGAACGCGGTGACCTCCTCGGCGGCCGCGACGGTGAGCGTGTAGATGATCCCCGAGCCCGGCAGGTCGTCCAGATGGTCCGCCAGCCACGCCAGCCGGTGCGCGGCGTCCGGCAGCGGCAGCACCCCCAGGCTCAGGCTCTCCCGGTCCAACGGCCCGCGCAGCACCAGGGCCTCGGCGGAGCCCTCACCCGTCCCCAGCTGCTCGGCGACGTCGGCCGTCACCCGGGCGTTGGCGGTGGCCGTCGTGGCGAGCACCGGAACCCCGGGCGGGAGATCGGCCAGCATCGTGCGCAGCCGCCGGTAGTCCGGACGGAAGTCATGGCCCCAGTCGGAGATGCAGTGCGCCTCGTCCACCACCAGCAGCCTGGTGGCCGCCGCGAGCTTGGGCAACACCTGATCGCGGAAGTCCGGGTTGTTCAGCCGCTCGGGGCCACAGAACTGGGAGGGCCTTCAAATTCCAGGTGGAATTGGGGCCCTGACCTGCGTAAATGCACTGGTCGGGGGGCGTCAGGGTCGAGTAGGCAGTTGCGTCCGTTCTCGATCCCTGCGTGGCCGGTGCCTCCCTTCGTGGGCAATTCGGCTGCAGAGCAGGGTGTTCTTGCGGATGCGACTTGGACTTGCTGGTGCTCGCCGGCCTCAACGCTTCTCGGCTCGTGCCACGCTTACAGAAAGCGATGAAGTGTTCACAGGTCGTATCTTGCCGCAATGCCGAACCCGATTGAGTCGGCTACGCCAACCGCGTCCCGGCCGTTGGCGACTGGCAGGCTGCGCGAGCTGCCAATTATCGAATGTGCATTCTGTTTTGCTTTCGCGGCGGCTCCTTGGTAGCTTTTGGCGCTATGCAGGACCGGGCCCAAGTGCCGGGCCTGACGGCAAACTGCCCCAATGACCATGCGAACGAATACGTAGTTCGGTCGATACGTCGATTTGCGGGCGGGATTCCATTTACTTGTGTCGGCACTGACGTGTAAGTGCGTTTTGTTGCCGCTTCTGAGACATCCGGTGAGGCAGACAGTGGTCTATTCATTCATCGCGCACACGAGCCCAGGGCGCAGCAGGATTTTTGCCCTCTGTAAGGACCCGAGCGATCGGTTGGAGGCAGTTACCACGCTGGGGGCAAGTGATCTCCACCTGACGGAGGAGTTCGTCGTAGGTCTTAACAGCTTCCTGGCCGACCGGGATGACACGGTTCTCCAAGCCGTGCTGGACCGCGTTCCAGCCCCAGTGGCTAAGGCGGCGCGGCAGTACCTGAAGGAAAATTGTGCGTCGGAGCTTGGAGCCTTCACCGGATACGGGCCGATCGATGTCGTCCGTGAGGCCGTCTATTTCAGGCAGATCGACGACGAGCTTGAGGAATACCTCGATGGCGCCTACATGATCGGGTTCGGTATCCGCATGTCGAACGAACGCAGGAGCGATGGCGACATCGCGTGGGTGGTCCAGCTTCGCAGTGACGAGGTCTCCGTGCCGGCCAGCTCTGAGCCGCGCTCATGGGCCCTTCCTGCAGAAGTACAGCTCTTGAGGACTTGGACGAGCGAGCAGCCGCTTGCCGACCTCGGACCTGTTCGTGGTGCGCTCGGCGTAGCAGAAGCTGCAAGTGCAGAGGGGCGCTGGGTCAGGGTTCACACGCTGCTGCACAGTAACCGGGATGTCGACTTCGAAGGCAGCGGAACCTCGGAGTTCGTTGTTGATGTCTTCGACGCGCCGATCCCGGCGGAATTGGGAGAATAGGCTGACGCTCTCGCCGCGTCGTTTGTGACGGAGTGAGGTCACCCCTTCATCGCCCCTGGTGCGGACGCACCCGGAGCCGGTCCGTACAGGGGAGGCAGCGACCTGCCGCCGAACGCTAGAAGGCTCTCCACCGTGCAACGTCTGTCTGGCGGTTCCGTTTCCCGTATCGGTGTCGTGCTGTCCCTCGGCGTCCGCACCTGCTGGCTGGTGCCCGGCGGACACTTGCCGGACGTGCGTGCTGGGTGGATTCGCTGATTGTCAGTGGCATCGGGTTGCATGGGGGCATGGACAACCTGGAGCTCCGTGCTGAAGCCGATGCCATCCTCGCTGAGCTCGTCGGCGACCCTGGGGGTTCGGCGCGGTTGCGGGAGGACCAGTGGCAGGCGGTGGCGGCTCTGGTGGAGGAGCGCCGACGGGCGCTGGTGGTGCAGCGCACCGGTTGGGGCAAGTCGGCGGTGTACTTCGTGGCCACCGCGCTGCTGCGCCGTCGTGGCTCCGGCCCGACGGTGATCATCTCGCCGCTGCTGGCGCTGATGCGCAACCAGGTCGAGTCGGCGGCGCGGGCCGGGATCCAGGCACGCACGATCAACTCGGCCAATCCGGAGGAGTGGGAAACCATCTACGGGGAGGTCGAGCGGGGTGAGACCGATGTTCTCCTCGTAAGTCCGGAACGCCTCAATTCCGTGGATTTTCGCGATCAAGTGCTGCCCAAGCTTGCGGCCACGGCCGGCTTGTTGGTGGTGGACGAGGCGCACTGTATTTCCGACTGGGGCCACGACTTCCGGCCTGACTACCGCCGGCTGCGCACGATGTTGGCGGAGTTGCCGGCGGGTGTGCCGGTGCTCGCCACGACAGCGACGGCGAATGCGCGGGTGACCGCGGATGTGGCCGAGCAGCTGGGCACGGGGGGCGGGGATGCTCTGGTGCTGCGGGGGCCGCTGGACCGGGAGAGCCTGCGGCTCGGGGTGCTTGAGCTGCCTGATGCGGCGCATCGGCTGGCGTGGCTGGGCGAGCGACTGGGGGACCTTCCGGGTTCCGGGATCATCTACACGCTGACGGTCGCGGCGGCCGAGGAGGTCGCGGCGTTCCTGCGGCAGAGCGGGTATCCGGTGGCCTCCTACACGGGGAAGACGGAGAACGCCGACCGGCTGCAGGCGGAGGAGGACCTGCTGGCGAACCGGGTGAAGGCGCTGGTCGCCACGTCCGCGCTGGGGATGGGCTTTGACAAGCCGGACCTGGGATTTGTCGTGCACCTGGGGTCACCCTCGTCTCCGATCGCCTATTACCAGCAGGTAGGGCGTGCGGGGCGTGGAGTGGATCATGCGGATGTTCTGCTGCTGCCCGGGCGGGAGGACGAGGCGATCTGGGCGTACTTCGCTTCGGTGGGATTCCCTCCGGAGGAGCAGGTCCGGCGCACCCTGATGGTTCTGGAGCAGGCGGGCCGCCCGCTGTCGCTGCCGGCATTGGAGCCGTTGGTGGACCTTCGCCGCTCGCGCCTGGAGACGATGCTGAAGGTCCTGGACGTAGACGGAGCGGTCAAGCGCGTGAAGGGCGGCTGGACCGCGACGGGGAAGCCGTGGGCGTACGACGCGGAGCGGTATGCGTGGGTGGCCCGGCAGCGGGAGGCCGAGCAGCAGGCCATGCGGGACTACGTGGCGACGGAGGGTTGCCGGATGGAGTTCTTGCAGCGGCAGCTCGATGACGAGAAGGCGGCTCCATGTGGTCGCTGTGACACCTGCGCCGGCCCCTGGCTTGATCCGGCTGTCTCTCCTGGGGCCCTTGCAGCGGCGACGGGCGAGTTGGACCGTCCGGGGGTCGAGGTCGAGCCTCGCAAGATGTGGCCGACCGGGCTCGCCGCGGTCGGATTGGACCTCAAGGGTCGTATCCCTGCGGGCCAACAGTCGGCCACCGGGCGCGCGTTGGGCAGGCTGTCGGATATCGGCTGGGGCAACCGCCTGCGTCCGCTCCTGTCGGTGCAGGCGGCGGATGGGCCGGTCCCGGGCGATGTGCTGGCCGCCGTCGTGACGGTGATGGCCGACTGGGCCCGTTCGCCGGGTGGCTGGGCCAGCGGTTCTCCTGACGCGGTGGCGCGGCCGGTGGGGATCGTGGCCATGCCGTCCCGTACCCGCCCGCAGCTGGTCGCCTCACTGGCGGGGGGCGTGGCCCGGGTCGGCAGGCTCCCGCTGCTGGGCAGCCTGGCCTACACCCCGCAGGCTGACGAGTACGCGGCGCATCGCAGCAACTCCGCTCAGCGGCTGCGCGCCCTGGCCGCCTCGTTCACCGTGCCCGACGAGCTGGCCGCCGCTTTGGCCGGCACCCCCGGCCCGGTGCTGCTCGTTGATGATTACGCCGACTCGGGTTGGACGCTGGCCGTAGGTGCACGTCTCCTGCGTCAGGCCGGTACTGATGAGGTGCTTCCGCTCGTTCTAGCGCTGGCTGGATAGGCGAACTCCATTGGCGGCGCCGTGGACGAGCCAGCCCTGGAATCGGTCTTGGTGGAGCCCTTACGGTCCAGAACGCCGAGGTGCACGGTGAAGGGCAGAGTGAGCGGTTTGCTGATTGGCTCCACGTGTTGCCGATGACCCATCATGTGGAGTGCATGACGATCCTTGAGCCCACCAGAATGGGCCTCTGACCTGCTGTTTTAGGCAGTGTGCGTTATGTGTGCTGTGGGCGTTACGGGTGAAATCTTGACGCATGTTTGACGTGCGTGACGCACGTTTGGCGCATGTTCTGACGGCCTGTCAGGGCATGGCAGAAGTCGTCTGCCACCCCGGCTTCGAGCGGGTTGGCAGGCGGGTTCTTCTCGTTGATCGTGGAGAGGGTTTCAGTTACCGGTGCTGCCTCGTGAGTGCCGGTCGCGGAGCCAGCCGAGACGGATTGCGTGTGGCCCGTACTGCTGCTCCGTCGGAGATGGGCAGTGGCGGTATCACAGCCCGTGCGTTGGCCCGAGGGAGGGGGAACAGCGGGCCTTCTTGGTGGTCACCGACAGCTTCTCGGAGCAGAGGCGCGGCTGATTGCTGATCGAACGGTGTGAGGTGAACCCTTCACGGGAGCAACTTGGTCAGGCTCTTTCGTCGAAGGGGTGGTGTCGCCGACGTTGAGCGCGAGGAGGTCGGAGGCGCTTGCCCCTCCCGGAGGAGCAGGGCGAGGGCGCCGCCATTCTCCGGTTCAGCCGATGTATTCCTCCATGAGCTTGGCCAGATGTCCCGGAAGAGTCCACTGCGCTGCGTGACCTGCTGCGCAGCGTGGTTCCAAGTCGCTGACCTGTATGAATAGTCTTTCGGCTGTTTCCCGCTCATGCCCGTTGATGCAGCTGGAAGCCCCAGAAAAGTCCCAGGGTACTCCCACTGGCCTTGGCCGCCGCTCCTTCAGTGCAATGCAGAGGGTGGGGCGCGGTGTGGGCTGGTGTTCCTGCACCGGTGGTTCGCCCTGAACGAACGGCAACGCACGCTTCTCGAAAGGCTCGTGTTCGGAGGAGCACCCGAAGCGTGGGCAGCGGGCGAATGGTGCTCGGCTCATGCCTAGCGCGACCGCGGACTCGTGGACACCAGGGACGAGCTGACGAGTGATGCGTGGTGGCGCCCCGCGGATCAGGAGGTCTTCGTCCGCCGCTTGTTGCGCGCGAGGAAGAGGCACACCGCCGAAACGATTGCCACCGAGCCCGTGCTGACGCTGATGACGACCTGCTTGGCGCCCTCGAAGGCGAAGCTGGTGGAGACGTTGGCGGCGACGGCTGCCACGAGGAGGATCCAGAGCAGGGCCTTGAGGGCCTTCATGGCCGTTTCCCTTCGTTGAGCGGTGGGGACGGTTCCCCGGGCGTTTCTCCCAGAGCGTTTGCCTGGTGGACACCACAATGCCGCTTCCCCGGCCGGAGATCGAGGGAGTGCTCTGCCGGACTCGTGGTGTAGCCCGCTACACCACGGGGTGGGTGGTGCGCACTCCTTTGCGGTGCTCGGTGGTCGCCTAGTCTGATGGCCATGAGAGAGAGGCTGTGGCTCGCATGGCGGGCGACGAGGCAGCTGCTGAGATCGGCCGGGTTGGCTCTGGCCTCGCTTCTGTTCCTGCCCGTCCTGGTGTTCACCGTGGTCGTCACGGCGATGGCCATCGGGGCGGGCGTGCTGCCGGAGACCGTGCTGCTGTTGCGCAAGCTCGCCGGGGCCAAGCGGCGTGAGGTGGCTGACTGGACGGGGGAGGAGGTTCCCGAGGCGTACGTGCCGCTCGTCGGCACGCTTTCCGAGCGTGTGCGCACGGCGGTCAAGGACCAGGGCACCTACCGTGACCTGCGATGGCTGATGGCCCACTTCCTCTACGGCTGGCTACTGGCGTACGCCGCGCTTCTCGTCTGGATCTTCGCCCTCTTCGTCGACGGCGTGTGGTGCGGGCTGCTGGGCCACCGCGCCCTGGTGCTGCCGCTCGTCGGCCGGCTCGCCGACCTGGACGCGGCCTGGTCCCGGTCCCTGCTGGAGCCCTCGGCGGACGCCCGGCGCAGTAGCGAACTCGCCGAGCGCGTCGAGGAGTTGACCGTGACCCGGGCGGGCGCGGTGGCGGCGCACGGCGCCGAGCTGCGGCGCATCGAGCGCGACCTGCACGACGGTACGCAGGCCCGCCTGGTGGCCCTGTCGATGCGGGTGGGGATGGCCAGGAGGGTGTACGACAGCAACTCCGACGCCTCCCGCAAGCTCCTCGACGACGCGCAGGACCAGGTCGAGGAGGCGCTGACCGAGCTCCGGCACGTGGTGCGCGGCATCCACCCGCCGATCCTGACCGACCGGGGGCTGGTCGGCGCGGTCCGGGCGCTCGCCGTCGGTAGCGGCCTGGAGGTCGAGGTGGCCGAGAAGGGCATGCAGGACGATGTGCGCGCGCCTGCCGCGGTGGAGGCGGCGGCGTATTTCGCCGTCGCCGAAGCGCTTACCAACGCGGCCAAGCACAGCGGGTCCCGCCGCGCCTGGGTGGAACTCGTCCGGGCCCCTCGGGCGTTGAGGATCACGGTGCGCGATGAGGGTTGCGGGGGCGCCGATGAGACGGGTGGTAGCGGGCTGCTCGGCATGCGGCGGCGGATCGCGGCGCTCGACGGCACCGTCCTGGTGTCGAGCCCCATCGGGGGGCCGACCAGTATCGAAGTGGAGCTTCCGTGCGTGTGGTGATTGCCGAGGACAATGCCCTGCTGCGGGAGGGGCTCGTCCTGCTCCTCACCTCCGCGGGGCACGAAGTGGCGGCGGTAGCGGCCAGCGGCCCCGAGGTGCTGCCCGCTCTCCTGGAGCACCGGCCGGACGTCGCGGTGCTGGACGTGCGGATGCCGCCCGGCTTCCGGGACGAGGGGCTGCGTGCGGCGCTCGCGGCGCGGGCGCAGATCCCCGGGTTGCCCGTGCTCGTGCTGTCGCAGTACGTCGAGGAGACGTACGCGGCTGAGCTGTTGGGCGGCGGCGCGAGTGGCGTGGGCTATCTGCTCAAGGATCGCGTCGGGCGGGTCGACGAGTTTCTCGACGCCCTGGACCGGGTCGCCTCCGGCGGCACCGCGCTGGACCCGGAGGTGGTGGCCGAGCTGCTGGCCACACGCAAGGATGACCCGATCGACTCGCTGACGCCGCGCGAGCGCGAGGTGCTCCAGCTGATGGCGGAGGGCCGGGACAACGCCACGATCGCTGGCCAGCTGGTGGTCACCGAGCGCGCGGTGAGCAAGCACATCGGCAATGTGTTCCTCAAGCTCGGGCTGCCTGCGAGCGACAGCGGCCACCGCCGGGTGCTCGCCGTCCTCGCCTATCTCAACAAGAGGGTCCGGACGTGACGCATCCATGCCGCAGGTGGATGTGGAGGGCCTGAGCCCACGGCACCCGTGAAAGATTCACGCCGAAGACATGAGTCTCGCGGTACCGCCGCCCCGGGCCCGGTCGCCATACTCGTCTCAGGTGCTCGCGCGGGAGCGTCACAGCAGCCATTCGGAATCGCGTGCGATCTTGATGGCGTCCACCCGGTTCCGGGCGTTCAGCTTGGTCACCACGGTGGTGAGGTAGTTCCGGACGGTGCCGAGCGAGAGTTGGAGGTGTCTGGCTATTTCGACGGGTTCCAGGCCGTCGGCCGTCAGCCGCAGGACCTCCGACTCGCGTGCGGTCAGCGGGCTCTCCGTGCTGTTCCACGCGGAGAGGGCTAGCTGCGAGTCGATCACCCGGTTCCCGGCCGTCACGCTGCGCACGGCCGTGGCCAGCTCCTGGGGAGGGGCGTCCTTGAGCAGGAAGCCGGACACCTGCGCGGCCAGCGCTTTGCGCAACGCGCCGGGACGGCCAAGGCTGGTGAGGATCAGAGTGCGGCACCCCGGGAGCTGCTTGTGCAGCCGCTCGGCCGCGGTGAGTCCGTCGATTCCGGGCAGGTCGATGTCGATGACGGCGACGTCCGGCGTGTGCCGGGCGGCGGCGTCGAGGATCTCGTCGCCGCGCTCGACCTCGCAGACGACCTCCAGGTCGTCCTCCAGGTTGAGCAGGGCGACCAGGGCACCGCGCACCATGTTCATGTCTTCGGCCAGCAGGATGCGGATCGTCATGATGAAGGGTCCTCCCAGGTCAGGCGGCGGGTTCCTGGGCGCCGAGGCCGGCGTCGTCAGGGGCTGCGAGTCTGCGCGGCGGCCGTGCCGGGGCCTCCGCGACCAGTCCGAAGGTGCCGCCCGGGCCGCGGGTGACGGTGAGCGTGCCGTGGGTCGACTGCAGGCGTTCCCGCAGGTTTCCCAGTCCGCGACCACTGTGGGGCGACTCGTCGCGATACGACGGGTCCACGCCATCGTTGGAGACCGAAAGCCGCACCCGGCCTTCTTCCTGGACGGCCGTCAACACGCAGGTGCCGGCGCGCGAGTGCCGCAGCACGTTGGTCACGGCCTCGCGGAGCACGGCGGCCAGCACGGAGTCGACCTCCTGGCCGAGGGCGCCCAGCCGGATCTCCAGCCGCACCTCGACGTCGGCCGCCTCCAGCACCGACTGGGCCGACCGCATCTCCTGCTCCAGGGACATGCTGCGCAGGCCACTGGAGACCGCGCGCACGTCGGCCAGCGACTGCCGGGAGATGCTGAGCACCTCACTGACCTCCTCCATGGCCCTGCGGGGCTGGACGGGAATCAGTCGGTGGATCAGCTCGCTCTTGAGCGTGATCGCAGAGAGGCTGTAGCCGAGGAGGTCGTGGAGGTCCCGGGCGAAGCGCAGCCGTTCCCTGGCCACTGCCAGGCCCGCCAGCTGGCTGCGGGTGTCGTGCAGGGCCTGGACGAGCTCGGTCATCCGCGTCAGCCCGTACACCACCAGGCCGGTCAGCAGGGTGGACTGTGCGAGGTAGACGGTCTCCAGGATGGAGAGGCCGTCCAGGGTCGGCGGGATCAGCATGGTCAGCCCGACGAACCCGTACGCGGGCCAGGCCCACCGGCCGGGCAGCACCAGGAGCAGTGAGCCGGCGAGGAAGCCGGCCATGGCGCCCCATTGCGAGTGGAAGACCACGATCGGCAGGTAGGTCAGCAGCGCCTGGACGCCCAGGGTGAGGGTCCGGTGCTGGACGGGGGCCCAGCGTACGGCGGCGCCCGAGTGCCGCAGCTGGAGGGCGAAGATGAGGGCCAGACAGACGAGCGAGGTCAGCAGTGACGGTGTGGGCAGGTCGGTGCCCAGCAGGTTGAGGACCGTGACGCTCAGGTAGCTGAGCAGCGCGACCGTGAGGATCACGCGGGCCAGCTGGGGTGCCGGCAGGTCCGGGACGTCGGGCGTGTGGTTTGTGGCCCCGCCCGGCACGGTCACCGGAGGTGCGGTGTTGATCTCGTCGTGACTTGGCATGGTCGTGTGCGTGGGCTGCCTTGTCTGCTTTGTGGCTGAACCTGGGCGTTTGGCTTGATCATAGGGTTGGTCGAACAGCTAAACGAACAGTGGGACCGGATTCAGCTGTTCGTACGGAGTCGGCCGCGCGAGGTGCCCCAGGGCTACCGGGGTGTCGAAGAGCCGGCCGGGCGCGAACCGGGGCCAGAAGTGCCGCAGCCCCGGTATCAGCACCTTGACCACGGGAAGCTCCAGGTCGGGCCGGGTCTGGTCGAGGACGAGAAGCTCCATCCCGCGGGCGCGGATGGTCTCGGTGATCAGCTCGACGTCCTCCCGCAGGTCGGCGGTCGCCACGTACGTCCAATCGGCGGGGTCGCGTGGCCGTGAGCCGTCGGGGCGCAGATACGGTCGGTCGGCGGCCGTGGCGCGCAGCCACCAGTCCAGCGGCTCGGGGTCGGTGACGCGGTAGCCGGTGCCCTCCGGCGTGGCTGTGGCCACGAGCGGCAGCAGCTGCCCCATCTCGGTCAGCGCGCGGCGCAGTGCAAGGCGCGGGTCGAAGTGCGCGCCGAAGCCGAAGACGATGTCCTCGGCGGGCTTGTCGGTGCGCCGGGACAGGGCCGCCACCACCGGGATGCCGAAGTCGGAGGTGAGGTCCAGGGCCCAGATCTCGCGGCCCATGGAGCGGTAGCCCTCGCGGAGCCGGCCGATGTACGGCTCGTCAAACGCGTCGAGGTCGATGCCGGGACGCCGGGTCCGGTTGTACCACCACAAGGCCACCGCGTCCCTCTCGACGAGCTCCAGGAACCCCTGGACCAGGGCGTCCTCGGGGCTGGAGCCGGCGGCGTTGCCGTTGGAGTCGGCGAACAGGCCGTCGGGCGAGGGCTCCTCGCTGAAGTACAGCAGGGAGGTGGGCACCAGACGTCGGACGCCGTGGGTGAGCGACCAGACCGGGGTCCAGTCGGTGGGCAGGTCCTCGTCGAAGCGCGGGGGTACGTACTGCAGTCGGTCGCCGCGCGCGTTGATGGCATCGCGCCGGGCGAACTGCTCGTCGGAGTAGAGCTGGTAGGCGTTGGGGTGCAGCGCGGCCGCAGGTCCCAGTGCGCGGTAGGTGTCGCGGACGACGGGCTCGTCGCCCTGCCGGGTGCCGCTGTACCGTTCGACCGCCTCGCCCAGGGCGCTGGTCCGGGCCTCCTCTTCGCTCAGGCCCTTGCCGCCGCTGAGGGAGCGCAGGCCGGCGCGCAGCCCCGCGAGAGTGGGGCTGCGCATGGCGAGGTTCTCGCCGGCCACGAAGGCGTCGACGAAGCCGGGGCTGCCCGGGGCCCGCCGGATCTCGCGGACGATCCCGGTGATGGGGTCGACCAGCGGCGCGTACCGGCGCAGCATCTCGGTGGGGGACAAGGCCCGGTGGCCGTTGAGGCCGAGCGTGGTCTTGGGGCGCGATCGCGCCACGAACGGGCGCCCGGCCCGCTGCGCCACCAGGCCGGGGTCGCCACAGGCCGGGCACTGGGGCAGCCGGGCGACCGGGTGGGAGGTGGCCCCGAACCGCAGGGTGTCGAAGATGTGGACGGCGCCCTGTGTGTCATTGCGCACGCCTGCCAGCCACTTGGCGGCTTCCAGGACGGCCAGCTGGACCGTCAGTGAGCGGCCTGCCGGCAGGGTGGCCGCCGGGCGGGTCGGAGGCCCGGCCAGAGCGAGGGCCCGCCGCAATGGCTCCTCGGAGCGGCGGTGGCCGCGCAGCCGGGTCGCCAGGCAGTGCCAGCAGGGGCCGTCGTGCGGCTGGAGCACCGGTCCGACCCAGGAGGCAGTGGAACCGAGGCCGGCCAGCAACCAGGGGCGTCCGGCCGCGCGGTGCTCGGCGTCGACCTCCCGCAGCCATGGCGAGAGGTAGTCCTCACACAGGACGAGGGTCAGGGCTGCGTCCTCCTCGCCGGGGGCGGCGAGGAGGAGGCCGGAGGCGGCGCAGGCGGCTTCGGCCTCGGCGGTGTCCAGACCCGCGGGTGCGACCACCCGCAGAGTGCGGTGCGACAGCTCGTGCGGGACCTGGCCGCCGTCGAGGCCGGCCAGGTCCCAGTAAGCCTCCGCCGCCGGGTCACCGTGAGTGCCGACGGGCGCGACGTCCGGGGCGGCGGGTTGCACCCGGAGCAACCCGGCGGCGTCCAGAGCGCGCAGCGAGGCGTGGGCCTCCTCCGGCGTCAGCGACGGGGCGGCCTCGCGCACGACGGCTGCGGGGCCGCGGCTGCCGTCCAGCAGGGGGACGAGGACCTCCGCGGGCGGGCCGTGCAGGGCAGTGACGCCGCGGTGCGAGACGAGATACGCGGCTTCTCCGGGGACCAGGGTCGCCCGCAGATGGCTCTTGAAGCCGAGCCGCGTGCCATCCTCCTCACCGGACGGTGCGGCATGATCCACATCCGGCACGGACATGCGTCGATTCCCCGTTCCCGTCCGCTACTCGGCGTGTATGGGGGCCACGAGGGACGTGCCGGCCGGTACGGAAACGACGCAGACGGACAGCAGGGCGGCGCCCACGGACGAGGGCGCGTCGAGGTCCTCGATGACCAGCTCGCGCAGGGCCGAGCGCATCGTGTCCGCCGCGGTCTGCTCACCGAATCGGCTATACGCGGAGATGGAATTGGACATGACTATTCCCCCAACTTTTCGGTTTCGGTTGATTCTGGATCAGGCCCGCGCGGCACCAGCACTTTACAGGTAGGTCTGGCAAACGCGGAGAAGGGTGTCAACAGGTCATGAACCTGGCAGAGTCTTCGAATCCGGTTCGGAAACTCCGACTGGCACAGGTGTCATGGCCACTTCGATCCGGGCCGCGGCGAGGACCTCGGCGGCGGTGGCGCCGATCTCCTCGCTGTGTGCCGCGTCCTCGCCGGGCGCGCCGAGGACCACGAGGAGGGCCTCGTGGGTGTCCGCGGTGAGCTGGTGGGCGGCCGCGTCGCAGTCGCGCTTGCCCAGCCAGGCGAGCGGCTCCACGGTCTGGCCGTCCCGGGTGAGGCCGTAGACGAGGTCGCCCGGCGGGATCGGACGGGACTTGCTGGAGAAGGCCGGGATGATCCGCTCGCCGCCCTCCGCGCGGGTGACGAGCAGGTCCTGCTCGTCACCGGCCGACGGTGCCCGGTGCAGCCCAATGCCCGCACCGTGACGCAGCGTTGCCACGGTGACGGCGTCGACGACGGCGCCGTGCGACTGCCAGCCCCGGGTGGCCACGAGCTCGCGCAGGCGTTCACCGGCGGGTACGACGGACGGGTAGCCCAGTGCGGAGAGCAATTCCCGGTATCCCGCGGGGACCGGCCGGTGCGGCTGGTGGAGCGAGGCCGCTTCGTCGGCCGAAAGGCCCGCCGCCGACAGCAGCGGACGTTCGGACGTCAGGCGCCAGACCCGCGGGTGGAGCAGGCCAAGTTCCCTCGCCCGCACGGACGTTCCGACAATCATGCTCGCGCTTCCTCCGCTCGCCCGGAAACCCGTGTTTCCTCCAAGCGCCCGAAAAAGCGCAGGAGTTCGGCGTTCACACGGTCCGGACGTTCCATGTAGCCGTAATGGCCCGCATTCTTGATCTCGACGTACCGCGCACCCGAGATGGCGTCCGCGACTTCCCGGCCCAAATGCGCGGGGAGAACCAGGTCGTCGGCGAACCCGATGACCAGGCAGCGTGCCGTGATCTGCCGGTAGGCGCCCAGACGGTCCGGGGCCATCTCGATGCCGAGCTGGGCCCGGTAGCCGGCCGCCGCACTGGCCGGAGCCACCTCGAAGAGGTCGAGCCAGTCCTGGATCTCGCCGTCCCGATCGAGCGTCGCGGGGGAGAGGTACTCCATGGCGCGTACGGTCGCGGCGTAGCTCGGCGGCAGGACAGCCCCGCTGTCGTGCAGCTCCCGTACGGCGCGGTCGCGGTAGCGGCGCATCGCGTCCTTGCGGCCCCGGGTCGCCAGCAGCGCGGCTTCGGTGACCAGGTCCGGACGGGACAGACACAGCTCCTGGACGACGTGGGAGCCGAGCGAGGTGCCCACGAACCGGCTGGGCCCCAAGCCCAAGTGCTCGACCAGGGCGGCCGTGTCGGCCACCAGGTCCTCGACGGTGAACCCGTCCGCGCAGGCGTCGGTGGGCGGGATGCCGCGGTTGTTGAAGGTGACCACCTGGTAGCCCGCGGCCACCAGCGCCGGCACCTGGTGCAGGTGCCAGGCACGGCCGCTCGCCCCGGTGCCCATGACCATCACCACGGGTTTGCCGTGGCCGGTGACCTCGTAGCCGAGGCTGATTCCGTTGATTGTGCTGACCGGCACGGTCACGCCCTCCTCTGCGCCGCAGAACCGGGTGGTTCCGGCTCGGCAACGTAGTGGGCTGCGTGCAGCCGGACCATGAGTTTCGACCCTGCCTTAAATCGTTGCGTCGTGCCGATCATGCGGGTCACGATCGGCACGACCGAAGGGGAGACAAAGACTTATGGACAATCCGTTCGACGACGACAACGGCACCTTCCACGTCTTGGTGAACGACGAGAACCAGCACTCGCTGTGGCCCGTCTTCGCTGAGGTCCCGGCCGGCTGGACCATCGTGTTCGGGGAGGCCAGCCGTCAGGCGTGCCTCGACTACGTGGAGAAGAACTGGACCGACATGCGGCCCGCCAGCCTCATACGGGCAATGGAGCAGGCGGAGCAGACCGCTGCCTGACCCTCCGCCTGAGCCTCGCATCAGGTGCCTTGACGGCCTGTCGCCGCAGTCGTCGCCACCACCCCCCCCACGGGCAGGGCGGGTGCCCCGGAGAGATCCGGAGCACCCGCCCTGTTGTCGTACGGCTCGTTCACCAAGAGTCCCGCGGTCACCACGCGCAGGGCAGCCCCGCCGCCATGCGGGCCTGCGCGCCGTCGCGCAAGTCCCGTTCGATGCACCGCAGTTCGTTGCCGCGCGCATGAAGGGTGGCCGCCCGGGCAGCGGTGAGCTCCTGTACGAGCTCGGCGAGTCGCGCACGGCGGGAGGCGTCGGCAGCGCCCCGACCAGCCGGGCATGCGCCCGGGCCGGCACCGGTGTCACCACCGTGGCGCTCAGCCCGAGCGTCAGCCGTCGCCGCCACGCCCCGCGGCGCCGAGTCGACGGTGAAGAAGAACGAGAACGGGTACGGCACCGGCGCGCCGGAGCCGAGTCGGCGCGCGGGCTGGACGAACTGGAACACCGCGCTGACCGGCTGACCCAGCGGTCGCCGGACGCGGTGGCCCGGACCGGGCACCGAGGCGGCCCAGACCACCAGCCAGGCCACCGTGGCGAGCAGCGCGCGCCGTCGGCCAGCAGATGCCGGTACGCGCGGCCACCCTCGCACAAGTCGGGTCGGTGGCTCGCCCCGGGCGGCCGCCGCGTCGAGTCGGTCACCTGCCCCGGCCGGTCACCGCAGCCGGGCAGACCCTAGTCACCCGTGTACACCGCGTCGATCGGCCGGCCGCGCAGGGCCGAGCGCGTGGACAGGGCGATGGAGGCCCAGCCGAGCAGGGCGACGAACGCGGCGACGCCCGCCCAGACCACCGGGTCCACGTGCGGCAGGGCACGGCCGGTCATGGCCAGGCTGCTGCCGACCGTCGGCGGAACGGCGATGAAGACGCCCGCCACGACCGCCGTGATCACCACGACCCAGGACTCCATGAACATCATCCGGCGGGTCTGGCGCCGGCTGGTGCCGATCAGGCGGAGCATGGCGAACTCGCGGCTGCGGGCCGTGGTCGCCATCACCAGGGTGTTCACCACGGCGATCAGCACGTAGAGCAGCAGCAGGGAGTTGGCTATCAGGTTGGTCCATGACTGCTGGGCGAACTGGCCCTGCTGGACTGCCGCGAACTCGTCGGGCCGCTGCACCCGGAGGGTCGGGGTGTGCTGCGCCAGGCCGGTCAGGGCGGTGCCCACCCGGGCGCGGTCGCCTGCGCCCGCCGCTGTCACCAGCAGGGCCGCGTCGAGCCGGTCGGTGGTGTGTGCGGTCAACAGGTCGTGGGGGAGCGTGACGTCGCCGAAGCCCAGGCCGTTGCCGTAGACGGCGACCACCTTCAGCTTCTTCTCGGCGCCGTCGCCGAGATTGACGTCGGCGGTGTCACCCACGCCGAGGCCAGCGGTGTCCGCGGCCATCCAGCTGAGGGCCACGGTGTCGCCGCTCAGCCCCTCCAGGTTGCCCTTGCGCACGTCCAGGTCGAGGGTCCGGCCGATGCCGCGTGGGTCGACGCCCTGCGCGCTGAAGGGACGGGTGGCCATCTTGTCGATCTCGCGGTAGGTGAGCATCACCTGGGAGCGGATGACCGGGGTCGCCGTGCCGACACCCGGCACCGCCCGTACGGTGCCGGCCAGTTCGGGTGACAGCCCAGTGGCGTCGCTGGCCAGCACGTAGTCTGCGACGACGCCCGTGGCGGCCTGGTGCCCGGCGGCCGCCTCGACCGTGGAGAGGGTGGAGAGCTGCATCAGGGCCATGGCCGCGCCGAGCGCCAGCGGGACCACGGCGGCGCTGAGACGGCGCGAGTTGGCGCTGGTGTTGGCGGCGGCCAGGTAGCCGCTGACCCGGAAGCGGCGCAGTAGCGGCGCCAGCAGGCCCGTGACGAGCTTCACCAGCTGAGGCCCAATCAGCGCGCAGCCGAACATCAGGATCAGCAGCGAGCCCGCGGCGCCCGCGATCGCGAGCTGGCCGGGTATCGCCGTTGGCAGCACGACGGCCGCCGCCAGGCCCAGCACGATGAGGATCCGCCCGGCGTTGAGCCGGACCCGGCTCAGCCGCGGCGGCTCGGTCTGCGACTCGCGCAGCGCTACCACGGGCTGGATCCGCGCGGTGCGGAAGGCGGCGATGAAGCCGGCCAGTTGGGCACCCAGCACGCACAGCACCACGGCCGCGGCCGCAGGAGTCGGGTTGTACGAGAGCTCGAAGTCGCCCGGCAGCACGCCCACCGCGGCGAACGCGTCGCGCAGTGTGCCTGCGATCAGGAAGCCCGGGCCCGCGCCGAGTACCGCGGCGACCGCCGCTACCAGCAGGATCTCACTGCCGATCAGCGAGTGGATCTGGCGGGGCGAGGCGGCGATCGCGCGCAGCATGGCGAGCTCGCGGCGGCGCTGGTGGACGGCCAGCCCCAGAGTGGAGGACACCACGAAGACCACCACGACCAGCGCGGTGCCGCCGAACGACGCGGAGAGCGCGACCAGGAAGCCGCGCGACTGGCCGACGTCCAAGAACTCCAGGTCGCCAATGTCCGTACCGGTGTACACGGAGATCGGTTCCGGCGAGCCCGCCAGGGCCTTCGCGAGACGGTCGGCCAGCTTCCCGGCGTCGGCGCCCGGCTCGGCGAGCACGCCGATCGCGGTCACCCGGTCCGGACGCTGCGACAGTTGCGCCGCTCGCGCGTCCGTGAGGAACACTGCCGACTGGCGGTCGAGACCGGCCTTCGCCGTCGTCAGGCCGGTGACCCGATACGAGGCCCCGGTGGTGCCGACGGCCAGCCGGACCCTGTCGCCGACCTTCACCCCGGCCTTCCGTGCCAGCGCGGTGTCCAGCACCGCGTCCTGGTCGCCGCGCGGCCCGCTGCCTTCTGTGAGGGAGAACGGGCCGAGCGCGGCCGACTCCCAGCCGTGCCCGTACAGCGGGTGGCCGAGCTCAAGGGTGCGGCCCTGCGGACCGGCGATGCTCATCGCGATCGTGTGGTCGCCGACGGCCCCCCGCACGCCGGGCACCCTGGCGGCCTCGGCGGCCAGCGACGCCGGGAGGGTGACCCGCTCCGCGTAGTGCTGGTCGAAGTTTTGGGCGACGTCCTTGCTCTGTTTGCCGCCGATCATCACCGCGGCACCCGCGTAGCGTTCGGGCGAAACCCCGGACAGCAGGCCGGACATGAGCAGGACGCCACAGGCGGCCACGACGGCGGACCCGCAGAAGACGGCGATGAACGCCGCGATGAACCCGCCCTTGCGATTCTTGATGGTGCTCCACGCGATGTCGAACATGCCGCGCCTCTCTACCAGTTGCCCAGGTGCGTCAGGCGCTCGGCCACCTGGTCCGGGGTCGGCCGCACCAGTTGCCCGGCCAGCCGGCCGTCGGCCAGGAAGACCACCGAGTCGGCGTACGACGCCGCCACCGGGTCGTGCGTCACCATCAGCAGGGTCTGCCCGGTCTCGTCGACGATCTGCCGGAACAGCCGCAGGACCTCCTGGCTGCTGCGGGTGTCAAGGGCGCCCGTCGGCTCGTCGGCGAGCACCGCGTCGGGGCGGGCCAGCAGTGCGCGGGCGATGGCCACCCGCTGCTGTTGGCCGCCCGAGAGCTGGCTGGGGCGGCGGTCGGCGTACTCGCTCAACCCGACCCGGCGCAGGATCTCCTCCAACCAGGCATCGTCCACTGCGGTGTTGGACAGCCGGGGCACCAGGGTCACGTTCTGCTTCACCGTCAGGGCGGACATCAGGTTGTACGCCTGGAACACGTAGCCGATCCGCTCCCGGCGGACGGCCGTCAGCGCCGACTCCTTCAGGCCGCTCAGCTCGGTGTCACCGAGGTAGACGCGGCCGGACGTCGGCCGGTCGAGACCGGCCAGACACTGCAGGAAGGTGCTCTTGCCCGAGCCGGACGGACCCATGACGGCCGTGAACGACCCACGGGGAACCTCGAACGAGACGTCGTTCAACGCGGTGACCGCGGCCGCTCCCGTGCCGTAGGTCTTGCTCACCGACTCCATCCGCATCGCGGCGGCCGCTATGTGGTCGCCGGAGTGCCCGGCTGTGGCGGACCGGCGCCAAACCGATGTCATATTTCTGCCCTTCAGTTCGTCAGCGGCATCAGAGTATGGGAAGAGATGATGCGCGGCGAACCCCCTTAACCCCGTATTGAAGGTGTAGCCGGCTGCACCCTCCCCGTTCCTCTGGCTCCACCGTCCAGGGCTCCCCGCCCACCTACCTGTTTAACTCCTGGCTTTAGCTCTTTGGGGTGCGCGTGGGGGCGTCGTTACCCTGGCGCTTATTCATTGACCTGGGTGGACTTGATGACGGAATCCGCTGAAATTGCCATGAGGTTGCCCGCGCACGGCGAAGTGGCCGGCCTGCTCGAAACCCTCGCCCGTGAATACCTCGTACCGGGCGTGCAATTCGCCGTCTACGAGCGCGGCGAGATCACGTCCTTCGTCCACGGAGAGGCGAGCCACGGGTCGGGCCGGCCGGTCACGCCCGACACCGTCTTCCCGTGGGGCTCGGTGACGAAGTCGGCGACCGCGCTGCTGCTGGCACAGCTGGTCAGCGACGGCGACCTGGAACTCGACGAGCCGGTCGGTCCGTTGCTGCCGGAGCTGGCGGCGACCCTGAACAGTCCGCTGTTCATCGCGACGCCGCGGGGCCTGTTGAGCCACACCGCCGGGCTGCCGGACATGCCGCCCGTCGAGGGCGACCTCTCGCTGCGCGACTGCGTGGCCGCCTCGGCCGATGTCACCGCCGTGTGCGAGCCCGGCCTGCACTTCTCGTACGCCAACCTCGGCTACGTCCTCGCCGGCCGGGTCCTGGAGTCCGTGACCGGGGTGACCTGGTGGGAGGCGGTGCGCGATTTCGTCCTCACCCCGCTCGGCGTCACGCCAGGCTTCCTCGGTGGCTCCGCCCCCGCCCCGGTGGCCGGGCAGCACGCCGTGCACCTGCCGACCGGCACGGTGCAGCCCGTCGACGAACCCGGGCTGCCCCGGGCGCTGGTGCCCGCGGGCGCGCTGATGTCGAGCGCCGAGGGACTGCTGCGCTACGCCGCCGTCCACCTCACCACTGACGCCGCGGGCGTGCTGGAGCCCGAACTCCTCGCGGAGATGCGTACCCCGGTCCCGGGCTCGGCCGCCTTCGGCCTGGCCGAGGGCTGGGGACTGGGCCTCGCCGTCCACACCGACGGCGCGGGCCGCACCTGGCTGGGGCACGACGGCAACACCGGAGGGGCGAGCTGTTCCGTGCGCCTCGACCCCGAGAGGGGGATCGCGGTGGCTCTGATGACCAATGCCACCTCCGGCCGCCAGATGGGCAACGCCTTCCTCGAGGCGCTCGCCGTGAAGGGCTTCGACATCGGACGCTTCCGCGAGCCGGATCTCGGGGCGCCGTTGTCCGGTGCCGACCTGGACGCGGCCGCCGCCGAGGTGTGCGGGGAGTACCGCTCGGGCGCCGACCTCCTCACGGTCCGCCGCTCCGACGGCGGGGAACGTGCCGGGGACGGCACCGGGAAATTGGTGCTGGACCGGCCGGGCCTGCCGCCGGCCGTACTGGAAATCCACCGGGGCCTGGAATTCAGGCTGGCCGGCGAAACGGCCGGTGGTGGACACGCCAGTGACGAATCCAAGGACCTGTACTGCTTCGTACGGGATTCCCGCACCGGGCAGGTCGACGGAATGTATATGAGCGGCGGACGACTGCAGGTGCGGAAGGGAATCGGCCGGCTCGGCTGATTCCCTTTTCGGGGCGCGTGCTTCGTTCTTCGTCCGTCTGAATTTGTTTTGTTTCTATGCGTGGGGGAGTGGTTCGGGTGCTGGAGTCGTGGGCTTCGCAGGGTGGCGGCTTCGGAGGTGTGGTGCTTCCCGAGGCGTTCGGCGTGTGGGTGGCCGACAGCCCGAACGCGCTCGCTGTGGTGTGTGACGGCGAGCGGGTGACGTACGCGGAGTTGGACGCCCGGGCCAACCGGCTCGCGCACGCCCTGCTGGACCGGGGTGTGGGCCCCGGCGACCGGGTCGGCATCTGCCTCGGCCGCGGTGTTCGGCCCGTCGAGGCCCTGCTCGGCGTGCTCAAGGCCGGCGCCGCCGCCCTACCGCTCGACCCCGAATACCCGCGTGAGCGCCTGGAGTTCATGGTCGCCGACTCCGGCGCGGCCGTGGTGCTCGCCGAGGCCGCCACCGCCGAGGTGGCGGCCGCGACCGGCGGCCGCGTGGTGCGCTGGGAGGAGCTCGCCCTCGCCGACTGCCCGGCCACCGCTCCGGCGGTCGCCGTGTTTCCGCAGAGTCCCGCCTATGTCTTCTACACCTCCGGTTCCACCGGTCGTCCCAAGGGAGTTGTGCTTCCGCATGAAGGCTTCCTGCGCGTCGTACGGGACCCGAATTTCTCTATCACGCCT
>NZ_JAJPWK010000024.1:0-124164 GCF_046549115.1 Streptomyces sp. x-19 | reverse complement strand
ATAGTGTTTCGGTGGTTATAGCGTTAGGGAAACGCCCGGTTACATTTCGAACCCGGAAGCTAAGCCTTTCAGCGCCGATGGTACTGCAGGGGGGACCCTGTGGGAGAGTAGGACGCCGCCGAACTAATTTTGATAAAGCCTCGTTCCCCGAGTTTCGACTCGGGGAACGAGGCTTTTTTGCGTTTGTGCTCCGGAGGGGCGTAGGTAGGGTCGAGAAATGCGTTATGACCTGATCATTTTCGACAATGACGGTGTGCTCGTGGACAGCGAGCCGATCTCCAACGAAATCCTCGCCGGCTATCTCACCGAACTGGGGCACCCGACCACGTACGAGGAATCGCTGCGTGACTACATGGGCGGTTCGGTGCAGCGCATCCGGGACCTCGTGCAGGAGAGATCCGGTCGAGCGCTCCCGGGAGACTTCGAGGCCGGCTTCCACACGCTGGTCTTTGACGAGTTCCGCCGACGGCTGGAACCGGTGCCCGGCGTGCGGACGGTGCTGGAGAAGCTGGCCGCGGACGGCGTGCCCTACTGCGTCGGGTCGTCAGGGAGCCATGAGCGGATCCGGGTGGCGCTGACGAAGACCGGGCTGTTCGGGCTGTTCGGGGCGGAGCGGATCTTCTCGTCGCAGGACGTGGGACGCGGCAAGCCGGCGCCCGACCTGTTCCTGCACGCCGCGAAGGAGATGGGTGTCGAGCCCGGGCGGTGCGCGGTTATCGAGGACAGCCCGCTGGGCGTGCGGGCGGCGGTGGCCGCCGGGATGGACGTGTACGGGTTCACGGCGATGACGCCGGCCGCGAAGCTGGCGGACGCCGGCGCGACCGCGCTGTTCAGCGACATGGCGGAACTGCCGCAGGCGTTGCAGTAGCGAGAGGCGGGGCGGGGTGCGTCGGCCGGTGATGGCGTGCGGAGGGCCTGACTCCTCGTACGCCAGTGGGAATTGGGTCGGTGATCCATCTACCCAGCGGTAGCCGGGAGTTCTAGGCTGACCGGCCATGACGCCCCCTCAGGTACCGGGTGCACGGCTGCGGCACGGCCGGGTCGCGCTCGCCCTCAGCTTCTTCGTCCAGGGGGCGGTCTTCGCCCTGCTCGTGACCCGGATACCGGCCATCCAGGTGCGCTACGGCATCTCGGACGGTCTGCTGCCGGCCTTCCTGGCGGCCGTTCCGGTGCTCGCCGGCGCCGGCAGCGTCGGCACCGAGCACCTGGTGAAGCGGGTCTCGCCCAAGACGGTGCTGCGCTGCGTGCAGCCGGTCGTCTGCCTGGCGCTGCTGGCCGTCGGCGCGGTCGGTTCGTTGGCGCAAGTGGCAGTGGCGCTGGCCGTGTTCGGGCTGACGGTGGGGGCCCTGGACGCGTCGATGAACATGCTCGGGGTGAGCCTCCAGCGGGCCTACGGACGCAGCATCATGCTCGGCTTCCACGCGGCGTACAGCCTGGGCGGGATCGTCGGGGCCTCGCTGGCGTGGGTGGGGGCGCACGGGCAGCTGCCGCTGTGGTCGCTCTACGGGCCGGTGGTGGCGGTGTCGGTGCCGCTGGTGCTGCTGAGCGGCCGGTGGCTGGTGGGCAGGGGCGACGAGGAGGGTGGGGGCGAAGGGAAGGGGCGGCCCGCGACGGGGGCCGGGTCGCCGGTCGCCATGCGGCTGCTGTTGCCGCTGTGCCTGGTGATGGCGTTCGCGTACATCGGGGACTCGACGGTCTCCAACTGGAGCGCCAAGTACCTCCAGGACGTCCTGGGCAGCTCGGAGCAGCTGGCGACCGTTCCGTACAACGTCTACATGGTGATGACGCTGCTCGGGCGGACGGTAGGTGACCTGGGGGTGCGGCGTTTTGGTCCGGCCCTGGTGGTGCGGACCGGAACCGTGGTGGCGGCGGTCGGCTTCGCGGTCGTGGCGGTGGCGCCGGACGCCTGGGTCGGGATGGTCGGGTTCACGCTGCTGGGCCTCGGGTTGTGCGTCATCGTGCCGCAGACCTTCGCGGCGGCCGGGCGGTACGCGGTCGAGCGGCACGGTCCGGAGGCTTCGGACCCGACCATCGCGCGCCTGAACATCTTCAATTACGTCGGTTTCCTGATCGGTTCTCCGCTGGTGGGGGCGCTCGGGGACGCCTGGAGCTACCGCGGTGCCATGCTCGTGCCGATGGCCCTGGTGCTGGTGACTTTGGTGTACGCCCGCTCGTTCGGGTCGTCTCCGGCCAGATACGGTGACGACCATGAGCGGCCGCGCACAGTTGATGTGGGACGAGGCAGTAACGGGCTATGACTTCGGGCCGGGGCATCCGATGGACCCCGTCCGGCTCGCCCTGACGATGCGGCTGGTGGAGGCGTACGAGCTCCACCGGGGGCCGCTGGAGGTGGTGGCGGCCAAGCCGGCGGGTGACTCGACGCTGCGGCTGGTGCACCGGGAGGACTACGTCGCGGCGGTCCGCCGGGCCTCCGCCGATCCGGCCTCCGCGGACGTCGCCTACGGGCTGGGGACCGAGGACGACCCGGCGTTCGCGGGGATGCATGAGGCGTCGGCGCTGATCGCCGGGCAGTCGGTGGGCGCGGCGGAGGCCGTCTGGCGCGGTGAGGCGCAGCACGCGGTGAACTTCGCGGGCGGCCTGCACCACGCGATGCCCGGCGGCGCCTCGGGGTTCTGCATCTACAACGACGCGGCGCTGGCCATCGCCAGGCTCCTGGAACTGGGGGCCGAACGGGTGGCGTACGTGGACGTGGACGTGCACCACGGCGACGGCGTCCAGGCGGCGTTCTGGGAGGACCCGCGGGTGCTGACGATCTCTCTGCACGAGCATCCGCGGACGCTGTTCCCGCAGACCGGCTGGCCGGAGGAGACCGGCGGTGAGGGCGCGGAGGGCAGCGCGGTGAACGTGGCGCTGCCGGCCGGCACGGGGGACGCGGGCTGGCTGCGGGCCTTCCACGCGGTGGTGCCGGAGCTGCTGGCCGCGTTCCGGCCGCAGGTCCTGGTCACCCAGCACGGAGCCGACACCCACTTCGAGGACCCGCTCGCGCACCTCGCGGTGAGCCTGGACGCGCAGCGGGCGGCGGCCGAGTCCTGTCATGCGCTGGCCCACGAGCACGCCGAGGACCGCTGGATCGCGCTCGGGGGCGGTGGCTACGCGGTGGTGGACGTGGTGCCGCGCAGTTGGACGCACCTGGCGGCGATCGCCGGGCACCGGCCGATCGACCCGACGTCGTCGGTGCCGGAGGCGTGGCGGCACGAAGTGTTCCGCAGGACACGGCAGTTGGCGCCGCTGCGGATGACGGACGGCCGGACGCCGCACTGGCGGGACTTCGCCGACGGCGGTTACGACCCGGCGGACCGGCTCGACCAGGCGGTGCTGGCCACGCGGCGGGCGGTGTTCCCGTCCCACGGTCTGCTGCCGTGAGGTGAGGCGGGGCGGCCCTAGGGGGTGGGGGAACGGATCCCGTAGGGGTTCTGAGCGCCCCCTGCGGCGCCACAACGTGGCGGGGGCGGGCGGGTATTCCGTCCCCAGCCGCAGGAGTCGTGAAGCGGACAGTTGCCCCGGGTGTGGGGGCGTCCCGAGTGCGGGGGCGCCCCGGGGCCTGGGGTTCGGCGGGCCTGGGGCGCGGCGGTAACTGGGGTGCGGCGGGGCCTCGGTTGAGGCGGGGGCGTCGCCTCGGCTGGGGGCTTCCCGGGCGGTTGCTGCCCCCAGATGTGTGACTACCCGTCGGTTAGGGCATCCGCCCTGCGGTCAACCGGTCAGCATGGGGGCCGTGTTGGGCACCGGGGCGCTGCGGGCGCACCTGATCGAGGCGGGGCTCGCGGGGACGATCGCGACCACGCGGGAGCAGAGTCTGCGGCGGTACCGGCTCTTCGCGGCCCGTGACCCGCGGGCGCTGCTGGGGCTGGATCCCGAAGGGGACTGGTCCTACGGCGACGTCCTGCGGCTGATGGGGCGGAAGTGCGGTGTTTCGGCCGATCCGGCGCACACTTCCGGTCTGGATGTGATCGACCCGGAGCGGACGATCGGCGCTTTGGACGCGTTCGCCGACCGGGTCGCCGCGGCGGCCGGTCGGCGGCTCCCGGTGCTGCTCGGCACCGGCCATCCGCACCGGCTGTGGGAGTTCTACGCCGTCCTCGCAGACGCCCTCTCGTCGGTGGGCTGCCCCGTCCTCACCCCCGCGCATGGCCATCGTGTCGACATAGCGACCCGGTTCGGGGTACGTACCCGGGTCCTCGATTACGTACGGGGAGTCGCGCTGATGCGCGAACCCGGCGTGCGGGGCGCACCTGCCGAGGGGGGCGTGCACACCCACTCGCCGCTCCCGGTGCGGACCGCACTGGAGGCCGCGGCGACCTCCGGGGGGTCGCTTCCGGGGTTGGTCATCGGGGACCACGGTTGGGTCTGCGGAGCAGGTCAGCTGGGCATCGAGGCGATTGGACTGGCGGACGCCGACGACCCCGCGCCGTTCGTCGGAGAGGCGGAGGGGCGGCTGTCCGTGGTGGTGCCGCTCGACGATGCCGTCCGGTCCGTGGACTATCGACCACTGACGCGCTATGTCCTCAATAGAGCAAGTCTGTCCTGATAGGCGGCCGTTCGCTGCTCCTCTTCCCCACTCGCATCACCCGCCCCTAATCTGGGGAGTGAACGCATGGCGACGAAGAGTCACCGGAGGGGAAGCCGGTGCCCGTCTTATGCGGAAGGTGCAGGTGTGTGATGGCTGCGGACCAGAGGCCGTTGAACGAGGTTGTGTTCCTGACAGTGGCGGAGGTCGCCACGGTGATGCGAGTGTCGAAGATGACCGTGTACCGCCTGGTGCACAGCGGTCATCTGCCCGCGATCCGCGTGGGGCGGTCCTTCCGGGTGCCGGAGCAGGCCGTCCACGACTACCTCCGGGAATCGTATGTGGGGGTGGAGTCGGCCTGACCGCTCGTTCGACGACCCTCGGATTACGCGGTACGGCCGGCGCCGGGTACCCTGGCCCGATGTAGGTAGTGTGGGCTCGGACGCCCCGCACCGAGTGATTCGAAGTGAGCGAGGGTAGTCGTGGGCTCTGTTATCAAGAAGCGGCGCAAGCGGATGGCGAAGAAGAAGCACCGCAAGCTGCTCAAGCGCACCCGCGTCCAGCGTCGCAACAAGAAGTAAGCGACGCTGATCGCGATTTCGCGGCCCCTCATCGCCCTCGGGCGGTGAGGGGCCGCGGTGCTTTCGTGCGGCGTTTTTGTGGGCCGTATGGACGGAGGTGGTACGCAAATGTCGCTACGGGCACTGCGCGGTCATCACCGTGCAACACCGACCCGATAGCGTGAGCGGCACAGCTCGTCGCAGGCGGAAGCCGCGGCCGGTAAGGAGGGCTGATCTTGGGCAACGTCGTGCTCGTCACGGGCGCCGCACGGCAGCTGGGGGGCCGGTTCGTCCGCCGGATCCAGCGCGATCCCGACGTCGACCGGGTGATCGGGGTCGATGCCGTGGCGCCGGAGCACCACCTCGGCGGGGCCGAATTCCTCAAGGCCGACATCCGGCATCCGGCGATCGCCCGGGTCCTGGCCGAGACGGGCGTGGACACCGTCGTCCACATGGACATCAACGGCACGCCCCTGGGCAGCCGCGGTGGCCGGGCCTCCGTCAAGGAGACCAACGTCATCGGCACCATGCAGTTGCTCGGCGCCTGCCAGAAAGCGCCGCACGTCCAGCGCGTGGTGATCAAGTCCAGCACCAGCGTGTACGGCTCCGCGCCCCGGGATCCGGCCGTCTTCACCGAGAACACCCCGCCCAAGTCGCTGCCCAGCGGTGGCTTCGCCAAGGACACCGTCGAGGTCGAGGGGTACGTCCGCGGCTTCGCCCGGCGCCGGCCCGACGTGGCGGTCTGCGTGCTGCGGTTCGCCAACATCCTCGGACCGTGCGCGGACTCCCCGCTCGCCGAGTACTTCTCGCTGCCCGTCCTGCCCACCGTCCTCGGCTACGACCCGCGGCTGCAGTTCGTCCACGAGGACGACGCCATCGACGTACTGCGGATCGCCGCCGCCGCGCCCCGCCGCGGCACCCTCAACAGCGGCACGTTCAACATCGCGGGGGACGGGGTCCTGCTGCTCTCGCAGGTCTCCCGGCGCCTGGGGCGACCCACCCTCCCGCTCTTCCTGCCCACCGTGACGTGGGCCGGCACCGCCGTGCGGTCCCTCGGCATCACCGACTTCTCCCCGGAGCAGATCCGGATGCTGACCCACGGCCGGGTCGTGGAGACCACGCAGATGCGCGAGACACTGGGATTCCACCCCCGCTACACGACGGCGGAGACCTTCGAGGAATTCGCCCGCAGCCGCGGACCCGGGCTCCTGCCGCCCGCGTCCCTCGCCCGCACCGTCGACCGGCTCGCCGGCGTGCTGTCCGCACGTCGCGGCGCGAGCCAGTGAGGAGTTCAGCCACCATGGCGGACGCCAAGGTCATCCCGTTCGGCGAGGAGCCCCGGGCGCGCCGCAAGGCCCGGCGGGCCGGGCACGGCGGGCGGGGCACGGCGCTGGCGCCCGTGCCGGAGGCCCGCACCGACCCGGAGCCGCCGCCGGCCCCGCGCCCGACCGGCGGCCGGACCCTGGACGAGCGGATCGCGGGCGGGCTGGCCTTCCTGCGCCGCCGGATCACCGGCGACTACGAGGTCGACGACTTCGGCTACGACGAGGAGCTGACCGACCAGGTCCTGATGTCGCTGCTGCGGCCGCTGTACGACAGGTACTTCCGGGTCGAGGTGAAGGGGATGGAGAACATCCCCGCCGAGGGCGGTGCGCTGATCGTCGCCAACCACTCCGGGACGCTGCCGCTGGACGGTCTGATGCTCCAGGTCGCGGTGCACGACAACCACCCGGCGCAGCGCCACCTGCGGCTGCTGGCGGCCGACTTGGTGTTCGTGCTGCCGGTGATGAACGAGTTGGCCCGCAAGGCCGGGCACACCCTGGCCTGTGCGGAGGACGCCCAGCGGCTGCTGGAGCGCGGGGAGATCGTCGGGGTGATGCCGGAGGGCTTCAAGGGCATCGGGAAGCCGTTCGCGGACCGCTACAAGCTCCAGCGCTTCGGGCGGGGCGGATTCGTCTCCACGGCGCTGAGGGCCGGGGTGCCGATCGTGCCGTGCTCGATCGTGGGCGCCGAGGAGATCTACCCGATGATCGGGAACGCCAAGACCCTGGCGCGGGTGCTGGGGCTGCCGTACTTCCCGATCACGCCGACCTTCCCGTGGCTGGGGCCGCTCGGCGCGGTGCCGCTGCCGACGAAGTGGACGATCCAGTTCGGCGAGCCCATCGCGACCGACGGCTATCCGGCCGAGGCGGCGGACGACCCGATGCTGATGTTCAATCTGACCGACCAGGTGCGGGAGACCATCCAGCACACCCTCTACACGCTGCTCGTGCAGCGGCGCTCGGTGTTCTTCTGAGGGAGGACCGGAAGAACACCGAGCGCCGCTGAACCGCTGCGCCGTCCACCGCGGGACGGCGCCCGGCGGCGGGCCGCGCTACTTGGGCAGGCTGTCGCCGTCGATGCCCAGGTCGGGCAGGAGCCCGGGCAGCAGCGGTGGCAGTGTGACATCGGGCTGGCCGGCGCCCTCCTTGCCGTGGCTGCCGTCGTGCGGCGAGGCGCTGCCCTTGCCGGGCGGGCCGAGCAGGCCGCCCGTATTGCCGCCCAGCAGGCCGTCCTGCTCCGGGGACGGCGAGGCCGAGGGGCGCGGGGCCTGCTCGGCGGTGCCGTGGGAGCCGGACGCGGACCCGCTGCCGGCCGGGGACGGGCGGCGGCCGCGGTCGGTGCCGCCCCCGTCGGCCGGCGTGTCGCGGTGGCGGTTGTGGGACTCAGGGCCCGGCGGGAGCAGCGAGCGGAGCGGGCCGACCTCATCGTCTATGGCGTCGAAGACCGAACTCACCTCGTCGCGCACGTCGGTGAGCTGCACCGGGAGTCGGTCGCGCAGCTGCGTCCAGGTGTTGCGGTGCGACTTGGTGAAGGAGTTCAGCGTCTGGATGGGGCCGAGCGAACCGTCGCGTTCATAGGCCGCGTGCAGCAGGCGGTGCCCCTCGCCCGCGTCGTGGCGGACGCCGGCCAGGGCCCGGCGGACCTCGGCGAGCTGCTCGTGGTCGAGCTGGGCGGCTCGACCACGCTCCATCAGGCGGCGGGCCTCCAGCATCCGGGTGGACGCCTGGTCGAGGTAGAGCCGGCCGCGGTCGGAGTCGTCGCCCGCCATCGTGAGCTGGAGGTCCTCCATGCCCCGCTTGAGGCCGTAGAGGGAGTCGCCGGGGAGGGCGTCGGTGCTGGCCATGGCGACGCCGCTGAACGCGCCGGCGGCGACGCCGACCGTCAGACCGCCGGCTGCCAGGCCCTTGGAGAGCCGGGAGCGCGGGCGCAGCCGGCCGAGTGATTTCGTGGCGCGGTGCGCGCCTCCTGCTTCGCGTTGCTCGGGCACCCGGGCGTCGCCGGACGGGGCGCCTTCGGCGAAGGCGGCCTCCATCGCGGCGATGAGCTGGGCGCGCTGGACTGTCTTGACCTCGGCGGCCATCTCCGGCTTCGGGAGTTCCCCGAGGCCGTCAGCGACCGCCAATAGCCCTGCGTCTGCCGGCGTCTGTGCCGGACTGTCGACCTGGTCCTCGGTCGCCGCGCCCTTGAGCTCCTGCTCCTCCAGGGCTTGGGCGAAGGCGTTGGCCCGCCGGTGCACCGAGACATTCGTGATCACGGGCGGCACCTCCTCTCGTCATCCCGCTCGACTCCCCGGACTGGCATTGACTATCCAGACGGGCCGGATGGTTGCACGCCGTTGTCCGCGGCCACTCGAACGAGTGAGAGGCAGCGGGCATGGCGTGACCGCGTGGAGCCTGCATCCCGCACAACGAGCGGCGCGGCACTCGGGTTACGCACTCACGATGATCTGACCGACAGGGCATGCCTGGTCACCAACGGTGAGCGGCGGGCGGGGTGTTGGGGGTGGCGGAGGGGTCGGGCGTCAGCGGGCGTCGTCGGGGAGGAGCCGCGCCAGGGTGCGGACGGCCCGGTACTGGAGGGTCTTGATGGCGCCCTCGTTCTTGCCCATGACGCGGGCGGTCTCGGCGACCGAGAGGCCCTGGAGGAAGCGAAGGGTGACGCATTCCTGCTGTTGGGGGTTGAGCTTGCGTACCGCCTCCAACAGGGCGGCGTTGGAGAGGGATTCGAGGACCGAGTCCTCGGGGCTGCGCTCGACCTCGTTGGCGTCGAGCATCTCTCCGGTGGTGACTTCCAGGCGGAAGCGGGAGGACTTGAAGTGGTCGGCGACGAGGTTGCGGGCGATCGTCACCAGCCAGGCGCCGAAGTCCCGCCCCTGCCAGGTGAACGTGCCGATGCGGCGCAGGGCGCGGAGGAAGGTCTCACTGGTGAGGTCCTCGGCCGTGGCGCGGCCGCCCACGCGGTAGTAGATGTAGCGGTAGACGGTGTCGGCGTACTGGTCGTAGAGCCGGCCGAAGGCGTCTGCCTCGCCGGCTTGGGCGCGTTCGACGAGGTCCATCATGCGGCGGCTGTCGCTGTCCGCGGGGCGCCGTGCGGTGGTGGTGCCGGTGCTGGCGCGGCGGGTTCTCCCGGCGGTGGCGGCCTTGCCGACCGCAGCGCTCCCGTCAGCCAGCGCGTAGCAGGGGCCGGTGGGGACGGCTGTGGCGAATGCGGGGACGGCGTACGCGGTGGGGACAAAACTGCGCAGGTGGTCGACGAGTGTCGTACGCAGCGTAGCCAGGCCCGAGGCGTCAACCCCGACGTGTGGGTACACGGGACTCCCAGAGGCAGAGCTTCCATCACGTGCAGTGCGGGACCGTTCACTCGTCGTAGGGACGTGTGGGTTCCGGAATGCGTCTGAGGAGAATAACGCTTCGTACAGGCAGCGCTACACCCAGTTGCTCAAATCATCGATTACTTACGTTCCGTGTTCGGTTGGTGGCGGATCAAGTATCGAATATTGAGCAACTATTGATCGGAAGGGAGCGCAATCTGCCTGGTTGGAGGGCGTGTTGTGGCTAACCGCCAGGAAAGGGACTGACGGGGCCACGGCGGGGGTAGGGAGTGCGGATGGTCCGCCGCCGGGGCCGGCGATCAAGGACGGTCAGCGACGGCGGCGCTGGAGGGCCGCGGCGGCCGCAGCGCCGCCCGCGAGCGCGCCCACCCCGGCGGCCGCCGGGATGCCGATCCGGACCGCCTTGCGCCCGGTGCGGTAGTCGCGCACCCGCCAGCCTTGCTCCCTGGCGTGCTTGTGCAGCCGGGTGTCGGGGTTGATCGCGTAGGGGTGGCCGACGAGCGAGAGCATCGGGATGTCGTTGGCCGAGTCGCTGTAGGCGGCGCAGTGCGAGAGATCCAGGCCCTCGGCGCCGGCCAGGGCGCGCACCGCCTCGGCCTTCGCCGGGCCGTGCAGCGGTTCGCCGACCAACTTGCCGGTGTAGACGCCGCCGACGGACTCGGCGACCGTGCCGAGGGCGCCGGTCAGGCCCAGGCGGCGGGCGATGATCGTGGCGGTCTCGACGGGTGCGGCGGTCACCAGCCAAACCTTCTGGCCGGCGTCGAGGTGGGCCTGGGCCAGGGCGCGGGTGCCGGGCCAGACGCGCTCGGCCATGTACTCGTCGTAGATCTCCTCGCCGATCGTCATGAGCTCGGCGACGCGGTGGCCCTGGACGATGGAGAGCGCGCTGTTGCGGACGTCCGCCATGTGCTCGGGGTTCTCCGAGCCGGCGAGACGGAAGTAGACCTGCTGCCAGGCGAAGCGGGCCAGGTCGCGCTTGTGGAAGAAGCGGCGTTTGTACAGGCCGCGGCCGAAGTGGAAGAGGGCGGCGCCCTGCATGACGGTGTTGTCGAGGTCGAAGAAGGCGGCCGCGCTGGTGTCCCCGGCGACCGGGAATTCCGGTTCGGCCGGGGCCTCGGCGGGTGGCGCCTCCTGGGACGACTTCCGGGCGGCCTCGGCCGCGGCCTCGCCGGCGAGCACGCTGCGTGCCGTGGCGGGGCGTCGGCGGCGGGTGAACCACCCCGTGGGGAAGAGCGCCCCGGCGGGGCTCCGGTCGGGACGGTGAGCGGGCGACGGGCGGGCCATGCGGCTAGCGTAGCCAGTTTGTTCGGTGCTTCCGGTTACGGGCGCGTGTCTGGAAGCAGCGGGGCCGCCGACGGTTGCGTTAAGGCCATCCGACGGGCCGCCCGGAGCGGGCGCCGCCCGGGGTGCGGGGGCGCTCAGGCGCCCAGTGCGGTGCGCAGGCGTCGGGGGTCGACGCGCCAGAAGTCGTGCTGGGCGCCGTCCACGAGGACGACCGGAATCTGTTCCCAGTACTTGCGGTGCAGCTCGGCGTCCTCGGTGATGTCCTTCTTCTCCCAGGACGCTCCGGTCTCGGCGCACACCTCCTCGATCACCGCCTGCGCGTCGTCGCACAGGTGGCAGCCCGGCTTCCCGATCAGGGTGACCATCCGGTCGGCGGGGCTCTTGCGGGGGGTGCGGCTGAACAAGGGGGCCATGGGGTCATTGTGCCGGTTCGGGGCGGCGCTCCCCGCGGATGGTTTCGCTTACCATCAATGGGCGATTTATTGGTTTCCGGGGGTATGGCGGTGAGGAGTGAGGGCGCGTGCTCCCGTCGGTGCTGCCGCGAATCGCCGGTGGCGCGCGTGAACGGCGTGGTGCGGGAGTTGGTTCCGCGGACACCCGTAAAAGCTGCGTGAGCCCCATCACTTTGGCCGGACAAAGCGGACACCATCTTTGTGCACGCGTTCACAAAGACATAGCCTGCAAGAGACAGGGCGGTCGGGTTTCCGACGGTCGTCCGCAGCCCCGCTCTACCCGCAGGAGCACCGTGGCAACTGGCCGAACTCACCGACCGGCGACCCGAAGCCGAGGCATCCCCGAGGCCACCGTCGCCCGGCTACCGCTGTATCTGCGTGCACTGACCGCGCTCTCCGAGCGTTCGGTCCCCACGGTGTCCTCCGAGGAGCTCGCGGCCGCTGCGGGAGTCAACTCCGCGAAACTGCGCAAGGACTTCTCCTACCTCGGCTCCTACGGGACCCGGGGCGTCGGCTACGACGTGGAGTACCTCGTCTACCAGATCTCGCGGGAGCTCGGCCTCACCCAGGACTGGCCCGTGGTCATCGTCGGTATCGGTAACCTCGGCGCCGCGCTCGCCAACTACGGCGGCTTCGCCTCCCGCGGCTTCCGGGTCGCCGCGCTGATCGACGCGGATCCGGCCATGGCCGGCAAGCCGGTCGCGGGCATCGCTGTCCAGCACACCGACGAGCTGGAGCAGATCATCCAGGACAACGGCGTCTCGATCGGCGTGATCGCCACGCCGGCCGGCGCCGCCCAGCAGGTCTGCGACCGCCTGGTCGCCGCCGGCGTCACCTCGATCCTGAACTTCGCGCCGACCGTGCTGACCGTCCCCGACGGGGTCGACGTCCGCAAGGTCGACCTCTCCATAGAGCTGCAGATCCTCGCCTTCCACGAGCAGCGCAAGGCGGGCGAGGAGACCGGCCAGGGCGGTTCGGAGGCGGCGGAGGGCCTGGAGGGCACCCCGGCGTCGCCGGCCCGTGCCGCGGCCGCCGCGACCGACCGCAAGGGACCTGACGGGGACGTCCCCGCCGTGATGCCGGCATGAGTCTCCTCGTCGTCGGGCTGAGCCACCGCAGTGCGCCGGTGAGCGTGCTGGAGCGGGCCGCGCTGGCCCCCGGGAACCGCGGCAAGCTGCTCCAGGACGTGGTGTCGGCGGAGCCGGCCACCGAGTCCGCGGTGCTCTCCACCTGCAACCGCATCGAGCTCTACGCCGACGTGGACAAGTTCCACGCCGGTGTCGCCGAGCTGTCCACCCTCCTGGCCCGCCACTGCGGCGTCGGCCTGGAGGAGCTGACCCCCTACCTCTACGTCCACTACGAGGACCGTGCCGTCCACCACCTGTTCTCGGTGGCCTGCGGTCTGGACTCCATGGTGGTCGGCGAGGGCCAGATCCTCGGGCAGATCAAGGACGCGCTGGCCGTCGCCCAGGAGCAGCACACCGCCGGGCGGCTGCTCAACGACCTCTTCCAGCAGGCCCTGCGGGTCGGCAAGCGGGCGCACAGCGAGACCGGCATCGACAAGGCCGGCCAGTCGCTGGTCACCTTCGGCCTGGAGCAGTTGGCCGGCGGTGCGGACGTCGCCGGCTGGGCGCGCGGCAAGCGGGCGCTGGTGATCGGCGCCGGCTCGATGTCCTCGCTGGCCGCCACCACCCTCGTCCGCAGCGGCGTCGGCGAGCTCGTCGTCGCCAACCGGACGGTGGCGCGCGCCCAGCGCCTGGTGCAGATCCTGACCGAGCCGGGCGGGCCGGGCGCCGCGACCGGGCTGACCGCCCGCGCCCTCGCCATGGACGCCGTCGAGGCGGAGCTGGTCCGCGCCGAGATCGTCATCTCCTGCACCGGGGCGTCCGGGCTGGTGCTGACCGGTGAGCAGATCGCCGCCGCGCTGGCCGGCCGCGACGGCCGGATGTGGCTGCTCGACCTGGCCATGCCGCGCGACGTCGACGCCGCGGCGCACCGGATCGACGGGGCCCGCCTGGTCGACATCGAGTCGCTGGCCGAGGCGTCCGCGGACGCGCCGATGGCCGCCGACGTGGACAAGGTCCGTGCCCTCGTCGCCGACGAGGTCGCCGCCTTCGGTGCCGCCCAGCGGGCCGCGCACATCACCCCCACCGTGGTCGCCCTGCGCACCATGGCCGCGGACGTCGTCAGCAGCGAGATCGCGCGACTCGACGGCCGCCTCCCCGACCTCGACGACAAGCAGCGGGCCGAGATCACCCAGACCGTCCGCCGGGTCGTCGACAAGCTCCTGCACGCGCCCACCGTGCGGGTCAAACAGCTCGCCAGCGAGCCCGGCGGTGCCGGGTACGCGGACGCCCTGCGGGAGCTCTTCGACCTCGACCCCCAGACGGTCGCGGCCGTCAGCAGGGCCGACACCCGAGCAGACCAGCACGACGCCGCACGGGAGCGGGCATGACTGACAGCACGATGAGCCCCCTGCGCCTGGGTACCCGGCGCAGCAAGCTCGCCATGGCCCAGTCCGGGCAGGTGGCCGAGGCGGTGCGCGACCTGACCGGCCGCCCCGTCGACCTGGTGGAGATCACCACCTACGGCGACACCTCCCGGGCACATCTGGCACAGATCGGCGGCACCGGAGTCTTCGTCTCGGCGCTGCGCGACGCGCTGCTGGCCGGCGAGATCGACTTCGCCGTCCACTCGCTGAAGGACCTGCCGACCGCGCAGCCCGCGGAGCTGGCCCTGGCGGCCATACCCGTGCGGGTGGACCCCCAGGACGCGCTGATCGCGCGGGACGGGCTCACCTTCGAGGAACTTCCCGACGGCGCCCGCGTGGGCACCGGCTCGCCCCGGCGGATGGCGCAGCTCAACGCGTGGGCCACGACGCTGGGCAAGCGCATCGAGACCGTCCCGGTCCGCGGGAACGTCGACACCCGGATCGGCTTCGTCGAGAAGGGCGAGTTGGACGCGGTGGTGCTGGCCGCCGCCGGCCTCACCCGGATCGGCCGGATCGACGAGGCGACGCAGTTGCTGTCGCCCGACGTGGTTTTGCCCGCCCCCGGCCAGGGGGCACTGGCGATCGAGTGTGTCGCGGCCAACGCGCACCTCGTCGCCGCGCTCGCCGAGCTCGACGACCCGGTCACCCGGGCCGCCGTGACCGCCGAGCGCTCCCTGCTCGCCGCCCTGGAGGCCGGCTGTTCTGCCCCTGTGGGGGCACTCGCCGACCTTTCCCCAAGCTCTCGACCTCGTTCGAGCAGGGGAGGCCCCAAGGCCGACGAGCAGGCTGTCACCGAAATGCACCTGCGCGGAGTCGTCGGCACGCTCGACGGCAGCACGTTGGTGCAGCTGTCCACCACCGGGCACGTACCTGCCTCTCTTGACGACGAGTCGGTCCCGCTTCGCATGGGCCGGGAACTCGCCGTCGAGATGCTCGCAAAGGGTGCGGCCGGTCTTATGGGGGAGCGAGCACTTTGAACCCCACCGCCCCAAACCACTCCGCCTCCGGTCAGGTCACCTTCCTGGGTGCCGGGCCGGGAGACCCGGGTCTGCTGACGTTGCGTGCCGTTGAGGCGCTGGCCTCCGCGGACGTCCTCGTCGCCGACCCGCAGGTCCTGGACGTCGTGCGTGTGCACGCACGCGCACAGGTGGACATTCCGTTGCAGGCGTCAGCTGACGCGGCGTCAATCCCCGGCAGTCCCCCGGGCGTTTCCGCCCTTCGGGACACCGCCAATCTTGTCATGGCGGCCGCGCGCGCCGGCAAGCGGGTCGTCCGTGCGGTGACCGGAGACCCCGGCCTCGACGGCTACGTCGCCGAGGAGATGCTGGCGTGCGCCGCCGAGGGCATCGTCTTCGAGGTCGTCCCCGGCATCGCCGCCGCGGTCGGCGTGCCCGCGTACGCCGGCGTGCCGCTGCGCGACGCCCAGGGCACCGACGTCCGCTTCGTCGACGCCCGCAGCGCCGACGACCGCTGCTGGACCGAGCTGGGTGCCAGCGACGCCACCGCGGTGGTCTCCACCACCTTGGACTCGGTGGCCGCGGCCGCCGGGGAACTGGTGGCCGGGGGCCGCAAGCCGGACACCCCGATGACCGTCACGGTCGCCGGCACCACCACCCGGCAGCGCACCTGGACCGCCACCCTCGGGAGCGTCGCCCAGGTGCTCAAGGCCGCCAAGGTGCTGCCGTCGCCGGACGGCGGGCAGCCGGTCATAGCCGTGGTCGGCGAGCGCAGTGCCGCAGCCCAGCGCGACCAGCTCTCGTGGTTCGAGAACAAGCCGCTGTTCGGCTGGCGGGTGCTGGTCCCGCGGACCAAGGAGCAGGCCGCGTCGCTCTCCGACCAGCTCGTCTCGTACGGCGCGGTGCCGCACGAGGTCCCGACCATCGCCGTGGAGCCGCCGCGCACCCCGCAGCAGATGGAGCGCGCGGTCAAGGGCCTGGTCACCGGCCGCTACGAGTGGATCGCCTTCACCTCGGTCAACGCCGTCAAGGCGGTCCGGGAGAAGTTCGAGGAGTACGGGCTGGACGCGCGGGCGTTCGCCGGGATCAAGGTCGCGGCGGTCGGCGAGCAGACCGCCAGGGCGCTGGTCGCCTTCGGTGTGAAGCCGGACCTGGTGCCCAGCGGCGAGCAGTCCGCGGCCGGGCTGCTGGAGGACTGGCCGCCCTACGACCCGGTCTTCGACCCGATCGACCGCGTCTTCCTGCCGCGCGCCGACATCGCCACCGAGACGCTGGTGGCCGGGCTGATCGAGCTGGGGTGGGAGGTCGACGACGTCACCGCCTACCGGACCGTGCGCGCCTCGCCGCCGCCGGCCGAGACCCGCGAGGCGATCAAGGGCGGCGGCTTCGACGCCGTGCTGTTCACCTCGTCCTCGACCGTGCGCAACCTCGTCGGCATCGCCGGCAAGCCGCACAACGTCACCGTGATCGCCTGCATCGGTCCGGCCACCGCCAAGACGGCCGAGGAGCACGGGCTGCGGGTGGACGTGATGTCGCCCGAGCCGTCGGTGCACAAGCTGGCCGAGGCGCTCGCGGAGTTCGGGGCGGCGCGGCGCGACGCGGCGCTGGAGGCCGGTGACCCGGTGACCCGTCCCAGCGAGCGCCGGCCGGGCTCGCGCCGACGGGCCCGTAGCTGAGCGTCGGTAGGCACCGTGGTGGAAGGGCGTCCCCGTTTCGGGGGCGCCCTTCTGCTCGTCCGCCGTCGTCGGCGGTCCCGGTCGCGGCCCGTCCGTCCGACGTTGCGTCGGCAAAGGCGGGTGCGGGGCGGGCGTAGCGTGGAGGGCATGACGAAGTACGGAAGCTTCCCGGGGGTGCGGCCGCGGCGGCTGCGCACCACCCCCGCCATGCGGCGGATGGTCGCGGAGTACCGCCTGCATCCGGCCGAACTCATCCTCCCGGCGTTCGTGCGCGAGGGCGTCGCCGCGCCGGTGCCGATCTCCGCGATGCCGGGCGTCGTCCAGCACACCCGCGACACGCTGCGCAAGGCCGCCGTCGAGGCGGTCGAGGCCGGGGTCGGCGGCATCATGCTGTTCGGCGTGCCGGAGGACGCTAACAAGGACGCGGTCGGCACGGCGGGCACGGACCCGGACGGCATCTTGCAGCTCGCCATCCGGGACGTGAAGGCCGAGGTCGGCGACGACCTGGTGATCATGTCGGACCTGTGTCTGGACGAGTACACCGACCACGGCCACTGCGGGGTGCTGGACGCCGACGGGCGGGTCGACAACGACGCGACGCTGGACCGGTACGCCGAGATGGCGCAGGTGCAGGCCGACGCGGGCGTCCACGTGGTGGGGCCCAGCGGCATGATGGACGGTCAGGTCGGGGTGGTCCGGGACGCGCTGGACCAGACGGGCCACGAGGACGTCTCGATCCTGGCCTACACGGCGAAGTACTCGTCGGCGTTCTACGGGCCGTTCCGCGAGGCGGTGGGCTCGTCGTTGCAGGGCGACCGCAAGACCTACCAGCAGGACCCGGCCAACCTCCGCGAGTCGCTGCGCGAGTTGGCGCTCGACCTGGCGGAGGGCGCCGACATGGTGATGGTCAAGCCGGCGTTGCCCTACCTGGACGTCCTGGCGAAGATCGCGGACGAGGTCGACGTGCCGGTCGCGGCGTACCAGATCTCCGGCGAGTACGCGATGGTGGAGGCGGCCGCCGAGAAGGGCTGGATCGACCGGGACAAGGCGATCCTGGAGACCCTCACCGGGATCAAGCGGGCCGGCGCCAACATGATCCTCACCTACTGGGCGACCGAGGTCGCGCGGAAGCTGGGCTAGTCGCCCACGGAGCGAGGGCCCCGGGCACCGCGAGCGGATCGCGGTGTCCGGGGCCTCGTCATGCGTGCTCCTCGGTCGGCGGCGGGCCCGGTGGGCGGCGGGTCACCACATCAGGGCGTCGGCCGGGTTCGGCTGCCAGTAGGTGACGAACGCCGAACTGTCCACGTACACCCCGCCCGTCGGCAGCTTCGGACGGGCCCAGCCGCCCACGCTGCCGTCCATCGCGCGGTTGGAGAACAGGACGCCGAGCCGGTGGGCCCGGTACCCGTGGGTGCCCTCCGGGGACTCCGTGCCGATGGCGGCGTACGCGCTCTCGCCCGGCTCCAGGGTGACGACGGCCTGCGGCACGCTGTCGCGGAGCACGGCGGTGGCCGCCTGGGCGTCGTCGAAGCGGAGGTAGGGGGCGTTGTAGGCGTAACAGGGCTTGCTGCCCGTGTTGGTGGCGGTCAGGAGCAGGTGGTTGAGCGGGCGCTGCACCTTCTGGACGGTCACCTTGGTGGTGGCGGCGGTGCAGGTGACGGGCTTCGCGGTCGAGGTGCCGGCGGCGGCCGCCGGGACGGCGCCGAGCGCGGTGAGGGCGAGGGTGGCGGTCAGGGCCGCGGCGGCGGCTCGGAGGCGGGGGGCGCCGTGGCGGGGACGGATCTGCATGGGGTGGTGCATGGGGTGGTTCTGCCTTCCTCGATGGGCCGCGGGCGGTGCCGCGGCGTGGATGTGGGGTCGTCGGTGCGGGTGGGTCGTCACTGGAGCGCGTTGGCCGGGTCGGACTGCCAGTACGTGACGCGCAGCGCGTCGTCGATGTGCACCTTGTTGGTCTGGAGCGCGGCGTCGACCATCGCGTCGGTGCCGGGGAAGCCGATCTGCAGGCTCCGCGCCGAGTAGCCCGCGCCGCCGCTGCCGTCGCCGGCGGAGAGGACGACGCCCGCGTAGCCCTTCGCGCCGGGCCGGAGCGAGACGACGGCCTGGGGCTTGGTGTTCTCGATGACCGGCGGTACGGACTGGGCGTTCTCGAACCGGGCGATCGGGTAGGCCGGCAGGTCGCACAGGGTGGAGCCGGTGTTGGTGACCGTGAGGAGCATGTGGTTGAGGGGGCGCTGTACGGGGGCGGCGGTGACGCGGGTGTTGGCGGCGGTGCAGGGCACGCGGCGGTCCGGGGCGTCGGGGGCGGCGGTCGTGCCGTGCTTCTCGGGGGCGGTCGCCGCGGAGCCCTTGCCGGCGGGGCCCGTCGTGCCGGTGGGGCCGCGGTCGGGCCCGGCCGCCGGATGCGGGGTCGCCTCCGTGGTGGACGAGGTGTCGCGGGCGGGGGCGGCGCCCGCGTCCCGCACGCCCGAGGCGCCGCTGTTGCAGGCTGTGAGCGAGAACGCGGCGAGCGCGAGCGTGGTCGCGGCGAACAGCCGGGTGCGGGGGCGGCGGAGGCGCGGGGTGGGCATGGCTGGATCTCGCTATCTGTGCGGCGGGGGCTGAACCATGGGTGGCCCGGGTGGTCCGGGAGACGCGCGGCGCACTCCCCGTGTGAGGGGGGCGGCGTGTTTGGATGGCCCCAGCGTGCGGTCCGTTCCGTCCCGGTCGCCAGCGCCGCCCGGCAATCCGGGACGCTGGAACGCCCGTACCGGCGCTGAGCTGCGCGAACGGGAACTGCCCGGGACGGCGGGCTGGAACGGCGGCAGGGAACGGCGGGGGGAAGGGAGGAGCACGTGGGGGCGGGGGATCTCGCCGCATTGCTGCGGGAGTTGAAGGAGCGGTCGGGGCTGAGCTACGGGGCGCTCGCCAAGCGGCTGCACATGAGTACGTCGACGCTGCACCGGTACGTGAACGGGACCGCGGTGCCCACGGAGTTCGCGCCGGTGGAGCGGTTCGCCCGGGCCTGTCGGGCGGCTCCGGAGGAGTTGGTGGAGGTCCACCGGCGGTGGATCGTGGCGGACGCGGCACGGGGGCGCCGCGGCGCGGAAAAGGGGCCGCAGGGGCCGGTATCCGAGCCGGAGCGGGTGCCTCCGGCCGGGCCGGAGCAGGAGGCGGAGTCCCGCCCGGAGCCGCTGCCGGTGCCGGAACCGGCGGCGGAAGCGGAGGCGGGAACGGGTGCGGCGGCCACCGCGCCGGGCGGAACCGCGCCGCCGGCCGGGCCCGCCCGGCCCGCGTCCCGTGTGCGGCGGATCGCCGCACTGGTGGGGGCCGGTGTCGCGTTGGCGCTCGGGGCCACCGCCCTCGTCGTGCCGGGCGGGTTCCTCGCGCCGAAGGGCGACCGGGCCGGGGCGGTGGCGGAGGCGTCGCCCGACGGGGCCGGGCCGTCGGTGCCCGGGGGTGCGGGCGGCGTCCCGAAGCGGTCCCCGGGCGGCACGGCCGGGCCCGGCTCCGGGCGCGGGGCCGACGGGTCCGACACCGGCAAGGGCGCGGACGGCGAGGCCGGGGACGCCGACGGCACCCCGTCCCCCGGCGGCGCGCGGCAGGACGGCGGGGCGCCGGCCACCGGCGCGCCGCTGACGGTGTCCACCCAGCCGCAGTACTGGGACAGCCCCTGCGGCCATCCCTACCTGATCGACCGGCCGCCGGGCGGCATCGCGCCTCCGCCCAACGAACAGGACGCCCCCGGCTGGGTGTCCGCCAACGGCGCGGTGTCCGCGGGCCGGCAGAGCGTGCGGCTGACCGTCCAGGGCGTCGCCGGCGGCACCGTGGTCCTGGAGTCCCTGCACGTCCGCGTCGCCGGCACCGACGCGCCGCTGGCCTGGAACGACTACGCGATGGGGTACATCGGGGTGGGCTGCGGCGGCAACGTGCCCAAGCACAGCTTCGACGTGGACCTCGACTCCTCGGTGCCCCGCCTGACCCCCGAGGAGGGCGCGCACGACGACTTCCCCTACACGGTGCGCGCCGACGACGCCGAGACGTTCTACGTGAACGCCACCGTCAAGGCCCACCACGTGCGCTGGTACCTGGAGTTGGACTGGTCCAGCGGCAACCGGCACGGCACGGTGCGCATCGACGACACCGGGAAGCCGTTCCGCACCAGCGGCGAGGAGGGCCGGCCGCAGTACGGGTACTCCCTCGACAAGAAGCGGTGGGTGCCGATCCGGCGCGAGCCGGACGGGGCGGTGACCGAACTGCCCGAAGGCGCGTGAACGACCGGGCCCCGTACCGCGCTGTGCGGTACGGGGCCCGGGTCATGCGGCGGGGTGGGGTCCTACAGCCGCTCGGGGGTGCGGATGCCCAGCAGGGCCATGCCCTTGTGGAGGGTGCGGGCGGTCAGGTCGCACAGGAAGAGGCGGTTCTCGAACTGCTGGGGGGTGTCCGCCTTCAGGACCGGGCACTGGTCGTAGAAGGTCGTGTACAGCGACGCCAGCTGGTAGAGGTACGCGGCCAGCTTGTGCGGTGCGTACTCCGCCGCGGCCTCGGCGACGGTGGCGCCGAACGCGTCGAGGTGCAGGCCCAACGCCCGCTCCGCCGGGGCGAGTTCGAGCTGCTCGTGGGCGACCGGGCCGGTCTCGCCGGCCTTGCGCAGGATCGACTGGATCCGGGCGTAGGCGTACTGGAGGTACACGCTGGTGTCGCCGTTGAGCGACACCATCTGGTCCAGGTCGAACTTGTAGTCCCGGCTCGGCGACGTCGACAGGTCCGCGTACTTCACCGCGCCGATGCCGACCTGCGCGGCCCGCTCCTGGATCTCGTCCTCGGTGAGGTCCTGCGCCTTCTCGCGCACCACCTCGGCGGCGCGCTGCACCGCCTCGTCGAGCAGGTCCTGGAGCCGCACCGTCTCGCCCTCACGGGTCTTGAACGGCTTGCCGTCCGCGCCGAGGACCGTGCCGTAGCCCATGTTGTGGGCCTTGACCTGGTCGTTCAGCCAGCCGGCCCGGCGGGCCGTCTCGAAGACCATCCGGAAGTGCAGCGACTGGCGCACGTCGACGACGTACAGCAGCGTCGTGGCGTCCAGGTCGAAGACGCGGTTGCGGATCGCCGACAGGTCGCTCGCCGCGTACCCGAAGCCGCCGTCCGCCTTCTGCACGATCAGCGGGACCGGCTTGTCGTCCTTGCCCTTGATGTCCTCGAAGAAGACGACCAGGGCGCCCTCGGAGCGCACCGCGACGCCGGACTCCTCCAGCAGCCGCGCCGTCTCGGCCATCATGGCGTTGTAGGCCGACTCGCCGACGATCTCCTCGTCGCGGATCTCCATGTCGAGCTTCTCGAAGACCGAGGAGAAGTAGACCTTCGACTCGTCGACGAACCGCTGCCACAGGTCGAGCGTCTCCTTGTCGCCGGACTGGAGCGCCACGACCCGCTTGCGCGCCCGCTCCTTGAACTCCTCGTCCGCGTCGAAGACGGCACGGGACGCCTTGTAGATCCGGTTGAGGTTCGACATGGCCTGCTCGCCGTCGACCTCGTCGGCCGGGGCGAGCTCGCCCGGGTTCTCGATCAGGTACTGGATGAGCATGCCGAACTGCGTGCCCCAGTCGCCGATGTGGTGGCGGCCGATCGTCTTCTCGCCGGTGAAGTCCAGCATGTTGCGCAGGGCGTCGCCGATCACCGCCGACCGCAGGTGGCCGACGTGCATCTCCTTGGCGACGTTGGGCTGCGCGTAGTCGATGACCGTGGTGCCGGTGTGCGCCGCGTACGGCACGCCGAGGCGGTCGTCGGCGGCCCGCGCGGCGAGCGTGGCGAGGATCGCCCGGTCGGCGACGGTGAGGTTGAGGAAGCCCGGGCCGGAGACCTCGACGTCGGCGAGGACGCCGTCGGTGCCGAGCGTCTCGACGACCTTGCCGGCCAGCTCCCGCGGGTTGCCGCCCAGCTTCTTGGCCAGTGCGAGCAGGCCGTTGGCCTGGAAGTCGGCCCGGTCGCTACGTCGCAGCAGCGGGTCCGCGGCGCCGGCCTCCGGCAGGGCTGCCGAGAGGGCGTCCGCGACGCGCTGGTTGACCGTAGCTGCGAGGGAGGTGACCGAGGCCATTGAGCTGCCGTTCCGTTGGGGTGGAAAGGGTTTGCCCTGAGTATCCCACGGCAGTACCACTGAATTTCCGGGCGACGGGCGTCTGGGACAATGGGCACCGTCAGGCTTTTGTCCGTCCGGACCGTTCCGCCCGCGCCGCGGGTGACGGAGCGCGGCACCGGAGGGCGCGAGTGGGCGCATCGGAAAAGCACCAGGAAGAGGAAGGGCCGATCGTGGCTCAGCAGAGCACCGAAACCGACTGGGTTTCCAGGTTCGCGGACGAGGTCATTGCCGAGGCGGAGCGCCGCGCCCCGGGCAAACCTGTCGTCGTCGCTTCCGGACTGAGCCCGTCCGGCCCGATCCACCTCGGCAACCTCCGCGAGGTGATGACCCCGCACCTGGTCGCCGACGAGATCCGGCGCCGCGGCATCCCCTGCGAGCACGTCCTGAGCTGGGACGACTACGACCGGTACCGCAAGGTGCCGGCCGGTGTGGACCCGTCCTGGGAGGAGCACATCGGCAAGCCGCTGACGGCCGTGCCCGCCCCGCCCGGCAGCCCGCACGCCAACTGGGCCGAGCACTTCAAGGCGGCCATGGAGGAGTCCCTGGCCGAGCTGGGCATCGAGTACCGCGGCGTCAGCCAGACCGCCCAGTACACCTCCGGCGCCTACCGCGAGCAGATCCTGCACGCGATGAAGCACCGCGGCGACATCGACGCCGTCCTGGGCCGCTACCGCACCAAGGACAAGGCCACCGGCAAGCCGAAGAAGCAGCAGAAGCCGGTGGACGCGGCGGAGCTGGAGGCGGCCGAGGGCTCCGGCGCGGCCACCGAGGACGACGGCAGCGCCGGCGGTGCGGGCTACTTCCCGTACAAGCCGTACTGCACGGTCTGCAACAAGGACTTCACCAAGGTCATCGCCTACGACGACGCGACCACGGAGATGTCCTACGAGTGCGTCGCCTGCGGCCACTCCGAGACTGTGGCGCTGCGCGAGTTCGACCACGGCAAGCTGGTCTGGAAGGTCGACTGGCCGATGCGCTGGGCCTACGAGGGCGTGGTCTTCGAGCCGTCCGGCGTGGACCACTCCTCGCCCGGCTCGTCGTTCGTCGTCGGTGGGCAGATCGTCCGCGAGGTGTTCGGCGCCGACCAGCCGATCGGCCCGATGTACGCCTTCGTCGGCATCAGCGGCATGGCGAAGATGTCCTCGTCCAAGGGCGGCGTGCCGACCCCGGGCGACGCACTGAAGATCATGGAGGCGCCGCTGCTGCGCTGGCTGTACGCCCGCCGCAAGCCCAACCAGTCCTTCAAGATCGCCTTCGATCAGGAGATCCAGCGGCTCTACGACGAGTGGGACAAGCTCGCGGCCAAGGTCGCCGAGGGCACCGCGCAGCCCGCGGACGCCGGGGCCTACGCCCGGGCCGTCGGCACCGCCGCCGGTGAACTCCCGCGCACGCCGCGCCCGCTGCCGTACCGCACGCTCGCCTCCGTCGCGGACATCACCGGCGGCCACGACGAGCAGACCCTGCGCATCCTGAGCGAACTCGACCCGGAGAACCCGGTCGGCTCCCTCGCGGAGACCCGGCCGCGGCTCGACAAGGCCGAGCACTGGATCGCCACCCAGGTCCCCGCCGACCAGCGCACCGTCGTCCGCGACGAGCCCGACGCGGAGCTGCTGGGCTCCCTGGACGACCAGTCCCGGGGCGCGCTGCGGCTGCTGCTCGACGGCCTGGACGACCACTGGTCGCTGGACGGCCTGACGACCCTGGTCTACGGCGTTCCGAAGGTCCAGGCGGGTCTGGACCCGGAGGCCAAGCCGACCCCGGAGCTGAAGGTCGCGCAGCGCTCGTTCTTCGCGCTGCTCTACAACCTCCTGGTCAGCCGCGACACCGGCCCCCGGCTGCCCACGCTGCTGCTCGCGGTGGGTGCGGACCGGGTCCGCAAGCTGCTGGGCGGCTGACGGGAGGAGGCCCGGGCGGCCTCCTCCTCCCTGAGGGTGAGAACGGGTTCGGCCCCGGGAACGACGGTTCCCGGGGCCGAAGCCGTCACGATGACGGGATGAGGGCAATCATCGGGTTCATCGTCATGGTCCAGGGTGCGCTGGGCCTCTTCGGCCTGCTCTTCTTCGACGGCCCCTGGGGCGTGCTCCGGCACGTGGTGGACCTGCCCTGGCCCGCCTACGCCGGGGTCTTCGCCGCGGGCGCGGCACTGATGGTGTGGGGGGAGCCCGACCGCAAGCGGAAGGAAGCGGGGGCGGCGGCGTAGTCCGCACCGTGGCCGGGCGGCTCCAACGGGCTTGCGGGGCGGTCCCGTTCGGCGCGGCCGGGGCCGCCCGGTCCGCCTACGGGATGTGCTCCGCCTCCATCTCCATCCGGAAGCGGGCGCGGAAGTCCCGGATGAAGCCGCGCAGGTAGCCCTCGCTGAGCGGGCCGCCGTCGCGGCCCTGGTACCCGTAGAACTCCAGCAGATAGCGGCCGAACTGCCGGGAGTCCGGGAAGTCGTTCTTCTCCGCCACGTACGAGCGGAACGCCGCGAAGTACTTCTCGTCCCGGGGCGCGTCGTCGGCGGGCTCCCAGACGGGAGGCTCGACGGGGGCATCGTCCGGCGCGTCCTGGGGGAGCGCGCCGCCCGCGGTGCCCAGGGGGCGGCTGCGGCCCGGGCCGACCGGGACGGTCAACTGGGGGCCGGCCGCGGTGGGTTCGGGCTCGTGCGGCGCGACGGACGGGGCGGCGGGCTCGGGGGCTTCCGCTACGGGTTCCGGGCGGGGCCGGGGGACGTCCTGGTACGCGGGCGCCCCTTCCGCGTCGGGCGCAGCCGGTTGGGGCGCGGGCCGCCCGGCCGCCACCGGTTCCGCCGCGGCTGCGGACTCCTGCCCCGACTCCTGCGGGGGTTCCGGTTGCCGTTCCGATTCCGGTGCCGGCCGTGGGGGTGCGGCGGTCGGCAGCGCCTCCGGGCCCGGGTGGGCGGGGACCGGGGAGAGCGCGCGGGAGCGGGCGGCGTCCACCGGCTGGTCGATGCCGGCCGCGGCGAGCCCGGCCGGCGCGGTCTCGGCCAGGGGGACGCCGTACCGGGCCAGTCGCAGCGGCATCAGCGACTCGACCGGTGCTCGGCGGCGCCAGTTCCGCCCGTAGCGGGCCCGCAGCCGCGCCTGGTAGACGAGCCGGTCCTGTTCCAGCCGGATGACCTGGTCGTAGGAGCGCAGTTCCCAGAGTTTCATCCGGCGCCACAGCCGGAAGGTCGAGGGGAAGGCGAGCAGCCAACGGGCGAGCCGGACGCCCTCCATGTGCTTGTCGGCGGTGAGGTCGGCCATCCGGCCGACGGCGTGCCGGGCGGCCTCCACGGCGACCACGAACAGCACCGGGATCACCGCGTGCATCCCGACGCCCAGGGCGTCGGGCCAGGCGGCGGCGCCGTTGAACGCGATGGTCGCGGCCGTCAGCAGCCAGGCGGTCTGGCGCAGCAGCGGGAACGGGATGCGGATCCAGGTGAGCAGCAGGTCCAGGGCGAGAAGGACCACGATGCCGGCGTCGATGCCGAGCGGGAAGACCACCGCGAAGGCGCCGAAGCCCTTCTTCTCGGCCAGGGCGCGGACCGCCGCGTAGGAGCCGGTGAAGCCGATCGCCGCGATGAGGACCGCGCCGGCGATGACCACGCCGATCAGGACGCGGTGCGTACGGGTCAACTGCGCGGTCTGTGTCGCGGACACCCGCGGTCCCTCCCCGGACTCGGCGAATTGGCGCGCATAGCGTTGCACACCCGTTCCTGCCGGGTCGGGGAGGGCTCCGGGCGCGGGAGGGGGTCCCGGGCGGTGCCGCCGCCCCGGGCGGGTCAGCCCTGGTTGGCCTTGGTGGCGGCGGTGACGGCTTCCTTGGTGGCGGCCTGGGCGGCCTTCAGCAGGTCGTTGCCGTTGGGGGTGTCCGCGCCGGCCATGCCCGCGCCGTTGTAGTTGAGGGTGACGACGATGTTGGCGGTGCGTGCCACGATCGTCGTGTTCTTGAAGTCGTTGTCTTCCTTGTTGACGTCGTAGCTGATGGCCGTGGCCGCGTCACCGGTGCCCGCGGTCGGCACGGCGGCGACCTTCTTGGCGCCCTGGGTGGCCTTGGCGTCGTTGATCTGCTGGGTGTAGAAGTCCGTGGCCCGCTTCTCGCCCGAGCCGATGGTCGGGTCGGAGTCGTAGCGCTGGAAGGCGACGTCCAGCCAGCGGAACTGGGTGCCGTCGACGCCCTGGTCGTCGGAGCTGCTCCAGGAGCAGGCGCCGCGGGAGGCGGTGTCGGTGGACTTGCCCTGGCTGCCGGCGGCGTCCTTCACCTTGGGCAGCAGCTTGTTGATGGTGTCCTTGGAGAACGCCTCGCAGGGGTTCGGCAGCTTCTTGAACTTCGCGGCGGCGACGGTCGGCGAGGGGCTGCTGGCAGCGGCGCTGGACGAGCCGGAGGGAGTGCTGTCACCGGAGCTCTTGCCGTCCGAGCCGGAGCACCCGGCGACGAGCAGCACCGGTACTGCTGCGCAGGTGAGGAGGCTGGCGAGTCGCTTGGCGGATCGGTGCATGGTTCCTTCGCTGTTCGTCGTCGTCGAGTCGGTGCGGACCCTTGTGGAGCGTGCTGGCCCGGCCCCGGGCTCGGGGCTGGTCCTAGGGCACGGTACGCGGCGGAGCGAGGGGCGTGGCCGATTCATAACGATTGAGCGGCGTGACGAATCGGGCGATTCGTGAGCGAAGCGCCCGATCCGGATTAACGGCATCAACGGGGTCTATTCGCTGAGGCTGTCGGCCAGTTCGCCGGCCAGGGAACGGGCCTTGTCCTGCAGTTCCTGGCTTTCCGGCAGCTGTGTCTTGTCCGTGGACCACTGGTCGTAGGTGAGCGTCACGATGACGTTCGACGTGCGAAAGACCACAGTGATGTCGCGGTGCACGCCGGAGTCCGTGGTGATCAGTTGGTCGTTCAGGAAGGCCGCGTCGCCGAGGCCGTCCAGGACGCGCGGGGCGAGCGGACTGCCGGGGCCCGTCGTGGGGTCGGACGGGGTCGCCGAGGGGGAGCCGGACGGGGTGGCCGGGGCGCTGGTCGCCGCCGCGGCGCCGTCCGCCTTCTTCCCGCCCGCGGCGGCGCCCTGGCCGCCGTCCGCGTCCGTGGCGCCGGCCGACGGCTTCTGCTGGCCCTTGGGAGCGTCCTTCGGGCTGGCCGACGCCGAGGGGGCGTCGGAGCCGGCGGACGGGATCTTGGCGGCCTGCTCCTTGCCGAGGTAGAGCTCCTGCGCCCGGTCGTCGTCGCTGACCGCGGCGTTGTACGAGACCACGCGTTGGATGTCGAGCGTGAGGTGGCGGGTTCCCGCGGTGGTCTCCCGCGTCCACTGGCAGCCGACCCGGCGGTCGGTGTCGTAGGTGATGTCGGCCCGGCCGCCGTAGATCTTCTGCGCGTCCGCCTGCGACAGCTGCTGGTCGTCGCCGGGGAGCATGGCGCGCAGGGTGCCGCGGGACGGCAGGCCGCAGGCTTCCGGCAGGGTCTGGTAGCGGCCCGGCTGCGCGGACGGGCTGGCCGCGGTGGCGTCACCGCCCTTGCCGTCACCGCCGCTGGTGCCCGTGGCGGAACCTCCGGAACAGCCGGTCAGGCCGGCGGCCAGGGCCACGGTGACCAGCAGTGCGGCACCGGGTACGAACGACTTGCGCGGCATCGTTCGCGGCTCCTTCCCTGCGGAAATGCGGTTGCCGCCGGGTGGCGGCCGATGGACACAATGTCTACCGCACGTTTCGCCGCGAACGTCGGTTCGCCGTCCAAGATCGGGCATATTGTCCGGCTTTTGCGTTTTTCAATTTTCCGGGGGAAAGAGACAGGTATGTCGTACACCGAAGTGCCCGGCGCCCAGGTGCCGATCCGCATGTGGGCCGATCCGGCCACGGTCGAGGGCGTCGCGATGCAGCAGCTGCGCAACGTCGCCACCCTTCCGTGGATCGAGGGGTTGGCCGTGATGCCGGACGTGCACTTCGGCAAGGGGGCCACCGTCGGATCGGTCATCGCGATGCGCGGCGCGGTCTGTCCGGCCGCCGTCGGCGTGGACATCGGCTGCGGGATGAGCGCGGTCAAGACCTCGCTCACCGCCGACGACCTGCCCGGTGACCTGTCCCGGCTGCGCTCCCGCATCGAGCAGGCGATCCCGGTGGGCCGGGGCATGCACGACGACCCGGTCGATCCGCGGCGCGTCCACGGGTTCCCGACCGCCGGCTGGGACGACTTCTGGGGTCGCTTCGACGGCGTGGCCGAGGCGGTCAAGTTCCGGCACGAGCGGGCGGCCAAGCAGATGGGTTCGCTGGGTTCCGGCAACCACTTCATCGAGTTCTGCCTGGACGAGACCGGCGCGGTCTGGCTGATGCTGCACTCCGGTTCCCGCAACATCGGCAAGGAACTGGCCGAGCACCACATCGAGCAGGCCCGGAAGCTGCCGCACAACCAGGGGCTGGTCGACCGCGACCTCGCCGTCTTCGTCGCGGACACCCCGCAGATGGCGGCGTACCGCAACGACCTGTTCTGGGCGCAGGAGTACGCCCGGCACAACCGTGACGTGATGATGGCCCTGTTCCAGGACGTCGTCCGCGCGGAGTTCCGCAAGGCCCGGCCGACCTTCGAGCCGGTGATCTCCTGCCACCACAACTACGTGGCGGAGGAGACCTACGAGGGCGTGGAGCTGTTGGTGACCCGCAAGGGCGCCATCCGGGCCGGCAGCGGTGAGTACGGGATCATCCCGGGCTCGATGGGCACCGGCTCGTACATCGTCCGCGGGCTGGGCAACCCGGCGTCCTTCAACTCCGCCTCGCACGGCGCCGGCCGCAAGATGAGCCGGAACGCGGCGAAGAAGCGCTTCTCCACGCGCGACCTGGAGGAGCAGACGCGGGGCGTGGAGTGCCGCAAGGACTCCGGGGTCGTCGACGAGATCCCCGGCGCCTACAAGCCGATCGAGAAGGTCATGGAGCAGCAGCGGGACCTCGTGGAGGTCGTCGCCAAGCTCAAGCAGGTGGTGTGCGTGAAGGGGTGAGGGGCGGGGCGCTCGCTCCGCCCGGAGCGGCCCGCCCGCCGCGCCTGCCGCGCCCGCCGCGCCCACCGGCCCGGTGGGCGCCGGGCCGTCGGGGCCTACGCGACGTGTTCCCCGCGGAGGGCGCTTGCCGCCGGGCGGCGTCGGGCCGGTCGGCGACGTTGGATCAGGTACTCGGCGGCGATCAGGTTCAACAGCAGCGCGCACCACGACGAGGTGCTGGCGATGTCGTGGTTGGCCGCGAGCGGATCGCCCGCGTACGCGACCGGGTCGGCGAGTTGGCTCGCCACGAGGTGCTCGACGACGGGCTGGATGATCCGCGAGGTGAGCGCGACCAGGGTCAGCGCGACGTTGCGGACCATCCACTCCCGGTGGTCGGCGTAGCGGCGCGCGCGGGCGGCGCGGTAGCCGGCGACTCCGGTGACGATCCACAACGCGTCGAGCACGGCCAGGGACAGTTGGTTGCTCAGCCCCAGCGGGACGAAGTAGACGACCGGTATGCCGATCAGGGCGGACGGGAACACCCCGCCGAAGAAGTAGGTCCGGCCGATCCACCGGTGGGCGACCGGGTGCCGGCGGCGCAGCCAGGGCCAGCACTGGGCGAGGCCGGTCAGCACCGCGACGGTGGCGGTGAAGACGTGCGCCACCAGGAGCGCGTAGTGCAGTTCGCTGCGCGGCGGGACGCGACTGGTGTGCAGGTCGGGCGGGACGTAGGCGCTGACCGCCTGCGCCGTGACGAGCAGCGACACCGCGACGAGCGGGACCAGCCAGAGGGCGGTCGGGGGACGGCGGCGCCGCGTGCCACCGGGGGCGGCGGGCGCGGGACGGGCTGCGTGCGGGCCGGCGGCCGGTGGTGGGGACGCGGGGCTCGGGGTCGTTGGCATGCGTCCACTGTCGCGGCGCGGGGGGAGCGGGACACGGGGCCCGCACACCCAGCAGGGGGTGTACCTAGGCCCCCTCTTTTCGGGGTGGGTTCCCGGAGCAGCGCGGGCCCTGCGGCGGGCGGCGGGCGGGGCCGCGGCGATCGATCCCCCACCCCGCTGGAGCCACCACCCCGCCGGTGCCGGTCCCGCCACCCGCCGTCCCGTCAACTGTTGCGGTGCACCTTGGTGTTGGATGCCTGCGCCCGGGGGCGGACGACGAGCAGGTCGATGTTGACGTGCGGGGGACGGGTGACCGCCCAGGCCACGGTGTCGGCGACGTCCTGCGCGGTGAGCGGTGCGTCCACGCCCTGGTAGACCTTGGCGGCCTTCTCGGCGTCGCCGCGGAAACGGGTGGTCGCGAACTCCTCGGTCTTGACCATGCCGGGGGCCACCTCGATGACCCGTACCGGCTCGCCGCACAGCTCCAGGCGGAGCGTCTCGGCGATGACGTGCGCACCGTGCTTGGCGGCGACGTATCCGCCGCCGCCCTCGTACGTGCCGTGGCCGGCGGTGGAGGAGAGGACGACGACGGTGCCGTCGCCCGAGGCGGTCAGCGCGGGCAGCAGCGCCTGGGTCATGTGCAGCACGCCGAGCACGTTGACCTCGTACATCGTGCGCCAGTCGGCCGGATCGCCGGTGGCCACCGGCTCCGCGCCGACCGCGCCGCCGGCGTTGTTGACCAGGACGTCCACGGAGGGGAAGCGGCCGAGGGAGCGCGCGAACGCGTCGACCGCGGCGCGGTCGGTGACGTCGAGCGCGTACGCCTCGGCGTGCGGGAGTTCGGCGGCGAGTGCCTCGATGCGGTCCTTGCGGCGGGCGGTGAGCACGACCCGGTAGCCGGCGGCGGACAGCGCCTGGGCGGTCGCGGCGCCGATGCCGCTGCTCGCTCCGGTGACGACGGCGGTACGGACGCCGGCGGTGTCGGCGGTCATGGTGCTCTCCCTCTACGCGGTACGGGTGCGGACGGCGCGTCGTGGTGCCGCCCGTGAACCAGGGTGCAGGTGGCCCGCGCCGTCGTGGTGCGGTGTGCGAGCCGGTTCCGGGGCTGGGCCGGGGTCGGGGCCGGGGCCGAACGGAGCCCCGTATGCCGTGGTGCGGTGCGTGCGGTGCCTGCGCTGCGCCGTGGTGCGGGGTGTGGAGGCGCTGCGCGTGCGGTCGTGCGGTTGGTGATCTTCGGTGATCTTCGGTGTCTGCCGTGATCTTCGGTGTTTTGGGGTGCGGGTGGTGGGGGTGGCGCGGGTGGTGCGTGCGTGGCCAGGATATGCAGGGGAGCGCGACGGGTCGGCGGCCGGAGGACCGGGCGAGCATGGCCCCTCGGCCCTGCGGCGTCTGCGTCCCGCCCCGATGGATGCGTTGGTTCCCGGCCTGGTCCCGTGGCCGGGCCCCGTGCTCTGGTGCAGCGCGCCGATGCAGTGCCCGGCGGGTTCGGCGGCTTGGTTCCGCCGAGTCCAGGGCGGGCACGCGCCGGGCGGGCATGGGCGGCCGGGCAACGGCGCCCCGCCCGGCATGGCCAGACGGGCGGCAGGAGGGGGTCAGCGGCCGCGAGGGGCGTACATGATCACGGCCATGCCGACCAGGCAGACCAGCGCGCCGATCACGTCCCAGCGGTCAGGACGGTAGCCGTCCGCGACCATGCCCCAGGCCAGCGACCCGGCGACGAACACCCCGCCGTACGCCGCGAGGATCCGGCCGAAGTTGGCGTCCGGCTGGAGCGTGGCCACGAAGCCGTAGACGCCCAGGGCGATCACCCCGGCGCCGATCCACGCCCAGCCCCGGTGCTCCCGCACCCCTTGCCACACCAGCCAGGCACCGCCGATCTCGAAGAGCGCGGCGACGACGAACAGGGCTACGGAACGGGCGATGAGCATGCCGCTCAGCGTAAGGACCCGGGCCGGCCCCGGGCGAGGACGGGCCCGTCCCGGCTCGCTGCCGGCGCGTGGCGCGCGGGTCACCGCCCACGGACCGGAGCGCATCGGTGCCACCGCGGCCGCCCCGGCGCCTCACCTCCGTGCGGAGCGACCCGCGGACCGTGCGGCAGCGGGGGCGGACGAGGCAGACGAGGTTGATGGGGCGGACGAGGCGGATGGGGCGGACGAGGGGGAGGCGTCGGCCGGGTCGGATCCGGCGCCGGTCCACCGGGCGAGGGCGGAGCGGAGCGCCGCGGCGCGTGCGCCGGGGGCGGTGGCGTCGGTGGCCCAGGCGACGTAGCCGTCGGGACGCACCAGCAGGGCCGTCCGGCGCTCGCTCGCCCAGCAGGCGGTGACGACCCGGTCGGTCGCGGCCTCGCGCAGCGCCTCCCGCGGTATCTCGCCCGCAGGGGTAACGAGGACGAACGTCCCCTGCCGCAGCAGCTCGTAGAGCCGTCCGCCACCGGCGAGGCGGAGGTCGGGCGCGCGGCGGCCGACCAGCCGATGGGCGCCGGGCCCGGCCGGGTAGGCGACGTCGATGCCGGAGACGCCGCCGATCGCCCGCCGGGACAGCGACGGCAGGCGGGTGAGGAACTGCCCGCCGAGGCGGCGCAGGGCCCGGGCCGGGGCACCGCGCAGCAGCGCGAGCCGGATGAGGGCACCGCTGCTGCGCAGCACCGCGGTGCCGACCGGGTGGCGCTCTTCTTGGTAGCTGTCGAGCAGGCGGTCGGGGGAGTGGCCCCGCACCACCGCCGCCAGTTTCCAGCTGAGGTTGGCCGCGTCCTGGAGGCCCACGTTCATCCCCTGGCCACCGGCCGGGGAGTGGACGTGCGCGGCGTCACCGGCGACGAAGACGCGGCCGACGCGGTAGGCGGGGGCCTGGCGTTCGTCGCTGTGGAACCGCGAGATCCAGCGGGCGTCGTGCATGCCGAAGTCGGTGCCGAAGGAGAGCCGGGTGACCTCGCGGACCTCGTCGAGGGAGGCGGGGGCGTCGTCGGGGGCCTGCGCGTGGCGGTTCCACCCCAGGACGCGGTACCAGCCGTCACCGAACGAGCCGACCAGGGCGAAGGCGTCACGGGCGGCGCGGACGGCGAAGGGGGAGTCGGGCGCCCGGTCCAGCCGGACGTCGGCGAGGACGACGGAGCGGACGACGGCCTTTCCGGGGAAGGGAAGGCCGATCGCCGCGCGGACGGAGCTGCGGGCGCCGTCGGTGCCGACCACGTAGCCGGCGCGCAGGCTCCCGACGTCCCCGGCCGCTACTCCGGCCCCGTCCGCGGCCGCCCGGAACCGCACCGTCACACCGTCCGCGTCCTGGGTGAGCCCCAGCACCTCCGCTCCGTACCGGAAGGTGACACCGGCCTGCCGCGCGCGCCGGAGCAGCAGCCGCTCGACTGCGTACTGCGGCGTGATCAGGACGAAGGGGAAGCGGCTGTGGAGCCGGCCCGCGGTGAGCGTGCCGTCCCCGAACACCTGGAGGCCGGGGAGCCGATGGCCGCCGGCGATCAGCTCGTCGGCGAGCCCGCGGGCGTCCAACTGCTCCAGCGAACGGGCGTGCACGGCGAGGGCCCGGCTGAGATTGCTGGTGGTGTCGTCGCGCCGCTCCAGGAGTGTGACGGCGATCCCGGCCTCGGCGAGGTCCCCGGCGAGCAGCAGGCCGGTCGGACCGGCGCCGACGACGATCACGTCCGTGTCCCCGCCGGCGGGCGTGGCGGCGGGAGCGCGCCGTGCGCCGGGGTCGCTCTCCGGCCGTGCGGGCGGGACGGTCGGTCGGGTGGTCGGGTCGTCGTCGTGGTCGCTGCTGAGTTCGCTGCTGAGGTCTGCGGGCTTGCGGTTGAGGGCATCCATGTCTGCCGCCTCCTACCAACGCACGGTGGTCAACAACTGTTGGTCAACGCTTGTTGGCAAGCGTACGGCTCTCGCCGCTCGCATGTCAACGCTCGTTGGCCTACAGTTGTTGACATGGTCGAACGCAATCCCTCCGCCACCCCCTCCGGCCCTCGGTCCGCGGGCCGGCCCGCCGGCCCCGCCGCGGCGGTCGGCCCCGAGATCGACGCCGGTCCGCCGCCGGTCGCCGCCGAGGCCCCAGACGTCGGCACCCACCGCCGCCCCCGCCGCTCCGACGCCACCCGTGCCGCGATCCTCGCCGCCGCCCGGGACCGCTTCGCCGCCGACGGCTACGAGCGCGCCACCATCCGCGCGATCGCCCGGGACGCGGGCATCGACCCGTCGATGGTGATGCGCTACTACGGCAACAAGGAGGGCCTCTTCGCGGCCGCCGCGGAGATCGACCTGCGCGTGCCGGACCTGGCGGCGCTGCCGCCCGAGGAGCGCGGCGCCCGGCTCGTGCGCCACTTCATAGAGCTCTGGGAGGGCGACGAGACGCTGACCGGCATGCTGCGCGTCGGCGCCACCAACGACGCGGGCGCCGAGTGCATCCGGCGGGTCTTCGCCGAGCAGGCGCGGCCGATGATCGACGCGGCCTGCCCGGTGCCGGAGGAGGCGGCGGCCCGCGCCGCCCTGATCGAGTCGCAGATCCTGGGCATGGCGCTGTGCCGCTACGTCCTGCGCGTCCCGCCCGCCGTCGACCTCGGTCACGACGAACTCGTCGCCTGGCTGGCCCCCACCATCCAGCGCTACCTGACGGCGGAGCGCCCCTGACGGAGCGGATGCGCAGGCGTCAGGGGCTCACCGCCCCGCCCGTCCCCGTCCCCGTCCCCGTCCCCGTCCCCGTCCCCGTCCCCGTCTCCGGGGACGGGCCCGGCCCCGGCACCCGTTCTGCGATCCGCCGCAGGTGGCCTTCGAAGACCTGCCGCGCCTCGGGTGTCAACGTCCGCAGCGCCACCATCGCCGTCACGATCACGTCGCACAGCTCGGCGTGCACGTCGTCCCACGTGTGGCTGTGCCCCTTGCGCGGATTCTGGCCGGTGGCCCCGATGACGGCCTGGGCCGCCTCGCCCACCTCCTCCGAGAGTTTCAGGACGCGCAGCACGCGCTCCTGCTCCTTCGGCAACGCACTCTCCCGGTCGAGCCACCCGACGAGCGCCTCGACGGTGCGCCAAGGCGCCGTGTCGTTGGGGTCGCCGGTGTAAGGGGCCGCGGAGGAAGGGCAGTTGGCGTCCGGAGCGGGAGCCGAGGAGGCCGTGACGGGATCAGACATGGCCCGATTCTGCCGCTCGTTCCGCGGCCCGCGCCCCGTCCGCCCCTAGGGTGAGGCGACAGCCGGCCAAGCGACCGGGGCCGGCGGGCCCACCGGCCGGTACGGCGACCGCACCGGCCCGCGGACGAGCGGAAGGCGGCCAGACGGATGGACGAACACCCCGCGGTGCCCCGGGACCGGTTCCCGCAGGAACTGGTCGCCTTCTACGGGCTGACCCGGCTGCCGCGCGAGGGCGGTTGGTACCGGAGCACCTGGGCCGGGCCCGAGCGGCCGGACGGTCGGCCCGAGGGCTCGGCGATCGTCATGCTGCTGACCGCCGAGCCGGGCGTCTTCTCCGCGCTGCACCGGCTGCCGGCCGACGAGACCTGGCACTTCTACCGGGGCGACCCGCTGAGCCTGTTCCTGCTGTCCGAGGACGAGCCCGCGCAGGGCCGCGCCGACGCGGCCCGCACCGTCGTCCTCGGCCCGGACGTACTCGGCGGCCAGCACGTGCAGTTCACGGTCGGGGCCGGCACCTGGATGGCCGCCGAGGTCGCCGCCGGCGGCGCCTGGACGCTCTTCGGCTGCACGATGGCGCCCGGCTTCACCTTCGCGGACTACGAGCACGGGGACGCCGGTCGGCTGACCGCCCGGTTCCCCCACGAGGCATTGCGGATCGGAGCGCTGAGCCGGGCATGACAGTGGTGCGGACCCCTCATGAGCCGAACGGCGGGGGCGGGGCGGGCACTCCCGAACTCGCCGCGGAACAGGGCGCATTCGGCCAGGAGGATCGTCCTACGGGGGCAGCGGGGGCAGCGGGGGCAGCGGGGGCAGTGGGGGAGGCAGGTCCGACGGATGCCGCCTGCGCGGACCGCGGGGGGCGCGCCGACCTCCCCGACCTCACCGGTCACGTGGTGCTCGTCACCGGGGCGTCGGGCGGGATCGGTCGGGGCATCGCGGTGCGGTTCGCCGCTGCCGGGGCGGCGGTGGTGGTGCACTACCGGGCGGGCGGTGCGGCCGCGCGCGAGCTGGTCGGGGAGATCGAGCGGGGCGGCGGGAGCGCGTTGGCGCTCCACGCGGAGCTGGGCGTGGAGGAGGAGTGCCGGCGGCTGGTGGCGGAGGCCGCCGCGTGGCGGGGGCGGCTGACCGGCCTGGTCAACAACGCCGGGGTGCAGCCGGTCCAGGACCTCGCCGGGATGTCGCTCGCCGACTGGCGGGCGGTCGCCGATCCCACCGTCCACAGCGTCTTCGCCTGCACCCAGGCCGCGGTGCCGGTGCTGCGCGCGGCCGGCGGGGGATCGGTGACGCACATCGCCTCGATCGAGGCGGACCGCCCGGCACCGGGGCACGCCCACTACTGCGCGGCCAAGGCGGCGGTGGTGATGCACGCCCGGGCCGCGGCGCTGGAGTACGGGCCCCAGGGGATCCGCGTGAACACCGTCTCGCCGGGTCTGATCGAGCGGCCCGGGCTGGCCGAGGACTGGCCGGAGGGGGTGCGCCGCTGGCAACAAGCCGTGCCCACCGGGAGGTTGGGGCGTGCCGAGGACGTCGGCGACGCCTGCGTCTTCCTCGCCTCGCCGATGGCCTCCTGGATCACCGGGCACGATCTCGTCGTGGACGGCGGCGTCTCGGCCCGCCCCACCTGGTGACGGCACCGAGGCGACCGGCCGGCGCACGGGGTACCCGCCCCTCCTGCGGCACTGGGGCACGGCGCCCCGCCCGTGGGCCCCTGTGGAGTGGACGCCCCGGCGCCGGCCGGGTCGCCCCGCTCGCCCGGCCTCGTTACGGCCACACCAGGCAGTACGCCTGGTGTCCCGCCTCGTGGAGGCGGTGGGAGAAGTCCTGCCACTCGTGGAGGAGCCGGTAGACGCTGAAGGCGTCCTGCGGGCCGCCGCGGTCGGGGACGGTGGACCAGATGAAGGCGGCCGCGCCGACGGACTCCTCGCCGACGCCGCGCAGCGGGTCGACCACGGTCATGGGCAGTTTGACGACGGCGTAGTCGGGGTGGAGCACGACCAGTTCCAGCGGCGGAACCTTGTGCAGCGGTATGCCCTCTATACCGGTGAGGACCATGGCGGCCATCGTCTCCGGCTTGATCTTGGTGAACATGCCGCCCATGCCGAGCTCGTCACCGCCGAGTTCCTCGGGACGCATCGAGATCGGGACCCGGGCAGCCGTGGCGCCGTTGGGCGCGCCGAAGTACTTGTACGTCACCCCCATGCGGCCGCCCTTGTTATCCCCGCCCGTAATGCCTTCGGTGGCCTCGCGCCGGTCGTCCCCGGTTCTCTCGGCGCCGTCGCGTCGGTGACGGCCGCGCTGGGCGCGCTCGGGACCCCGGTCATTGGTTCCCTCGCCCAGTTCGCCACCGCGATGCATATCTCCACCCGACCACTCGCAGCCCCAGCCGCGCAACCCGATCATCGTCTCAGAGACCTCCCCCGTCACCGGCGCGTGAAACGCCCGGCCGCACGCCCCCGTGCGCCTCTGAGACCATTGCTTGCGTGACCCACTCGTACGACGCCCCAGTTTCGCAGACGCGCGGGGTCTGGGGCCCGGTCGCGAGCGAGAGGAACGAAAAAGAAACCAAGAGGGAATGAAGGGGAATCGCGTCGGCGGGCCGGGTGGTCCGCAGGGTGGTTCCCGTACCGCTGTCAGCCGGGCCGTGTCCGCGCGCCGCCGCCCTCCCCCCCCGTATATGCAGGTCAGGATCACAGTGTCTTTTCCGTATGAAGCCCCTGTTTCGCAGTCGCTGTTCGACCGTGCGTCCGTGGTGACGCCGGGCGGCGTGAATTCTCCGGTGCGGGCGTTCCGAGCCGTGGGTGGTACGCCCCGGTTCATGGTGTCCGGTACCGGTCCGTACCTCACTGATGCCGATGGCCGGGAATACGTTGACCTGGTGTGCTCGTGGGGGCCGATGATCCTCGGCCACTCGCACCCCGAGGTGATCGCCGCGGTCCAGGACGCGGTCGCCCGCGGGACGTCCTTCGGGACGCCGGGCGCCGGTGAGGTCGAGCTGGCCGAGGAGATCGTGGCGCGGATCGCGCCGGTCGAGCAGGTGCGGCTGGTCTCCAGCGGCACCGAGGCGACCATGTCGGCGATCCGGCTGGCGCGCGGCTTCACCGGCCGCGCCAAGGTGATCAAGTTCGCCGGTTGCTACCACGGCCACGTGGACGCGCTGCTGGCCGCGGCCGGTTCGGGCGTCGCGACGTTCGGGCTGCCGGACACCCCCGGGGTGACCGGTGCGCAGGCCGGCGACACGATCGTGCTGCCGTACAACGACCTGGCCGCCGTGCGCGCCGCGTTCGCCGCGCACGAGGGCGAGATCGCCTGTGTGATCACCGAGGCGTCGCCGGGCAACATGGGCGTCGTCCCGCCGCTGCCGGGCTTCAACCAGGGGCTCGCGGACCTGTGTTCGCGCAACGGCGCGCTGTACATCTCCGACGAGGTCATGACCGGCTTCCGGGTCAGCAAGGCCGGTTGGTACGGCATCGACGGGGTCCGTCCGGACCTGATGACCTTCGGCAAGGTCATGGGCGGCGGCTTCCCGGCCGCGGCCTTCGGCGGGCGCGCGGACGTCATGGCGCACCTCGCTCCGGCCGGGCCGGTCTACCAGGCGGGCACGCTCTCCGGGAACCCGATCGCCACCGCCGCCGGTGTCGCGCAGCTGCGGCTGCTGGACGACGCCGCGTACGCGAAGGTCGACGCGGTCTCCGCGGAGGTCCGCGGGCTGGTCACCGCGGCGCTGGCCAAGGAGGGCGTGGCGCACCGGCTCCAGGTCGCCGGGAACATGTTCTCGGTGTTCTTCACGGACGCCGAGGTGACGGACTACGAGAAGGCCAAGACGCAGGAGTCGTTCCGCTTCACCGCCTTCTTCCACTCGATGCTGGCGCAGGGGGTCTACCTCCCGCCGTCCGCGTTCGAGTCGTGGTTCGTCTCGACCGCGCACGACGACGCGGCCGTCGAGCGGATCGCCGCCGCACTGCCGGCCGCCGCCCGGGCCGCGGCCGAGGCCAGCGCATGACCGGCACGAGCGGGACGGACCGGACGGTGGGTGGGATGAGCGACGGCGAGCAGGGCGGCGACGAGATCACCGTGGTGCACCTGATGCGGCACGGCGAGGTCCACAACCCGGAGGGCGTGCTCTACGGGCGCCGGCCCGGCTACCACCTCTCCGACCTGGGGCGGAAGATGGCCGACCAGGTCGCCGAGCACCTCGCGGAGCGGGACGTCACGCACGTGGTGGCGTCGCCGTTGGAGCGTGCGCAGGAGACCGCGGCGCCGATCGCCGGGGCGCACGGCCTGGAGATCGCCACCGACGCGCGGCTGATCGAGGCGGCCAACGTCTTCGAGGGCAAGACCTTCGGGGTGGGGGACGGCGCGCTGAAGAAGCCGGGCAACTGGAAGTACCTGACCAACCCGTTCCGGCCCTCGTGGGGCGAGCCGTATCTGGAGCAGGTCGTCCGGATGATGGCGGCGCTCGGCGCGGCCCGGGACGCGGCCCGCGGGCACGAGGCGGTGGCGGTCAGCCACCAGCTGCCGATCTGGATCGTGCGGAGCTTCGCCGAGCGGCGGCGGCTGTGGCACGATCCGCGGAAGCGGCAGTGCACCCTGGCCTCGCTGACCTCGTTCACCTTCCACGGTGACAAGATCATCTCGGTGGGGTACAGCGAGCCGGCGCGCGACCTGGTTCCCTCCCACCTGCTGGCCGGCGCCAAACCCGCGAAGGGCAAGTCCAAGGCTTTCGGGGCCTGACGCGCCATCACGTGGCGAAATGTCAAATTCGCCGGAAATGCAAGATCTGACCCAATAGCACGGAACCTCCCCGTCCGACATGCCCTCTATAAAGATGTCCGTTTATATGGATGTCGAGTTCGGTGAGCACGGATGGGGAACGACGCTATGGGCGCGATGAGTCGGCGGAATCTGCTCGGGATGGGGGTCGGGGCGGCCGCGGCCCTGGGCGTCGCCGGGTGCTCCGCCTCGGGCCAGGACGGCGAGGAGGGGCAGCGGGTCAAGAACGCGGCACCGGCCCGCCCCAAGCTCATAGGTGACGGCTCGACCGCCCATTACGGCAAGCAGCCCCACCAGCCCGGCGCGCCCGAGCGGCTGGCTGCGGGGCAGACCCCGCCGCAGTTCGTGATCTTCTCGTGGGACGGGGCGGGAGAGGTCGGCAACGGCCTCTTCCCCCGGTTCCGCAAGCTCGCCAAGGACCACGGCGCGGCCATGACCTTCTTCCTCTCCGGGCTGTACCTCCTGCCCGAGGACAAGAAGCGCCTCTACCTCCCGCCGAACAACCGCCCCGGCGCCTCCGACATCGGCTACCTCAGCGACGCGCACATACGCGAGACCCTCGACAACGTCCGGCAGGCGTGGTTCGACGGGCACGAGATAGGCACCCACTTCAACGGCCACTTCTGCTCCGGCCGGGGCAGCGTGGCGCACTGGACGCCCGCCCAGTGGAAGTCCGAGATAGACCAGGCGATGGGCTTCGTCACGAAGTGGAAGACGCACACCGGCCTCGCCGACGCCGAGCCGCTGCCCTTCGACTACAGCAAGGAACTGGTCGGCGGCCGCACGCCCTGCCTGCTCGGCCAGGAGAACCTGCTGCCCACCGCCCGCGAACTGGGCTGGCGCTACGACGCGAGCTCCCCGGGCGGTCTGCAGATGTGGCCCCGCAAGAAGCAGGGGATATGGGACTTCCCGCTACAGCAGATACCGTTCCCGGGTCACTCCTTCGAGGTGCTCTCGATGGACTACAACATCCTCGCCAACCAGTCGAAGAACTCCACCAAGGCGCCGCCGGCCAACTACCCGGGTTGGCGCAAGCAGGCCAGCGAGGCGTACATCGCCGGATTCCAGCGGGCCTACGAGACCAACCGCGCGCCGTTCTTCATCGGCAACCACTTCGAGCAGTGGAACGGCGGCATCTACATGGACGCCGTGGAAGAGGCGCTCAAGCACATCGCCGACGAGCGGAACAAGGACGTCCGGCTGGTCTCCTTCCGCCAGTTCACCGATTGGCTCGACGTCCAGGACCCCGGCGTCGTCCGCAAACTCCAGGGGCTGGGCGTCGGTCAGCGGCCGGCCGGCGGCTGGAAGTCGTACCTCTCCGCGGCCGCCTGAGCGGCCCGGTGCCCCCGGGGGACCCCCGGTGACGCGCCGGAAGCTTTCGTTCCGTACGGTCTGACATGGCCCTTCGTCAGCTGTGCGGCGGGGCGAGGGGGGCGCGGAAGATCCGCAAATGGCCCATGCGAAACTTTTCACATGAGTGACAGCCGCGCCCCCCGCCGCCTCACCAGTCGCCGCCGTCTCGCCCTGTTCGCCGCGGGAGCGGCGGCCGCCTCGCTGACGCTGAGCGCCTGCGGCGACGGTGCCTCCGGCGGCTCGGCGCAGACCCGGTTCGTCCAGGGCAAGAACGGCGTCGACACCGTCAAGCCCGACGAGCGGCAGCCCGCCCCCGACCTGTCCGGGGAGACCACCACCGGCAAGAAGCTGGATGTGGCCGACTACAAGGGCAAGGTCGTCATCATCAACGTCTGGGGCTCGTGGTGCGGCCCCTGCATCGCCGAGGCCCCCAACTTCGCCAAGGTCGCGAACGAGGACAAGGACAAGGGCGTCCAGTTCATCGGGATCAACACCCGCGACGCCGAGAAGTCGCAGGCCACCGAGTTCGAAGAACAGCACAAGGTGCCCTACCCGAGCCTGTACGACCCCACCGGCAAGCTGATGCTGCGCTTCCCCAAGGGCAGCCTCAACCCGCAGTCGATCCCGTCCACGATCGCCATCGACCGGCAGGGGCGGATCGCCGCGCGCTCGATCGGCCCGCTCGCCGAGGACGACCTGCGCAAGATGGTCGACCCGCTGATCGCCGAGAAGTGATCGCGTGATCGCGCTCGCCGCCAACGCCGCGGAGAACCAGACCATCCTCACCGGTGCCCTGATCGCGGCCGTCCCGGTCGCCCTCGTCGCCGGCCTGGTCTCGTTCTTCTCGCCCTGTGTGCTGCCCCTCGTCCCCGGCTACATGTCGTACGTCACCGGGGTCACCGGCACCGACCTCGCCGAGGCCCGGCGCGGCCGGATGCTGGCCGGCGCCTTCCTGTTCGTCCTCGGCTTCACCGCCGTCTTCGTCTCCGGCGGCGCCCTCTTCGGCTTCTTCGGCAAGACCCTCCAGGACTACAAGGACGTCATCTCGCGCGTCCTGGGCGTGCTGATGATCCTGCTCGGACTGGCCTTCGCCGGCGTCCTGAAGCGGTTCGGCCAGCGCGAGCTGCGGTTCCACCGGAAGCCTGCGATGGGGCTGGCCGGCGCGCCGGTCCTCGGCGTCCTCTTCGGCGTCGGCTGGACGCCCTGCCTGGGCCCCACCCTCACCGCCGTCAACACCCTCTCCTTCTACGACGCCAGCGCCGGCCGCGGCGCACTGCTCACCGTGGCGTACTGCCTGGGCCTGGGCCTGCCGTTCATCGCGGTGGCACTCGCCTTCCGCCGGGTCCTCGGGGCCTTCGGCTGGGTCAAGCGGCACTACGTCTGGGTGATGAGGGCCGGCGGCGGCATGATGATCGCCCTCGGCGTCCTCCTCCTCACAGGCGTCTGGGACATCCTGATGTCCCAGCTACAGAGCTGGACGCAAAGCATCACCGTTGGGATCTGATTGATGTCCACCAAGACCGACACCACGGACGAGCCGGGCGCCGCCGCCGACCAGGGCGGTGATCTCGGCACTGCCGGAGCCCAGCTCTCCACCGCCCCCAAGGAGGACGTCTCCCTCCCCTCCCTCGGCCCGATCGGCTGGGTGCGCTGGTTCTGGCGGCAGCTGACCTCGATGCGGGTGGCGCTGCTGCTGCTCTTCCTGCTGTCCATCGGCGCGATCCCCGGCTCGCTGATCCCGCAGACCAGCATCGACCCGGTCAAGGTCGACGCGTTCAAGGCCAAGCACGAGACCCTCGGCGAGGTCTACGACAAGCTGGGGATGTTCCACGTCTACAGCTCGGTCTGGTTCTCGGCGATCTACCTGCTGCTGTTCATCTCGCTGATCGGCTGTATCGTGCCGCGCGCCTGGCAGTTCATCGGCCAGCTCCGCGGCCGCCCGCCGGTGGCCCCCCGCCGTCTGACCCGGCTGCCCGCGTACACCACCTGGCACACCGAGGCGGCGCCCGAGGAGGTCCTCGCGGCGGCCGAGCGGCTGCTGAAGAAGCGGCGCTTCCGGGTCCGCCGGGAGGACACCTCGGTCGCCTCCGAGAAGGGCTACCTGCGCGAGGCCGGCAACCTGCTGTTCCACGTCGCGCTGATCGTGATGCTGGTGGCGTTCGCCGTCAGCGGTCTGTGGAAGTCCGAGGGCGGCAAGCTGGTCACCGAGGGCGACGGCTTCTCCAACAGCCTCACCCAGTACGACGACTTCAGCTCCGGCCCGTTCTTCGACACCGACACCATGGAGCCGTTCGGGTTCACCATGAACTCGTTCGACGCGACCTACGAGCGGACCGGCCCGCAGAAGGGCACCCCCCGCACCTTCCGCGCCAACATCACCTACTTCACCGGCGCGGACGGCACACCGCACAAGAAGTCGATCGAGGTGAACACCCCGCTCGACATCGCCGGCAACAAGGTCTACCTGCTCTCCCACGGCTACGCGCCGGTCGTCACCGTCAAGGACGCCCGCGGCAAGGTCGTCTACCACGGTGCGGTGCCGTTCCTCCCGCAGGACCCGAAGAACTTCACCTCCTCCGGCGTGGTGAAGGTCCCGGGCGCGCAGACCAAGGACGGCCAGCGCAACCAGCTCGGCTTCCAGGCGCTGTTCGTCCCGACCTTCGGCGGCAAGAACTCCGGGTCGATGTTCTCCCAGTTCCCCGCACCGGACTTCCCCGTCCTGTCGGTCAACGCCTGGCACGGCGACCTCGGCCTGGACTCCGGCCTGCCGCAGAACGTCTACCAGCTCGACACCAAGCGGCTGAAGCAGTACAAGGACGCCAGCGGCGACATCTTCAAGAAGATGCTGCTGCCCAAGGACCGGGCGGCCCAGATGCTCGGCCACGCCGGCGCCGAGCTGACCCCCCAGCAGCTCGACGCCGAGTCCACGATGACGCTTCCGAACGGCGCCGGCTCCATCACCTTCGAGGGCATCAAGACCTGGGCCAGCTTCAAGATCGCCCACCAGCCCGGCAACGGCCTCGCCCTGACCGGCGCGGTCTGCGCGCTGCTCGGCCTCGCCGGCTCGCTGTTCATCCAGCGCCGCCGCGTCTGGGTCCGTGCGGAGCGGCCCGCCGACGGCGTCACCATGGTCGAGATGGCCGGCCTCGGGCGCAGCGAATCGGCCCGGGTGGCCGAGGAACTCGCCGCCCTCGCGGCCGCGCTGACGCCCAGCGCCCCGCTCGCCGCCGCGCCCTCCCCGGACACCGCGGACGATTCCGCCCCGTCCGCCGAAGAACCGACGGAGCCTACCGACTCTGCCGATCCTGCTGATCCCTCCGAAGGAGCGCGCGCGTGAATCTCGCTGCCGCAGCCAACGAGACACTGGCTCACAACAGCAATGTGCTGGTGTATTCGGCGATGGCCGTCTACACCCTCGCCTTCCTCGCCTACATGGCCGAGTGGGTGTTCGGCAGCCGCAGCAAGGTCGGCCGGACCGCCGCCGCCCTGACCGCCCAGGTCGCTGCCACCGCCGCGGCACCTGTCCAGACCAGGCAGAAGGGCGGCACCGCCGTCCTGGAGCGCCCCAAGGTCGTCACCCGGTCCGCGGCCGGCGGCCCTGACGTCCCCGACGGCCCCGGCGCGCACGGCGGCACTGAGAAGGGCGACCTCTACGGCCGGATCGCGATCTCGCTGACCGTCCTGGCATGGGCGCTGCACGTCGGCGGCATCGTCACCCGCGCCGTGTCCGTGCAGCGCGCCCCCTGGGGCAACATGTACGAGTTCTCCACGACCCTGGGCGGGGTCGCGGTGACGGCCTACCTGGTCCTGCTGCTGCTCAAGAAGAACGTCCGCTGGCTCGGCCTGCCGCTGATCACCACCGTCCTGCTCGACCTGGGCCTGGCCATCAGCGTCCTGTACACCGCCAGCGACCAGCTGGTGCCGGCACTGCACTCGTACTGGCTGTGGATCCACGTCTCCTGCGCGATCATCTCCGGCGCGGTGCTCTACCTCGGTGCGGTCGCGAGCCTGCTCTTCCTCTTCCGCGACCGCTACGAGGCCAAGCTCGCCGACCCGGACGGCCCGCAGCCCGGCAACTTCGCCACCTCGGTCCTGGAGCGGCTGCCCTCGGCCGCCTCGCTCGACAAGTTCGCCTACCGCGTCAACGCCACCGTCTTCCCGCTGTGGACGTTCACCATCATCGCGGGCGCCATCTGGGCCGAAGCCGCCTGGGGCCGTTACTGGGGCTGGGACCCCAAGGAGGTCTGGTCCTTCATCACCTGGGTCGCCTACGCCTGCTACCTGCACGCCCGTGCCACCGTCGGCTGGAAGGGCCGCAAGGCCGCCTGGCTGGGTGTGATCGCCTTCGTCTGCTACCTCTTCAACTACTTCATCGTGAACATCTTCGTCACCGGCCTGCACTCCTACGCCGGCGTCTGACGCGCCCGCCCCACCCGCAACACCCCGGTGCCGTACGGACCCACGGCCTCGCCCGCGAGGCCGGTCCGTACGGCACCGTCGTGTGTACGGGCGCCGCGCCGCCCCGCGGGCGCCGCGGCCCCGCCTCAGCGCCGCTTGCGCCCGCCGTGCTCCTGGCGCGGCGGCTTCTGGTCCGACCCCGGCAGCGTCGGCTTGGGCAGGTGCGCCACCTCCCACTTCGCCTCGGCCAGTTTCTCGGCGGTGTCCCGCGGCAGCCGCGGCGGGTGGTGCGCCGGCGAACGGAAGCCGAACGCCGACGTCAGGTCGCCGAACGAGGCCCGCCGCCAGTCGGTGATGTTGGGCTCCGTCACGCCGGTGAACCGCTCCAGGAACTGCAGCACCGAGGTGTGGTCGAAGGCGTCGCCGGCCGCCCAGCCCCCCACCGTCCAGGGCGAGACGATCAGGCACGGCACCCGGAACCCGGCCCCGATCGGCAGCCCGCGGACGAACTCGTCCTTGGTCCCGGCCGGCGGCACCGGCGGCGGCACATGGTCGAAGAGGCCGTCGTTCTCGTCGTAGTTCAGGATGAACGCCGTCTTGGCCCACACCTTGGGGTTCGCGGCGATCGCCTCGATCTTCTTGGCCACGAAGTCGGCGCCGGCGGCCGGCAGGTAGTCCGGGTGCTCCGACTGGTAGCTGGTGGGGATGATCCAGGAGACCGCCGGCAGCCGGTCGTTGCGGGCGTCCTCCTCGAAGGCGCCGGCCGGCCCGGGCCGCACCCCCTTCTCGTACAGCGGGCTGCCCGGCTTGGCGTCCCGGAACGTCTGGAACTGCTCCAGCAGGTTGCAGCCGTAGTCGTCCTCCTCCTGGTACACCTTCCAGCTGACGCCGGCCGCCTCCAACCGCTCCGCGTACGTCGTCCAGCGGTACGGCTGGGGCGCGGTGTTGTTGAGGACCGGGCCGCCGCGGGTGCCGCCCGGGTCGAGGGTGCCGGTCATCCAGTACAGCCGGTTGGGCCAGGTGGGCCCGAAGACCGAGCAGAAGTAGTTGTCGCAGAGGGTGAACGCCTCGGCGAGGGCGAACTGGAAGGGGATGTCCGCGCGGGTGTGGTAGCCCATCACGTACGGGCCGTTGACGCCGTCGGCCTTGCGGTGCGCGGGCAGCCAGCGGTCCATCTTGCCGCCGTTCCAGGCCTCGTGCTGGACCGACCAGGCGTGACTGGTGGAGGGGATGGCCTGGGCGCTGGAGGTGTGGGTGTTGAGGCGGAACGGCAGCAGGTAGCCGTCGGGGTTCTCCGGGTCCGGCTGGTAGAAGACGGACCGGCCGGTGGAGAGGGTGAGCGCGTCCGGGTCGTTGAAGCCGCGGACGCCGCGCAGGGTGCCGAAGTAGTGATCGAAAGAACGGTTCTCCTGCATCAGCAGGACCACGTGTTCGATGTCGCGCAGGGTGCCGTGCCGCGGCGGGCCGGCGGCGACGGCCTTCTGGACGCTGGGCGGCAGCAACGACAGCGCAGCGGTGCCGCCGATCGCCCCGGCCGCCGAGCCGAGGAGTCTGCGTCGGGTCATATTCGGCATATGTGCCACTCTCCCTGAGTCGCGGAAGCTCTCGGTGGGCCGTCCCGACTGTGGCGGCGACGCAGTTTCCCGGGCAGGGGGAGGTTGCTGAACGCTGAGTCAAATGGCCATGAACACACCAGAGTTGGCCGATCGGCCCTACGCCTCGTACGTCACCCGAAGCAGCGCCCGACCGCTCGTGCACCACCCCGGCTACGCCTTTGTGGCGATTGACGAGGACACGCCGCTTACGCCCGGAGTTCGCCCGGGTGCCGGGCACGGGCGCCGGCGCGGGGCCACTCTCCTGGCGGACTCCACCCGCTCGCGGACCCGGGACCGCAGGGCGTCGGCCGCGGGCTCCCGGGAAGGCCGGCGCACGCTAGCGGACCCCGGCGCGGCGGAGCAAGGCGGACCGGGCGGGTCGGGGGCGGCCGGAAGTGGCCGTCGTGCCTCAGCGCAGCCGCACCAGGGCCGCCTCCGGCGCGGGGTACGGGCGCTCGTCGGGCAGCAGCTCCCGGGCGGCCCGGTCCTCGCCCGCGCGCACCAGCGCCCGCACCTTCCGGGCCAGCGGCGTCACGTCGCGGACGGCCACGGTCCACTCGTCCGCGTACGCCCGCGCCAACTCACCCGACAGCCCGAGCTGCAGGGAGCGGTACGGCAGCGGCTTCAGGTGCAGATCACGCTCGGGGTCCCACTGGACCCGGGCCGGCGCGCGGCGCAGCGCGCGCTGCCAGGCGGCGCGGTCCGGGTGGAGCCCGGGGACGTAGTGCGACAGGCACGCCCGGTCCAGCGCCAGGTCGAAGCCGGCGCGGGTGATCTCCACGGCCAGCACCGTCTCCTGATCGGCCTTGGTGGCCCAGCCGCAGCGGTACATCATCCACAGGAACGACGGCTTGATCCACGTCATCCGGTCGCGCTTCCAGGCGGCCGGGAACCGTCCGTCGCGCGCGGCGGGTAGCCCCAGTGACGGCGCGTACGCCTGGTAGACGGTGACGGTGTCCGCGGTGTGCAGCGCCCGGATGCGGCAGGACGGCTCACGGGCGGCGGTGGTGCCGGTGCTCATGGCGGCATCCTGCCGGGGCCGGGCGGCGCCGGCCATCGGATTACGCGCCCCGGCGGGGGCCGCGCGGCCCCTGCCGGGGCCTCAGCCGCCGCCGATGTCCTCGTGCCACAGCTCCGGCTGCGCCCCGATGAAGTCCCGCATCATCGCCGCGCACCCGGGGTCGTCGAGCAGTACGATCCGCACGCCGTGCCGGGCCAGCCAGTCGTGGCCGCCGTGGAACGTCCGGGCCTCGCCGATGACCACCCGGGAGATGCCGAACTGCCGGACCAGCCCGCTGCACAGCCAGCACGGTGAGAGCGTGGTGACCAGCGTCGTGCCGCGGTAACCGGGTTGCCGCCCGGCCGCCCGGAACGCGGCGACCTCGGCGTGCAGCGCCGGATCGCCGTCCTGGACACGGCGGTTGCGGCCGCGGCCCCACAGCGTGCCGTCCGGACCGTAGAGCGCCGCCCCCACCGGGACGCCGCCCTCGCCGAGCCCCGCCCGCGCCTCGGCGATGGCCGTGGCGAGCATGGCCCGGGCCTGTTCCTGGAGGTGGTCGGGGTGCCCGCACGGGTCGTCGTGGCCGTCGACGCGGCCGTAGCGGCGGACGGCGTCGCGGTCCTGCCCCCACTCCCGCGTCGGGTCGGGATCCGGTGCCTGGTCCATGCCGGTCACTCTCCCCGCCCGGTAGGGCCGTGGCAACGCGGGCTGGGCCGGACGGCCGTGAGGCTCGCTCAGGACGCGGCGGGCGGGGTGTCCTCGGGGTCCTTGCCGCTCTTGCCGGTCTTGCCGTCCTTGCTGTCCTTGCCGGTCCCGCCGTCCTTGCCGCTCGCGCCGGCGGAGCCGCTCGTGCCGTCGCCGGTGCCGGTGCCGCCGTCGGCGGACCCGGTCTCCTTGCGCCGCAGGTCCTCCTCGCGGCGCCGCAGATCGGCCTCCCAGTCCTTCAGCAGCGCCTCGTCCTTCTGGTTCTCCTCGCGCAGGGACCGCAGGAACTCGGGGTTGTCGTCCGGTGCCACCCACTTCGCGCCGTGGTTGCGGCGCCACGCGGCGGGCGCGCCGCCGGCGCCGCCGGCCGCCGGCTGCCGCTGCTTGCCGGCCACCAGCCAGGCGATCGGCCCGATCAGCACCTCGCCGAAGAGCAGGATGATCAGCACCCACACCACCTTGGGCAGGCCGCGCACCTGCGACTCGGGGGTGTTGATGCAGTCGATGAAGGCGTAGATCCACAGTGCCAGCACCAGGAGGAACGGCAGATACCTGAGCATTGTGGAGGGTCCCCCTGCGTGCGCGTGCGGGCCCTTCGGCGGGGCCCCGTGACCCGTACAGGGTAGTGCGTACCGGATACTGGGGCGCATGGCTTACGATGATCTTCGCTCCCTGCTGCGGGCCCTGGAGCGCGAGGGCGACCTGACGCGCATCAAGGCCGAGGTCGACCCGTACCTGGAGGTCGGCGAGATCGTGGACCGGGTGCAGAAGGCCGGCGGGCCGGCGCTGCTCTTCGAGAACGTCAAGGGCTCGTCGATGCCGCTGGCGATGAACGTCTACGGCACCGACCGCCGGCTGCTGAAGGCCCTCGGCCTCAAGACGTACGGGGAGATCAGCGAGAAGATCGGCGGGCTGCTCAAGCCCGAACTGCCGCACGGCTTCGTGGGCGTGCGCGAGGCGTTCGGCAAGCTCGCCAACATGACGCACGTCCCGCCGAAGAAGCTCAAGGGCGACGCGCCCGTCCAGGAGGTCGTGCTCACCGGCGACGACGTCGACCTGGAGAAGCTGCCGGCGCTGTTCACCTGGCCCAAGGACGGCGGGTCCTTCTTCAACCTCGGTCTGACCCACACCAAGCACCCCGAGACCGGCGTCCGCAACCTCGGCCTCTACCGCCTCCAGCGCCACGACAAGCGCACCATCGGGATGCACTGGCAGATCCACAAGGACAGCCGCAACCACTACCAGGTCGCCGCCAAGCGCGGTGAGCGGCTGCCGGTCGCCATCGCCTTCGGCTGCCCGCCGGCGGTGACGTACGCCTCGACCGCACCGCTGCCCGGCGACATCGACGAGTACCTCTTCGCCGGCTTCCTCCAGGGCAAGCGGATCGAGATGGTGGACTGCAAGACCGTCCCGCTCCAGGTCCCGGCGCACGCCGAGGTCGTCATCGAGGGCTGGCTGGAGCCCGGCGAGATGCTGCCGGAGGGCCCGTTCGGCGACCACACCGGCTTCTACACGCCGCAGGAGCCCTTCCCGGCGCTGAAGATCGACTGCGTGACGATGCGGAAGCGCCCGCTGCTCCAGTCGATCGTCGTGGGCCGCCCGCCGACCGAGGACGGGCCGCTGGGCCGGGCCACCGAGCGGTTCTTCCTCCCGCTCCTGAAGATCATCGTGCCGGACATCGTGGACTACCACCTGCCCGAGTCCGGTGGCTTCCACAACTGTGCGATCGTCTCGATCGACAAGAAGTACCCCAAGCACGCCCAGAAGGTCATGCACGCGATCTGGGGCGCCCACATGATGTCGCTGACCAAGCTGATCGTCGTGGTCGACGCGGACTGCGACGTGCACGACCTCCACGAGGTCTCCTGGCGGGCGCTGGGCAACACCGACTACGCCCGCGACCTGACCGTCGTCGAGGGCCCCGTCGACCACCTCGACCACGCCTCCTACCAGCAGTTCTGGGGTGGCAAGGCGGGCATCGACGCCACCAGGAAGTGGCCCGAGGAGGGCTACACCCGCGACGGCGGCTGGCCGGACATGGTCGAGTCGGACCCGAAGACCGCGGCGCTGGTCGACCGCCGCTGGAAGGAGTACGGGCTGTGAGCGAGCCTGGCGAACCGACGATCAACAGGTGCGTGCCGTGCGCGTGCCGGGCCGAGCGCAGTGAGGTGCCCGCATGAGTGCATCCGCCGCCGCGGTACCGCAGCCGGGCAGGACGCGGGCCTTCCTGCGGCTCGTCGTCATCGAGCACTCGGTCTTCGCGCTGCCCTTCGCCTACATCGCGGCCTTCACCGCGATGCACCAACTCGACCGGAACGTCCACTGGGTCCGGCTGCTGCTCGTCACCGTCGCCATGGTCGGCCTGCGCACCTTCGCGATGGCCGTCAACCGCATCATCGACCGGGAGATCGACGCCCGTAACCCGCGCACGGCCGGGCGCGAACTGGTCACCGGCGCGGTGTCGGTGCGCTCCGCCTGGACCGGTGCGCTGGTCGCGGTGGTGGTCTTCCTGGGCGCGGCCGCGCTGCTCAACCCGCTGTGCCTGGCGCTGGCGCCGATCGCGGTGGTCCCGATGGTGGTCTATCCCTACGGGAAGCGCTTCACCAACTTCCCGCACGCGATCCTGGGCCTGGCCCAGGCGATCGCCCCGGTCGGCGCCTGGCTCGCGGTCACCGGTTCGTGGTCGTGGGAGTCGGTGATCCTCGGTCTCGCGGTCGGCATCTGGATCGGTGGCTTCGACCTGATCTACGCCTGCCAGGACGTCGAGGCGGACCGCCGCAACGGCGTGCTGTCCGTACCGGCCCGCTTCGGCGTGCCGGGAGCGCTCTGGGGCGCCCGCTGGTGCCACGTCGCCACCACCGCGCTGCTGGCGTGGTACGGCGTCGCGATCGGCGCCGGGGTCTTCTTCTGGATCGGTCTGGTGATCGTGGCGGTGGCGTTCTGCTACGAGCACGCGATCGTGCGCCCGCACGACACCTCGCGGCTCAACCGGGCGTTCTTCCAGGTCAACAGCTTCATCGGGATCGCGCTGTTCGTCTGCGCGCTGCTCGACCTGTTCGTCCGCGGCCTGACGCCCTGACGCCCCGTCGCCCTGACGCCCGGCCGGTCAGCCCTTGCTGAGCGGCCAGGCGATCAGTCGCGGTCGGCTTCCACCAGGGCACAGGCGGGCGCGTACAGGTACCAGTCCGGCTCGGTGTGGGCGCGGTGGATGAGGCGTGAGGCGAGGACGTTGCCCTGGCCGGCCGCTGCCATCGCGGTCTCGTCCAGGACGATGTGCTCGCTCACAGGTTGGTCACCAGGCCCAGGCGCCGGTCAAGCTCATTGTCGAGGTCCCGCTGCTCGGCAGAGGTGGGGGCGTAGCCGTTCCACTCCTTCCCGTATTCCCATGTATGGGTACGGGTACGTACCTGTACCCATGCATGGGAAGCTACCGAGCGGGTCTGACAACGGCGTCCGTCGGCTGTGCCGCCCGCCCCCGCTCGCGCAGGACGACCGCCGCCAGTACCCCGCCGACCAGCCCGAACAGGTGGCCCTGCCAGCTGATCCCGCTGGCGGTGGGCAGCGCGCCCCACAGGATCGAGCCGTAGACCACGGCGACGCCCACCCCGATCCCGATGTCCAGCACCTTGCGCTCGATGAAGCCGCGGACCAGCAGGTACCCGAAGAGCCCGAAGACCACGCCGGAGGCGCCCGCGGTGTTGCTGTGCTGCGCGGCGGTCAGCCACACGCCGAGCCCGCTGACGACGATGATCAGCAGGGCCGCGGCCAGGAACCGCCGGATGCCGCTGCGCAGTGCGGCGACGAAGCCCAGCACCAGCAACGGCAGGGTGTTGGCGGCCAGATGGTCGAAGCCGAAGTGGAGGAAGGCGGCGGGGACCACGTCGACCAGCTCGGCCGGATCGCGGGGCTGGATGCCGAAGGCGTCGAGGGCGTTGCCGCTGAGGGCGTCCACGCCCTCCAGGACCCACAGCAGCGCGACCCAGCCCAGCATCAGCAGGAGCGCGGGTCGGGCCCGTGCGGTGCGCGGCGTCATCGTCGGCCCCCTCGTCGTCGGCGTCTGCGGTCGGCTCCCCGGCGTCGGGCCGGCGCACAGGTAGTAACGGTCGTGACGGCCCCGACGGTTCCGCCGGATAGGCTCGATCCGTGGAGCCGCCGCACAACGACACCAGCAAGAACGACAGCGCCGCGCAAGACAGCGCCGAGCCGGACCCGGGCCGCCGGCCGTGGGTCGTCGGGGTCTCCGGCGCGTCCGGGACGCCGTACGCCGCCTCCGTGCTGCGCGGGTTGCTCGCGGCCGGGGAGGCGGTGGACCTCGTCGTCAGCCGGGCGTCGCGACTGACCTTGATGGACGAGACCCGGATCGCCTTCCGGGACGCGCACTGGCGCAGCGACCTGCGGGAGTGGCTGGCGCGCGGCGCGGACGGCAAGCCGGACGCCTTCCCCGTGACGGAAGAGGAGCTGGCGGGGGTCCGCTACTGGCCGGCCGGCGATCTGGCCGCGGGGCCGTCGTCGGGGTCGTATCCGGCGAAGGGGATGGTGATCGTCCCGGCGAGCACGGCGTGTGTGGCCGGCGTGGCGCTGGGACTGTCGAAGGACCTGTTGCAGCGGGTGGCGAGCGTGACGCTCAAGGAGCGGCGGCCGCTGGTCGTCGCGGTGCGGGAGACCCCGCTGAACGGGCAGACGCTGAAGCATCTGGTGGCGCTGGACGAGGCGGGCGCCGTGGTGCTGCCCGCCTCTCCGGCGTTCTACGCGGGTGCGACGCACATCCAGGATCTGGTGGACTTCGTCGCGGGCCGGGTGCTCGATGCGGCTCAGGTGCCGCACGGGCTGTACCGGCGGTGGGAAGGGGAGCTGGGGGGCGGCTCCAAGGGGGAGGCCCCGAAGGCTCGTTAGCGCTTCTTGGTGGTGGCGCGGCCCAGGCGGCGCCGTGCCCGCGGGGTCGCGGGCTGCTGGGCGGCACGGGAACGATTGGCCTGGTCCTGCAGCTCACGCATGCGGGCGTAGGCCATCTCGATCGAGTACACGGTGACAACTCCTGTTGAAAGATCGTCCTTGATCATTCTAAATGAATCACAGGGCTTGGGCCCTGTATGCCTTAGATTCTACATGCAGAACGCAGAAACGCGGAAAGATTGGAAGGCTTGAGGGCATGGACGCGGTGGATAGGCAGCTCATCCAGGCACTTCGTGAGAACGGCAGGGCCTCCTACGCGGAGCTCGGCCGACTCGTCGGCCTCTCCGGTCCCAGCGTCACGGACCGGATCAACCGCCTCGAAGCGGCCGGAGTGATCACCGGATACCGTGCGACGGTCGACGCCGCCTCGCTCGGACTCGGCGTCACCGCACTGGTCGGCATCTCCCTGTCGGACGCCGCCGACCACGAGGACGTCGCCCGCCGGCTCAAGGACCTCGAAGAGATCGAGGACTGCTGGTTCATCGCCGGCGACGACTCCTACATGCTCAAGGTGCGGGTCGGCGACGTCGACGGGCTGGAGCGCACCATCCGGCGGCTGTCCGGCACCAGGGGCGTCTCCCGCACGCGGACCACGATCGTGCTCTCCACCAAGTGGGAGAACCGCGTCGGCGAACTCCCCGAAGAGGTCGACTGAGCCGGGCGCTCACCGGGGCGGGCGGCGGCGCCGGGGCACTTCCCAGGGGTCGCCGCCCGCCGTGGAACCGGGGGAGTAGGCTCGGCGAAGCCCGTTTTTCGTAGGAAACGGCCCACGTTTCACGTGAAACGGCCGGTGACAGACAGAGATGGTGGGAGGCGACCCGATGGCTGCGTCGATGGATGCCGGCCTCAAGCGCGAGCTGGAGGCCAAGGTCCGCGCCGGCGAACGGCTGACCCGCGAGGACGGAATCGCCCTCTACGAGTCCGACGACCTGGCCTGGCTGGGGGGTCTCGCCCACGAGGTGCGGACCCGCAAGAACGGCGACGTCGTCCACTTCAACGTCAACCGTCACCTCAACATGACCAACGTGTGCACCGCGTCCTGCGCGTACTGCTCGTTCCAGCGCAAGCCGGGCGAGAAGGACGCGTACACGATGCGCATCGAGGAGGCCGTCCGCCTCGCCAAGGCGATGGAGAACGAGAACCTCACCGAACTGCACATCGTCAACGGCCTGCACCCGACCCTGCCGTGGCGCTACTACCCGCGCTCGCTGCGGGAGCTGAAGAACGCGCTGCCGCACGTCTCGCTCAAGGCGTTCACCGCCACCGAGATCCACCACTTCGAGACCATCTCCGGGCTGTCCGCCTCCGAGATCCTCGACGAGCTGATTGACGCCGGCCTGGAGTCGCTGACCGGCGGTGGCGCCGAGATCTTCGACTGGGAGGTCCGGCAGCACATCGTCGACCACGCCACCCACTGGGAGGACTGGTCGCGGATCCACCGCCTCGCCCACGCAAAGGGCCTCAAGACCCCCGCCACCATGCTCTACGGGCACATCGAGGAGCCCCGCCACCGCGTCGACCACGTCCTGCGGCTGCGTGAACTCCAGGACGAGACCGGGGGTTTCCAGGTCTTCATCCCGCTGCGCTACCAGCACGACTTCGTGGACATGAAGGACGGCAAGGTCCGCAACAAGCTCCAGGCGCGGACCACGATGGCCAGCGGTGCCGAGGCCCTGAAGACCTTCGCGGTCTCCCGGCTGCTCTTCGACAACGTCCCGCACGTCAAGGTCTTCTGGGTGATGCACGGCGTGCAGACCGCCCAGCTCGCGCTCCAGCACGGCGCGGACGACATGGACGGCTCGGTCGTCGAGTACAAGATCACGCACGACGCGGACAACTACGGCACGCCGAACAAGCTCACCCGCGACGACCTGCTGGAGCTGATCCGCGACGCCGGCTTCCGCCCCGTCGAGCGAAACACCCGCTACGAGACCATCCGCGAGTACCCCGGCCCGGACGCCGAGCGCCGCGAGTCCCCGCAGCCGATGCGGCTCTGACACCACCCCCGGCCCCACGGGGCCCCGGTAGGGTCCGCTCCATGAGCGTGCGCTTCGAGCTGGACCCTGCCGTCACCCCGGAAGTCCGCGACGGAATCCGGGCGCTGTGGGCGGACGTCGCCAACGCGGGCGGCGCGGTCGGCCTGGTCCCGCCGGTGACCCCCGAAGACGTCCGCCCCGACCTCGTCCGTCACCTCCTGGCGCTCACCGAGGGCCGCGAACGCCTGCTCATCGGCCGGGACGCCGCCGGCCGGGTCGTGGCCACCGCGTTCCTCACGCTCAACTGGCACCGGATGTCCACCCACTGGCTGTGGGTCTACACCGTGATGGTCCGCCCCGACCTCCAGGGCCGGGGCGTCGGCCGCGCCCTGATGGCCGCGGTCGCCGACGCGGCCCGCGGCATCGACGACATCATCGGCCTGCGCCTGACCTGCCGCGGCGGCACTGGCCTGCGCCGCTTCTACGAGTCCTGCGGCTACAAGGAGATCGGCCGCGCCCCCCGCGCCATCAAGCTCGCCGACGGCGACTTCCGCGACGACATCACCATGTGGCTGGACCTGGCCTGAAGCGCCCTCGGCCGGGGGCCCGGAAGATCGCCCAGCGTCCTGTGCTTGACTGGACGGAGACCCTTTCGGTTGCCGTTGAGAAGAAGGTCCCGACCGTGAGTAGCCCCAAGTTCGCCACGCTCCGCTACACCGCCCTTCGCATCGGCCTGTTCGTTGCCAGCTTCGCCGTGGTGTGGGTGCTGGCGTACTTCCGGATCATTCCGCTCGGCGTCGGCAGCTCCAACACCGTCTGGCTGCTCCTCCTCGCCATCGTGATCTCCGCGCCGCTCAGCTTCGTGCTGCTGCGCAAGCAGCGGGACGCGATGTCCGAACAGATCGTGGCCAAGGTGGACCGCCAGAAGGAGCGCCTCGCGGCCAACCAGCGCATGGAGGACGGGCTGTAGGCCCCGTCCGTCCCCCCGCCGGACTGTAAGACGCGTCACGTCGACGCGCGGTCCGGTTCCCCCGTCCGCCCGGCGCCCGGTGCGCGGAGTCCCAACTCCCCGCGCCGGGCGCCGTTTTGCGCTTTCCCGCCGGTTTTGGGGTGCCCGACGCCCCTCCCTCTCGACCCAAAGATTTTCTTTGGGTTCCTCAAAGTTCAAGTGTTAACGTGCTTGCCATGAAGACCGCAGCTGCGCCCTCGAACCCCATGAGCGTCCCGCTCGTGGTGCGCCTGCACGTCGATCTTTGCCGCTGTATGTCCGCGGCCTGTTGCCGCCGCTGACTCGTTCCCCCAGCGGCCGGAGATCCTGCTCGTACGTACGGACCTCCTGGCGCCGCGTCATGTCGTTCCCGACGCCCCGCGTCCTCACGCCTTCCCCGTCTCCGGAGTGTGTCCGTTGTCCACGTCTGCCCAGACTCCCGCGCCCGCCGGGGCGCCCCAGACCCCGAAGACCTCCCGAATACCCAAGATCCCGTTCTGGGTGCAGATCCTGGCCGGCCTCGTCCTCGGCGTGCTGCTCGGCTGGGCCGCCAAGAGCGGCGACATCGGCTGGCTCGGCTCCACCCTGGAGCACATCGGCGACCTCTTCGTCCAGCTGCTGAAGCTGGCCGTCGCCCCCCTGGTCTTCTTCGCGATCCTGGTCTCGATCACCAACCTGCGGCAGGTCAACAACGCCGCGCGGCTGGCCACCCGCACCCTGCTGTGGTTCATGGTCACCTCGCTCATCGCGGTGGCGATCGGCCTGGCCATCGGCCTGCTGACGCACCCCGGCGCGGGCACCGGGCTGACTCCCAAGGACGGCAAGCTCCCCCAGCACACCGGCTCCTGGATCGACTTCCTCACCGGCATCGTCCCCACCGACGTCATCACGCCGTTCACCGAGCTCAACGTCCTGCAGATCGTCTTCATCGCGGCCGTCGCCGGCATCGCCGCGCTGCAGCTCGGCGAGAAGGCCGAGCCGGTCCTCAAGCTCAGCCGCGCCACCCTGGAACTGCTCCAGAAGGCGCTGTGGTGGGTCATCCGCCTGGCCCCGATCGGCACCGTCGGCCTCATCGGCCACGCCATCGCCACCTACGGCTGGAACCTCATCGGCAAGTACGCGACCTTCACCGTCGACATCTACGTCGGCTGCGCGCTGGTCCTCTTCGTCGTCTACCCGCTGCTGCTCTCCACCGTCGCCAAGGTCAACCCGCTGCAGTTCTTCCGCGGCGCCTGGCCCGCCATCCAGCTGGCCTTCGTCTCCCGCTCCTCGGTCGGCACCATGCCGGTCACCCAGAAGGTCACCGAGCGCCTCGGCGTGCCGAAGGAGTACGCCTCCTTCGCGGTGCCGTTCGGTTCGACGACCAAGATGGACGGCTGTGCCTCGATCTACCCGGCGATCGCCGCGATCTTCATCGCGCAGATCTTCAACGTGCACCTGAGCATCGCCGACTACGTCCTGATCGCCTTCGTCTCGGTCATCGGCTCCGCCGCCACCGCCGGCCTCACCGGCGCCACGGTCATGCTGACCCTGACCCTCTCCACGCTGGGTCTGCCCCTGGAGGGCGTCGGCCTGCTGATGGCCATCGACCCGATCCTGGACATGATGCGGACCGCCACCAACGTGGCCGGCCAGTCCGTCATCCCGATCCTGGTCTCGGCCCGCGAGAACATCCTGGACCGCGACGCCTACGCCCGTGCGACCAGCATCAGCATCGGCGACACCGCCGCCGGCGCCGAGGCCACCGGGCCCGCCGCCGAGCGCGAGCCGGCCCCGGCCGCGGCCTGACGCCACTCACCGGGGTCCGCCCCCGCAGCACCCGCAACGCCCCCGCGGCCCGTACGAGGCCACGGGGGCGCTGTCGTGCGCGGCGGCGCGCACCGCGTCAACGGGCGAGTGCCACCGCGCCGGTGTGCGCCAGGATCGCCGCCGCGAGCGGGCGGTGGACCGCCGGCGGCAGCGCGTGCCCCATCCCCTCGACCTCCACCAGCCGCGCGCCCCGCACCGCCTGTGCGAGGTGCTGCGGGTGTGGCGGCGGGAACACCGGCTCGGCCGGGGCGCAGACCACCAACGTCGGCACGGCGTTGCGCGCCAGTTCGTCGGTGCGGAGCATCCCGCCGTCGTCGGCGCGCCCGTGGGCGGTGCCCACCCGGTGGTGCCCGGTGTGCGCGACGACCCGGCGCTCCAGGTCGCGGAAGAACGCCTCGTCGAACGGCAACCGCCCGCCGTCGAGCACCCGCCAGTGCGCGATCCGGCGCTCGATCTCGGCCGCTTCGCCGTGGTCCACCACCGGCCGGGCCCACATCTCCAGCACCTCCGGGGCGATGCCCGGCAGCGCGTCCACCGGGACGGTGGAGCCGTCGGGCCGGGTGTACGGGACGGTGCTGAGGGCGCAGGTGCCCATCAGTGTGGCGCTGAGCAGCCGGTCGGGGTGGTCGGCGAGGAGCAGTTGCACCAGCATGCCGCCCAGTGACAGCCCGACCACGTGCGCCCGCTCGACGCCGAGCCCGTCCAGCACGGTGACCGCATCGGCGGCCAGGTCCGTGACCCGGTACGGCCGGTCCTCGAACGGCCAGGTGGAGCGGCCGGTGTCCCGGTGGTCGTAGCGGATCACCCGGTGGTGCGCGGCCAGCGCGTCGACCAGCGGCTCCGGCCAGCCGACGCCGCTGGCCTGCGCGCCCATGACCAGCAGCAGCGCCGGTGCGTCGACGGGTCCCCGCTGCTCGGTCCACAGCCGGATTCCCGGGGCGACCTCGACGAACTGCTCGTGCACCGCCGTCCCTCGTTGCTGCACCATGCGCGGACCTCCTCGATCCCTCGATGAAACGAACCGTATCGTCTCGCTGTGTCTCACATCATGTCAAGCGAGCGGGCGCGGAGGGCGAAGATCGTAAACTTACTTTGCGGTAAATGCCGTAAAGGGGCGGGCTGATGGAGGGGCTTGAGGGTGGGAGCTGCCAAGCGCAAGCGGGTGCCGCGGGCGGTCCGGGAGCAGCAGATGATGGACGCCGCGGTGCGGACGTTCGCGCGGTGCGGGTACCGGGCCGCCTCCATGGACGAGATCGCCGAACTCGCCGGCGTCTCCAAGCCGCTGGTCTACCTCTACCTCCACTCCAAGGAAGACCTCTTCAGTGCGGTCATCCGGCGCGAGTCCGCGGCGTTGGTGGCGGCCGTGACCGCGGCCGTCGAACCGGGCGCCGCCGCCGACCGCCAGCTCTGGAGCGGCCTGGCCGGCTTCTTCGCCCACACCGCCGCGCACCCCGACGGCTGGGCGGTGCTGCACCGGCAGGCGCGGGCCCAGGGGGAGCCCTTCGTCGCCGAAGTGGCGGCCATGCGGGCGGAGATCGTCCGGTTCGTCACCGGCCTGATCGGCGCCGCCGCGAAGGAGGCCGGCTGCGCCGGCGAACTGGCCGACCGTGAGGTGGCCGGCCTGGCCCACGCCCTGGTCGGCGCCGCCGAATCCCTCGCCGAATGGGTCAACGCCCCGGCCGCCGACGGCGCTTCGTCCACCGCCGGTCCCGCATCGGAGCGGCCCACGGCCGAGGAGGCCGCCGGCACCCTGATGAACTTCGCCTGGTCCGGCCTCGACCGCCGCATGCGCGGCGAACGGTGGGCCCCGGCCTGACCCGACCGGCGGCCGGCGTGCCACCGGCCCCCGGCCGTACGGGAATTGCCGTGCACGGGCATTGGCCAGTCCCGTGCCCCGGGCGTAAATTTACTGCGCAGTAAGGTTACCGTCGGGTCAGCGCCGAGAGGGGCCGGCACCTTGCTGCATCCACTGCGTTCCGGTCGACCGCGCCCACCCCGCCGCCGTCGCCGCGCGCCACCCCGTCGCCGCGGCCCACCCCGTCCGCGCCCCCCACCGGCGCCGCCCCCACCGGGCCGCCGCCGTCCGGCAACCACAACCGGGACGGGCGCGCGAGCCGCCCGCGGCGCGGGTGTTCCCGCCCGCACGGCGCGCGAGCCGACGACGCGACGCGACCACGGACCCGCCCCTTCCCCCCTCCCCCCTGCAACACCAGCGCGCAACACCGAGGAGCCGCTCGTGTTCAACCGCCCCACCGCACCCCCAACCGCCCCCGTTCCGGGCGCAGTTACCGCCCCGCGCCTCACCCCGCCCCGCACGACGCTGCGCGACGGGACCGTCCGCGAGGCCACCGTGCCCCCGCTCGCCCCGCCCGTCCGCACCGGCTCGCTGGGCGACATCCCCTTCGCCAACGCCGCCGAGGACCCGGACGCGGCCGTCCTCTCCCGCAAGCAGCCCGGCGGCACCTGGCACGACGTCACCGCCGCCGAGTTCGCCGCCGAGGTCCGTGCCGTCGCCAAGGGCCTGATCGCGCACGGCCTCCGCCCCGGCGACCGGCTCGCGATCATGGCCCGGACGACCTACGAGTGGACCCTCCTGGACTTCGCCGCCTGGGCCGCCGGCCTGGTCACCGTCCCCCTCTACCCGACCTCCTCCGCCCACCAGGCGCAGTGGATCCTGCACGACTCGACGGCCCGCGCCTGCGCCGTCGAGGCCGTCGACGAGGCCCGGCTGATCAGCCAGATCCGCGGCCGGCTCCCGTCCCTGGACCACCTCTGGCAGTTCAGCACCGGCGCCGTCGCCCAGCTCGTCGACGCCGGCCGGGACCTTGCCGACGAGGTCGTGGACGAACGCCGCGCCACCCTCACCCCCCACGTCCTGGCCACCCTCGTCTACACCTCCGGCACCACCGGCAACCCCAAGGGCTGCGCCCTCACCCACGCCAACTTCTTCGCCGAGGTCGACAACGCCATCGCCCTGCTCCACCCGGTCTTCACGTCGGTCAGCGAGGAGCCCGCCGCCACCCTCCTCTTCCTCCCTCTCTCGCACGTCTTCGGCCGCATGGTCGCCGTCGGCTGCCTGCGCGCCCGGGTCCGCCTCGGGCACGCCGCCAGCATCCAGACCGACGAACTCCTCGCCGACCTCGCGGCCTTCCGCCCCACCTTCCTCCTGGCCATCCCCTACGTCCTGGAGAAGGTCTTCAACACCGGCCGCGCCACCGCCGAGAAGACGGGCCGGGCCGCCTCCTTCGACCGCGCGGCCCGCATCGCCCGCGCCTACGGGGAAGCCGTCGAGGCCCGCGAACACGGGACGGGCCCCGGCCCCGGCGTCGCCCTCAAGGCCGCCCGCACCCTCTACGACCCGCTGGTCTACCGCCGGATCCGCGCCGCCCTCGGGGGCAGGGTCCGCCACGCGATCTGCGGCGGCTCGCCCCTGGGCCACCGCCTCGCCGCCTTCTACTCCGGTGCCGGCATCGAGGTCTTCGAGGGCTACGGCCTGACGGAGACCACCGCCGCGAGCACCCTCACCCCGCCGCTGCGCCCGCGGATCGGCACGGTCGGCTGGCCGCTGCCCGGCAGCGCCGTCCGCATCGCCGACGACGGCGAGGTCCTGCTCCGCGGCCCGCACGTCTTCGCCGGCTACTGGGACGGCGCCCGCAACGCCGTCCGTCCGGCCACCGACCACGACGGCTGGTTGGCCACCGGCGACCTCGGGGCGCTCGACGCCGACGGCTACCTCACGCTCACCGGCCGCAAGAAGGAGATCATCGTGACCAGCGGGGGCAAGAACGTCGCGCCCGCCCCCCTGGAGGACCGGCTACGCGCCCACCCCCTCGTCGGCCAGTGCATGGTCGTCGGCGACGACCGCCCCTACGTCACCGCCCTGCTCACGCTGGACCCCGACGGCCTCTCCCACTGGCGCCAGATGACCAAGAAGCGCGACGTGCCGCTCACCGAACTCGTCCACGACGAGCGCCTCCTCGCCGACCTGCAGACCGCCGTCGACGACGCCAACCAGCTGGTCTCCCGCGCCGAGTCGATCCGCCGCTTCGCCGTCCTCGCGGCGGAGTTCTCCGAGCGCACCGGCCACCTCACCCCGTCCCTCAAACTCCGCCGCGCCGCCGTGGCCCGTGACTTCTCCCACGAAATCTCCCGGCTTTACCAAAGGGAGTGAAAGGGAGTGACCGGGTTTCCGAAAGGGAGCGGCCCGGCTCTGGAGCCACGGCCCTCGGCGCGTCAAACTGGAACCCCGTGTCACCTCTGTGGGGGAGGTGGCACGGGGCCATCCTGCCCGTTTGCCGTTCTGCCGCACCGCGTCCGGGCGACCCCGCACCACACGGTCTTGCACGCCGCCCGCCCTGCCGTATGCCCCAGCGCAACGCAAACGGCGTTCGGCAGCGCTATCCCCCAGCCCGCCCGCGTCGTCGACGCCGGCCCGCAGCAGCACCGGGACCTCCTTCGACACGGCAAGCAGTCGCATGGTGAAGGGCGGCTTGCGCGGCACCTTCGCCGTTCCCCGCCTGGCGCAGCACCTCGGTGAGCTTCCCGGCCGTAGCGAGATGGCAGTTGCCGAGCGGGACGAGGGGATGCGGGTACTTCCTGCGAACGACGGCAGGTCGATTCCGAGGGACGGGAACGTGATCCCGTGCACCTTGAGCGCGGAACGAAACCATTCCGTGCACTCGTGGACATCGCCGGGGATCGGGTTGGGTATGACCGCTCACCTTTCAGCGCGCCTTGTGAAGAACTGCTCACAGGGCGGCGTCGCCGGGCGTGGCTAGGGAAGCGCGCCCGACCTCGCTGAGCGAATCGCGGAAAGGCGAACGTGTCCTGCGCGCAAGGGGGTTGACGGGACCGCGAGCGTCTCCGCTCTCTATGGTGCCGGCGGATTATTCTCCAGGTCGTTCCGTGGAACGGCGGCGCGTATCCCCTCATGCGCGGCCGGGTGAAAGTGCTGACGTTCCCTGACGCCCCGCCGCTCGTCCACGCGGAGTCGGCGTCCAGCGGCGCCGCCTTCGACGATGTTCCGCGTCCGTGCCCGGCGCGCCTTCATCGCCGACTGACGCTGGCCGCCGCTCCCCGGGGGAGCGCCTCACCCCGGGGGGAACGCCACCGCCGTCTGCATCTGACACGAGTTGCACCAGAAGGCCCAGCCGTTGGCGTCCACGGATCGCGAACCGCACGCCAGGCACGGATCGCCGACGAAGCTCGCCGCCACCCACGCCCCCGCCGACGCGGCCCGCCGCCCCGCCGCCGCCTGCTCCTCCGCGTAGCAGGGAATGCACATGCCGCCTTCCCGGCCGGGCAGCTTCATGGGACGCAACCCGCAGGCAGCGCACGGCAGTCTGCCGACGTACCGCGCGTCCAGGCCGATCGGCTTGCCGTGTCTGCTGAAGGCCGTCATCGGACTGCGTCCTCCTCCTTGATGCCTATGCCAGGACGGTTCCGGTGCCGGCGCAGCCGGAGCACTGCGTGGTGACCCTGTGGCCGCCAGGGGTCTCCCACTCGACGGTGCCCGCGCCACCGCAGTCGGGGCAGGGCTTCTGTGGAGGCAGCGGCATGCTCTCGCTCATTCTGTCCACGGTAGGGCGTGCCATGTGGTCATGTGACCACTTTCCGTGATCGCACCATCCTCCACCGCAACGTCACCGGCCGCCGGATCGGTAGGCAGCCCGCGGAAAAGCCCGACTAAAAGACGTCCCTTCGGCGCGGCGGCGATTCGCTTAGTCGGCTTATGCGGCCTGGCCGGGTAGCTCGCCAGCAGCCGTCCGGTAGGCGAGCGTGCGGCGTATCGGTTCCATTTCCACCGATTTGGTGGAGTTTCCTGTGGCGACCGAACCCCGGGCGGCGATCCCCTGGGCCTCTATGGCCGCGACGGCGGTGCTGTGGGGCTCGGCGTTTCCCACCATCCGTATCGCGCCGCCCGACTACACGCCCGCTCCGATCGCCGCCGCCCCGTCTTCGCCACCCCCCTGGGCATCGCCCCAGGGGGAGGGGAGTCGCCGGGCTGGTCATCGCCCCGTGCCCGCCGAACTGGTCGCCGTCACCACGGGTGGGGGCGGCGGCACCCTCGCCGGGCGGCCGCCATCATCCTCGCCGCCGCGCGGGCCACGTCCTTCATCCTGCAAAAGCCCCTGCTGAACCGCTATTCGGGTGTGGAGTGCACCTTCTACGGCAGCCCCTTCGGGCTCGCCCGATGCTCCCGCTGGCCCCCTCGGCCCTCGCCCAGGCGGCGACCGACCAGGTGCCCCGCACCGCAGCCGTCGTCTGGCCCCGGCCCCGCCTGCACCGTGTTGGCCTTCTGGACCTGGTCCCGCACCCTGCGCACGCCGAGCGCGGCCACCAGCCCACTCGTCCGGTACGGCGTCCCGGTCACGGACCTCGTCCTGGACGCCGCCCTCCTCCACATCCTGCCCGCACTCGCCGCGCTCCTCGGCGGCGTCCTCACCCTCACCGGCATCACCGTCGCCGCCACCTGCCGCACCGCCCCACCCCGCACCGTGGCCCAGAGCCCGAAAACGCCCACCCCGCCGGCCTCACGGCCCCGCGATCCGGTTACGGAGCCCGCCTCCTGGAGGAGTCCATCATGGGCTTACGCGCCCGTAGCATCCGTATATGCGGGCAGAGTTGGCCAGTGCCGCTACTGCCGCCGCTTGTTGGTGCGGCCGTCTCCCCGGTCCTCATCGCTTCCCCGGTGCAGGCGGCCGGCAGCAGCGGTGAGCACACCGGTGGCGCCTTGGCGGTTTCGCTGGGTGATTCCTGCATCGTGGGGGAAGAGGCCCGGTGGTTCGGTAACTCCCTCGACGAAGACGGTGGCGACACGGAAGAGGATGCGACCAGCATCCGTCCGCGTCTTTAAACGTGAACTTGTAGCCGTGCCGAACCCAGGAAACCCTGGTGTGCCACACCAGATCCTTTGCCGAGCCAGAGAATCGGAAAGTTCGTATGTGCGGGTGAACCAGTACGCGGTCGTCAGGGCGGTGGTCGACATACGTGATGCAGGCCCCGGTCGCGATTTACGCCAGTATGGATGCGGACGTGTACAGGCTATCGTCATCGCGCTCATCTCTCATCAGAGACAAGCCAGTTATCGCTGACGATCGGCACTTTCTCCGCCGAGTTTTCGGCCACCGTAACACTGGTAAACGTCATTGTTGCCCGCGTGCGCTTCAGTCGGGCTGCTTGGTCTTGAAGCACGCGGATTCGACCGTGACCTCAATCAGAGACGGATCGCTTCCGTATTTTCGCTCGTCATGCAACCGGATGTCGACGGAGAACTCATCACCTTTGGAGTTCGCGACGATCTGCGGAGATTTTGATGGGCTCTCGTCGTTCCCATCCTTGATGATCTTCCATCCATTCTTGGGAAGCCCTGTTCTCAATCGATCCATTGCCTTCTCCATTTCCTCGACCGGAACTCCGTATACACTCCAGGGGTGACTGGCCCGGTATACCCCTTCGGGGTAATTAGAACACGGTGCGATCAGCGGGCCGCCCTCGGTCGCTTTACCCTTCAGGCTGATGATGCCCAGGACCTCGCTAGATGCCTTCCTGGCGTTTTCCTTGACCTGCTCGACATTGCGGAACTTGAGGTTGTTTTCATTCATTCCTGAGCATCCCGCCATCAGCGCGCACGCCAAAGCTGCTAGAATTGCTTGTGGGATTCGCTTAGTCATGCTCCACCATGTGATACTTTCCGGTGACGACGGCTGCCTGGTTTTTCAAGCTAATCGAATCGTTGTCCCAGAATGCGCCGTGGTCTCCTGCGTCGCTCTTCAAGATATTTCCGCCAAATTCCGGGTCTGTAGGAACCACCCAGTCGTCGCCGAGTCCTGCCGCTGAGCCGCCGTACCGGACAAGGATGTCGCTACCTCCACCGCCCATCGCCCACATGTGCTTGGGGTCGATACCCAAGTCCGCGGCATGTTTCACCTGCATGCCTGGGCTACCCGCGACCAGGACGTCATCTGCCGGAATGGGCGTCTCGCCCCAGATGGCCGTCTTGGCGGTGTCGCCGATGAGCGTGCTGCCGTAGCTGTGGCCGACAACGGTCGTATGGCCGGTGTCACCGGTCGCGTACTTGTGTGCAGTCCTGTTGCCTTCGAGGAATTGGTGAAGGATTGGGGCGCCCTTTTCGGCTTGCCCGTCCTGCATGGCCTCGGGGACAATAGAGCTTGGTGCGTCATAGTCGAGCCATGTGATGGTGGAGATATTCTTGTTCGGGGCGAGTTGCTGGCTCCTTTCCCAAAGTCTTTCACTTCGTCCGAGATCCGAATGGTCGGACTTTTCGCCGATGGTTTCGAGATTCGTCGTAGTGCCAGGAATGTAAATTGCAGTGTGGTCGGCTGTGTCCGGATTTCCGTTCGCGAGTATGATTCTGCCTTTTCCTTCGCCATCCGGGTCGAATCCCAGGAGATACGCTTCGGGGAGGCCATCTTGTCCGGTCCGATCAAAGCGCTTCTGGATGTCCCGCATCCCCTTCAGCTTCCCCTCGAGATACTCCTTGTTGTCGCTGTATTTGGCGTGCCAGTCCAACCATTCCTGGGTGTATGCCATGTCGCCGCGGCCCCCGACACTCGCGAACTGTGACGGCTCTCGGGGGATTGCGTTCAGCCGAAGCTCGAACTCGCTGCGCTTTTCGGCCAAGACGGTTCGATTGGCCTCATCACGAACGTCGGCGGGAAGACCATCCAGCGCTCCAATGCTCGCCGGGCGCAAGGAGATGTACGCGGCCCGTTCTTCCTCGGACAAGTGCTTCCACCACTCGGCGTTGTCCTCCGGATCGCCGTTCTTGGGCGGGGGCTTGATGCCATTCAGGTAGGACTCGGCACTTTTACGGACTGCTTCGGTGTCCTTGAGAGCATCAGCCATGTCTGCGGCGGAGACCGTGAGATCGTCGTCGGCCTTCAGCTGCCGCAGCTTCGGGGCCCATTTCTCGTCGGCCGCTGTGGCGTCTTGTAGTGCCGCGGTGATCCGGTCGGCGTACTCCTGGGCCCGCGCGTAGTACGGATTGGGGTGGAAGCGGGCGGCCTGGCGATCGATTGCCTTGGCGGTGGCGTCGGTGACGCCACTTGCCGTGCCGCCTGGTGGGGTCTTGCCCTGGTAGGCGTCACCGCCCTCCGGGTAGGTGACTGAGCCGTCCTTCTCGACAGTGAGCTTCTCGGCCGTCGCGCCTTCCACTGCGGCGTCGAGCTTCTTCTTGGCGGAGTTCAGGTCGATTGCCAGGGCCTTGAGCGCGGTACCTATGACGCCGCACTCGATCTGCGTGTAGTGGAAGTCCGCAGCCAGTTCACGAAGTTGACTGAGGGCAGCTTCCGCGGCCTTGCCGGAGAGCGACTTCCGCATCGCGGCGCCGGTTCGCTGCTCGAGGCTTTCTTTGGCAGCACTGGCCATGTTGCTCGCGTTGCGATATCCGTCGGCGGCGTCTTCGAAGACGGAAGTCTTGAGGTTCCGGAGGGTCGTATAGTCCACGGCTCAGCTCACTTCTTCTGAGGCTGTCCGCCGACAGCAGGTGTGTCCTTGTACTGCTGGGACAGTTTTTCGAAGGAGGCTTTGACCGCTGTGTCGTTCAGATGCAGTTCCTTACCCGCCTGCTCAAGGCGCGCTTGGAGCGCACCGCATCGTCCGTTCAGCCCTTCCAAGTACCGCCTCCAGGAGACCACGAGCTCCTGTTGAGCTGCTGCGCTCTGCACCCCGGCGCCAGCGGCTTGCCCCTGGTGGCTGTCCTCCAGTTTGGCCAGGGACTTGTGGACGTCTCCGCGGAGCGCCCCGACGTCGCGACCCGCCTTCGTCCATGCGGACCTCTGGGATACCAGGTCCCCCGAACCGCTGCTGGAGCCTGTTTGTTGACCGCTGCCGTCGGTGCTTGCCAGCCGCATGCCACTGTCGTTAGCAGCCTGGTGTTTGAGTTCGGCCCATTCTTTGTCCCAGGACACCGCATCCCCCTTGTTCATGCGGGGTGGGCACCCACGTTCCCGGGTGCCCACCCCACGTCATCCTGATGGACCGCTGCTACTAGAAGAAGCCGGCGGCTCGGCGGTCAGTGGCCTTGTAGTCCGCGCTGCCGGTGCGGATCTTGGTGGCGACCTCGTGCAGTGTGCTCTGGATGTGGCTGGCACGGGCGTTCCACTGGCGCTCGGCTGCCTGGAACGCCTGGTGGGCCTCACCTTCCCAGGAGCTGGAGACGCGCTTGACCGCACCCCAGATCTTGTCGAGTTCGGCCTGAAGTTCCTTGGCAGCCCGCTCGATATCGGCGGCGGTCTGCTCGACCGCGCCGTATGTCACCCGGAGGTTTTCGTCGCCGGCCATTTTTCCCCCACTGGTTGTGGCTGGTGGTGATTGGTTTTTGGTGGCTGATGCTCAGCGTGAGTTGCGGCTAGAAGTTGCTGATGCCGCTGGCGGAACCGGTGTTGAGGTTGCCGCCCGGCGCTGCGCCGTTGACGTCGATGCCGCGGAAGCTGGACAGGACCTCGGCGTCGTTCGCCTTGCTGGTGGTGCTGGTGTGGGCGATGGCGTCGTTGATGCCGTCGAGCATGCGGCGCAGGGCGGCGTGGTCCTCGTTGAGTGCGTTCTGTGCCTGCTTGAAGGCGCCGGCTCCCTGGCCGGTCCAGGCCCCTTCAACAGTGGCAATGGCGTTCACCAGCATCCGCAGCTGGGACGACATCGCCTGGCTGCCGCTCTGGATCTCGCCCTTGAGCCGTTCGATCTCCGCATAAGTGAGTGCGGTGTTACCTGCCATGATCCACCTTCCCCCATGAGTGGGTTGTTGGCCGTCTCGGAAGAGATGCGGCTCGGTTTACTGGTCGCTCCGACTGCGGGCGGCCAGAGTGTGGTTAGTGGCCGTGTGTGGAGAGCTGTGCTTTCTTGCGCCGGGCGATCAGTAGTCCGCCGAGGATTACGGCTAGGGCTGCTACTCCACCGCCGGCCACGAGGGGCCATTTCGGGAAGCTGTCTGATTCGGGTGCTGTGCCGGTCGCCTTGTTGTTGTCCCCGCTCTCGCGGGAACGTGCAGTCCCGGAAGGTGTGGGGGCTCTGTGAGCCGCAAGCAGCGGGTTGACATCGGCGGGGCCCGGGTCGCCCTCCTTGTCCACCAGCACCTTGCGGGGGCGGACGATGCCGTAGCCGAGGTACTTGCTCGGGACCTTGCCGTCCTCCGGCTTACCGGCCGTCTGCATCATGACCCGTAGGACCTGGTTGTTCGTCCAGGTGGGGTGCGCGGACCAGATGAGGGCAGCGGAGGCGGAGGCGATGGCGGTGGCGTTGCTGGTCCCTTGCGCTACACAGTCAAATAGCTCTTTGGTACAGCGAGTTGGGATGTCGACACCTGGCGCGGCCAGCGCTACCTGTGGGCCATAGGTCGAGAACTTGGCCACTTTCAAGGACTTGTCCACGGCGCCAACGCCGACGACCCCCGGAAGACTTGCAGGGTATTTTGCAGGGTTTCCCTTGTCTCCGTCGTTTCCTGATCCGGCAAAGATAAGGAGCCCATTCTTGTTTGCGTATTCGATTGCTGGTTGTAGATCGGCCCGATATTCTTCGGTGGGAGTCCCCGCCCAGGAGATATTGATGACCTTAGCGCCATGGTCTGTCGCATAGCGGATAGATTCCGCCATGTGGAAGGACCAGTGCTCGTTGCCGCTCCTGATGGGAAGGATTTTTGAACCCGGCGCCAGCCCCCAGGCGCGGTCTCCTTTCCGTTGGCCAGCGATAATCATTGCCATGCTTGTTCCATGGCCTTCACTGTCGTGATTCGCGTCATGTTGGTCGTCCGAGAAGTCCGTTCCCGCGAGCAACTGACCTTGTAGCTCGGGTACCGAGCTATCGACGCCGCTGTCGATCACAGCGACGGTGATGCCCTTGCCTGTGCTTGTCTCCCAAATACGTTCGGCTTGCATCGAGTCCAGGTACCACTGACGGGATCGCATGTCCGTGGCGTTGGCCGGTGCTAGTGAACCAAGACACAACGCTGTCAGGCAGATAGCTGCGACTACTGACAGTCGTTTCCCACACAGCGCGGGCCTCACAGCGCGATTCACGATGCGGCGTCCTCTCCGATCACCGGAGGCACGACGGGCGGCTGAGGCGCCGCCCATGTCTCGTTATCTTCCTGGAGGTAAGCCGGCCGCTTGGTCGAGGTACGCCTTCTCTGCCGGGACGATGGCTCGCCTGCCATGGGCCGCACCTCGTTGGCGGAGGACTCTCGCCTCAAACCGGTGCCGCCAGGTGTGAAGTCCCCTGCTCGTCCGCCGGTCCTGGCCGCTTCGGTAGCGCTCGCCGACTCGGGGACACTTCGCGTGGGACGGGGCACTCGCGTGTCTGGCTCACCGCCCACCACTGGGCTGCTTGGCGAAGCGCCCACGGGGCCACCGGGTTCGAACGCCAGGCGACGGCTGGTGATGCCGCGCGCTCCGTCCCGTACGGAACCGCCGGCGTAGCCTGGGTAGCCGCTCCCCGTCGGCCCATGCCCCGATGTGCCGAGTTCCTCACCCATGGCTGTTCCGTGCGGCACTTGTGCGCTTCCTGAGCGCGGAGCGAGCAAACGTTGACGCAGACTTTCCTCTCCGGTTGGCGCAGTTCCGCCGCCCCGAACGGGAGGAGTGCCTGCGGGGCCGGTCTGCCTGGGCGCGTTCACGCCGTGCTCCTCTCCCATAACCGTCCCTGCCGGGATGCGCGGGGCGCTGGGAGCGTTGTTGCGTCGGGCTGTGCCGCCGACGATGCCGTCCCCTGCGGATTTGCCACGTGGCTGTTCCACCGTGCCCGGACGGTCAGCAACCGGGGCTCGTGGAGTAGTCGTGGGACCTGTGGCGTGAGTTGCTGCTCTGGGTGGAGTCACGGTGCCCGGCAAGAAAGTCCTGGGCGACTCGTGCGAACTGCCGGATTGGGGCGGAGTAGTGCTCATGTCAGCCGACGGTGCCGCGGGCAGCACATCATGAGCAGCGGAGTCGAGAGACGTACTGGTGCCGCCCTTTTCCGGCGCGGCATGAGGAGTTGGCTGTGGTGGCGCTACATGCTGCTCGTCGACGCCGCCGCCGTGCGGAACAGTGGCTCCAGCGTTGGCTGAGCGTGCCGCAGTCTGATTGGCCGCCGAGCCGGGCACGCGGGAAAATGTATCGTCGATGTGGCCAGAAGCATTCGGTGGTGTCGGCACGAACCCCTCGGCCGGCCGAAAATTAGGCTGCTCTTGCTGAGCGATCCGTTCTTGGGCGTTTCGATAGTACGACGACAGCCGGCTCATTTCGGTTACGGCGGCTTCGCGATCGGGGTCCTTCAGTAGGTTGGTGGTGGAGCCTAGCGGGCCGGGGGCCAACTCCACTGAATTGGTGGGCGGTTTGGGTTTGGGCATCAGCTTGGCGCGGCCGAGGGCGGTTGCGCTGTCGGTCATCGCTGAGCCGGCGGTGTGGGCGTAGTCGGCCAGCTTGTGGCTTTCGGAGATGGTGTCGCGGCTCCAGGTGCGGAATGCCTCGGCGCCTTTACCTTCCCAGTGGACCTGGTCGACGTATCCCTTCAGGTCGGCGGTGATTTTGCGGATCTCGTTGCCGGCCGCCATCAGGCTGGTGCCCATGAGCCCGATCTCCATGTGGTCCGCGCCGGCGACCATGTCGTAGAGAGACTGGTGGGACAGGTTCTCGAAGTTGGTGCACGCGGGGGCGGCCGAGATCTCGGAGCCGCCCGGTGCGCCGGAGTTGCCTGTCAATTCCGTTTCCCCTCTTCGGATCGGGTGTCTGCGGGCGTGGAGCGTGCGTGGGTCAGATGCCGTCGGGGGCCGCGGTCTGGCCGTTGCCCAGGTCGGGGGCGGTGGAGTCGGTGGAACCCGCGGCGTCGGACGGGTGGTCGGTCGGCTGCGGGGTCCTGTGGAACTCCTGGGTACGACGCTGGATGGCCGCCAGGCGGTTCTTCATGTCGGCATCCACCTGCTCGTAGCTACGACCGATGAAATGTGTGCCGATGCTGAGAGTCTCGATTTGTTCGCCGAAAGTCCGGGAGAATTCCTCTAGCCGGGCGAGGACTTTGGTGTAGGTGTCGGCGAGGCTCCCGGCTTCGGCGAATCCCTGGCCGAATGCGGACGGAGGAATCGTGCGGCGGCTGAGCTCGCCAGGAGCTGCCTGGGAACCCTTCAGCTGGGTCAGGAGAGCATCCACCCGGTTTTTGAAACGCTTCAGCACTTCGAGATCGACTTCCATCGTCCCGTAGTGGGTGGTGGCCCCGTCCTGGCCGTTGACCGTCACTGCCGGGCCGTTTCCCTGCATGACGTTCATCCCGTTGTTGTTCGCTTCAGTTCCCACAAACGCCCCCCGGTGAGTCAGGAACTCGGTCTCCCGCAAGTAGATTCGGGATTGAGTCTAGTCACCGGGTGTGACAGCGAGGCGGGTTTTCGATCCGCACCGCTCAAATAGCGCCAATGTGGGTGCAGTCCGCGCCAATGAGTACGGCTACTCATTGACAGACTCGGGTTTCATGATCGTCGACGATGCCGCAGATCGCGCCGGACGACCGCCACCCCCGCGATGACCGCGACCGCGACCCCGCCCGCGCCCATTCCGTACGTGGCATAGCGTTCCATCCGCTTCTGCGGTGTTTCGCCGGACGGGAGGGAGGACGGGTCAGGGGGAGTGGCCTTCGCGAGGCCGTCGTCGGCCGTGGGGTGGTCGATCGGGTGGTCGTCGTCGGTGAGGGCGCGGACGGGGTCGGCGACGCCCCAGCCGACGAAGCTGTCGCGGCCGTTGACGGAGCGCTCGGCGGTCTTCTCGATCTGGGCGACGATCTGGGGCGCCTTCCAGTCGCGGTGCTTGGCGCGGAGCAGGGCCGCGATGCCCGCCACGTACGGGGCCGAGAAGCTGGTGCCGTTGTCGACGCACTGGCCGCCCCTGGGGACGGTCGAGACCATGTCCACGCCGGGGGCCGCGACGCCGATGAAGTCGCCACTCTGGGAGAAGGGGGCGCGTTCGTTGTTGCGGTCGGAGGCGGCGACCGCCAGTACGCCCGGGTAGGCCGCCGGGTAGGTCGTCTTGAGGCGGCCGTCGTAGCCGTCGTTGCCCGCGGAGGCGACCACGACGATGTTGTGGTCGCGCGCGGAGCGGACGGCCGCGGCGAGGCTGGAGTCCTGGGAGATCGGCTTGGCCGTGTCCTGGGAGATGTTGATGATCTCGGCCCCGGCGCCGATGGCGTGGTTGATGGCGGTGGCCAAGGTGGCGGCGTTGCCGGTGCCCTTCTCGTCGTTCTGGCGGATGGGGATGATCGTGGCCTCGGGGGCGAGGCCGACGAAGCCCGTACCGGCGCGCGGGCGGGCCGCGATGATGCCGGCGACCTTGGTGCCGTGGCCGACGGGGTCGTAGGTGCCCGGGGCCCGACCCTTCCCGTCCGATGTTCCGTCGCCCGCGCCCGGTCCCAGGAGGTCCCTGCCGTTCTTGGTGTCGACGGCGTCGGTGAGCTGTGGGTTGGTGTTGTCGACGCCGGTGTCGATGACCGCGATGAGGACCGATTTGCCCTGTGCGTCACGGCCCTTGGTGTCCTGCCAGAGGCGGTCGAGGACGATCCGCTGGAGGGCCCAGGGGCGCTCCTTGATCTGCTGCTTCATGGGGAAGGTGCAGGTGCCGCCCGCTCCGGGCAAGGGGATGGCGTCCTCTGCACCGGCGGCGAGCGCGGGAGGGGCCATGACGGCGGCCGTCACGGTCGTGAGCAGTGCGGCCGTGAGCCCGGCCCGGCCGGCGCTCATGAACCCTGCGGCTGACGTGCCGCGTTGACGTCCAGTCGCGGACCCATCGGCAGGAACGTCGACCAGTTCGCCGGGACGGGGACGGGGGCGATGTCCTTGTAGCCGAGGAGGACTTGTGCCAGGTGGGACTGCTGGGGCTGCTGTTCCGATTGCCCCGGCTGTCCTGGCTGGCTCCCGACGCCCGAGCGTTTCGCGCTGCTGTCGTTGTTGGTCTGGACGCCGTAGCGCAGGCCGGTGTCGGTGACGAGGAAGTGTGCCCCGGTTGTCACGTCCCCGGCCTGGATCTGCTGGTAGAAGAGGCCGGTTCCGGGGGTCACGTACGCGCTGGTGCCGCCGTTGACGATCTGCTGGGGGTAGCCGGTGCCCGCCCAGGTGCTGAGCGTGGTGCCGCCAGTCTTGGACACGTCGCGCAGGACGCTGCACACCGTGTTCCGGGCGCCGGCCGGATCGCCGGACGGTGTGGCGGTGTTGGCCTGCTGGACGCTCGGCTGCGGCCAGTTCTTCTCCGTGAAGAGGCCGTGGGATTCCGGGGTGAAGGACTGGGCGTCCACCTCGGTGGGCTGGTTGTGCTGCTTCAGGAGGGCGGTCTGGGGAGAGAAGAGGAAGAGGCGGGCGACGAAGCCGGAGACGGGGACGACGGAGCCGCGCAGGACGACGTACTCCTGGGTGCCGGAGCCGGTCGTCGCGCGGAGGACCATGCCGATGCGGTTCTCGTGCGGGGCCAGTCCCTTGACGCCCGCCGGGTCGCCCACCTTTCCCGGGAGGGGAGGGAACGCGATCGGCGTGCCGTCGTGGAAGGTGGCGAGCCAGTCCTTGGTGACGGGTTGGGGCTGCCGGTTGCCTACCAGGGCGCGCAGCAGGAGCTCGTTTTCGGTGGGACTGCCGCCGTCGAGGAAGTACTTGGTGCCGGTGGGGCCGATGAGGTACCGGGGGCCGTTGTCCGTCGCGGTCTGCTGCTGGACGTAGAGGACCTGGCCGTCGCGGAGGCGCCCGGGGCCGTCCACCTTGTGCTGGTCGCGATCGGCGAAGAGGAAGGTGGCCTTCTGTACGGACCGGCCGTTGCTGCCTGGCTGCTCGCACACCGCCCAGCGCTTGCTCTTCCGCCCCTCCTCGGGATCCGGGATGCGCTCGGGGGCGTACGGGATGCCGAGCGTCGGGCCGTGCGGGATCTTGCCCTTGTCGAGCTCGTTCTCGTCGACCTTGAGGACGTCGAAGCGGTCGGTGGTGAGCAGGAGGCGGGCGGAGGCCATGTTGAGGACCGGGTGCAGCTGGGGTTTGCCGTCCGTGCGGAGGACCACGTAGAGGGTGGCTGACTGGCTGCCGAGGATGACGTGCTGGCCCGGGGCGTCCCAGCCCTTGGGGGCCTGGGGGCGGAACATGCCCCAGGCGCCGAAGCCCGCGAGCGTGAGCGCGGCGATGACCAGGCCGGGCAGGACGGCGCGCAGGGGGCTCGGGGCGCCCTCGTCCGTACGGTCGGGGGAGGGGCGGAGGAAGGCTGCCACCAGTCGCTTCTTCGCGAAGGTGTAGCCGTTGAGTTCGTCGCGTCGGGATGCCATCGCTTCTCTCGTCCCGCCTCAGCCGCCGGTCATGCTGCGGGCCCTGCCGTACAGGTCCAGTACGGCCAGGCACAGCGGCATGAGGGAGAGCAGGAACAGGCCGTCGGCGAGGTCGAGGGCGCGGCCCCAGAAGGGGGAGAGACCTCGTTTCGGAACGGTCAGGGCGATCAGCGTCAGGAGCGCCACGCCGCCCGCGAGTGCGAGGGCCAGCCAGACAGTGCGGATGTCGAGCTGGGCGCGGTCGCCGGCCAGGAAGTCGGTGAGTGCGGTGGCCGGCGGGCGGAGGGCCAGGCCGAGCACGAGGAGCGCCAGGGCGCCGAAGCCGGCCGCGATCGCGCAGGAGACCTGGGCGGTGTAGCGGAAGAGCCGGGCCCGGAGCAGGGCGGCCAGGCCGGCGGCGAGCGTCAACAGTCGTCCCCAGAAAGACTCGGACAGGCCGAGGACGGCGGCGGCACCGAGGACCACCGCGCAGCAGCCGCCCAGCAGCCCGAGCAGCAGTTCATGGCCGCGGCGGACGCGGGCGGCGAGGGCGTCCGGGGCCGCCGGGCCGGGCAGACCGGCGTCGTCGCTGTAAGCGGTCACGGCCTCGCCCTCGGCCAGGCTGCGCGGGGTGGCGTAGCCGATGGGCAGCCGTGCCAGGCGGGCGGCGAGCCCGGGCAGGAACGCCATCAGCCCGATCGCGGCCGGGACGCAGACGGCCGCGGCCTCGGTGGCGGTGGCCTCGGCGATGATGGCGAGGAAGCCCGCTACGGTGCCGGCCGCCGCTGCGAAGGCGGTCGCGATGAACGGCGCGTCGCCCTCCGGCGAGAGGCTGACCAGCGCCACGGAGACGACGAGTACGGCGATACAACCGAGGAGGAACTGAAGCCGTCCCGCCCCGTGTCCGGTGTCCGGCCCGATGATTCCCGAGCCCGCGCACCAGACGACGGGCAGCGCCCCCAGACCCAGTGCGACGGCGGACGGCTGGTCGTCGTAGACGCGGGCCCGTACGCCGGCGAGGGCGGCCGCCAGCAGCCCGGCGGTGGCGGCGATGACGCCCGGGAGGCTGTGCATGTCGTGCCGTACCGGGTCGGCGTACCACAGGACCAGGCCGAGGAGCGCGAGCATGACGCCCACCCCGGCGAGGCCGGCGCCGCGCAGCATGGTGTCGTTCCACAGCCGCCGATCCCGTGCGACGGCGGTGGCCACGGCGTCGGCGACGTCGTCGAAGACGGCCGGCGGGAGCGAGTGCGCGAAGGGCCTCAGGTGCAGCATCTCGCCGTCGACCACGCGCTGTTCGGCGAGCGAGCGGGAGCTGTCGAGGGCGGTGCCGTCGGACCGGAAGAGGTGGTAGCCGGTCGGCGCGTCGGCGGGCTGGGTCTGGCGGGTCAGCCGCAGGATCTCCGGATAGATGTCGGAGACCGCGATGTTCTCGGGCAGGGCGACATCGATCCGACTGTCGGGCGCGACCACGGCGACCCTGCGGAATCCGGTCCCCGCGCTCGCCACGGACGAACTGCGGCTCGAACTCACACCGGCCCCCGCGCTCGTTCTCACTTCTCCCCCTGTTCGCCGACCGGGCCTGGGCCCTGCCGGGCGTGACACGCGATCAATCCCGTACGCCACATTAGTGGGCCGCCGGCCGGCAGTAGGATCAGCTGATGCGGAAGGCGCCGTCGCCAGGGGGGTGAGCGGTACGGACAGTTCCCCGGATTGCCTTTCGCCGCGAGTTCCGCGCCGAGGGGTGGGTACCGGTGAGCCAGATCGTCGTCAAGCGTCCGCCGCGGGCCCTGCCGCCCGCGCTCGCCACGGACGAACTGCGTCTCGAAGCACCGCCGGAACTCCCACGTGGCCAGCACGAGGGCGTGCTGATGCAGCTGCTGCCAATGATCGGCATGGCCTCGTCGGTGGTGTTCTTCTTCATGCCGGGCATGGCCGGCTTCATGCGCGTGATGGGTGGGCTGATGCTCGCCTCGACCGTCGGCATGGTCATCGCGCAGATCGTCCGGTACCGCCGCGGCACCCAGGGAGAGATGGCGCAAAGTCGCCGTGACTACCTCAAGTACCTGGCGCAGACCAGGCGCCGGATCCGCCGTACGGCGGCGGCGCAGCGCGACACCCAGCACTACCTCCACCCCGCGCCCGACCAGCTGTGGTCGGTGGTCGCCGAGGGCGGCCGGATCTGGGAACGGCGCGCCGGCGACGCCGACTTCGGGCAAGCCCGCGTCGGCCTGGGCACGCAGCAGCTCGCCACCCCGCTCGTCGCCCCCGACACCGCCCCCGTCGACGAACTCGAACCGCTCACCGCGGGCGTCATGCAGCGCTTCCTCGCCACCTACGGCTCGCTGCACCACATGCCGGTCGCGGTCTCGCTGCGCGCCTTCTACCACCTCACCGTCTCCGGCGACCCGGAGTCGGCCCATGGCACGGCCCGCGCCCTGATCGGTCAGCTGGTCACGCTGCACGCGCCGCGGGATCTGATGGTCGCGGTGGTGGCGGCCCCGGGCGCGGTCGTCCGCTGGGAGTGGACGAAGTGGCTGCCGCACACCCAACTGCACCGCGTGGCCGACGGCGCCGGTACCCGGCGGCTCTTCGGCGACGACCTCGCCGAACTCGAAGCGCTGCTGGGCGAGGAACTGACCGACCGCCCGCGGTTCAGCAGGGAGGCGCCGCCGCTCCTCGACCGGCCGCACCTCGTGGTCGTCCTCGACGGTGGGATGGTCCCCCCGGACTCGGCCTTCGCGGCCCCCGAGGGACTGCAGGGCGTCACCGTCGTCGAGGTGATCGCGGGGGAACTCGGTGAACCGCGCGGCGGTCTGTCGGTCCAGGTCCACCCGGGTCGACTGCGCCTGGAGTCCCCCGTCTCGGTCTACGAAGGCACCCCCGACACCCTCTCCCCCGAACGCGCCGACACCCTCGCCCGCCAGCTCGCCCCGCTCCGCATCGAGGGCGGCGACGAGGACGAACCGCTCCTCACCAACCTCGACTTCACCGACCTGCTCGACCTCGGCGACCCGGCGCTGACCGACCCCGCCCGCACCTGGCGCCCCCGCTCCCAGGCCGAACGCCTCCGGGTCCCCATCGGCGTGGACGAGGCGGGCCGGCCCGTCATGCTCGACCTCAAGGAGGCCGCGCAGAACGGCATGGGCCCACACGGGCTGTGCGTCGGCGCCACCGGTTCCGGCAAGTCGGAACTGCTGCGCACCCTGGTCCTGGGCCTGGCCGTCACCCACTCCTCCGAGACTCTGAACTTCGTCCTGGCGGACTTCAAGGGCGGTGCCACCTTCGCCGGCATGGCCTCCCTGCCGCACGTCGCCGCCGTCATCACCAACCTCGCCGACGACCTCTCGCTGGTCGACCGCATGGGGGACTCGATCGGCGGCGAACTCCAGCGGCGCCAGGAACTCCTTCGTCAGGCAGGCAATTTCGCCAAAATTCACGATTACGAGAAGGCGCGTGCCGCCGGACAGGCCCTCGACCCACTGCCGTCCCTCGTCCTCGTCATCGACGAGTTCAGTGAACTGCTGGCCGCCAAGCCCGACTTCATCGACATGTTCGTCCAGATCGGGCGGATCGGCCGCTCCCTGGGCGTCCATCTGCTGCTGGCCTCCCAACGCCTGGAGGAGGGCCGGCTGCGCGGCCTGGACACCTACCTCTCCTACCGCATCGGCCTGCGCACCTTCTCCGCCGCCGAATCCCGCGCCGCCCTCGGCGTCCCCGATGCCTACCACCTCCCCTCCGTCCCCGGTTCCGGCTATCTCGCCTTCGGCACGGACGAGATGACCCGCTTCAAGGCCGCCTACGTCTCCGGCCCGCACCGTACGGGCGGCGTCCGTACGGGTGGCGGTCGTACGGACGCCGGCCCGCACTCCGTTCAGCGGCGCGCGGCGTTCTTCACCGCGCCGCCCGTACCGCTTCCCGACACCGCTCCGCGGCCGGACACCGACGGCACGGAGGTCGGCACGGATGGTCGGTCCCCGTCCGACGAGTCGTTCACCGACACCGTCCTGGACGTCATCGTCAACCGCCTCGAAGGGCAGGGGCCGGCCGCCCACCAGGTCTGGCTGCCGCCCCTGGAGAAGGCCCCGGCGCTCGACCAGCTCCTCCCCGCGCTCGCCACCACCCCCGAGCGCGGCCTGCACGCCGCGCAACACCACTCGACGGGCACCCTGGCCGTCCCGCTCGGCCTGGTGGACAAGCCCTTCGAGCAGCGCCGCGACATCCTCCTCCACGACTTCTCCGGGGCCACCGGCCACCTCCTGATCGTCGGCGGACCGCAGTCAGGCAAGTCCACCCTCCTGCGCACCCTCATCGGCTCCTTCGCCCTCACCCACACCCCCCGTGAAGTCCAGTTCTACGGGCTCGACTTCGGCGGCGGTGCCCTCGGCTCGACGTCAGACCTGCCGCACGTCGGCTCCGTCGCCTCGCGCCTCGACCCCGAGCGGGTCCGCCGTACCGTCGCGGAGGTGGCGGGCATCCTGGCCCGCCGCGAGCAGCTCTTCCGCGCCCACGGCGTCGACACGGTGGCGACCTACCGGCGTCGGCGTGCGGAAGGCGGGTTCCCCGACGAGCCCTGGGGCGATGTCTTCCTCGTCATCGACGGCTGGGGCCCCTTCAAGGACGAGTACGAGATGCTGGAGCCGGTGGTCACCGGAATCGCCGCCCGCGGCCTCGGCTTCGGCATCCATGTGATCCTCACGGCGTCCCGTCACATGGAAGTCCGCGCCGCCCTCAAGGACCAGCTCCTCGGCGGCCTCGAACTGCGCCTCGCCGACCCCTTCGACTCCGAGTTCGACCGCAAGGTCGCTGCCAACGTGCCCGCCGGTGTCCCCGGCCGAGGCCAGATCCCGGCCGGACGCCACTTCCTCGCGGCCCTGCCGCGGACCGACGGAGGGCACGCCGCGACCGAGCTCGCCGATGCCACGGCCACCTTCGTGGCCTCGGTTCGGGCCGATTGGCAGGGCCCGGCCGCCCCCGCGGTCCGTCTCCTGCCCCGCAAGGTGCCTGCCGACCAGCTGCCCAACGGCTCCGACCATCCGGACTGGGGCGTCCCCATCGGCATCGATGAGACCAGTCTGGAAACGGCGTACATCGACTTCGAGGCCGATCCCTTCCTCCTGATCTTCGGCGAGAGCGAATCCGGTAAGACCGCGGCCCTCCGCCACTTCGCGCACAAGATCGCGGAGCGCTACCCGTCCGGCGAGGCCAAGATCGTCGTGGGCGACTACCGCCGCACGCTCCTCGGTGCCGTGCCGGAAGGGCACCTCCTCGAATACGCCCCCACCGATGCGGCGCTGAAGATCCACATGGAGGCTCTGGCCGGCCTCATGGAGCGTCGCCGTCCGAGCGACGACGTCACCCCGCAGCAACTCCGGGACCGCAGCTGGTGGACCGGCCCCCGCTTCTTCGTCCTCGTCGACGACTACGACCTGGTCGCCTCGTCCACCGGCAACCCCCTGTCGGTCCTCACCGACCATCTTCCCTTCGCCCGGGACGCGGGCGTCCACTTCCTGATCGCCCGCAGCACCGCTGGGGTCTCCCGGGCCCTCTTCGAGCCCTTCCTCCAGCGCCTCAAGGAACTCGGGGCGCAGGGTCTGATCCTCTCGGGCGACCCCCACGAGGGCGACATCCTCGGTGCCACGCGCGCCCAGCCCATGCCTCCTGGGCGGGCTCACTTCGTCTCCCGTAAACGTGGCACGCCATTGGTGCAGCTCGGCTGGCGCGCGGAGTGAACGCGGCGGCCCCGCCCGGACACCGGGCGGGGCCGTGATTTCCCGCTCAACGAACCCCGCCAGGGACCCGTCATGATTTTTTATTTCTCCACCGCCTCCGCTGCGCGATCGATCCGAACGACTGTCCTGCCGGATCGTCCGGGTTTCTCGTCACGCAAAGCGACGGGGTAAGTGTTCACGTAAAAGCCATTTGAGATGCACGACGCAAAGAGGCTGTACAAAAGGCAGGAGCCCCGCTCTCCGCCCGAAGGTGGAGGGGGGCTCCTTGGGTGCTACTGGTCGATCAGATGAGAAAGACCGGAGCGGGTAACTTAGGCCGGGCTGACGTTCTCCGCCTGCGGACCCTTCGGGCCCTGGGTGACGTCGAAGGTGACCTGCTGGTTCTCCTCAAGCGAGCGGAAACCGCTGGCGTTGATCGCGGAGTAGTGGACGAAGACATCCGGGCCGCCGCCGTCCTGGGCGATGAAGCCGAAGCCCTTTTCAGCGTTGAACCACTTGACGGTTCCGGTAGCCATAAGCCCTCCTTGGGCCAAAGGGTCGCCCTGCTCCAGAACCTGCAAAGAAGTCTGAAAACTACAAAAGCCTGCGGGTCACATGCTCCGCAGGCTCTGTACTGCAAGGGAAACCAAACTGCAACTTGGCTTGAGCCTAGCACGGTGCACTCGGGAGGTGGAAGAGCTAAAGATCACGTTTGGCCCTGAGTGGGAATGGCAACACCGGGGCCCCGCCGTCCGGTACCGGAACCGACGGGTCTAGCCTCCGCATGTGGACAATTCAACCTTCGGAGACGCACCCGCGGGCACCGACGCAGACCACCGTCGCAGCCGGCCGCGAGTGGGCCACATCCAGTTCCTGAACTGCCTGCCCCTTTACTGGGGCCTGGCCCGCACGGGCACCCTCCTCGATCTGGACCTCACCAAGGACACCCCGGAGAAGCTCAGCGAGCGTCTGGTGCGCGGGGAGCTCGACATCGCGCCGATCACCCTCGTCGAGTTCCTCCGGGCCGCCGACGACCTCGTGGCCTTCCCCGACCTCGCGGTCGGCTGCGACGGGCCGGTCATGTCCTGCGTGATCGTCTCGCAGAAGCCGTTGGACCAGCTGGACGGCGCCCGGGTGGCCCTCGGGTCGACCTCGCGGACCTCCGTGCGACTGGCGCAGCTGCTGCTCGCCGAGAAGATCGGCGTGCAGCCCGACTACTTCACCTGCCCGCCGGACCTCGGGCTGATGATGCAGGAGGCCGAGGCGGCGGTGCTGATCGGCGACGCCGCGCTCCGCGCCAACCTGCACGACGCCCCCAAGCTCGGCCTGGAGGTGCACGACCTGGGCCAGATGTGGAAGGACTGGACGGGGCTGCCGTTCGTCTTCGCCGTCTGGGCGGCCCGGCGCGACTACCTGGAGCGCGAGCCGGAGGTGGTCCACAAGGTGCACGAGGCGTTCCTGGCCTCGCGGGACCTCTCGCTGGAGGAGGTCGGCAAGGTCGCCGAGCAGGCCGCCCGCTGGGAGCACTTCGACGAGGAGCTGCTGGAGCGGTACTTCACCACCCTGGACTTCCGGTTCGGGCCGGACCAGCTGCGCGGGGTCACGGAGTTCGCCCGCCGGGTGGGCCCGACCACCGGGTTCCCGGCCGACGTGAAGGTGGAACTGCTCGCGGCGGGCGCCGACGCCCTCGCCTAGGGCGCGCCGCACCGCGCCGCCGGGCCGGGTGCCGCCCCGTCCGGCCGCGCGGGCTACGACGCCGGCGTGGGCGTCGGCGTCGGGCCGAGCAGGACCCGGCTGATGGCCTCCAGGCTCTCGTCCCGCATCCCGCGCAGGTAGCTGCGGGCGTTGTGGCCGCCGCCCTCGATGACGTGCAGCCGGGCGTGCACCGGCCCCTTGGCGTACCGCTCGACGAACCGTTCCAGGTTGGCCCGGCCGCTCTCCTCCGTGCCGACCTGGAACTGCACGTGGACGTCCGGGGCGCCGGGGCGGGCGGCCAGCCGCTGCGCCAGCAGCTCCGGGTCGTTGGCCCGCATCTCCGCCCGGTGGCCGCGCCACAGCGGGGAGTCGGGGCGGGTGTCCGGGCCGCTGGCGATCACCGCCTTGAACCGGTCCGGGTGCTGCAGGACCTGCTTCAGGGCCGCGAACCCGCCGGACGAGGACCCCATGAACGCCCAGCCGTCACGGCTGGTGAAGGTCCGGAAGTTGGCCTTGACCAGGTCGGGGACGTCGTCGGACAGCCAGGTGCCCATCTTCGGCTGGCCCGGGATGTCGCTGCCGTCGTAGTAGCGCTTGCCGGGGTTGAGGACCGGCATCACGACGAGGAACGGCCGGCTGCGGCCCAGGGCCGTCAGGTCGGTGACGGTCTGCTGGAGCTTGTGGCCGGTCGCCGCCCAGTAGTTGGTGGGGTGGCCGTAACCGCCCGGCAGGGCGATCAGGACCGGGAACGCGCTGGTGCGGTAGCGCTCCTCGTAGTACTCCTTGGGCGCCCAGACCCACACCTTGCCGGTGAAGCCGGACTTGCCGCCGTGCAGGGTGGTGACGCCGATCTTGGTGCCGTCGCCGAGGGTGGCGGCCGTCCGGAACGCGGCCTGCGGACCGCTCGGCATCCGGACCGCCGGCTGCGCCGCCGACGCCCGTACCTGACTCGGCGCCCCGTCGGGCAGCGCACGGCTGAACGACATCGGCTCGCCGGTGTCGTTGAGCACGTCGAGGTACTTCACGGTCGGATAGGCGCAGAGGCCGACCACGGCCACCGCACCGGTCAGGAACGACGCGCGCCAGCGGGGGCGCCGGGCCGACCACCGTGCCCCGTCGGGCCGGGCGGAACGGCCGCGTCCGAGGAAGCGTCCGCGTCGCATCAGGCCGCGTCGCATCAGTCCGCGCCGTCCGCGGCTGTCCTCCCGGCGCGGGGCGTAGGAACGGTCCCCTGGGGTGCGGTGCATGGGCGTTCTCCCGATCTGCCGATGGACGAGCCCTGGGCGAGGAGGTGCGGGGGCGGATGGTCGGCTTGCGCCCTGTTTGATGCGGAAAGCGGGCCCGAGGGTTTCGGCAATCCGACATGACCTGGGTCATAAGCTGGTGCCGCCGTCTTGGAGGGGGAGGCGCCATGGAACCGCTGGCCGACGGGGACCCACGGGCCCTGGGCGGGTACCGGCTGCTCGGCCGCCTGGGCGCGGGCGGCATGGGTCGCGTCTACCTGGGGCGCAGCGCCGGCGGACGGACCGTCGCGGTGAAGGCCGTGCACGCCCAGTACGCCGCCGACGAACAGTTCCGGGCCCGCTTCCGGCGCGAGGTCGCCTCGGCACGCCGGGTCGGCGGCGCCTGGACCGCGCCCGTCCTGGACGCCGACCCCGACGCCCCCGTGCCCTGGGTCGCCACCGGCTACGTCGCCGGCCCCTCGCTGGCCCGCGCGGTCGCCGACCACGGCCCGCTCGCCGACCGTGCGGTGCGGGCCCTGGGCTCCGGACTGGCCGAGGCGCTCACCGCGGTGCACGCGCTGGGCCTGGTCCACCGGGACGTCAAACCCTCCAACGTGCTGCTGACCCTGGACGGGCCCCGGCTGATCGACTTCGGGATCGCGCGGGCCACGGACGGCACCGCCTCGCTGACCTCCACCGGGGTCTCCGTCGGCTCGCCCGGCTACATGGCGCCCGAGCAGATCCTCGGCAAGGGGGCCGGGGCCGCCGCCGACGTCTTCTCCCTGGGGGCGGTGCTGGCGTACGCGGCCACCGGGACCGGCCCGTTCTCCGGGGACTCGTCCGCCGCGCTGCTCTACAAGGTGGTGCACGAGGAACCCGAACTGGGACCGGAACTCGTCGGTGACCTGAGGGAGTTGGTGGCCGCCTGCCTGGCCAAGGAGGCCGTCCGGCGGCCGGCCCCCGAAACGGTCGCGGCCCGACTCGCCGGCGCCCGGGGCGCGGCCGGACTGGTCCGCGCCGGCTGGCTACCGGGCCCCCTGGTCGAGCAGGTCAGCCGCCAGGCGGTGGCCCTGCTCGACCTGGACGCGGGGGCGGATTCCGGTGCGGGGGCGGGGCCGGAAACGGCATCCGGTGGGTCGGCGTCCGGTCCGCTCGCCGGTCCCGTTTCCGGCCCCGGCGGGTCCGGGACGGCCTCCGGGCTGATCCCGTTCGATCCGCCGATGCCCGGGACTCCGCAGGGAACGCCGCCCGGCGCCTTTCAGGGACCTCCGCCGGGACCACCGCCACCGGCCTGGCCGGCGGCCGGCGCCCCGCACGCCGCGGACGCGCCCCCACCACCGCCCGCGCCCCCGCCCGGGCCCCCCTTCTCCTCTCCGCCCGCGCCCCCCTTCTCCTCTCCGTCCGGCCTCGCCGACCTGCCGACCGGCTCCGCGGCGTCCCCGGCCACCGGCTCCAAGGAGCGGCGGATCGCGCTCACCGGCGCGTTGGGCGGTAAGGAGCGGCCCCGGCGGATGAGCTGCACCCTGGTGCTCTCGGTGGCCGGCGCGCTGGCGGTCGCCACCACCACCGCGGTGTTCTTCGGCGTGCTCAAGGGGCCGGGGAGCGGCGGCTCGGCGGCCACGCCGCCGTCCGGGAACCATCCGACGGTCGGGTCCCCCGCGCCGACCGACGCGGCCGGCGGCGTCCCGAGGGGCTTCCTCGGCACCTGGAACGGCACCGTCACCATGGCGAACGGGATCCCCAACGGCACCATGACCAGCGTCATCAAGGCCGGCCGCGAGGGCGACGTCGTCGTGCGGACCACCTATGACGTGGTGCTGCTGCGCTGCCGGGCCGCGTCGAGGCTGGTGTCGGCCACCGGCGACAAGCTCGTCCTGCGCGAGAGCCCCGACGGCGAACAGGGGCCCGGGTGCACGGGCAACACCTCCACCGTCACGTACGTCCTGGGCAAGGACGGCTCGCTCTCCTTCACCTCGGACGACGAGCGGGGCGGCACCCCGAAGGCCACCCTGACGAGGAGCGGCGGCTGAGCGACGGACCGGCCGGTGGAGTAGCAGGCCGGCGGGCCGGACCGCGCGCCGGCCCCCACCGGCGCCGTCGGACCCCTGGCGTACGCTGGTTCAGTCCTGCTTTTCTGCAGTGCTCGCAGTCTGTCCGCCTCCGAAAGGGACGCCCCGGTGACCGAGAACGCCGACCTCCAGTCCGTACTCGACCGCGCCGCGCAGGGCGGCCGCATCACGCCGGAGGAGGCGCTCGACCTCTACCGCTCCGCGCCGTTGCACGCGCTGGGCCAGGCCGCCGACGCCGTGCGCCGCCGCCGTTACGCCGGCACGGAGCACATCGCGACGTACATCATCGAGCGCAACATCAACTACACCAACGTCTGCGTGACGGCGTGCAAGTTCTGCGCCTTCTACGCCGCTCCCAAGGACACCGAGAAGGGCTGGACCCGCGACCTCGACGACATCCTGCGGCGCTGCGCGGAGACCGTCGAACTGGGCGGCACCCAGATCATGTTCCAGGGCGGCCACCACCCGGACTACGGCGTCGAGTACTACGAAGAGCACTTCTCGGCGATCAAGAAGGCGTTCCCGCAGCTGGTCATCCACTCCCTCGGCGCCTCCGAGGTCGAGCACATGGCGCGGATCTCGAAGGTCTCCGTCGAGGAGGCGATCTCCCGGATCCACGCCGCGGGCCTGGACTCCTTCGCCGGCGCCGGCGCCGAACTCCTCCCCGCCCGCCCCCGCAAGGCGATCGCTCCGCTGAAGGAGTCCGGCGAGCGCTGGCTGGAGATCATGGAGGCGGCGCACGGGCTCGGCGTCGAGTCGACGTCCACGATGCTGATGGGCACCGGCGAGACCAACGCCGAGCGCATCGAGCACCTGCGGATGATCCGCGACGTCCAGGACCGCACGGGCGGCTTCCGCGCCTTCATCCCGTACACCTACCAGCCGGAGAACAACCACCTGAAGGGGCGGACACAGGCCACCCTCTTCGAGTACCTCCGCATGATCGCCATCGCCCGGATCTTCCTCGACAACGTCGCCCACATCCAGGGTTCGTGGCTGACCACCGGCAAGGAGATCGGCCAGCTGTCGCTGCACTACGGCGCGGACGACCTCGGCTCGATCATGCTGGAGGAGAACGTGGTCTCCTCGGCCGGCGCCAAGCACCGCTCCAACCGCCAGGAGATCATCGACCTGATCCGCAAGGCGGGCCGGGTGCCGGCACAGCGCGCGACGACGTACGAGCACCTCGTCGTGCACGACGACCCGGCCAACGACCCGGTCGACGACCGCGTCGTCTCGCACCTCTCCTCGACGGCCATCGAGGGTGGCACCGCCCACCCGGAACTCAAGCTCGTCGACGCCAACTGACCGCCCGCAACGGGACGTTGACCGAAGAGGAACGCTGACGACACCGGATGCTGACGCTCCACAAGGTGCGGGCCGTACGGCCCGCACCCACTGAGGACGCCGAGCCGCTCCCCGGCTACGCGGTCGTCGTCGACGGCGACCGGCTGGCCGCCGTCGGGCCGTACGAGGACCTCGCGGCGGCCTACGGGAGCGCCCGGATCCGGGAGTGGGACGGGGTGCTGACCCCCGGCCGCCACGAACCGGACGGTGCGGCGCTCCTGGAGGCCGCCTACCACCCCGATCCGCGCGAGGCCGACGAACTGGGCACGGAGCCGCTGACCGGCCCGGCGCTGGCCGCCCTCCCGATGTCCGAGGCCCGCTGGGGCGCGAGCGCCCGGCGCGGCCTGCAGCGGCTGTTGGCCGCCGGCACCACCTCGCTGGCCGGGCCGTTCACCCGCCCCGCGGTCCGCACGGCGGTGCAACGCTCCGGCCTGGGCCGGAGCGACGGCCGGCCGCCGGCGCCCCTCGCCGCCGGCGTCCGGGCCGACTTCGCCGTCTTCGCCCCCGACGGCAGTTGCCTGGCCACCGTGCTCGCCGGCCGCCTCGTCCACCGCCGGCGCTGAGCCCGCTCCGCACGCCGGGCCACGCGCCCACGCGCCCCGTCAGGAACGCGTCAAGGCGGACCCGTCGCACGTCAGGGCGGTGTCAACGGAAGCGGAGTGATGGATTCAGGCCGGCAAGATCGTGATCGCGGGGACGGCCGTCTCCCGGCCGCTCACGATGCGTCACGCACCGCTCGACCGCCCGGAACGCCAGAGGGGGGCACGACGGCCGTCCCCGACCAACCGCCCCGGCCGCCGGCCGGGGCGGTGCCGGGGGCCGGCGGCACACGGTGGACAATGGCCCGGTGACCCGAGCATCCCTGGACAAGCAGCCGCACGAAGTCGCCGCGATGTTCGACGACGTGGCGGCACGGTACGACCTCACCAACGACGTGCTCTCCCTGGGCCAGGCGCGGCTCTGGCGCAAGGAGGTGGACCGCGCGGTGGCCGCGCGGCCCGCCGAGCGGGTGCTCGACCTCGCGGCCGGGACCGGCACCTCCTCGCTGCCGTTCACGCGGTCCGGGGCCTACGTCGTGCCGTGCGACTTCTCGGTCGGCATGCTGCGGGAGGGCAAGAAGCGGCACCCGTGGCTGCCGCTCACGGCGGGGGACGGGACCCGGCTGCCGTTCGCGGACGCGGTCTTCGACGCCGTCACGATCTCCTTCGGGCTGCGCAACATCCAGGACACCGGCGCCGCGTTGGCCGAGCTGTACCGGGTCACCAAGCCCGGCGGGCGCGTGGTGATCTGCGAGTTCAGCGAGCCGACCTGGGCGCCCTTCCGGACCGTCTACACCGAGTACCTGATGCGGGCGCTGCCGCCGGTCGCCCGGGCGGTCAGCAGCAACCCGGACGCGTACGTCTACCTCGCGGAGTCCATCCGCACCTGGCCCAACCAGCCGGAGCTGGCCGCCCGCCTCCAGGACGCGGGCTGGAACAAGGTCGCCTGGCGCAACCTGACCGGCGGGATCGTGGCGCTGCACCGGGGCACCAAGCCGGCCGAGGGCTGAGCCGGAGCGCCCGGGCCCTCGATCGGCCCGGAGCGCGCGCCGTGCGGGCGCGCCCCACGCGCGACGGAGGGCCCGCCCCGACCGTGGAACCACGGTCGGGGCGGGCCCTCCAGCTGGCTACCCGTCCGAAGGGGCGCCGGTCCCGTCGTGCGGCGGGACGCGGGTCACTTCTTGAAGGCGTAGTCCATGAGCTTTTTGGCGTCCGCGGTGCGGTTGTTCACCGACGAGGAGGCCAGGACCGTGCCGATGACGGTCTTGCCGCCGCGGGTGGCCGCGAAGACCAGGCAGTACTTGGCCTCCGGGCCCGAACCGGTCTTCACGCCGATGGTGCCCTGGTAGCTGCCGAGCAGGTTGTTGGTGTTGGTCCACGACATGTAGCGGTAGCCGCCGCTCTTCGTCGTGACCTTCTGCTTGGTCGACTTGGTGCCCACGACCGTGCGGAAGGTGGAGTACTTCATCGCGTTGCCGGCGAGCTTGGTCAGGTCGCGCGGCGTCGAGTAGTTCGCGCCACGCCCTATCCCGTCGAACGAGTCGAAGTGGGTGTTCTTCATGCCCAGGCTCTTGGCGGTGGTGTTCATCTGGCCGATGAACGACTTCACCCGGGCGTCCCGGGTCGAGCCGGTGCCGAACTTGTCGGCCAGCGCGTAGGCGGCGTCGCAGCCGGACGGGAGCATCAGCCCGTAGAGCAGCTGGCGGACGGTCACCTTGTCGCCGACGATCAGGTGGGCCGACGAGGCCCAGTTGTTGTTGACGATGTAGTCGCTGTACGCCTTCTGGACCGTGACCTGGGAGTCCAGGTTGAGGCCCTTCTGGGCCAGCACCACCCGGGCCGTCATGATCTTGGTGGTGGAGCCGGTGGACCGGCGGGTGTCCGCGGCCTTGGCGAAGAGCGTCGACCCGGTGCCGTTGTTCATCACGAAGCCGCCGGCGGCGGTGATGCTGGGCGTGGGGAGGGTCGCGGCCTGCGCCTGGGAGCCCAACGCGCCGGCGGTCAGGACGGCTCCGGTGGTGACGGCCACCGCGGATGCGCGCCGAATGCCCTTGATACGCCTGATGCCTTTGATGCCAGTTTTCAAGTGGATGCTCCAAATACCCCTGCAGTGCGGGCACATGAGAGTGCCGCTCCCTCTTGAGACACACGGGGCGGGGCAATGGATGCGCGGGCGCGGCTCTTGTTTCGGTCAAGCCCACGAGCCGGGCCCGGGCTCCTACGGGGGCCGGTGCGCCGACGCCCGCGGCGGGGGCGGGGTGCGCGGACCGGGCGGACGCGGACGGGCAGGGACAACCCTTCAGTTTCCGATCATCAAGGCCCCCATAGACTGCACCTGCCCAGTGCCGGTCGGCACCCAGATATCCACAGCGGATATCCAGATTTCGACTTCCGGGAGACAATGCCGTGACCGAGTCCGCGTCCGTGTCCGAGTCCGCGAGCACCCTCCGATCGGAGCACCGCGCGGACGTGATCGTCGTCGGTGCCGGCCCGGCCGGTTCGGCCACCGCGTACCACCTCGCCAAGTCCGGCCTGGACGTGCTGCTCCTGGAGAAGACCGCGTTCCCGCGCGAGAAGGTGTGCGGCGACGGGCTCACCCCGCGCGCCACCAAGCAGCTGATCGCGATGGGCATCGACATCTCCGAGGAGGCCGGCTGGCTGCGCAACAAGGGCCTGCGCATCATCGGCGGCGGCTCCCGGCTCCAGCTCGACTGGCCGGAACTCGCCTCCTTCCCGGACTACGGTCTGGTCCGCAAGCGCGACGACTTCGACGAGCAGTTGGCCCGGCAGGCGCAGAAGGCCGGTGCCCGGCTCCACGAGCGGTGCAACGTGGGCGCGCCGATCGTCGACGAGCTGACCGGCCACATCACCGGCGTGCACGCCAAGCTCGGCGAGGAGAAGGAGCCGGTGACCTTCCACGCCCCGATCGTGGTCGCCGCCGACGGCAACTCCACCCGGCTGTCGCTGGCGATGGGGCTGCACCGGCGCGAGGACCGGCCGATGGGCGTCGCGGTGCGGACGTACTTCACCTCGCCGCGCCACGACGACGACTACCTGGAGTCCTGGCTGGAGCTGTGGGACCGCCGGGGCGCGCAGGACCGGCTGCTGCCGGGCTACGGCTGGATCTTCGGCATGGGGGACGGCACGAGCAACGTCGGCCTCGGGATCCTCAACTCCAGCTCCGCCTTCCGGGAGCTGGACTGGCGGGAGATCCTCAAGGCGTGGTGCGCCTCGATGCCCGCCGACTGGGGCTACACCCCGGAGAACATGACCGGTCCGATCCGGGGCGCGGCCCTGCCGATGGCCTTCAACCGCCAGCCGCACTACACCAAGGGCCTGCTCCTGGTCGGCGACGCCGGCGGTCTGGTGAACCCGTTCAACGGCGAGGGCATCGCGTACGCCATGGAGTCCGGGACGATCGCGGCCGAGGTGATCGTCCAGGCGCAGGCCCGTGCGACGTACGCCCAGCGCGAGCTGGCGCTGCACCGCTACCCGAAGGTCCTCAAGGACACCTACGGCGGCTACTACTCCCTGGGCCGGGCGTTCGTGAAGCTGATCGGGAACCCCAAGGTGATGCAGATCGCCACCCAGCGCGGCCTGACCCACCCGCTGCTGATGCGCTTCACCCTCAAGATGCTCGCCAACCTCACCGACCCCACGGGCGGCGACGCGATGGACCGGATCATCAACGGCCTGAGCAAGGTCGCGCCGAAGGCCTGACGCGCGTCGCACGCCGTTCCCCGCGCGGCCGCCGGGCGGCCGGCCCCGAACGACGCGGAAACCGCCCCTCCCGAGCGGGGGAGGGGCGGTTTCCGATGGGTGTCTTACGGGTGCCGCGGACGGTTAGAGGACGCGCACCGCGCCGGTGGGCATGTCGTAGCTGAGGGGGCGCTCGACGATGCCGGTGCTCGGGTTCTGGGCGCCGATGAAGTTGCCGTTCCCGACGTAGACGGCGACGTGGTAGGCGCTGCCGGAACTGCCCCAGTAGAGGATGTCGCCGACCTGGAGGTTGCCGAGGCCGACCTGGGTGCCGGTGGTCGACTGGCTCTGCGAGACCCGCGGCAGGTCGATGCCGATCTGGGAGAACGCGGCCTGGGTCAGGCCGGAGCAGTCGTACGAGGACGGGCCGCTGGAGCCGAGCACGTACGCCTTGCCGAGCTGCGCCTTCAGGAAGGAGACGAGGGTGGCGACGCTGCCGGAGGCGGCGGGGGCGTCGGAGACGGCGGAGAGCGTGGTGCGCGCGTCGGAGCGGGAGGCGCGGGTCTGCGCGGCCTCCTTGGCCTTGCGGGCCTCTTCGGCGGCCTTCTTCGCCTCGGCCTCGGCCTTGGCCTGCTTCTCCGCGGCGGCCTTCGCCTTGTCCGCGGCCTTGTCGGCCTTGGCCGCCGCCGCGTCCTGGAGCGCCTGACGCTCGTAGCTGAACGCGGCCTGCTGGGCGGCGTCGGCGCTCTTGGCGGCACTGGTGGCCAGCGCCGTCGTGATGGTGGGCATCTCCTGGGTCTCGGAGACGGGCTTCTCGACGGCATTGGCCGGCACGGTCGCGCCGGTCACCGCGAGGGTGAGGAAGCCACCGGTCACGCCCGCACGCAGGGCCCGCGAGGACGCGGAGCGGCGGGGCTTCCGGTGGCTGGGTATGAGTGCGTTCGGGGACATGGCACCACGGCTATCAGGAGCCGCAGGTTGCTGCCAACAAAGGTGGGGTGCGCCACACTTGGCGTGTACGCGACGAATAAAACGGACTTTTCGTCAGGCGCCGTGCCGCTGACGCGATGTCCGAATTTCGCGATCATGTTCCTACGCACGGCATTTGATGTTCGGCGCGGCCTCCGGGGGCGCTTATCACTTCTTGATCCGCCACGCCAAGGCTTCCCGGACGTCAAGGTCTTATGACTCCAAGGCGCGTGGGATAGGTCACTCGTGAGTGTCCGTTATGTTCCCGTGACCGTCCGTCGGCTCCCGGCCGGCCGTGCGCCGCCCCGGAGTTCCCCGGATCCACCCTCCGCTCGTGAACGGGAGCACGTACCGACGATCACGGGAGGGTCACGAGAGCATCACGTCTACAGCCGTCGCGCATATAGCAGTTGATGTGCGTCCAGCGCCAATTTGCTTGTGCGGCTTGGTTCTTGATAGTGAAACCACCGCTCTGACCAGCGGTAACCCTGGCAAATGTCACCTCTGGTGATCACTCGCGCGCTTCGTGTGCGGAGATCACCGGTCATCCGACTTCATGATCCTTCGTCAGGTGGTGAAGATCACAAAGGCGTTGTCTCACCCCGTGTCGCAGATCACAGACCGACGGGCATAAGATGCGGGCATCGGGCTTGTGAACTGCCTCACATATCCACGATCACCGGGGCAGCGGGCGAGTCCGAGCGGACCGCCATCCAGTCATCGTCGACTGAAGGGAGCGAGGACGGTGAACGCTTACGCGCCCATCCTCGTACTGGGAGCCCTCGGGGCAGGCTTTGCGATCTTCTCCGTGGTCATGGCCACGCTCATCGGCCCCAGGCGCTACAACCGGGCCAAGCTCGAAGCGTACGAATGCGGAATCGAGCCGACGCCACAGCCGTCCGGCGGCGGTCGCTTCCCGATCAAGTACTACCTGACGGCGATGCTCTTCATCGTCTTCGACATCGAGATCGTCTTCCTCTACCCCTGGGCGGTCAGCTTCGACGCCCTGGGACTGTTCGGGCTCGTCGAGATGCTCCTCTTCGCGCTCACCGTCTTCGTCGCCTACGCCTACGTCTGGCGTCGCGGCGGCCTGGAATGGGACTAGGGGGCACCAATGGGACTGGAAGAGAAGCTGCCCAGCGGCTTTTTGCTGACCACCGTCGAGCAGGCCGCGGGCTGGGTGCGCAAGTCATCGGTCTTCCCCGCGACCTTCGGGCTGGCCTGCTGCGCCATCGAGATGATGACCACCGGCGCCGGGCGCTACGACCTGGCCCGCTTCGGCATGGAGGTCTTCCGCGGCTCCCCGCGGCAGGCCGACCTGATGATCGTGGCCGGCCGGGTGAGCCAGAAGATGGCGCCGGTGCTGCGGCAGGTCTACGACCAGATGCCGAACCCGAAGTGGGTGATCTCCATGGGGGTTTGCGCCTCCTCGGGCGGCATGTTCAACAACTACGCGATCGTGCAGGGCGTCGACCACATCGTCCCGGTCGACATCTACCTGCCGGGCTGCCCGCCCCGCCCCGAGATGCTCATGGACGCCATCCTCAAGCTCCACAAGAAGATCCAGGGCACCAAGCTCGGGGTCAACGCGGTGCAGGCGGCCCACGAGGAAGAGGCCGCGGCGCTCAGGGCACTCCCGCTGATCGAGAGGGACCGCTCGTCAGAGAAGAAAGGGCTGCTGCGGTGAGCGAGCCGACGAACCCCCCGAACCCGGACGCCCCCGACGAGGCCGTCCCGGCGCAGCGCGCGGACACCGGCGAGGTGATCGGCACCCGCCGCGGGATGTTCGGCGCCAACAACGGCGGTGACACGTCCGGTTACGGCGGGCTGGTCCGCACCGTCCGCCTGCCCGGCGCCAGCACCCGCCCCTACGGGGGACCGGGCGGTGCCGAGGGCGCCGGCGTCTTCGACGAGATCGCCGACGAGCTGGAGGGCGCCCTCGACGAACAGGGCCTGGTGCCCGAGAGCGTCCTCGACAAGACCGTCGTCGACCGCGGCGAGATCACCTTCCACGTCCAACGGGAGTACCTGCCGGTCGTCGCGCGGACCCTGCGCGACGACCCCGCGCTCCGCTTCGAGCTGTGCACCGGCGTCAGCGGGGTCCACTACCCCGACGACAAGGGCCGCGAACTGCACGCCGTGTACCACCTGCGCTCGATCACCCACAACCGGCTGATCCGGCTGGAGGTCACCGCCCCCGACGCCGACCCGCACCTGCCGTCGACCGTCGACATCTATCCGACCAACGACTGGCACGAGCGCGAGACCTACGACTTCTTCGGCCTGATCTTCGACGGGCACCCGGCGCTCACCCGGATCATGATGCCGGACGACTGGCAGGGCTTCCCGCAGCGCAAGGACTACCCCCTCGGCGGCATCCCCGTCGAGTACAAGGGCGCGCAGATCCCGGCTCCCGACCAGCGGAGGTCGTACACCTGATGAGCACTCCCAGCGAGACGTCCCGGGCCACCCCCCGCGAGACCACCGAGGGCCCCGTCTACACCGTCACCGGTGGTGACTGGGACGAGATCGCCGCGGCCGCCGCCAAGTCCGACGACGAGCGGATCATCGTCAACATGGGGCCGCAGCACCCCTCCACCCACGGCGTGCTCCGGCTGATCCTGGAGATCGACGGCGAGACCGTCACCGAGGCCCGCTGCGGCATCGGCTACCTCCACACCGGCATCGAGAAGAACCTCGAATTCCGCACCTGGACGCAGGGCACCACGTTCGTGACGCGGATGGACTACCTCACGCCGTTCTTCAACGAGACGGCGTACTGCCTGGCCGTGGAGAAGCTGCTCGGCATCACCGACGACGTCCCGGACCGGGCCTCGGTGATCCGCGTGCTGCTGATGGAGCTCAACCGGCTCTCCTCCCACCTGGTGTGCATCGCCACCGGCGGCATGGAGCTGGGCGCCACCACGATCATGATCTACGGCTTCCGGGACCGGGAACTGATCCTCGACATCTACGAGCTGATCACCGGCCTGCGGATGAACCACGCCTACGTCCGCCCCGGCGGCCTGGCCCAGGACCTCCCGCCCGGCACCGTCGACCAGGTCCGCGCCTTCGTCAAGAAGATGCAGAAGAACATGGCCGAGTACGACAAGCTCGCCACCGGCAACCCGGTCTTCAAGGCGCGCATGGAGGGCATCGGCTACCTCGACCTGGCCGGCTGCATGGCCACCGGCGCCACCGGGCCCCTCGTCCGCTCCGCCGGACTGCCCCACGACCTGCGCAAGGCGCAGCCGTACTGTGGATATGAGACCTACGACTTCGAGGTGCCGACCGCCGACACCTGCGACGCCTACGGCCGGTTCCTGATCCGGCTGGAGGAGATGCGCCAGTCGCTGCGGATCGTCGAGCAGTGCCTGGACCGGCTGGAGCCGGGGCCGGTGATGGTCGCCGACAAGAAGATCGCCTGGCCCGCCCAGTTGGCCCTCGGTCCCGACGGCCTGGGCAACTCCCTGGACCACATCAAGAAGATCATGGGCACCTCGATGGAGGCCCTGATCCACCACTTCAAGCTGGTGACGGAGGGCTTCAGGGTCCCGCCGGGAGAGGTGTACACCGCCGTCGAGTCGCCCAAGGGCGAGCTGGGCGTGCACGCGGTCAGCGACGGCGGCACCCGCCCCTACCGGGTGCACTTCCGCGACCCCTCGTTCACCAACCTCCAGGCCATGGCGGCGATGTGCGAAGGCGGCCAGGTCGCCGACGTCATCGTCGCCGTCGCGTCCATCGACCCCGTGATGGGAGGCGTCGACCGGTGAACGCCACTCCGGCACCCAAGGACGTCCAGCTGGGGATGCCCCAGCTCCCGGCCCCCGACTATCCGGCCGACGTCAAGGCCCGGCTCGCCGCGGACGCGCGGGAGGTGATCGCCCGCTACCCCGACTCCCGCTCGGCGCTGCTGCCGCTGCTGCACCTCGTCCAGGCCGAGGAAGGCCACGTCACCCGCACCGGCGTCCGCTTCTGCGCCGAACAGCTCGACCTGACCACCGCCGAGGTCACCGCGGTCTCGACGTTCTACTCGATGTACCGCCGGGGGCCCAGCGGCGACTACCAGGTCGGGGTCTGCACCAACACCCTGTGCGCGGTGATGGGCGGCGACGCCATCTTCGAGGAGCTCAAGGAGCACCTCGGCGTCGACAACGGCGGGACCACCGAGGACGGCGCGATCACCCTCGAACACATCGAGTGCAACGCCGCCTGCGACTTCGCGCCCGTCGTGATGGTCAACTGGGAGTTCTTCGACAACCAGACGCCCCGCTCCGCCCGGCAGCTCGTCGACGACCTGCGGGCCGGCCGGACCGTCGAACCCACCCGCGGCGCCCCGCTCTGTTCGTTCAAGGAGACCGCCCGGATCCTCGCCGGCTTCCCCGACGGCCGGTCCGGTGCCGTCGAGGCGACCGGCGGGGCCGGCCCCGCCTCCCTGGTCGGACTGCGGCTGGCCCGGGGCGAGGCCCCGGCCGGGGCCCCCACGGACCACGTCATCGCACCGCGGACGGCGGCCCCCGCCGAGGAGCCGCCCGACGGGCGCCCCGGTGAGCAGGCGCCCCCGACCCACCCCAGCTCGCACGACGCCCCGCAGCAGACCTCGGCCTCCGACGACGCCTTCCCGGCCGGGCCCACCGCCAAGGAGGGGGAGTGATGACCGTGGCAGCCGAATTCGGCGGCGCCTCCCGGCCGCACGCCGGCGGAACGACCAACCCGGAGAAGGTCCTCGCACCGGTCCTCTCCGCCTTCTGGGATGACCCGAAGTCCTGGACGCTGGAGACCTACCTGCGCCACGAGGGGTACGAGGGCGCCCGCAAGGCCCTCGCGATGGCCCCGGACGACGTCATCGCCTACGTCAAGGACTCCGGGCTCCGCGGACGCGGCGGCGCCGGCTTCCCGACCGGCATGAAGTGGCAGTTCATCCCGCAGGGCGACGGCAAACCGCACTACCTGGTGGTCAACGCCGACGAGTCGGAGCCGGGGACCTGCAAGGACATCCCGCTGCTCTTCGCCAACCCGCACGCGCTGATCGAGGGGATCGTGATCGCCTGCCACGCGATCCGCTCGAACCACGCCTTCATCTATCTGCGCGGTGAGGTCGTGCCCGTGCTGCGCCGCCTGCACGAGGCCGTGCGGGAGGCGTACGCGGCGGGCTTCCTCGGCAAGGGCGTCCTCGGCTCGGACCTCGACCTGGACGTCACGGTGCACGCGGGCGCCGGTGCGTACATCTGCGGCGAGGAGACCGCGCTGCTGGATTCGCTGGAAGGTCGTCGTGGCCAACCTCGTCTGCGCCCCCCCTTCCCCGCCGTGGCCGGCCTCTACGCCTGCCCCACTGTGGTGAACAACGTCGAATCCATCGCCTCGGTTCCCGCGATCCTGAACAAGGGCAAGGAGTGGTTCAGGTCGATGGGCAGCGAGAAGTCCCCGGGCTTCACGCTCTACTCGCTCAGCGGCCACGTCGCCAACCCCGGCCAGTACGAGGGCCCGTTGGGCATCACCCTGCGCCAACTGCTCGACGTCAGCGGCGGGATGCGCCCCGGCCACCGGCTGAAGTTCTGGACGCCGGGCGGCTCCTCCACCCCGATGTTCACCGACGAGCACCTCGACGTCCCGCTCGACTACGAGGGCGTCGGCGCGGCCGGCTCGATGCTCGGCACCAAGGCGCTGCAGTGCTTCGACGAGACCACCTGCGTGGTCCGGGCGGTGACCCGCTGGACGGAGTTCTACGCCCACGAGTCCTGCGGCAAGTGCACACCGTGCCGCGAAGGGACGTACTGGCTCGTGCAGTTGCTGCGCGACATCGAGGCCGGTCGGGGCCGGCTCGACGACCTCGACAAGCTCGCCGACATCGCCGACAACATCAACGGCAAGTCCTTCTGCGCCCTCGGCGACGGCGCCGCCTCGCCGATCTTCTCCTCGCTCCAGTACTTCCGCGCGGAGTACGAGGAGCACCTCACCGGCAAGGGCTGCCCCTTCGACCCCGCCAAGTCGACCCTCTGGGCCGACAACGACGCTCACCTGGGGGTGAACGCATGACCGTGCTCCAGCCAAGCAGCGGCCCTGCCGCGGGCCAGCGCCCCGACGGGGGCGGTGCGGCGGCGGTGCCACCGGAGGACCTCGTCACCCTGACGATCGACGGCATCGAGATCTCCGTCCCCAAGGGGACGCTGGTCATCCGGGCCGCCGAACTCCTCGGCATCGAGATCCCGCGCTTCTGCGACCACCCGCTGCTGGACCCGGCGGGCGCCTGCCGGCAGTGCATCGTCGAGGTCGAGGGCCAGCGCAAGCCGATGGCCTCCTGCACCATCACCTGCACCGACGGGATGGTGGTCCGCACACAGCTGACCTCCCCGGTCGCCGAGAAGGCGCAGCGCGGCGTGATGGAACTGCTGCTGATCAACCACCCCCTGGACTGCCCGGTCTGCGACAAGGGCGGCGAGTGCCCGTTGCAGAACCAGGCGATGCAGGTCGGCGACCCCGACTCCCGCTTCGAGGGCAAGAAGCGCACCTACGCGAAGCCGGTGCCGCTCTCCACCGAGGTGCTGCTGGACCGCGAGCGGTGCGTGCTGTGCGCGCGGTGCACCCGCTTCAGCAACCAGATCGCCGGCGACCCGATGATCGAGCTGGTCGAGCGCGGCGCCCTCCAACAGGTCGGTACCGGCGAGGGCGACCCGTTCGAGTCGTACTTCTCCGGGAACACCATCCAGATCTGCCCGGTGGGCGCGCTCACCTCGGCCGCCTACCGCTTCCGTTCCCGCCCCTTCGACCTGGTCTCCTCGCCGTCGGTGTGCGAGCACTGCGCGGGCGGTTGCGCGACCCGGACCGACCACCGGCGCGGCAAGGTGCTGCGGCGGCTGGCGGCGGACGACCCCGAGGTCAACGAGGAGTGGATCTGCGACAAGGGCCGGTTCGCCTTCCGGTACGCGCAGGCGCGCGACCGGCTGGAGCACCCGCTGGTGCGCAACGCCGAGACCGGTGAACTGGAGCCGGCGAGTTGGCCCGCCGCGCTGGACGCCGCGGCGCGCGGGCTGGCCGCCGCCCGGGGCCGGGCCGGCGTGCTGACCGGCGGCCGGTTGACCGTCGAGGACGCCTACGCGTACGCCAAGTTCGCCCGGGTCGCGCTGCACACCAACGACATCGACTTCCGGGCCCGGCCGCACAGCGCGGAGGAGGCGGACTTCCTCGCCGCCCACGTCGCCGGCCGCGGCCGGGACCTCGACGGGAGCGGCGTCACCCACACCTCGTTGGAGCAGGCGCCGGCGGTCCTGCTGGCCGGCATCGAGGCGGAGGAGGAGGCGCCCGGCGTCTTCCTGCGGCTGCGCAAGGCGCACCGCAAGCACGGCCAGCGCACCTGGGGGCTGGCCAGCCACGCCACCCGCGGGTTGATCAAGGCGGGCGGGACGCTGCTGCCGGCCGCGCCCGGCACCGAGACCGAATGGCTGGACGCGCTCGCGGGCGGGGTCGGGCTGGACGGCGAGGGCCGGGCCGCGGCCGAGGCGCTGCGCGCGGACGGCGCGGTGATCGTCGTCGGCGAGCGGCTGGCGGCGGTGCCCGGGGCGCTGACCGCGGCGCTCCGTACCGCCACCGCCACCGGCGCCCACCTGGTGTGGATGCCGCGCCGGGCGGGCGAGCGGGGGGCCGTCGAGGTCGGTGCGCTGCCCGGGCTGCTGCCCGGTGGCCGGCCGGCCACCGACCCGGTGGCGCGGGACGAGGTCGCCGCGGCCTGGGGCGTCGGCGCGCTGCCGCACCGGCACGGTCGGGACACCGGCCAGATCGTCGAGGCCGCGGCCACCGGTGAGCTGGCCGCCCTGCTGGTGGCGGGCGTGGAGGTGGCCGACCTGCCCGATCCGGCGCGCGCGTTGGCGGCCCTGGACGAGGTCGGGTTCCTGGTGAGCGTGGAGCTGCGGCCCTCCCGGGTCACCGAGCGGGCCGACGTGGTCCTCCCGGTGGCGGCGGTGGTGGAGAAGGCCGGCACCTTCCTCAACTGGGAGGGCCGGGCCCGGTCGTTCGAGGCCGCGCTCAAGCCGGACCAGATGACCCGGCGGCAGCTGATGCCGGACTCCCGGGTCCTGCAGATGCTCGCCGACGTCATGGAGGCGGACCTGGACCTGCCGGACGTGCACGCGGTGCGGCGGGAGCTGGACCGGCTCGGCGGCTGGCGCGGCCCGTTCGCCGGTGAACCGGTCGAGACGGGGCGGTCGTTGCCCCGTCCGACCCCCGGTGAGGCCGTGCTCGCCGGGCACCGGCTCCTGTTGGACCAGGGGCTGCTCCAGGAAGGCGAGGAGGCGCTGGCCGGGACCCGGCACGCCGCGGTCGCCCGCCTGTCGTCGGCGACCGCTCAGGAGACCGGCGTCGAGGACGGCGACCTGGTGGTGGTCACCGGGCCGGCCGGCTCGGTGAGGTTGCCGCTCCGGGTCACGTCGATGCCCGACCGGGTGGTGTGGCTGCCGCTGAACTCCGTGGGCGGCGGCGTCGCCGCCGACACCGGGGCGCACCCCGGTGAGCTGGTGAAGGTCAGTGCCTCCCCCACTCCCGACTCCGCTCAAGCGGGGGGAGCCCCATCGGATACGCCGGCGCCGGCCGAGGAGGTGGAGGCATGATGCAGCATCCCGGTTTTCCGGTGGCCGCGTTGGCCGCCCAGGAGGACCTGTCGATGTTCGGGCGCGACCCGTGGTGGCTGGTCGTCATCAAGGCGGTGTTCTGCTTCGCGTTCCTGATGCTGACGGTGTTGTTCTCCATCGTCTGGGAGCGCAAGGTCGTCGCCTGGATGCAGCTGCGGATCGGCCCCAACCGGCACGGGCCCTGGGGGATGCTCCAATCCCTGGCCGACGGCATCAAGTTGATGCTGAAGGAGGACCTGGTCGTCCGGCGGGCCGACAAGGCGGTGTACATCCTCGCGCCCATCGTGGCGGCGATCCCGGCCTTCATGGCGATCGCGGTGATCCCCTTCGGCCCGGCGGACAACGAGATCTCGATCTTCGGGCACCGCACCCCGATGCAGCTGACCGACCTCCCGATCGGCGTCCTGTACATCCTGGCCACGGCCTCGGTCGGCATCTACGGCATCGTGCTGGCGGGTTGGTCCTCCGGTTCGACGTACCCGCTGCTGGGCGGTCTGCGGTCGTGCGCGCAGATGATCTCGTACGAGATCGCGATGGGCGCGGCGTTCGCGTCGGTCTTCCTGTACTCCGGGTCGATGTCGACGTCGACCATCGTGGAGTCGCAGACGAACAAGTGGTACGTGCTGTTGCTGCCGGTGTCGTTCCTCATCTACATCGTCACGATGGTGGGGGAGACCAACCGGGCGCCGTTCGACATGCCGGAGTCCGAGGGCGACCTGGTCGGCGGCTTCAACACCGAGTACTCGTCGATCAAGTTCGCGATGTTCATGCTGGCCGAGTACGTCAACATGGTCACCGTCTCGTCGGTCGCGGTCACCCTCTTCCTCGGCGGCTGGCGGGCTCCCTGGCCGATCTCGACGTTCTGGGAGGGCGCGAACCACGGCTGGTGGCCGATGCTCTGGTTCGTCCTCAAGGTGCAGCTGCTGCTGTTCTTCTTCATCTGGCTGCGCGGGACGCTGCCCCGGGTCCGCTACGACCAGTTGATGCGGCTGGGGTGGAAGGTCCTCATTCCGGTGTCGATGGTGTGGCTGTTGCTCGTCGCCACCGTCCGGGCCCTGAAGAACGAGGGCTACGACTTCTCCCAGATCGTGCTGTACGTGGGCGGCAGTGCGGTGGCGCTGTTGCTGATCTCGCTGGTCGTGGACTTCTTCCGGCGGGTGGAGCCGGAGGGCGACGGCGACGCCGCCTTCGACCCGATGGCCGGCGGGTTCCCCGTTCCGCCGCTGCCCGGGCAGACCGTGCCGCCGGTGCCGCGCAGGCGACCCCGTCGCGACGGAGAGCTGATTGTCAGTGGTCGGGTGGACACTGTGAGTGACGGAATTGAGAGCGACGGAAAGGGGGGCGACGGTGCCTGAGTTCGAGAACCCGGTGGCCGGCTTCGGCGTGACCTTCAAGGCCATGTTCAAGAAGCGGCTGACCGAGCAGTACCCCGAGGAGAAGAAGCCGACGGCGCCGCGCTTCCACGGCCGGCACCAGCTCAACCGCCATCCGGACGGGCTGGAGAAGTGCATCGGCTGCGAGCTGTGCGCCTGGGCCTGTCCGGCCGACGCGATCTACGTCGAGGGCGCGGACAACACCGACGAGGAGCGCTACTCCCCGGGCGAGCGGTACGGCGCGGTCTACCAGATCAACTACCTCCGCTGCATCCTGTGCGGCCTGTGCGTGGAGGCCTGCCCGACCCGCGCGCTCACCATGACCAACGAGTACGAACTCGCCGACCGGTCCCGCGAATCGCTCATCTACACCAAGGAAGAGCTGCTCGTGGGCCTGTCGGAGGGGATGGTCGACTCCCCGCACGCGATCTTCCCGGGGATGACCGAACGGGACTACTACAACGGGCTGGTGGACCACGCCGCGCCGGGCACGGTACGGCAGGTGGCCCGCTCCAAGGGGGAGGACCCCGAGGACGCGGCGGCCGGGTCGACAGGGGCGACGGGGTCGGCCGGGTCGACGGGGTCGGCCGAACGGCCGGGCGCGACGGGTAAGGGGGCGCACGCATGATGTACCTCGCCGCCGCGGCCTCCACCGGCGAGGCCGTGCAGTTCTGGATCCTGGGGATCGTCGCCGTGGCCGGCGCGCTGTGCACGATCCTGATGAAGCGTGCCGTGCACAGCGCCCTCTCGCTCGCCGGGACCATGATCGTCCTGGCGGTCTTCTACCTCGCCAACGGCGCGTACTTCCTCGGCGTCGTGCAGGTCGTGGTGTACACCGGCGCGATCATGATGCTGTTCCTGTTCGTGGTGATGCTGGTCGGCGTCACCGCGGCGGACTCCCTCAAGGAGACCCTCAAGGGCCAGCGTTGGCTCGCCGCCGGCCTGGGTCTCGGCTTCGGCATCCTGCTGATCGCCGGGATCGGCAACGCCTCGCTCAAGGAGTTCAACGGCCTCGGCGACGCCAACGCCGGGGGCAACGTCCAGGGCCTGGCCGCGCTGATCTTCACCAAGTACGTCTTCGCCTTCGAGATCACCGGCGCGCTGCTGATCACCGCGGTGGTCGGCGCGATGGTCCTGACCCACCGGGAGCGCACCGAGCGCGCCAAGACGCAGCGGGAGCTGTCCGAGGCCCGCATCCGCGAGGGCAAGCAGGTGACGCCGCTGCCCGCACCGGGCGTCTACGCCCGGCACAACGCGGTCGACATCCCCGGTCTGCTGCCGGACGGCACCCCGTCCGAGCTGACGGTCAGTCCGACGCTGCGGGAGCGCGGCCAGGTCCGGGACGTCTCCGGGCAGTCGCTGGCCGACCTCAAGGCGCTGGAGCAGCGGTCCGAGGAGTGGCTGGGGCGGGAGCCCGGCGCCGCGCCGAAGAAGCGGCCCGGCCCCTCGGCACCGAAGGAGGGCGCCCAGAAATGAGCCCGGTCTACTACCTCTACCTCGCCGCCCTGTTGTTCACCATCGGCGCGGCCGGCGTGCTGATCAGGCGGAACGCCATCGTGGTGTTCATGTGCATCGAACTGATGCTGAACGCCTGCAACCTCGCCTTTGTCACCTTCTCGCGGATGCACGGGAATCTGGACGGCCAGATCATCGCCTTCTTCACGATGGTCGTCGCCGCTGCGGAGGTCGTGGTCGGCCTGGCCATCATCGTGTCGATCTTCCGCACCCGTCATTCGGCCTCGGTCGACGACGCCAGCCTGATGAAGCTGTAAGGGGTCGCACAAAGTGGAGAACTTGATCGCGCTGCTCGTCGCGGCACCGCTGGTCGGTGCGGCCCTGCTGCTGTGCGGCGGCAAACGCCTGGACCGCACCGGCCACTGGATCGGCACGCTCCTCGCGGTGGCCTCGTTCGCCGTCGCGGTGGTGCTCTTCGTCGACATGCTCGGCAAGGGCGCCGAGCACCGGGCGCTGCACCAGCACCTGTTCAGCTGGATCCCGGTCGGTGGCTTCCGGGCCGACCTCGCCTTCCAGCTGGACCAGTTGTCGATGACCTTCGTCCTGCTGATCACGGGTGTCGGGTCGCTGATCCACATCTACTCGATCGGCTACATGGAGCACGACGAGCGGCGCCGCCGTTTCTTCGGCTACCTCAACCTCTTCCTGGCGGCGATGCTGCTGCTCGTCCTCGCCGACAACTACCTCCTGCTGTACGTCGGTTGGGAGGGCGTGGGCCTGGCGTCGTACCTGCTCATCGGGTTCTGGCAGCACAAGCCCAGCGCGGCGACCGCCGCGAAGAAGGCGTTCTTGGTCAACCGCGTCGGCGACATGGGCCTGTCCATCGCGATCATGCTGATGTTCACGACGTTCGGCACGTTCGCCTTCGGGCCGGTGCTCACCGCGACCGGCGGCGCGTCCGAGGGCAAGCTGACCGCCATCGGGCTGATGCTGCTGCTGGCCGCCTGCGGCAAGTCGGCACAGGTGCCGCTGCAGTCCTGGCTGGGCGATGCGATGGAGGGCCCGACACCGGTGTCGGCGCTGATCCACGCCGCCACGATGGTCACCGCCGGGGTGTATCTGATCACCCGCTCCGGGGCGATCTTCAACGCCGCGCCGGACGCGCAGACCGCGGTGGTCGCGGTCGGCGCGGTCACCCTGTTGTTCGGTGCGATCGTCGGTTGCGCCAAGGACGACATCAAGAAGGCGCTGGCCGGTTCGACGATGTCGCAGATCGGCTACATGGTGCTGGCCGCCGGCCTGGGGCCGATCGGCTACGCCTTCGCGATCATGCACCTGGTCACCCACGGCTTCTTCAAGGCGGGCCTCTTCCTCGGCGCCGGTTCCGTGATGCACGGGATGAACGAGGAGGTGGACATGCGCCGTTACGGCGGACTGCGCACGTACATGCCGGTCACCTTTGTCACCTTCGGGCTCGGCTACCTGGCCATCATCGGCTTCCCCGGGCTGTCCGGCTTCTTCTCGAAGGACAAGATCATCGAGGCGGCGTTCGCCCGGGGCGGCACCGAGGGCTGGATCCTCGGCGGTGCGGCGCTGTTGGGCGCCGCGATCACCGCGTTCTACATGACGCGGGTGATGCTGATGACGTTCTTCGGCGAGAAGCGGTGGGACCCGAAGGAGGTGCACCCGCACGAGTCGCCGAAGGTGATGACGATCCCGATGATCGTGCTGGCCGTCGGTTCGGTCTTCGCGGGCGGGCTGTTCAGCGCGGGCGACTCCTTCGTCCGCTGGCTGGAGCCGGTCACCTCCTTCGCGCACGGCCACTCCCCGGTGAGCGCCGGGGCGGTCACCGCCGCCACGATGGTGGTGCTGGTGATCGGCGTCGGCATCGCCTGGCTGATGTACGGCCGCAAGGCGATCCCGGCCACCGCGCCGCGCGGTTCGCTGCTGACCCGGGCGGCCCGCCGCGATCTGCTCCAGGACGACTTCAACCACGTCGTCCTGGTCCGGGGCGGCGAGCACCTGACCCGCACGCTGGTCTACCTCGACCACTCCCTCGTGGACGGCGCGGTCAACGGCACGGCGGCCTCGATGGGCGGACTCTCCAGCCGGCTGCGCAAGTTGCAGACCGGCTTCGTCCGCTCCTACGCGGTCCAGATGCTGGGCGGGGCCGCCGTTCTCGTCGCCGCGACCCTGCTGATGAGGGGTGTCTGAGCCATGTCGTTTCCCCTGCTGACGGCGACCGCCGCGGTGCCGGCGATCGGTGCGATCGCCACCGCCGCGGTGCCCGCCGCCAAGCGCACCGCAGCCAAGTGGCTGGCGCTACTGTTCTCACTGGCCACGCTGGCGCTGGCGGTGCTGATCGCGGTGCGCTTCGACCCCGGTGCCAAGGAGCCGTTCCAGCTCACCGAATCCCACGCCTGGATCCGGGACTTCGGGGTCCGCTACGACCTCGGCGTGGACGGCATCGCGGTCGCCCTGATCGCGTTGACCGCGGTGCTGATCCCGTTCGTCATCCTGGCCGGCTGGCACGACGCCGATCCCCTGGAGGGCGCGGAGCCCAATCGCCGCTGGCGGCCCACCCAGGGCTTCTTCGCGCTGATCCTGGCGGTCGAGGCGATGGTGGTGCTCTCCTTCGAGGCCACCGACGTCTTCCTCTTCTACATCTTCTTCGAAGCCATGCTGATCCCGATGTACTTCCTCATCGGCGGCTTCGGGGACCGGGCCGGGGGGCGCGGCGAGCAGCAGGCCGCCGCCCAGCGCTCCTACGCCGCGGTGAAGTTCCTGCTCTACAACCTCGTCGGCGGTCTGATCATGCTGGCCGCGGTGATCGGCCTGTACGCCGCCACCGCCGACCAGTTGGGCGCCGGCACCTTCTCGCTGACGCAGATCGTCGAGGCCCGGGCGTCCGGCGCGCTGACCCTGGGCACCGGCACCGAACGGCTGCTGTTCCTCGGCTTCTTCTTCGCCTTCGCGGTGAAGGCGCCGCTGTGGCCGCTGCACACCTGGCTGCCCAACGCCATGGGCGAGGCGACCTCCCCGGTCGCGGTGCTGATCACCGCGGTCGTCGACAAGGTCGGCACGTTCGCGATGCTGCGCTTCTGCCTCCAGCTCTTCCCGGAGGCCAGCAGCTGGGCCACCCCGGTGATCCTGGTGCTGGCGCTGATCAGCATCGTCTACGGCGCGCTGCTCGCCGTCGGCCAGCGGGACATCAAGCGGCTGATCGCCTACGCCTCGATCTCGCACTTCGGCTTCATCATCCTGGGCATCTTCGCGATGACCTCCCAGGGCCAGGGCGGCGCGACGCTCTACATGGTCAACCACGGGATCTCGACGGCCGCGCTGATGCTGGTGGCCGGCTTCCTGATCAGCCGGCGCGGTTCGCGGTTGATCGCGGACTTCGGCGGCGTCCAGAAGGTCGCCCCGATCCTCGCCGGCACCTTCCTCGTCGGCGGTCTGGCCACCCTGTCGCTGCCCGGACTGGCGCCGTTCGTCAGTGAGTTCCTGGTCCTGGTGGGCACGTTCAGCCGCTATCCGGTGATCGGGATCATCGCCACCGTCGGCATCGTCCTGGCCGCGCTGTACGTCCTCGTCCTGTACCAGCGGACGATGACCGGCCCGGTCAAGGCGGAGGTCAGCAAGATGCCCGACCTGAAGGCGCGGGAGCTGGTGGTGGTCGCGCCGCTGATCGCGCTGCTGCTCTTCCTCGGGGTGTATCCCAAGCCGCTCACCGACCTCGTCAACCCGGCGGTCCAGCACACCCTGACCGTCGTGGACAAGACGGATCCCAAGCCCAGCGTGAAGGTGGACGCCGTGCCAGGTTCGGGCCGGCACGGCCAGACCGCGCAGACCCAAGACGTGGAGGCCGCGAAGTGAGTTCCGTGGCGAGTGTCCACAGCCTGTGGACGGTGGCGGCCGAGCTGCCGGGCAAGATCCCGGCACCGCGGATCGAGTACGTCCAGCTGTCGCCGACGCTGATCATCCTCGGTGCCGCGATCGTCGGCGTCCTGATCGAGGCGTTCCTGCCGCGCCGCAGCCGCTACTACGCCCAGGTGCTGCTGACCGTGGTGGCGCTGGCCGCCGCGTTCGCCGCGGTGATCGGGTTGGCGGCGGGCGGCTTCGGCTCGTCCAAGGCGCACCTGGCCGCGATGGGCGCGATCGCGGTGGACGGCCCGGCGCTGTTCCTCCAGGGCACGATCCTGCTGGTGTCGCTGATCGCGGTGTTCACCTTCGCCGAGCGCCGGCTGGATCCGGCGACCCACGGCAAGCGGGTGGACTCCTTCGCGGCGCAGGCCGCCGCCGTCCCCGGCGGCGAGGCCGAACAGACCGCGGTCAAGGCCGGGTTCACCACCACCGAGGTCTTCCCGATCCTGCTCTTCGCGGTCGGCGGCATGCTGGTCTTCCCGGCCGCCAACGACCTGCTGACCCTCTTCATCGCGCTGGAGGTCTTCTCCCTCCCGCTCTACATCCTGTGCGCGCTGGCCCGCCGGCAGCGGCTGCTCTCGCAGGAGTCCGCGGTGAAGTACTTCCTGCTCGGTGCCTTCTCCTCGGCCTTCCTGCTGTTCGGCGTTGCCCTGCTCTACGGCTACGCCGGCACCGTGACGTACGCCGGCATCGCGGAGGTGATCTCGGACGGCGCCCGGCAGGTCGACCCGGCGCTGGCCGGCACGATGGGCAACGACGCGCTGCTGCTGATCGGCGGGGCGCTGGTGCTGATGGGCCTGCTGTTCAAGGTCGGCGCGGTGCCGTTCCACATGTGGACGCCGGACGTCTACCAGGGCGCCCCGACCCCGGTGACGGGCTTCATGGCGGCCGCCACCAAGGTCGCCGCGTTCGGCGCGCTGCTGCGGCTGTTGTACGTGGTCCTGCCCGGCATGCGCTGGGACTGGCGGCCGGTGATGTGGGGCGTGGCGATCCTGACCATGCTGGGCGGTGCGGTGCTGGCCATCACCCAGACCGACATCAAGCGGCTGCTGGCCTACTCCTCCATCGCGCACGCCGGGTTCATCCTCGCCGGTGTCATCGCCGCCAGCCAGGACGGCATCTCCTCGGTGCTCTTCTACCTGGCGGCGTACTCCTTCGTCACGCTCGGCGCGTTCGCCGTGGTGACGCTGGTGCGGGATGCCGGCGGCGAGGCCACCCACCTGTCCAAGTGGGCCGGGCTCGGGCGGCGTTCGCCCCTGGTGGCCGCGGTCTTCGCGGTCTTCCTGCTGGCCTTCGCGGGCATTCCGCTGACGTCCGGGTTCGCCGGGAAGTTCGCGGTGTTCAAGGCGGCGGCGGAGAGCGGCGCGGGCTGGCTGGTGGTGGTCGGTGTGATCTCCTCGGCGATCGCGGCGTTCTTCTACATCCGGGTGATCGTGCTGATGTTCTTCAGCGAGCCGAAGGCGGACGGTCCGACGGTGGCGGTGCCCAGTGTGCTGACGTCCACCGCCATCGCGGTCGGCGTCGCGGCCACGCTGGTGCTGGGCCTGGCGCCGCAGTACTTCCTCGACCTGGCCGGGCACGCGGGAGTCTTCATCCGCTGATCCGTCGGCCCGACGCGCGGCCGCCGCCCGGTGCCCCCAAGGGGGTGCCGGGCGGCGGCCGTTGCGGTGCGGGGCCGCGGTCAGCTCTTGGGCAGGTCCGGCAGCTTGGGCAGGTCCGGGACCTTGACGCTGCCGTCCTCGGTCTTGGTGTACGTGTCGGTCGGCCCGTTCTTCCAGTTGACGGTCAGGGTCTTGCCGTCGGCACCGGTCTTGAGGGTGCCCATGGTGCGGGTGGTGTCGCCGTCGGTGCACTTGAGGACGGCCATGGTCATCCCGGCCATCTTCTCGACCTTGCCCATGCAGGCGGACTGGTGCCCGTTGCTGAACGCGACGGTGCCCTTGGCGACCACCAGGACCAGCGGGCTGGCGGCGGTGCCGCCCTTCCAGGCGCCCTCGATGGCGCTGGGGTCCGCCGCCTTCTCGTCGCCGCCGCCCGCACTCGACGGTGCGGTCGGTGGCGTCTTGCTCGGGGTGCCGGCGTCCTTGCCGCTGTCGCCGCTGCTTCCGCAACCGCTGAGCAGCAGCGCGGCGATGGCGGCCGCCCCGGCGAACTGCGCTGCCTTGCGCACGTACGTCTCCTCCGTTGTGGGACAGGGAGACGTGAGGCTAGCAGCGGCCCGGGGCGGCCGGTGGGCGAGCGACGCGGTCAGGTCGCCGCCGCGGACTTCGTCTCCCGCACGGCGCGTTCGACCGCGTGCGCCGTCCACTCGGTGCGGGCCAGCCGCCGCACCGTGCGCCGCGCGGCGCGGTGGCCGTTGCCGGGCAGCAGTTTGCGGTCCAGGTCGCAGGCGGCGGCCAGGGCGGCGAGCGTCCGGGCGCGGGGGTCCGGCAGGCCGGCGTCCAGCGCCGCGGCGAACCGTGCCCGGGCGGGCCCGGCCAGGTCCACCGACCCGGCCGGGAACCGCTCGTAGGGGAAGAGGCCCAGCGCCCGCCGGGCCTGCCTGCGCAGCGCGCCGCGGTCCGTCAACTGCCGCACGCACAACTCGTGGACCGTGCCGCCGGACCGGCGCACCCAGGGCCGGGCCCGGACGCCCCGGTGGTCTTTCTCCGGGCCGGGCAGTGCGGCGAGCGCCCCGTCCAGCACCGGGTCGCCGAGCGGCAGCGGCCGAGCCACCACGACCCGGCCGTCCCGCTCGACGATCCGCCCGGCCGCCTCCAGGTCCGCGAGGGCCGCCCCGGCCAGCCCGAACCGCAGGAACTGGCCGGTGACCAGGGGCCGACCGCGCGCCGGGTCGAGGCCGAGCAGCAGCAGCTCCTCGGGGAGGGTGAGGTCGGGGGCCGGGCGGGCGGTCATGCGGGGGCGCCCGCGGGGTGCTCCAGGGCGGGCAGCACCCGGCCGGTGACCTCGCCGAGGCCGATCCGGACGCCGTCCGGGCCGGGCGCCCAGGCGGTGAGGGTGACCTCGTCGCCGTCCTGGAGGTAGGGGCCCTTGCCCCGGGTGAGTTCCAGCAGGCAGCCGAGCTGGTCGGGTTCGGGGCCGGAGACGGTGCCGGAGGCGTAGAGGTCGCCGGTGCGCAGCGAGGCGCCGTTGACGGTCAGGTGGGCGAGCTGCTGGGCGGCCGTCCAGTACATCGCGGCGAACGGCGGGCGGGAGAGCACCTCGCCGTTGAGCCGCACCTCGATGCGCAGGTCCAGGCCGCCCGGCTCGGCGGCGGTGTCGTCCAGGTACGGCAGCGGCGGCACGTCCCGGGCGGGCGGTGCCGTACGGGCCGCGTCGAAGGCGTCGAGCGGGGTGATCCAGGCGGAGACGGAGGTGGCGAAGGACTTGCCGAGGAACGGGCCGAGCGGCACGTACTCCCACGCCTGGATGTCGCGTGCGGACCAGTCGTTGACCAGGCAGACGCCGAAGACGTGCTCGCGGAAGGCGTCCAGGCCGACCGGCGCGTGCAGGGTGGAGGGCGTGCCGACGACGAAGCCGACCTCGGCCTCGATGTCCAGGCGGGTGGACGGGCCGAAGACCGGTGCCGCGTCGGCCGGCGCCTTGCGCTGGCCGTGCGGCCGCACCACCGGGGTGCCGGAGACCACGACGGTGCCGGCCCGACCGTGGTAACCGATCGGCAGGTGCTTCCAGTTGGGCGGCAGCGCGGCGTCGTCGGGGCGGAAGATCCGGCCGACGTTGGTGGCGTGGTGCTCGCTGGAGTAGAAGTCGACGTAGTCGGCGACGTCGAAGGGCAGGTGGAGGGTGACGTCGTCCAACGGGCGCAGCAGCGGGGCCACCGTGGTGCGGTGCGCCGGGTCGGTGAGGGCGGTGCGGACGGCCGCGTGGACCTCCTGCCACACCGGGCGGCCGGCGGCCAACAGCGGGTTGAGGGTGCCGGCGGTGAGCAGGGCGGCGTGCGCGGCGGGGACGACGTCGGGCAGGGCGTCGGGCAGGGCGCCCAGGTCCAGGACGTGCCGGCCGTAGCGGACGCCGAGCCGGCGCAGGCCGGGTGCGTCGGTGGTGCTGAAGACGCCGTAGGGGAGGGTGTGCGGGCCGAAGGGGTCGCCTTCGGTCAGGTCGAACGGGCTCTGCTCGGGCATGGACAGTGCTCCTCGCGCTCGTCGTCGCCGGTGGGCGGCCGGCCTGTGGGGTGCCCCCTGCTCGCACCGCGTGGGGAGCCTGGGGAAGGGTGCCCCGTGGACCGGTGGGTCCGTCGATCAGGGTACGACCGGCGGCGATCACCGGGGTGGTCCTCGGCCGGGAAGGAGCGGTAGCGGGCCGGGAAGCTGCGGGCGGGGCGGTGGGTCGGGACGCGACGGACCGCCGGAGTCGGGAAAAACCTTGCCACAGTGCCTAATTCGGGCATGGTGCGCCCTGTGGGGCATTGAGGGTGGGTGGGTGCGGGGGAGGTGTCCGCGGTGGCGGGTGGGGCGTCCGGGGCGATGGCCGGAATCGGTCGCCGCGTCGCCCGCCGGCGAATTCGCCGGCTCCTGGAGAGAGTGAACAATGCGGTGTGCTCGGCGGGGCGCGATCGCTCCCGGTAGTGCCGGTTTCGTCCGGTCGCCACTGTGACGCAAGGGACTTCTGAGTCGTTTGAAACCCCTGCTGCCCCATCTCTCCCACGGAAACGCCGAACCGGGCGACGATCGGAAACCTACCCCCGGGACGGCTTCTGTGCTGGGCGAGTGGTTCGGGGGGCGGGCGCTCGCGGTGATCCAACCGTGACCGGATACGCTGGCCAATGGTGGAGACAGCGACAGATCGACATTCAGTTTGATCGTCAGCAGACAGGAGTACCCCTCGTGACCGTCGTCGGGCCCATTGGGCTGAGCGTGCGGGACCAGGCTCTCGAAGCCGATGTCCAGGCCGGATTGGCGGCTGTCGAGGAGGGCCTGCTGGAGGCCACCAAGAGCGACGTGCCGTTCATCACCGAGGCCGCGCAGCACCTGGTGCGCGCCGGCGGCAAGCGGTTCCGGCCGCTGCTGGCGATGCTGGCCGCCCAGTTCGGCGACCCGTACAGCCCCGGCGTGGTCCCCGCGGCCGTCGTCGTCGAGCTCACCCACCTGGCGACGCTCTACCACGACGACGTGATGGACGAGGCCGAGGTGCGCCGCGGCGTGGCCAGCGCCAACGCCCGCTGGGGCAACTCCGTCGCGGTGCTGACCGGCGACTTCCTCTTCTCCCGCGCGTCGCACATCCTCGCCGACCTCGGCCCCGACGCGGTCCGGATCCAGGCCGAGGCGTTCGAGCGCCTGGTGACCGGCCAGATCCTGGAGACCGCGGGACCGCGCGACGGCCGCGACCCGATCGAGCACTACCTGGACGTCATCGCCGGCAAGACCGGCTCGCTGATCGCGGTCGCCGGCCGGTTCGGCGCGATGATGTCCGGCGCCGACGAGACGACCGTCAACATCCTCACCCAGTACGGCGAGCGGCTGGGCACCGCCTTCCAGTTGGCCGACGACGTCCTGGACATCGCCAGCGACTCGCACGAGTCCGGCAAGACGCCCGGCACCGACCTGCGCGAAGGCATCCCGACGCTGCCCGTGCTGCGGCTGCGGGCGCTCGCCGAGAGCAGCGCGGGCACCGCCGAGGACCGCGCGCTGTGCGAGCTGCTGGCCGGCGACCTCACCGACGACGCCCGGCACGCCGAGGCGCTGGCCGGACTGCGCGCCCACCCGGCCCTGGAGCAGGCCCGCCGGGACACCGTGCGCTACGCCGAGCAGGCCCGCGCGATGCTGGTGCCGCTGCCGGAATGCATGGCGAAGGCCGCCCTGGAAGGGCTCTGCGACACCGTCGTGCACCGGGCGGGCTGACCTCCGCCGCGGGTGCCCGCGCCGCGTCGCGCGCCCCGGGCCCACCGGCCCGTCCCCGGCGTTCCCCGGGCCGTCCCCTACGGCATTCCGCCACGGGCGGTGCGACCCGCGGCGTACGGGCGCGGCCGGACGGCGGCCGGGCGTCATCCCACAGCAGTACGCGGAGTTGGCCCTGCGGGTTGACGCCAGCATCGGCAGCTTTTGGTGAGATGGAGACACCACGAAGCGGCGGGGCGGGTCATCATGGCCCGGCGGGTGGACGAGTGGACGACCCTGCACCGCCGCACACCACGGAGGTAGGCCAGATGCCACGGAACGAACCGACCGAGGTCACCGGGGAATGGGACGGGGGACGCTCCACGAAGCGTCGCAAGGCGGTGCGGTACGCCGTACCGGTCGCGGTGGCGGGGGTGGCGGCCGCGACGATCGGGCTGGTCCCGGCGTTCGCCGGCTCCGGTTCGCCGGACCTGCCGAAGATCTCCGCCCAGGACCTGATAGCGAAGATCGCCAAGTCCGACGTCCAGCAGCTGTCCGGCACGGTCCAGGTCACCACGGACCTCGGCCTGCCCAGCCTGCCGGGCGGCGCGGGCGTCGGCGGCTTCGGCGGCGGCCAGGGCGGCGAGAAGGGCGCGGGCGGCGCGGCGTCGCCGCAGAGCAAGCTGACCGAGCTCGCGTCCGGTACGCACACCCTGCGGGTCGCCGTCGACGGCCCCGAGAAGCAGCGCGTGTCGATCGTCGGCGGCTCCGCCGACTACACCCTCATCCACAACGGCACGGACGTCTGGGCGTACGACAGCGGCAGCAACAGCGCCATGCACCACACCGCTCCCCGGGACGCCCACCGCGGCCCGCAGCGCGGTGCGCCCGAGGGCCTCCCCAAGGGACTGCAGGGCGCCACCCCGCAGGAGCTCGCCCAGCAGGCGCTGAAGGCGGCCGGGGACACCACCTCGGTGACGGTCGGCGACACCGCCAAGGTCGCCGGGCGGGATGCCTACCAGCTCGTCATCAAGCCCAAGCAGGCCGCCTCCACGGTCGGCTCGATCCGGGTCGCGGTGGACGCCGCCAACGGCGTCCCGCTGAAGTTCACCCTCACCCCGAAGAGCGGTGGCCCGGCCGCGATCGACGTCGGCTACACCCGCGTCGACTTCGCCCGCCCGGCGGCGGACAGCTTCTCCTTCACGCCGCCCAAGGGCGCCAAGGTCGTGAGCGGCGACCAGGCCGCCCGCCAGCACGGCAAGGACCTCAAGGACCTCAAGGACCTCAAGGGCGCCAAGGGCTCCACGGAGCACAAGGGCCCGAAGGACTTCGGCGGGTTCGACGTCCTCGGCAAGGGCTGGACGTCCATCGCCACCCTCAAGGGCGCCGGCGGCCCGGCCGGCAAGGACCAGCTCACCAAGGGCGACGCCGGGAAGTTCCTGGACAGCCTGGGCACCAAGGTGACCGGCGGCTTCGGCTCCGGGCACGTCTTCAGCACCCGACTGGTCAACGCCCTGGTGACCGACGACGGCACGGTCTACGTCGGCGCCGTCGACAAGCAGGCCCTGATCGCCGCGGCCGACGCCGCGAAGAAGTAACGGTCCACGGCCGGCGACCGGGCCGCGCCGCACCTCCGGTTCGGAGGGCGCGGCGCGGCCCGTAGGCGGTCCACCGCGCGCCCGGCCGACGGCCCGAGGGCCGCCGCACACGAGGAGTTGGGGGAGAACGTGCCACCACCAGCCGCCGCGGACGACGGGCGCGCGGCACCGCACGACGCGCACCGGGTGATCGAGACCCGGGGACTGACCAAGACCTACCGCGGCGCGCGCCCCGCCGTCGACGGGCTGGACCTCGCCGTGCCGCGCGGCAGCGTCTTCGGCTTCCTCGGGCCCAACGGCTCCGGCAAGACCACCACCATCCGAATGCTGATGGGGCTGATCGAGCCGACCGCCGGCACCGCCCGGGTGCTCGGCCGGCCGATGCCCGGCGCGGTCCGCGAGGTGCTCCCCAGGGTGGGGGCCCTCATCGAGGGGCCGGCGCTCTACGGCTTCCTCAGCGGGCGGGACAACCTGCGGCGGTTCGACGCCGCCGATCCGGCCGCCGACCCCCGCACCCGCACCGCGCGGGTGGGCCGGGCGCTGGAGCGGGTCGGCCTGGCCGCCGCGGCCGGCAAGAAGGCGCGCACCTACTCCCTCGGCATGAAGCAGCGGCTGGGGCTGGCCGCGGCCCTGCTCCAGCCCCGCGAGCTGCTGGTGCTGGACGAGCCGACCAACGGCCTGGACCCGCAGGGCATGCGGGAGATCCGCGCCCTGGTGCGGGAGTTGGCGGCGGACGGCACCACCGTCTTCCTCTCCTCCCACCTCCTCGACGAGATCGAGCAGGTCTGCACGCACGCCGCGGTGATGGCCCGGGGCCGGCTGGTCACCCAGGGCCCGGTCGCCGGGCTCACCGCCGCCGTCCTGGGCCCCGGCGGCGGCCAGGTCCGGCTGACGGTGACCACCCCCGATCCGGCCGACGCGGTCCGGGTCCTGAAGGAGCACGGCCTGAGGGGCCTGCGGGCCGACGGCGACCGGGTCGGCGGCGAGCTGCCCGCGGCGGTCCCGGACGGCGCGCCCCCGCCGGACCCGGCGGAGCTGAACGCCGCACTGGTCCGCGCCGGGGTCCGGGTCCGGGCCTTCGGCACCGAACGGCCGTCCCTGGAGGACGTCTTCGTCCGGCTCACCGGGGAGGGATTCGATGTCGCGGGTTGAGGGCCAGGCGCCACCGGCCGGGACGGCACCGCCGGCGGCGGCGCGCCGCCGGCCGTCGTGGTCGGCGGACCTGCTGCGCAGCGAGCTCGGCACCACCTTCCGGCGCTGGCGCACCCTGGTGCTGCTGGCGGTTCTGGCGGCCGTGCCGGTGCTGGTCGGCGTCGCGGTCCGGATCCAGGCCGGGCGGTCCGGGGGCGGCGACGGGCGGGGGCCGGCGTTCCTCACGGCGGTCGCCGGCAACGGCCTCTTCCTGGTGTTCACCGCTCTCGCGGTGACGTTGCCGGTGTTCCTGCCGATGGCGGTCGGGGTGATCGCCGGGGACGCCGTCGCCGGCGAGGCGCACACCGGGACGCTGCGCTACCTCCTCGTCGCGCCCGCCGGCCGCGGCCGGCTGCTGCTCGCCAAGTTCGGCACGGTCGTGGCGTTCTGCCTGGCCGGCACGCTCGTCGTGGCGCTGTCCGCGCTGGCCACCGGCGCGCTGCTGTTCCCGCTGGGGGACGTGACGCTGCTGTCGGGGACGTCCATCTCCCTCGGTGAGGGGCTGCTGCGAGCCCTGGCCATCGCCGGGGTGGTGGCGCTCTCCCTCCTCGGGGTGGCGGCCCTCGGGCTGTTCGTCTCCACGCTCACCGACAGCGGCGTCGCCGCCATGGCCACGACCGTCGGCCTGGTGCTCACCGCCCAGATCCTGGACGGCATACCGCAGCTCCAGGCCATCCAGCCGTACCTCTTCCCGCACTACTGGCTGTCCTTCGCCGACCTGCTCCGCGACCCGGTCTACTGGGACGGGATCCAGCGGGATCTGGGCCTCCAGGCGCTCTACGCGGCGGTGTTCGGCTCGGCCGCCTGGGCGCGGTTCACCACCCGCGACGTCACGGCGTGACGGTGCCGGGCGCGGCCTCCGGGCCGGCCGTCCGGGCGTCCGGGGCCGGGCCGGGGCGTTCCGCCGGCGTCGGCCGCGAGGCCCGGTCCGCCTCGGCGGCGACGGCCTCGCCCGCCCGCGCCCCGGCGGTCGCCAGCGCGGTGCGCCCCCGCCGGGCGGTTCGCAGCGCGTCCCAGGTCAGCAGCACCAGCGCGGCCCACACCAGCGCGAAGCCGGCCCAGCGCTCCGGCGGCATCCGCTCGCCGAAGACCGTCAGCCCCAGCAGGAACTGGAAGGTCGGGGCCAGGTATTGGAGCATGCCGACCGTGGTCAGCGGCAGCCGCACCGCACAGGCGCCGAAGCAGATCAGCGGCACCGCGGTGGCGATGCCGCACGCGGCGAGCAGCAGGGCCTGCCCGGTTCCGCCGGTGACGAAGACGGATTCCCCGCGGATCCCGAGGAAGACCAGGTAGCCCAGCGCCGGCAGCGCCTGGAGCGCGGTCTCGGCGCTGAAGCCCTCGATGCCGTCGAGCTTGATGCTCTTCTTCACCAGCCCGTACGTCGCGAACGACAGGGCCAGCCCGAGTGCGATCCACGGCATCCGGCCGTAGGCGACGGTCATCACCACGACGGCCAGTGCGCCGACGCCCACCGCGGTCCACTGCAGCGGCCGCAGCCGTTCGCGCAGCACCAGTACCCCGAAGGCGATGCTGACCAGCGGGTTGATGAAGTAACCGAGCGAGGCTTCGAGCACGTGCCCGGCGTTGACCGCCCAGATGTAGAGGAACCAGTTCAGCGAGATCACACACGCGCAGACCAGGATCAGCCCGATGCGCTTGGGCTGGCGCAGCAGCGGGCGTATCCAGGACCAGCGGCGCAGCACCGCCAGGATGATCACCGCGACCGGCAGCGACCAGAGCATGCGGTGGGCCAGGATCTCGGCCGGCGCGGCGGCGTCCAACAGGTGCCAGTACAGCGGCAGCAGGCCCCACATCGTGTATGCGGCGAGGCCGTACGCGAGGCCGGCGCGTTGGTCGGTTCGAGGCGGCAAGGGGCCCTCCAGGTCGCGCGGAGTCGATCCTGTGCAAGGTAGCGCCGTCCGCCCTTCCTGTCATGTCCGTTCCGTTAGACGGTCATGACAGGGGTGTGAAGGGTCGGGAGCGCGGGCCCCGCGGACGGGGCGGGCACGTCCTCGGCCGGGTCCGGAAAAGCCGAGCGGGTGCCCGCGGGGAGCGGCGGTGCGCTCCCCGCGGACACCCGCGGGAGGTTCGGCCGGAAGCCGGCCCGGGACCTGCTAGCCGACGACCGTCCAGGTGTCGTTGCCGGCGAGGAGGGACGCCAGGTCCCCCTTGCCCTTCTGCTCGACGGCGCTGTCCAGCTGCTCGGACATCAGCGTGTCGTAGACCGGCCGGTCGACGTCGCGCAGCACACCGATGGGGGTGTGGTGCAGGGTGTCGGCATCGGCGAGCCGGGACAGGGCGAACGCCGTGGTGGGGGAGGGGTTGTGCGCGTCGTGCACCAGGACCGCGCCGGCGCCCTGCTCCCGGACGTCGATGACCTTGAGGTCGCCGGTGGCCGGGTCGCGGACCACGCCCTTGGAGCCGAAGCCGTCGGGGGCCAGGGCGCCGAACCGGATCGGCTGCCCGTGCTCCAGCCGGATCACCGCTTCCTGGGCCTGCTCCTTGTCCTTGAGGGCTTCGAAGGCGCCGTCGTTGAAGATGTTGCAGTTCTGGTAGATCTCCACCAGCGCCGTGCCTGGGTGGGCGGCGGCCGCGCGCAGCACCGAGGTGAGGTGCTTGCGGTCGGAGTCGACGGTGCGGGCCACGAAGGACGCCTCGGCGCCGAGCGCCAGCGAGACCGGGTTGAACGGTGCGTCCAGCGAGCCCATCGGCGTCGACTTGGTGATCTTGCCGACCTCGGAGGTGGGGCTGTACTGGCCCTTGGTCAGCCCGTAGATCCGGTTGTTGAACAGCAGGATCTTGAGGTTGACGTTGCGCCGCAGGGCGTGGATGAGGTGGTTGCCGCCGATGGACAGCGCGTCGCCGTCACCGGTGACCACCCAGACCGACAGGTCGCGGCGCGAGGAGGCCAGGCCGGTGGCGATGGCCGGGGCGCGGCCGTGGATGGAGTGCATCCCGTAGGTGTTCATGTAGTACGGGAAGCGGGAGGAGCAGCCGATGCCGGAGACGAAGACGACGTTCTCCTTGGCCAGGCCGAGCTCCGGCATGAAGCCCTGGACGGCGGCGAGGACCGCGTAGTCACCGCAACCGGGGCACCAGCGCACTTCCTGGTCCGACTTGAAGTCCTTCATGGACTGCTTCGCCGTGGCCTTGGGCACCAGGGAGAGCGCCTCGATTTGGGAGGGCTTCTCCGAGACCGTGTCAGTCATTGATGGCCTCCTTAAGGACCTCCGCGAGCTGCTCCGCCTTGAACGGCATCCCGCTGACCTGGGTGTGCGAGCGCGCGTCGACGAGGTACCTGGCGCGCAGCAGGGTGGCGAGCTGACCGAGGTTCATCTCCGGCACGACGACCTCGTCGTAACGCGCCAGGACCTCGCCCAGATTCCCCGGGAAGGGGTTGAGGTGGCGCAGGTGCGCCTGGGCGATGCGCTGCCCGGCGCCCCGGACCCGTCGGACCGCCGCGGTGATCGGCCCGTAGGTCGACCCCCAGCCCAGGACGAGGGTGCGCGCGCCGGCGCCGGACTCGTCCGCCGGGTCGTCGACCTCCAGGTCGGGGACGTCGATGCCGTCCACCTTGGCCTGGCGGGTGCGGACCATGAAGTCGTGGTTGGCCGGGTCGTAGGAGATGTTGCCCGTGCCGTCCTGCTTCTCGATGCCGCCGATGCGGTGCTCCAGGCCGGGCGTGCCGGGGACGGCCCACGGGCGGGCCAGGCTCTCCGGGTCGCGCTTGTACGGCCAGAACACCTCGGTGCCGTCCGCCAGCTGGTGGTTGGGGCCGGTGGCGAACTGCACGCGCAGGTCGGGGAGTTGGTCGACCTCGGGGATCCGCCAGGGCTCCGAGCCGTTGGCCAGGTAGCCGTCGGAGAGCAGGAAGACCGGGGTGCGGTAGGTGAGCGCGATCCGGGCCGCGTCCAGCGCCGCGTCGAAGCAGTCGGCCGGTGTCTTCGGCGCCACGATCGGCACCGGTGCCTCGCCGTTGCGGCCGTACATCGCCTGGAGCAGGTCGGCCTGCTCGGTCTTGGTGGGCAGACCGGTCGAGGGGCCGCCGCGCTGGATGTCGACGATCAGCAGCGGGAGTTCGAGGCTGACCGCGAGGCCGATGGTCTCCGACTTCAGGGCCACGCCCGGCCCGGAGGTGGTGGTGACCGCCAGCGACCCGCCGAACGCCGCGCCCAGCGCCGCGCCGATGCCGGCGATCTCGTCCTCCGCCTGGAACGTCCGCACGCCGAAGTTCTTGTGCCGGGACAGCTCGTGCAGGATGTCGGAGGCCGGGGTGATCGGGTACGACCCCAGGTACAGCGGCAGGTCGGCCTGGCGCGCGGCGGCGATCAGGCCGTAGGACAGCGCGAGGTTGCCGGAGATGTTGCGGTAGGTGCCGGTGGGGAAGGCGGTGGTGGCCGGCGCGACCTCGTAGGAGGTGGCGAAGTCCTCGGTGGTCTCGCCGAAGTTCCAGCCGGCGCGGAAGGCGGTGACGTTCGCCTCGGCGATGTCCGGCTTCTTGGCGAACTTCGCCCGCAGGAACTTCTCGGTGCCCTCGGTCGGCCGGTGGTACATCCACGACAGCAGGCCCAGCGCGAACATGTTCTTGCTGCGCTCGGCCTCCTTCCGGGAGAGCCCGAACTCCTTGAGCGCCTCGATGGTCAGCGTCGTCAGCGGCACCGGGTGGACGTGGTACGCCGACAGCGAGCCGTCCTCCAGCGGGTTGGTCTCGTAGCCGACCTTCGCCATCGGGCGCTTGGTGAACTCGTCGGTGTTGACGATGATCTCCGCGCCGCGCGGCACGTCGCCGATGTTGGCCTTCAGCGCGGCCGGGTTCATCGCCACCAGGACGTTCGGCGCGTCGCCGGGGGTGAGGATGTCGTGGTCGGCGAAGTGCAGCTGGAAGCTGGAGACGCCCGGGAGGGTTCCGGCGGGGGCCCGGATCTCGGCGGGGAAGTTGGGCAGCGTCGACAGGTCGTTGCCGAACGACGCCGTCTCGGACGTGAAACGGTCACCGGTGAGCTGCATACCGTCACCGGAGTCGCCGGCGAACCGGATGATCACCCGGTCCAGGCGCCGGACTTCCTTGCCCGGGCCGCCGTCGCCGGACGTGCGCTGTTCCCCGACTAGCGCTCCGTCGGCCTGCTCGGCTGTGCTACTGACCTGGCTGGTCACTGCTTCGGACCTCCCTCAAGGGGTGCGGCATCCCCGCCGGACGCAGGGCGTAGGACGTGTCGTACCGACCGGTTGTCCCATAACCATCGTACTTGGGTAAGGGTGCCCTTCCCTGGGGCGGCCACATTGTGGACGCCGAGATGAGACACCGTTCTGTCCTGGTTCGTCATCGAATCACTGTCCCCGTCCCCCCTGTCTCCATGCCGCACCGGTCTCGTCCATTGGTGCTAGGGCCATGGTTCTACGACCAGGGCTCCGAGTATCGGTAGATCCGCGCATCGGTGACATCTGGCAGGGTGCCAGGTCGTCAGGAGCCGAGGTAGGTGAGGACCGCGAGCACCCGACGGTGATCCCCGTCACTCGGCGTCAGCCCCAGCTTCAGGAAGATGTTGCTGACGTGCTTCTCGACCGCGCCGTCGCTGACGACCAGCTGCCGGGCGACCGCGGAGTTGGTCCGGCCCTCGGCCATCAGGCCCAGCACCTCGCGCTCCCGCGGCGTCAGGTGCGCCAGTGCGTCCTGCTTGCGGCTGCGGCCGAGCAGCTGGGCGACCACCTCCGGGTCCAGTGCGGTGCCGCCGCGGGCCACCCGGACCACCGCGTCGACGAACTCCCGCACCTCGGCGACCCGGTCCTTGAGCAGGTAGCCGATGCCCCGGGTCGATCCGGCCAGCAGCTCGGTGGCGTACTGCTCCTCGACGTACTGCGACAGCACCAGCACCCCGATCCCGGGGTGGTCCCGGCGCAGCCGGAGGGCGGCGCGTACGCCCTCGTCGGTGTGGGTCGGCGGCATCCGCACGTCCGCCACCACCACGTCCGGCGGGGTGCCCGCGCCGGCCAGGTCGGCGACCGTCTTCAGCAGCGCCTCGCCGTCCCCCACGCCGGCCACGACCTCGTGCCCGCGGTCGGTCAGCAACCGGGTCAGACCCTCCCGCAGCAGCACCGAGTCCTCGGCGATGACCACCCGCACGCTGTCCTCCACGTCCACCACGACGACATTCCCCCCACGTTTCACACGGTCCAGCCTGCCGGGCCCCAGCATTCCAGCATCCGGAACGGGGCGGGCGGGTGAGGGGACCACGGGAGCAACGAAGTGCGGGTGAGTACGGGCGGGGGCGGGTGGGCGCGAGGGGGCGGGCGGGGCGGCAGCGGGCCGCGGGGGGGGGGGGGGGCCCCCCCCCCCCCCCCCCCCCCGGGGGGGGGGGCCCCGCCCCCCGCCCCCCACCCCGGGCGTCCCTCCCCTCCCCCTCCCCCTCAGGAGCTGCCGCGTGTACCCCTCCCGACGACGCGTCACCACCCTGCTCTTCGGCTCGGCGCTGGCCCTCGGCGGGCTCGCCGCCACCGGCTGC